>CAZNPX010000005.1:0-97860 GCA_964575175.1 uncultured Hyphomicrobiales bacterium | reverse complement strand
CGCCGACATGGACAAGGCGGCGGATGCGCTGATCGGCGCGGGTTACGGCGCGGCGGGCGAGCGCTGCATGGCGATCTCGGTTGCGGTTCCGGTCGGCAAGGAAACCGCGGACCAGCTCGTCGCGCGGCTCATCCCGCGCGTCGAGAGCCTGAAGATCGGCCCTTCGACCTCGGCCGACGCCGATTACGGCCCGATGATCACCAAGGCGCATCTGGAGAAGGTGAAGGGTTACGTCGAGATCGGCATCAAGGAAGGCGCGAAGCTGAAAGTGGACGGCCGCGGCTTCAAGATGCAGGGCTATGAGAACGGCTTCTACATGGGCGGTTGCCTGTTCGACCACGTCACGACCGACATGACGATCTACCGCGAGGAGATCTTCGGGCCGGTGCTCGCGATCGCGCGCGCCGCCGACTACGAAGAGGCGCTGCGCATGGCCAGCGACCACGAGTTCGGCAACGGCGTCTCGATCTTCACCCGCGACGGCGACGCCGCGCGCGACTTCGCAAGCAAGGTCGAGGTCGGCATGGTCGGCATCAATTTCGCGATCCCGGTGCCGCTCGCCTATCACACCTTCGGCGGCTGGAAACGCTCCGGCTTCGGCGACCTCAACCAGCACGGACCGGATTCGATCCGCTTCTACACGCGGACCAAGACGGTGACTGCGCGCTGGCCGAGCGGCACCAAGGCGGGCGCCGACTTCTCCATTCCGACGATGAAATAGCGCCCATGGCCGAATACAAACTTTACTGCTTCGCGCAGTCGGGCAACTCCTACAAAGCCGCGCTGATGCTCAATCTCATCGGCGCGGACTGGGAGCCGGTCGCGGTCGATTTCTTCGTCGGCGAAACCCGCTCGCCGGAGTTCCGCGCGAATGTCAACGAAATGGGCGAAGCCCCCGTGCTCGTCCACAAGGACAAGAAGCTCTCGCAGTCGGGCGTGATCCTAACTTATCTTTCCGAACTTTCCGGAAAATTCAAAGGCGAGAACGACGACGAGCGGCTCGAAGTGCTGCGCTGGATTCTGTTCGACAACCATAAGGTGACGAACTTCATGGCGACGCACCGCTTCCTGCATTCGCTGGCCCAGGGCGCCAATCCCGCGGTGGTCGAATTCCTGCGCGGCCGGACGCTATCGAACCTCAAAATTGTCGACCTGCATCTGTCCAGGCAGGATTACTTCGTGGGCTCGAAACCGACCATCGCCGACATCTCTGTCGCCGGATACATCTACTATCCGGCCGAAGAACATGGCTTCGACATCGGGAAAGACTTCCCGAACGTTCACGCCTGGCGCGAGCGTCTGAAGACGCTGCCCGGCTGGAAGCACCCTTACGATCTGATGCCGCAACCGCCATCGGCGAAGAAATAGCGCTGCGACCGTTCGCCAATGAAATGGCCGGGACAAGCCCGGCCATTTTTTATTCCGTGCGAAACATTCGCCTCAGGCGTCGCGCTTGATCGCGAACGGCGCCCAGGCCTGCATGGTGGCCATGGCCTCGATGCGGTTGATGTTGACATGGCGCGGCATGGTGCAGACGAAGAAAATCTGCTCCGCGATGTCGTCGGCGACCATCGGCTTCACGCCCTTGTAAACGGCGTCGGCCTTCGCCTTGTCGCCCTTGAAGCGCACCACGGAAAATTCGGTTTCGGCAAGGCCGGGCTCGACCGAGGTCACGCGCACGTTGTGACCGAGAAGATCGGAGCGCAGGTTCATGGCGAAGCGCGTCACGAAAGCCTTGGTCGCGCCATAGACGTTGCCGCCCGGATAAGAGTAGTTGCCGGCGACCGAACTGATGACGACGACATGCCCCTCGTTGCGCGAGACCATGCCGGGAAGCGTATTGCGGATGGTGTAAACGAGGCCGTTCACATTCATCGCGATCATCTGGTCCCAGTCTTCGATCTTGGCTTCGTGCGCGGGCTCGAGCCCGATCGCGCCGCCGGCATTTGCGACCACCACGTTGACGTTCCTGAACTCCGCGGGCAGCGATTCAAGCGCCTTGATGGTCGCGGCGTTGTCGGTGACGTCGAAATTCAGGGTATGGCAGCTCGCGCCGAACTCCTTCTTGAGCGCGTCAAGACGATCCTGACGGCGGCCCGTGCCGATCACTTTCGCGCCGGCCTGCGCGAAGCGGCGCACGGTCGCCGCGCCGAAGCCGGATGTGGCGCCGGTGACGAGCACAGTCAAAGTTTTCGGGTCGAGCATCTGGGCAGCCATGAATTTCTCTCCTCAAGAAGGGCGGCGGTTGGTATCCGCCTGTTCGTCTGTCCGGTCAGCGTGCGGTGAGCCCGCCATCGATCGGGATTTCCGCGCCGGTAATGAAAGCGCTCTCATCGCTTAGCAGAAATACCGCGAGGTTCGCCACCTCCTCGGGCTGGGCAAAGCGGGCGAGTGGCACATCGGCAGTCATGCGCTCGCGGGCCGTCTTCCGCGACTTCACATTGGCAAGCATGACCTCGACCATCGCACCCTCGACAAAGGTGGGATGCACGGAATTCGACCGTACCGGGGGTTTCAGCCGCGCGCCATAAAGCGCAACCGACTTGCTGAGCAGCCGAACCGCGCCTTTCGAGGCATTGTACGACGCAAGATTGTGTCCCGCCACCAGCCCTGAAACCGACGAGAGATTGACGATGGAGCCGCCGCGAATTTTCAGAAGCGGCATCGCATACTTGCAGCCAAGATAAGTGCCGTCGACGTTGACGGCCATGGTCCTGCGGTACCCGGCGAAGTCCTCGCTTTCGATGGTGCCGAGCGAGGCGATGCCGGCGGAATTCACGAGCCCGTCGAGACGGCCGTGCTGCTTCGCAATGGCGCCGGCGACCGACTTCCAGTTCTCCTCGGAAGTCACGTCGAGCGCATGATCCTGTCCCGGATGAGAAGCGAGATCCGTGCGGACCGCCCTGCCGCCTTCCCGCTCGACCATTTCGGCGACGGCATTGCCGATGGTACCGGCGGCGCCGGTAATCAGCACGATCTTGTCCTTCATGCGCACGATCATCACCCGGAAAATGAAAAACCCGCCGCGATCATGCGGCGGGTTTCCGGTTTTGCAAATAGGCCGAGACTTACTTCACCGGGCCGGCGTATTTTTCCATGAGCGCTTCGACGTCCTTGATGAGCGCTTCGCCGTCGATGCCCTTGCCCTTCATTTCCGCGATCCAGGCGGCGATGACCGGCCTGGCGGCATCCTTCCAGCGCTTGGTTTCGGCGGCGTCGAGCGTGACGATCGTGTTGTTGCGCTTCTGCGCGGCGGCAAGACCCGGCGCGTCGCCCTCGTCCATCACCTTGCCAACCCAACGCGAAGTCGCGGCGCCGGAGTTGTTGTCGATGACCTTCTTCAGTTCCGGCGACAGGCTGTCGTATTTCGCCTTGTTCATCGCGAACACGAAGAACGATACGTACAGCGAGCGGTTGCCGGCGAAGACCGTGTGGGTGTTGACGAGTTCAGCCACGCGCAGCGGGGTCGTGACTTCCCACGGCACGACGGTGCCGTCGATCACGCCCTTCGAGAGATTTTCGGGCATCGCCGGAACCGGCATACCGACCGGGGTTGCGCCCAGCGTTTCGATCAGGCGGTTCACGACGCGCGACGGACCGCGAACGCGAAGACCTTTCATGTCCTCGAGCTTGCGGACGCCGTTGCCCTTGGCGTGGATGAGACCGGGACCGTGGGTATGGACCGCGATCACCTTCACATCCTTGAACTCGTCTTTCAGATGCTTCTCGTAGTAATCCCAGGCGGCCTGGCTGGCCTGCTCGGCGTTACCGGCGATGAAGGGCAGTTCAAAGGCTTCGGTGCGCGGGAAGCGGCCCGGCGTATAGCCCGGCAGCGTCCAGATGACGTCGACGACGCCGTCCTTCACCTGATCGAAAAGCTGCGGCGGCGTGCCGCCGAGCTGCATCGAAGGATAGAGCTCGACCTTGATCTGACCCTTCGAATCTTCCTCGATCTTCTTCGCCCAGGGAGCGATGAAGTTACGCGGCACCGGTGCCGGCGCCGGCAGAAACTGATGGACGCGCAGCGTTACCTGTTGCGCCATGACTTCGCCGCTGCTTGCGGCGAATGCACCGACGGCAATCGCCGCGGCGCAGATTCCACTCAATAGTTTCATTTTCTTCTCCCTCTACTATTTCTTGTTACGCCGCCTTTGGGCGGCGGCGGAACGCGAGATGCTTCTTGTGTTTTCCGGTGAGTGTCATCGGGCGGCTCGCTGCAAAGCATCGGCCCACTCGAACAGCCATACACCGGCCAGCGTGATCTGCGGTACCAGAAGCAACAATACTACACGCAGAAAATCGGAAGCAAGAAACGGCATGATGCCGCGATATATTTCGCCGATCGGAACGTTGCGCGCGATGTTCGCGACGACATACACATTCAGGCCGATGGGCGGCGCGATCAGGCCGATCTCGATAACGGTAAGCATCAGGATGCCGAACCAAATCGCCTTGTATTCGGCAGTAAGGCCGAACAGATCGAGCTCCAGAATGGTGGGGAGCAGAATCGGCAGCAGCAGCAGCATCAGGGCAAGTTCGTCGAGCACGGCGGCGAGAATGACGAACATGACCAGAAAGCCCGCGACGATGACCAGCGGGTGAATGCCGGAGCCGCCCACCCACTCCGCAAGCGCATTCGGCACCTGCGTGACCGCGAGCGCGGTATTCATCATTGCCGCACCGAGGAGCACCGTGAAAATCATGGCGCTCGCCTGCGCCGTCGGCAGGAAACAGCGCAGCGTCTCCCGCAGCCCGATGCCGCCGATCTCCGGGTCGTTCAGGCGCACCGCGCGATATTTCATGATGTAGGCGACGACGAGCGTCGCGACCGTGCCGATCGCGGCGCCCTGCGTCGCCGTGAAGAAGCCGCCATAGATGCCGACGAACATCAGAAGGAAGATCACGCCGATGGGCGCGGCGTCGGACAGCGCGCTCAGACGATCCGCCCAGCTTGCGCGCGGCTGATCGGAAGCGTGTCCCGGCACGAAGCGCACATAGAGGCTGAGCACGACGAGATAACCGACCGTCGCGATGATGCCGGGAATGAACGCGGCGGCGAACAGCTTGACGATATTCTGCTCCGCCAACAGCGCATAAATGATGAGAACGACCGACGGCGGGATCAGAATTCCCATGGTGCCGCCGACGGCGAGCGTGCCGGTCGAGAGGCGATCGGAATATTTCAGGCGCTTCATTTCCGGCAGCGCGACCTGGCTCATGGTTGCCGTGGTCGCGACGGAGGAGCCGCAGATCGCGCCGAAGGAAGCACAGGCGAGAATGGCGGCCTGCGCGACGCCGCCTTTATAATGACCGATCAGCGAATTGGCGGCACGGAACAGGCGCCGCGAAAGCCCGGCGGAAGCCGCGAACTGCCCCATCAGGAGAAAGAGTGGAATGACGGAAAGGTCGTAGGTCGAGAAACGCGCCCAGGTCAGGCCCTTCAGGTAGTTCAGGAGCGCGATATCGCCGACCTTGTACCAGTAGCCGATCGCTCCGGCGATGAACATGGCGCCGCCGATCGGAACGCGCATCGCGATCAGCACCAGCATTCCCGCGATGATCGCGAGGGCGAACTGAATATTGCTCACTTGATTTCGCTTTCGCTCGGCATTTCCACCGCCGGCATCACGCCGAGCGACTGCGCGAGTGCAATCAGCCCGCCGAGCAGCAGGCCCGGCGTCATGGCGGCATAGGCGATCCAGATCGGCAATTCGCGGAGCGTCGTGGTTTCGCCGTTGCGATACATGTCGAAGATCGCGAAGCCGGTGCGCCAGCCGAGCAGCAGCAGCACGATCGCCATGAGGAAAGCGCCGATGGCATCGAGCCAGGCCACCGTCTGCTTCGACGCGCTCTGCGTGAAGAAGTCGACGATGATATGCCCGCGCACCGCCTGGCAATAAGGCAGGAACATCGTCGCCGCGATGGCGATGCCGAATTCGACAAGCTCGAAGTCGCCACGGATCGGAGACGAGAAAAGCCAAAGGCCGATGATATGGAGCGCCGACATGACGCCGATGGCGGCGATCACCGCCCCGCCGGCATAAGCGAACCATACAGCGAGGCTGTGCAGCACTCCGTGGAGGCGGCCGGAATCGGCTCTCGCTTGTTCAGACATTTCCACCCTGCAGGGACGTTTCTTCTCGGCAGCGCACTGTGGGCGCCTTTTCCCGCGTCGGCCCCTTCCCCAACGGGCAAAAGCGGGAGTGGGACGGATAGCTTGTGGGCAGACGGATTGGCAACGACCGAGCCTAGCCTATCGGTGCGGTTACGCCAGAAGTACCGGCGTTTCGATCTTTTGTTCCATACGGGAACTTAAGGCGTAAGGGGTTGTTTAACAATTCGGGCTCAGCATTTCTCGCAAGTGCGAACGACGCGCGCAGCCCGGGACCAGGCGGCATGGCAACCTTTTCCGAATTGCAATTCATCGACGGCGCTCCGGCCATCGTGCCGGACGGCATCTCGCCGCTCGTGGTCCGCATGCGGCTGATGCTGTCCACGCTGAAGCCCCGCTCCGACGCGGAGGCCTTGCAGTTGCTCCGCAGGAGCTTTCCCCAATCGACGCTGACCGAGCGCCTGAGCGCGCTCTCGGACCTGCGCCGCTAAGGCCGTCGCCTCAGTTCAGGCGATCGGGGCGCTGCTCGCTTTCGGACTCCATGTTCATGAGTCCGCCCGACGCATGCACATGGGCCTTCTCCAGACGGCGGTAATGCATGAAGGCAAGCGGGATCGTGCAGAGATAGGCCAGCACCGCCACCGTCAGCACCTGCCACGGATAGCTGAGCAGCAGCGCCACGAACAGCACGACGAAGACGAGGATCGGCAGCACATATTCGCGCGGCACGCGCGCGCTGATCTTCTTGCCGGACCAGGTCGGCACCTTCGAAACCATCAGGAGCGCGATGGCGAGCGCGAAGATCAGATAGAGCGCCGGGCTGATCGCGAAGCGCGGCACGCCGAGCATTTCGAGATAGACCGGCAGCAGCAGCACCACGGCGGCCGCGGGCGCGGGCATGCCGACGAAGAAGTTTCCGGCGAAGGCCGGGCGGTTCGGATCGTCGAGCATGACGTTGAAGCGCGCGAGCCGGAGCGCCGCGCAAAGCGCGAACACCAGCATCACAACCCAGCCCAGCGCCTTCAGCGGGCCGAGGCCCCAGAAGAACAGGATCAGCGCGGGCGCGCAGCCGAAATTCATGAAGTCGGCGAGTGAATCCAGTTCCGCGCCGAAACGCGACTGCGCCTGAAGGTAGCGCGCGAGGCGGCCATCGACGCCGTCGAGGATCGCGGCTAGCACGATCCCTGCCACCGCAAGATCCATGCGTCCTTCGATCGCCATGCGTATCGCGGTCAGCCCGAGGCAGAGCGCGAGCAACGTGACCATGTTCGGCAGCAGCGCGCGGATCGGAATTTTCCGGAAGCGCTTGCCCGGGTTTTCGTCGCCCGGCTCGAAAGAAGGAAACAGTCTGTCCATAGGCATGAGAATACGCCTGAAAACCCGCCAAATGAAGGGCGGTCTGCCGGTTTGGTTACGCGGGGCGGAAGGCGGGTTCGGCCGCCGTAGCCGCGAGGTCCGCTATCACCGTTTCGCCGCCCAGCGCATACTGGCCGACCGCCACCAGCGGCTTCGTGCCGGCAGGCAGGTACACGTCGACGCGGGAGCCGAAGCGGATCAGGCCGAACCGCTCGCCCGCTGAGACGAGCTGGCCTTCCTTCACGAAACAGACGATGCGGCGGGCGACCAGGCCCGCGATCTGCACGACGCCGAAGCGGCCCGAGGGGGTGCGGATCACGAGGCCGTTGCGCTCGTTGTGCTCGCTCGCCTTGTCGAGGTCGGCATTGAAGAACTTGCCGGGCCGATAAACGATCCGCTCGACCTCGCCCGAAACCGGGCTGCGGTTCACGTGCACGTCGAAGACGCTCATGAAGATGGATACGCGCGGCACCGACTCCGAGCCGAGGCCGAGTTCGGCCGGCGGCACCGCCAGCGCCACCGACGAAATCTTGCCGTCGGCGGGCGCGATCACGAGCCCGTCGCGGACCGGCGACACCCGCACCGGGTCCCGGAAGAAATAGACGCACCAGAGCGTCAGCACGACGCCGATCCAGCCAAGCGGCCGCCAGATCACGAAGAGCACCAGCGAAACCAGCGCGAAAATCCCGATGAACAGATAGCCCTCGGGATGGATCGGCGCCATCTGCTTTCGAACGGAATCGATGATCGACATCTAATCTTCCTCTCGCGCGGGACTGCTAAAGAGCGATAGCTGCCCCGTCAACGGCCCTGCCTTTCCGCCTTCCTCCCGCCAATTCTGTGGCATAGAAACAGGCGGAACCGGAGGAAGAATGCTCTCTTACGCCCAGCATTTCGAAGACGTCTATCTGATGCGCTGCTTCCGCGAGCGCGCGGACGGCTTCTATATCGACGTCGGCGCCGGGCACCCGGTGATCGACAATGTCTCCTTCGCTTTCTACCTGAAGGGCTGGCGCGGCATCACGGTCGAGCCGAATCCCTCGCTCGCCCGGCTTTCCCGAAGCGTGCGCCCGCGCGACATCAGCGCGGAAACGCTCGTGGGCTCGGCGCCGGGACAGGCCAAGTTCTTCCTGGTCGACGACTTCCACGGCCTTTCCACCATGATCGGCGAGAACGCCCGCACGGCGGCGGAAACCTATGGCAAGCAGTCGAACGAGCTCACGTTGCCGGTGACGACGCTTGCGGATCTGTGCAGGCAGCATCAGCCCAAAACGATCGACTTCCTGAAAATCGACGTCGAAGGCGCCGAGAAGGACGTCCTCGAAGGCGCGGACTGGGAGCGCTATCGCCCCCGCGTGGTGGTCATCGAAGCGACCATGCCCGCCTCGCCCGAGCCCAACTGGGGCGGATGGGAGCCGTTCCTGCTCGGCCAGAAGTACCGCTTCGTATTTTTCGACGGCCTGAACCGCTACTACGTGGCCGAAGAAGAAGCGGCACTCGCCGCCCACTTCGAAGCGCCGGTCAATCCCTTCGACAAGGCGGTGCAGCTCAGCCGCTACCGCAAGGCGCTCGAGGACGGCTCTCACCCCGATCACCGGCTCGCGCAGCTGCTCGCGGAGTCGTTCCTGACCCGCGCGCCGCTGATTTCGCCCGAACTGATGGTCGAGTTGCTGACCGCCGAACTCAATCCGGCGGCCCTCGCCCATCCGGCAACCGAACAGGACATTCTCGCTGTGTTCGACCGCTTGCTCGGTCGCGAGCCGAGCGCGGAAGAATTGCAGGAAGCGAAGCAGGCTGCGAAGGGCAAGACGCTGCGCGAGCTTTACCGGGTCGTGATGGATCTCGATTCCGTGCGCGCGGCGCTCGGGCGGATCTCCGGCAGCTACGCCTGGTAAATTTCCCGGCAGCTATTCCGCGGCTTCGACCTTCGGCGGCTCCGCGTTCGGTTTTTCGCGCGGCGTGAGTTCGTCGGCGACTTCGCGCAGTTTTTCGCGCGCGGCGTCGGCTTCGCGCTGGCGGTTCCACATCCCGGCATAAAGTCCGCCCTTCGCGAGCAATTGCGTATGCGTGCCGCGCTCCACGATATTTCCCGCCTCGAGCACGATGATTTCGTCCGCGTTGATCACAGTGGACAGGCGATGCGCGATCACGAGCGTGGTGCGGCCTTTGGCAACGCGCTCCAGCGCGTCCTGAATTTCCCGCTCGGTATAGGAGTCGAGCGCCGAGGTCGCCTCATCCAGCAGCAGGATCGGCGGTCCTTTCAGGATCGTGCGCGCGATGGCGACGCGCTGCTTCTCGCCGCCGGAAAGTTTCAGGCCGCGCTCGCCGACTTCCGTTTCGTAGCCTTGCGGCAGAATACGGATGAAATCGTCGATCTGCGCATCCCGGGCCGCCGCGTCGATTTCGGCGTCGGTCGCATCCCAGCGGCCATAGCGAATATTGTAGCGAATGGTGTCGTTGAAAAGCACGGTATCCTGCGGAACCATGCCGATCGCGGACCGCAGGCTGACCTGCTGCACATCGCGAATGTCCTGCCCGTCGATGGTGATGCGGCCGCCCGCGACATCGTAGAAGCGATAGATCAGCCGCGAGATCGTCGACTTGCCGGCACCCGAGGGGCCGACCACGGCGATGGTGTGGCCCGCCGGAACCTCGAACGAGATGCCTTTGAGAATCTCGCGCTCCGGGTCGTAGCTGAAGCGCACGTCCTCGAAGCGCAGCGTGCCCTCGCGCACTTCGAGCGGTCTGGCGCCGGGAGAATCCTTGATTTCCGGATTACGGTTCAGAATTCCGAACATCTGCTCGATGTCGATGATCGCCTGCTTTATTTCCCGGTACAGCATGCCCATGAAGTTCAGCGGAATATAAAGCTGGATCAGCATGGCGTTGATCATGACGAAATCGCCGACCGTGCGGTGCCCGGCCTGAATGTCGGACACGCAGAGCGCCATCATCACGGTCAGGCCGAGCGTGAAGATCGTGGCCTGCCCCGCGTTCAGGACCGCGAGCGAGGTGTAGGTCTGCACGCCCGCGTTCTCGTATTTCGCGATCGAGCGGTCGTAACGCTCGCTCTCGCGCCTCTCGGCGCCGAAATATTTCACCGTCTCGAAGTTCAACAGGCTGTCGACGGCCTTCGCCGTCGCATCGTTGTCCGAGTCGTTCATCTGCTTGCGGATTTTGATCCGCCACTCGGTCGCGCGATAGGTGAAGGCCATGAACACCAGCATGGTCATGAGCACGATCGCGGCGTAGCGCCAGTCGAAGGCGAGCAGCATGATGCCGATGACGAGCGCAAGCTCGATGATCGTCGGCGCGAGCTGGAGCACGACGAGCCGCACGAGTTCTTCGATGCCGTTGCGGCCGCGCTCGAGCACGCGGGTGAGCCCGCCGGTCTTGCGCTCCAGATGGAAGCGCAGCGAAAGCGCGTGCATGTGGTCGAAGGTTAGCTGCGCGAGACGCCGCACCGCATGCAGCGCCACCTTGGCGAACAATCCGTCGCGAAGCTGGGTCAGCAGCGCCATCGAAATCCGCACGAGCCCGTAGAGCGCGACCATCGCGAGCGGCGCAGAGAAAATCGCGATCCAGGTTCCGCTCGTAGCGGGCTTGCCCTCCGACACCGCAACCAGCGCATCGGTCGCCCACTTGAAGGTGAAGGGCATCGAGACGGTCGCGAGCTTCGCCACCAGCAGGAGCGCGAAAGCGACGAAGACGCGCCGCTTCAGGTCCGGCCGCGACGAGGGCCACATATGCGGCCAAAGCCCGATGATGGTGGAGAGCAGCGTTGGGCGGGTGACGGGATTGGTTTCTTTCATTCTCTGGCTTTTTTCGCTCTCAGATTTTTTCGCCGGGATACTCGATCCCATGGGCGGCGGGAGAGCCCCTCAGGCGGGCCGCGATGCGCATGCTAGCATGGCAGGCGGAACCGGGGCGGATCGTCGCAATTCCTGCATTTACCCCCTGTATCACGAGGGCCGGTGTTATCTAGGTATTCCTCCCGGAGAGTTCGAGTCTTCCCATGCGCTTTATCGCCTTGCTTTCGCCCGCGCTCATGCTGCTCGCGGCCGTATCTTCCGCATCCGCCCAGCAGGCGCTCGCGCGAACCCCGCTGGGCGCCGCCACCATCGAGGCCGCGCAGGGCGAGAACGGCGTGCGGCTGACGATTTCCGTCGCCGGCGCCGAGCCGCAGGTCTTCGATGGCGTGGGCGATGCGCTGGTGCCGCTGCGCGCGGGAAACCACTCCGGCCCCGTGGTCGCGCTCGACATCGACCGCGACGGCATCGACGAGATTTTCGTCCGCAGTTCGGCGCAAGGCCAGCGCGGCGTGCTCCTCGTGTTCCGCTGGGATGCAGCCGCGAACCAGTACGCGCCGGTGACATTCGCCGAAGACAGCGGCGCGCCCAAGCCCTATCTCATCGTGCATCTGACGCAGCCGGTTTCGGTCCGCGGCACCGTGGTCGAGGCCAATCACGACAGCGTGACCGGCGGCAGGACGCGGCTGCGGGTATTCCGCTATCGGTGGACCGGCAACGGCTTCGAGCAGACCACCGACCATTGAGGCGGCCTTGACGCGGCGGCCTGCCGCGGCCACATCGATTGCATGGCTGAAATCAAAACAATCTGCGTCTTCTGCGGCTCCTCTCCGGGCCGCACCGGAAAATTCGTCGACGACGCCAAGGCCTTCGGCACCCTGCTCGGCAAGGAAAAAATCGGGCTCGTATTCGGCGGCGGCGGGGTCGGACTGATGGGCACGGTCGCGCGCGCGGCGCGGAACGCGGGAAGCGAAGTCACCGGAATCATCCCGACCTTTCTCGTCAACCGCGAGCGGCCCGAGGCCGCGCATTCGACGCGGACGATCGTCACCAGGGACATGCACGAGCGCAAGCACAAGATGTTCGAGCTGGCGGACGCTTTCGTCGCGCTGCCGGGCGGCATCGGCACGCTCGAAGAGCTTGTCGAGCAGCTCACCTGGATTCAGCTCGGCCAGCACCAGAAGCCGCTCCTGGTCCTCAATACCGAGGGCTTCTGGAATCCGCTGTTGAAACTTCTGGAGAATTTCCGCGACATGGGCTTCGTCGGCCAGCATGCGATCGACAACCTACTGGTCGCGAACAAGGTCGAAGACATCCTGCCGGAGCTCCGGAACGCCGCCGCGCCCGTCTCGCTCTGGGCGCTGCGCGAAGACCAAGGCATTTCGGAGAATATGTAGCGCCTAGAGCGCCACGAAGGTCACGACTTCGATCCTGTTGCCGTCGGGATCGCGGATGAAGGCGGCGTAATAGTTTTCGCTGTAATGCGCGCGCAGCCCCGGCGCGCCGTCGTCGCTGGCCCCGAGCTTCACCGCGGTTTCGTAAAAGGCTTTCACGGCCTGCGCGCTTTTGGTGCGCAGGCAGATATGCGTGCCGGATTCGGCCGGCACCTTCGCCATGCCGGGGCGCGCATTGAGCCAGAACTCCGAATGCGGCTTGCCGCGGCGGCCGAAGCCCACGGTCGCGGGCCGGTCCTCGCGCAGCTCGTAATCGAGCGTGGCGAGCACCTCTTTATAAAAGGCGGTCGAGGCTTTCAGATCGCTGACGCCGATCGAGACGTGATCGATCATCGCCCCGCCCCTCAGACCGGCGCGTTGCTCTTGAAGAGCTTCCAGGTGATGGAATCGAGCAGGGCCTGGAACGACGCATCGATGATGTTGGGCGAGACGCCCACGGTGGTCCACTGCTCGCCGTTCTCGTCGGTCGACTCGATCAACACGCGGGTAACGGCACCGGTGCCGCCGTCGAGGATACGCACGCGGAAATCCGAGAGCGTGAGCCCCGAAATATAGGACTGATACTTGCCGAGGTCCTTGCGCAGCGCGACGTCCAGCGCATTCACCGGGCCGTTGCCCTCGCCCGCCGAGATCAGCGTTTCGTCGCCCACGCGCACCTTCACGGTCGCCTCGGCGACGGTGACGAGCTCGCCCTTGGCGTTGTAGCGGCGCTCGACGTTCACGTTGAAGCGCTCGACATCGAAATATTCCGGCACCTTGCCGAGCATGCGGCGCGCGAGCAGCGCGAAGGAAGCGTCGGCCGACTCGTAGGAATAGCCGATCGCCTCGCGGCGCTTCACTTCCTCGAGCAAATAGCTGAGGCGCGGATCGTTCTTGTCGGCGACGATGCCGAGCCGCTCCAGCTCCGCCAGCACGTTCGACTTGCCCGCCTGATCGGACACCATGACCTTGCGGCGATTGCCGACCGACTCCGGCGCGATGTGCTCGTAGGTGGTGGGATCTTTCAGGATCGCAGAGGCATGGATGCCGGCCTTGGTCGCGAACGCATTCTCGCCGACGTAGGGCGCATACTTATCCGGCGCGCGATTGAGGATTTCGTCCAGCGTATGCGCGCAAAGGCGCAGCGTCGTGAGTTGCTCCGGCTTCACGCCGATCTCGAATTTTTCCGCGAAGTCGCCCTTGAGGAGCAGCGTCGGAATGATCGAACAGAGATTGGCGTTGCCGGTGCGCTCACCGAGGCCGTTCAGCGTGCCCTGGATCTGGCGCGCGCCGGCGCGCACGGCCGCGAGCGAATTGGCGACCGCCTGCTCCGTATCGTTATGCGCATGGATGCCGACATGATCGCCGGGGATCAGCTTGACGACGTCGGCAACGATGGTTTCGATCTCGTGCGGGAGCGTGCCGCCGTTGGTGTCACACAGGACGACCCAGCGCGCGCCGGCGTCGTAGGCCGCCTTGGCGCAGGACAGCGCGTACTCCCTGTTGTCCTTGTAGCCGTCGAAGAAATGCTCGCAGTCGATCAGCGCTTCGCGGCCGGTGCCGATGATCGCCTTGACCGACTCGCGGATGCTTTCGAGATTTTCCTCGGGCTTGATCTCGAGCGCCACCCGGACCTGAAAGGCGGACGCCTTGGCGACGAGACAGATCGCGTCCGCCTTGGCGGCGAGCGTTCCCGAAAGCACGGGGTCGTTCGAGGCCGAGCGGCCCGCGCGCTTGGTCATGCCGAAGGCGGTGAACTTCGCCTTGGTGCCGTTGCTCTCGGCAAACAACGCGGTGTCGCTCGGGTTCGCGCCGGGAATGCCGGCCTCGATATAGTCGACGCCGAGTTCGTCCAGCATCTTCGAGATGCGGAGCTTGTCCGTCACCGTGAAATCGACGCCGTGCATCTGCGCGCCGTCGCGCAGGGTGGTGTCGAACAGATAGAGCCGCTCGCGTGCCATCTTCATCTCCAGAGCAGGCCAAAAACATAGATCGCAAGCACGACGCCGAGCACCAGGACCGCATATTTCAGGACGATGTAATAATCCCGGTGCCGCGGGAACGGCGGCTTGTCGAGTTCGTCGTTCATGGCTTCACCCATTGATTCATCAGGTAAGGAATCCCCGCATCGTCCGGCGCGCTTGCGGCGGCGAAAAACGATGCTTTTTCAGCGCTTTGCGCGGGAGCACAAAAGCTATGATTCCGATTCAAATTCTTTGAGGGGAGATTCAATCCCGCCCGCTCATCGAAAGGCCGGGCATCACGAAAGCAAATCATCGCGCGACCTCCCATGTGGTCGTGCCGTCCTTGTTGTCCTTCAGAACGACGCCCATGGCCTTGAGCTCGTCGCGGAGGCGGTCGGACTCGGCAAAGTTCTTCGCCTTGCGCGCGGCAAGACGGGCGTCGATCAGGGCATCGACTTTTGCGCCATCGACCTCGCGCCTGCTCGCGGGACGATGCGAGAAACCAAGTGCGCGCAAACTGGCGGCAAGCGCCGGCTGCTCCGACTTCGCCAGCGAATGAAGTTCGGCAATCGCCGCAGGCGTATTCAGATCGTCGAGCAGCGCGTTCTGAACTTCGGGAGCGAGCTTCGCTTCGCCGCCGGCATCGAAATCAGCCTGCATCCAGGATGCCAGCGTGTCGAAGCTCTCTTCCAGTCCCTTCACGGTCCAGTCGATCGGCTGACGGTAATGGGAGCGCAGCATGTTGAAACGGATCACTTCACCGGGCCAATCGTTCAGCAGTTGCCTGATCGTGATAAAATTCCCGAGCGACTTCGACATCTTCTCGCCTTCGACCTGAAGGAAGCCGTTGTGCATCCAAGTCTTCGCCATGATCGGCGTATGAAAGCTGCAACGCGACTGCGCGATTTCATTCTCGTGATGCGGGAACACGAGATCGATGCCGCCGCCGTGAATGTCGAAGGTCTCGCCGAGATGCTTCCACGACATCGCCGAGCATTCGATGTGCCAGCCCGGCCGCCCCGGCGTTTCGATTCCCGCAGGCGAAGGCCATGCCGGCTCGCCGGGCTTCGAAGGCTTCCACAACACAAAATCCATCGGGTTGCGCTTGTAGGGCGCGACCTCAACGCGGGCGCCCGCTTCCATTTCATCGAGCGAGCGGCGCGCAAGCCTGCCGTAGTCGGGCATCCGGCCTACTTCGAAAAGCGCATGGTCCTGTTCGACATAGGCGAAGCCCGCTTTGACCAGCCGCTCGATCAGCTCGCGCATCTCGCCGATATGCTCGGTCGCGCGCGGCTCGACATCGGGGCGCAGGCAGCCCAGCGCATCGACATCCTCATGAAACTGGCGCTCGGTCTTTTCGGTAACGAGCCGGATCGCCTCGTTCAGCGGCAATTGCGGATGCTCTTCCGCCGCGCGCGCGTTGATCTTGTCGTCGACGTCCGTGATGTTGCGGACGTATTTGACGTGACCCACGCCATAGAGATGGCGCAGCAGGCGATACAGCACGTCGAAGACGATGACGGGCCGCGCATTGCCGATATGGGCGAAGTCATAGACGGTCGGCCCGCAGACATACATGCGCACCTGCGCTGGATCGAGCGGCCGAAAGGCCTCTTTTTCCTTCGTCAGCGTATTGTAGAGCCTGAGCTCCATAGGGGTCTCCGTCCCGCGGATCGGAACGTTCGACTCTCAGTTTTTCGAGAATAAACGGCCGCCCGCGCCTGCTGTCAGGTGCGAATAATCTCGCGGCAAATGCCGAAGAAAGTGTTGTGGGCCGTGAACATGGGGCGGACCATGCTTCCAGCCGCGCGCGCCGTCAAGGGCGGTGTTGCAGAAGGGACTCACCCGAATGGCCAATGCGAAAAGGCGCATTCCGCCGTTGACCCGATTCAGGGTGGCCGGTACCCCATCGCCCGGGTCCCTTGTTCCTCGTTAACGACCCGTCAACCCAACAGGCGCAACCTTCGCAGGGGAAACGACTCTCCGGGGATACGGGCTTTTTCTTTCATGACGATGCTTCGCATTTATGCGCTGGCTGGCTGCCTGCTGGCGTCCGTCGCGCTCGCCAAAGCCGAGACGCGCACTTTCATCCTCGACAGCTCCGAGGGCTACGGAATCGACAGTTGCCTCGTCAAAGGCGATGCCTGCGGCAAGGCCATGGCGGCCGCGGTCTGCCAGGCCAACCAGTTCGCGGCCGTGATCGATTTCGGCCGCATGGACCCGACCGAAATCACCGGTTCCGTGCCCGCGGGCATGAAGGTCAAAGCCTGCGAGGGCGCGAACTGCCCCGAGAAGGTGGCGATCACATGCTCGCGGTAAGCAGCAGGATCAGGCGATTACCCGAGGGCGGCGCAGGCCGCCCTTTCTATTTGCTCACCCAGTCGCCACAGCGTTGCACCTGGTCCGCGCCGCCCCAGGGCATGATCGGAATGCTCGATGTCGAGTTGTCGGGGCTGCCTTCGATCGGCCGGTCGGTATAGACGAGATAGACCAGCACGTTGCGCTTCACGTCGCAGCCGCGGACGATCTGCATGCGCTTGAAGAACAGCGAGCGGGATTCCCGCAGCACGACCGCGCCCTGCTCGAATTTCGTCTTGAAGCGAACCGGGCCGACCTGACGGCAGGACAGCGAAACTTCGGAGCGCTCCTCCGCCACCCCGAAGGCCCCGGAAAGCCCGCCCTTCTCCGGCACCGTGAAATGGCAGGCGACGCCTTCCACCGCGGGGTCGTCGATGCCGTAGGTCGCGAGCTTGTCGTTCGGGGTAAGCGCGCGCCAGACCGTGGATTTCTTGAAGATCAGGTCCGGCTCCTGCGCCCCCGCGTCACCCGGCAGCAAGGCCAGAAAAGCGATCGAGGCTGCGATTGCGATGCGAAGCATGGATTACCCTCCTCCTGCCAGAGCCTATATGGCGGCGGGGGCGGCGAAAGCCAGAGACGTCCAAAAGAAAACGGGCGGCGCTTGCAGCGCCGCCCGCTTCTTCAAGTCCCGTAAGACGCTTAGTTCTTGATCTTCGACAGCAGCGTGTCGAAGGAGAGCTTCGCAATGAACGTGCTCGAGCACCAGCGGCCGGCATTGGCGAACGCGGTGAAGGTCACGCATTCGGCCGGGCTGAGGTCGGTGTCGTGATAGCGGAGATCGAGGGTCAGCGCGCTCAGCGTGAAGGCGATACCCGCGTTCCAGTAGGTGTAGCTCATGTCCGCACCGCCGAAGGCAGCGCTGTTGTCGATGTTCCAGTGACCGACGGCACCCGAAACGAACGCGCCGAGCGGGCCATAAGCGGTCGGGGTCGACACCGGCAGCACATACTTGGCCGACGCTTCGATATAGACGGCTTCGACGTCCGCGATGCCGTTCGAGCCGCCGATATGCAGCAGGTCAGGCGTGTAGAACACGCTGGCGCCGAACGTCAGGTCGGACGTGACTTCATAGGAAGCCTTCGCGTAAAGCTCGAAGAAATCCGTGTCGACGCCGGCTTCCCGCGGATACCAGTAGTAGAAGTAACCGACATCGAGGCCGAACTTGCCCCAGGTGTTGCGCAGGCCGGCATAGAAGTTCGCTTCGGTGCCCGTCTGCAAGTTGATCGCGCTTGCCGCGGTACCGGTATAAATCTGGCCGATCGCGCTGTTCAGTTGCAGTTCGAAATAGGCGCCGCCCGAAGCATGGCGATTCGACTGCGAAACGCCGCGGAAGTTGTAGTCGGACGCAACCCAGCCGCCGACGGCAACGTCCCAAAGCGGATCGGCCTTCACCGGCGCCTTGTAGTAAGGCTTCACCGGCGCATCGGCGGCGAAAGCGGCACCGGCCATGAGCGCAAGCGCAACGCCGGTTCCCAGGATCTTCTTCATCTCAATACCCCTCATCGTGTGACCCCAAATGCAATTTTGAAGTGCCTCTGCTGGAACGGCCGGTGAGTGAGGTCGCACTCGCCGTGGCACTCCGAACCACGTATTCGAGTGCGAAAGTCCAATAACGACAGGGGTTTCGGCAACGTCACAGACTAGGCAACGTGCTCAATCGTTATGCAAACGACCGGTAGAAACGCGGGTTTTAAAAGGGCGTTGCAGAATTGACACAAGTGTCTTGCCGCCAAAAGTCGGAGAAGACGGGGGAAACGGGCGAGCATCGGTCTCAGGGACGACGCCGGGGCGCGGCCGGAATGAAGCGGGCCTAGCGCGCCTTTTTCGCGAGCGCGATGGCGGCCTTCAGCACGTCCAGCTCGCCAATATGATTCGCGAGAACCAGAACGAGCCGCGCATTCAGCGCCGCGCTCTCGGCTTCGGACACGCCGCGATGCGCCTCGACCAGCGCTTCGTAAGCGGCGTCGGGATTTTGAAAGTTCGGTTCGATCCTGAGCGCGGTCATTTCGCAAGTCCTTTTGCGCGGGCGAGCGCCTCGCGAACGAGATCGCCGTCATAGCGGCGCATCCGCGCGCAGAGATGATGGTCGGGGCGAAGCAGGAAAGCGGAACCGGGCGTCGCGTCGAAGCGCGCGGCGAATGTTCCGTCGCGGTCGATGAGGTCCTCGCCGATCACCGTGAGGTGCAATCCCTCGGGCACGTTCGGCCGCGCGCCGTCCTTCACGTAAAGCAACTGAAAATCCTCGCGCAGTTCCTGCAGGAGGAAGCGGCGACGGCCCTCGCGGTCTTCGAGCGGCGCATCGGGAACGGGAAGCCCGAGGCGCAGGCTGCCGGAAAACGCTTCGCGATCCGGCGTGGACAGCGGGGAATCGTATTCGGACGCCACCGACAGCCGGCCGGAATTCACCATCCGCCGCGCGAACGGCGCGTGCGGCGCGAGTTGCAGCACGGCGTTGCGCAACACCCGCTCGTGGGGTGTGCGCGGCGCGATGAAATCGGTGGAGCGCGTCGAATGACCGATATTCTCGTCGGCCGCCTGTCCGCGCTCGAGGTCGTAGCTTGCGATCAGGCTTTCCGGCGCCTCGCCGCGCAGCACGAGCGCGAGTTTCCAGACCAGGTTTTCCGCGTCCTGAATGCCGGAATTGGCGCCGCGCGCGCCGAAGGGCGAAACCTGATGCGCGCTGTCGCCCACGAAAATCACGCGATCATGGACGAATTTCGCAAGCCGCGCGCAGTTGAAGCGATAGACCGAAACCCATTCGAGCTCGAACCGGCGCTCGCCCAGCATGCGCTTCAGCCGCGGCAGCACGCGCTCGGGCTTTTTCTCTTCCTCGGGATCGGCGTCGGGACCGAGTTGCAGATCGATGCGCCAGACATTGTCGGGCTGGCGGTGCAGCAGCGCCGACTGCCCGGAATGGAACGGCGGATCGAACCAGAACCAGCGCTCGGTCGGATAGTCCGCCGCCATTTTCACGTCGGCGATCAGGAAGCGCTCCTCGAACGTGTGGCCCTCGAATTTCAACCCGAGGCAATCGCGCACCTTCGAGCGCGCGCCATCGCAGGCCAGGCACCAGCCGGCATCGAGTTCGTATTCGCCGTCCGGCGTCTCGATCGTGAGCCGGACGCAATCCTCCTGCGGCGCTACCGCGACCACGCGATTGCGCCAGCGCAGATCGATGAGCGGCAATTCGGCCGCGCGCTCCACCAGATAGCCTTCGAGATAATATTGCTGGAGATTGATGAAGGCCGGCATCCTGTGTCCGGCCTCCGGCAGCAGGTCGAACGAATAGACCTGCTCCTCGCCGAGAAAGACCTTGCCGACCTGCCAGGTGACGCCCTTTTCGACGAGCCTATCACCGAGGCCCAGGCGATCCATGATCTCGAGCGAGCGCTTCGAAAAGCAGATCGCGCGCGACCCTTCGCCGATGCGATCGGCGTCGTCGAGCACCACGGAGGGAATGCCGCGCTGGGCGAGGTCGATCGCGGCGGTCAGCCCCACCGGCCCCGCACCGACGATGACGACCGGGCGGCGAACGGGATCGCGCTGATCCTGATCGGAACAGCGGCGATAGCCGAATTGGTAGACCGACTTGCGTTCAGCCATCGCGCCCGGCGCTCACAATCTCAGGGTTTGAAGTCCAGCTTGGATTCGACATCCTTGCGCATCTCGTCGGGGCACTTGCCCTTGGAGGCGAAGTTCGCCTGAATCTGCTCGATCATGACGCCGTGAATGATGCCGATCAGCGCAAGCTGGCGCTCGTTCTTCTTTTTCTGGTTACGCCAGTAATTCATCATCGGCAGATAATTGCGCTTCTCCCAGTCGAGGCCGCAATAGGCAGCGCCGCCGCTGAACAGCCCGCGGCCGACCACCGCGCTGGTCTCGGAAAGCGAGAGCGGCGGGTTCTTTCTTTCCTCGGCGGTCGCAGGCGCGCAGCGCTCGCTGCCGCAGCGCGCATTCTGAATGCCGTCGAGCGCGATATGCAGAACCTTCTGCATATACTCCTCGCGGTTCTTCGGCACCTGCGCGAGCGCCGTCGCGGCAGAAGCACATACGAGTAGAAAAGCCAGAATCGTGCGCATGGACCACTCTCTATCCTTGAAGCGCCTTCCACATTTCGCGGTCGCGTTCGGCGGTCCAGATCACCGGATGGTCGATCCCCTTGGCTTCGTCATACGCCCGCGAAACATTGAACGGCATACAATGCTCGTAAATGGCGAATGATGCATATTTTGTGTCCATGGCAGCGCGGGCGGCATTCCAGGCGTCTTTCAAGGTGCCGCCTTTCGCCGCGACGGGGGCCACGCTGTCGAAAAGATCGGAGAGAAAGGCGCGGGTGAGCTTGATGCCGTCGCGGACCTGATTTGCGCTTTTCAGCGCCGCGCCGCGGCCCGGCACGAGCGCATCGGAGCCCAATTCGGCAAGCACATTCAGCGTATTGGGCCAATCCCGCAGATGCGCGTCGCCGCAATAGCAGGCCGAGTGGTATTCGACGAGATCACCCGAAAACACCACGTTCGCGTCGGGCACATAGGCCACCACATCGCCCGCGGTGTGCCCGCGGCCCAGATGCCGGATCTTCACTTCGCGCTTTCCGAGCCAGACCGTGATCTCACGCGGGAAGGTGACGGTCGGCCAGGTCAGGCCGGGAATCGATTCCTGCGAGCGGAACAGCCGGGGAAACCGGCCGATCTCCGAATCCATGTCCTGCTTGCCGCGCTCGACGATCAGATCGCGGGTCGCATCGGAGGCGAGGATCGCTTTGGCGTCATAGGCCGACGCGCCAAGCACGCGCACCGCATGGTAATGCGTGAGCAGCACATGGGTGATCGGCTTGTCGGTGACCTTCTTCACGCGCTCGATCACGTCCTTCGCCATCACCGGCGTCGCCTGCGCGTCGATCACCATCACCCCCTCGTCGCCCACGATGATGCCGGAGTTGGGATCGCCTTCCGCGGTGAAGGCATAAAGATCGCGGCCGATCTCCTCGAAGGTGACTTTCTTTTCCGCAAGATCGCCGGTCGAAGCAAAAGTTGCCATCACGCTTTTTCCACTTTGTGATCGATCGCGCCGAAGATGGAATTACCCTGCGCGTCGTTCATTTCGATTTTCACGCTGTCGCCGAAGGACAGAAACGAGGTCGAAGGCTTGCCGTTGCGGATGGTTTCCACCGCGCGGATTTCGGCAATGCACGAATAGCCGACACCGCCCTCTTCCACGCGCCTGCCCGGCCCGCCGTCGGCGTCCTTGTTCGATACCGTGCCGGAGCCGACGATCATGCCGGCGGACAGCGGCCGCGTGCGCGCGGCGTGTGCAAGCAGCTTGCCGAAATCGAAGGTCATGTCGGTCTTCGCGTTCGGCTTTCCGAACAGCTTGCCGTTCACGAAAGAGAGCAATGGCAGGTTCAGCGTGCCGCCGTCCCATGCGCCGCCGAGTTCCTCCGGCGTCACCGCAACCGGCGAGAACGCCGTCGGCGCCTTCGACTGGAAAAAGCCGAAGCCCTTGGCCAGTTCCGCGGGAATGAGATTGCGCAAGCTCACGTCGTTCACGAGCAGCACGAGCAGGATTTTCTTTCGCGCCTCTTCCGCGGAAACGCCCATCGGCACATCATCGACGACGACCGCGACTTCCGCCTCGAAGTCGATGCCCCAGGCCTCGTCGCCAAGCCTTGCGGGGTCGCGCGGGCCCAGAAAGCGATCGGAGCCGCCGCGATACATTAAGGCGTCGGTCCAGAAACTTTGCGGCAGTTCGGCGTTGCGCGCCTTGCGCACCAGTTCGACATGATTGACGTAAGCCGAGCCGTCGGCCCAGCCATAGCTTCGCGGCAAGGGTGCCGAGCATTGCGCGGGATCGAACGGCGCGCCCGCGATCTTGCCTTCTTCGAGCGCGGCCGAAATCTCGCGCAATTTCGGCGCCGCCGCTTGCCAGTTTTCGATTGCCGCCTGCATGGTCTTTGCGGCGTCCGTGGCCTCGGCGAAGCGCGAAAGGTCGCGCGAAACCACAACCAGCCGCCCGTCGCGGCCTTCCTTCAGGGATGCGAGCTTCATATTTTCCTGTCTCGCCTACTTCGGTTCGCGGCGGTTCGGATCGAAATGCTTTTTCAATCCGGTCCAGCAGTCGATGTAGTTATCCTGAAGTGCCGGCGAAGTCGCCGCATATTTCGTCACGCGCTGGCGGAAGCGCGTCTCGAACATGAAGGCGAGCGTATTTTCCAGTTTCACCGGCTTCAGTTCGACATTGCTCGCGTGCTCGAAGGCGTCGACGTCTGGTCCATGCGGCAGCATGGTGTTGTGCAGGCTGATGCCGCCCGGCGTGAAGCCTTCCGGCTTCGCGTCGTACCGGCCGTACACCAGACCCATAAACTCCGACATGATGTTGCGATGATACCACGGCGGGCGGAAGGTGTTTTCGGCTACGCCCCAGCGCTCGGGGAAAATCACGAAGTCGATATTCGCGGTGCCCGGCGTTTCCGACGGCGAAGTCATCACCGTGAAGATCGACGGATCGGGGTGATCGAACAGAATCGCCCCGACCGGCGAGAAGTGCCGCAGGTTGTATTTATAGGGATAGTAGTTGCCGTGCCAGGCGACGACATCGAGCGGCGAATGATTGGTCTCGGTCTGATACAGTTCGCCGCCCCACTTCACATACAGCGTGTGCTTGCCCTCGACATCTTCGTAAGCCGCGACCGGCGTGTGGAAGTCGCGCGGATTGGCAAGGCAGTTCGCGCCGATCGGCCCGCGATCGGGCAGCGTGAAGGCGCCGCCATAGTTCTCGCAGACATAAGCGCGCGCGGGCCCGTTCAGGAGCTCGACGCGGAAGATCACGCCGCGCGGAATGATGCAGATCTCGCCGGGGCCGATGTCGATCACGCCGAACTCGGTGCGGAAGCGCATCGAATTTTCCTGCGCGACGATCAGGAATTCGCCGTCGGCGTTGAAGAAGTGCTCGCGGTTCATGGATTCGTTCATGAACAGCATATGCGCCGCCATGCCGTTCATGGATTCGCAATCGCCGGCGACGGTGATGGTGTGCAGCCCGTTCACGAAGGTCGTCATGCCCTCGGGCATTTCCATCGGCGACCAGCGAAGCTGGCCGATCGGCATTTCGCTTTCGTCCCGTTCGGGCGCGGTGCGGATATGGCCGCGGTCGATTCGCTTAAAGCGCGCGGTGTGCCTCACACCGGCATTGATGCGATAAAGCCAGGAGCGCTGGTTGGTGGCCTGCGGCGCGGTGAAGGGAGAGCCCGAAAGCTGCTCGGCATAAAGCCCGTAGTTCACCTTCTGGGGCGAGTTGCGGCCGATGGGGAGCGCGCCCGGCAGCGCCTCGGTTTCGAAGCTGTTGCCGAAGCCGGACATATAGCCCGGCAGGATCGCGCTTTCGATGTCCGGCTGAGCTCTGCGGGATTCTACGGGTGCGCTTCTGCGGTCGCTCGCCATGGCGTTCTCCCTTCGCGATTGCTCGCATGATTGTTTGGACTATTGTCGCGCAGTTGCCGCGCGTACCGATCCGTGCAAAGTAGTTACATATGAAACCAATGTCAAATGGCGATGCCTACGTGCTGCGCCTCGAAGACTTCCTGCCCTACCGGCTGGTGGTGGCGGCAAGCCTCGTCAGCCAGGCGACCGCCCGGACCTACGCGACGAAATACGGTATCGGCATCGCGGAATGGCGCGTGATCGCGCAGCTCGGCGAGTTCGGCACCATGACCGCGAAGCAGATCGGCGCGCGCAGCCACATGCACAAAACGAAAGTTTCGCGGGCGGTGGCGACGCTAACGCGCAAGAAGATGCTCGCCCGGCGGGCGAATCGCGACGACAAGCGCGAGGCTTTCCTGTCGCTGAGCGCCACCGGCATCGAAGTTTACCAGTCGATCGCGCCTTCGGCGCAGGCACTTTCACAGCGCATGTTCGGCGAGGTTTCGGTGGAGGACCGCGCCGCCTTCGAGCGCGTGCTCAATACGGTGACGGCGCGGGCCGCGGCGCTTGCGGATACCGGCGCGGAGTTGCCGGACTAGTATGCTCTACAATCCTCCCGCATTCCGCGAGACGGACTTGCCTGCCTTGCAGGCGCAGATCGCGGCATCGGGACTCGCCATGCTGGTTTCGGTCGGCGCGCAGGGACCGATCGTGAGCAATCTTCCGATCATTCTCGAGACGGATCGCGGGCCTTACGGCGCCATCGCGGGGCATCTCGCGCGCGGCAATCCGCAGTGGCGCGAGAGCGACCTCTCGATTCCGGCGCTCGCGCTGTTCATGGGCGCGGATGCTTATGTTTCGCCGTCCTGGTACCCGTCGAAACAGGAGCACGGCAAAGTCGTGCCGACCTGGAATTATTCGATGATCGTGGCGCGCGGGCGGCTCGAGATTTTCGAGGACGAAAGCGCGCTGCGCGCGCAGGTCGAAACGCTCACCAGGCGTTTCGAGTCCGGTTTTGCGGAGCCGTGGGAAGTTTCCGACGCGCCGGAAGATTTCGTCGCGCGCCAGATCAAGGGCATCGTCGGCGTGCGGCTGCATATCGAGAGCATCGAAGGCAAGGCGAAGCTCAGCCAGAACCGCGCGGCCGCGGATCAGGAAGGCGTGCTGGCAGCGCTCTCCCCTTCGCCGCGCCCGGCCGATCGTGAAGTCGCGGAGGCCATGCGTACACGCATGACACGTTAGCGCTCTGATCTACCCAACATAGAAAACTGACGTCGTCTCGACGGAAGCAATATCACGCGGAAATCTAATGCTCTCGATACGAGTCCAACGCTTCTTCATCACATACAATTTTCATATTAGCGTCGATGATCTCTCTAATTTCGATATCAGAGGTTGACGCAGATTCTGACGACATGATGGGCGTGTTACGCTTATTCACGTAATGAGACATAAAAACTCGCATAACATGATCTATGCCCGCCTGCGACACTGATCGCAGATCATTTTCGAAATACTCTCCTTTGTTGAAATTACCTGTAATTATCTCATAAGAAGGAAAGTAGGAAACATTATCAATCTCTCTCTCAGCCATGTCTGCCGCTGACCGCAATGCCGCCTTGCTTGCCGTTGTCGACACAAGCACGTGACGATTCTCATAAGTCGCGACTAATGGAACCGGCGAAACCGTTAACAACAAACGAGCCCGTGAATTTATATCTCGCAAGCGCGCTGCAAGATTCAATATGTCTTCGAATATCTCTGTCACCGAAAAATTATGAAAACGATAGTCGGGTCCACTCTCACCGGCGACAACCCCAGGCGCCAACGGCAAAGCATACCCATGTGGCCCTATCCACGATTCCGTCAATCCGAGTGTAAAAACGAAGACATCCAGATTACCAAATAACTCTCTTACTGCGCGAAGATGTATAGCTCGCTCAGCGAGCATCTCATCTACCGATGCAAAACCATCTGGTTCAACTTGAGGGCGAAACGGATCCACAAAACGACCGTCTGCGCGGCGCCAGTCAACTTTAGTTGCAAAGTCTTCTTTATTGAAAGCGCGATCGAAGGTCTGCACCATCTGCCTTGCGGTATATATGTTTCCGTAACGTGCCGAGAACAGTCCAAACTGGCGAATTGCGGCCTCGGATTTAGGCATATCTACAGGCGCTGGCTCCGTCACAAAATAATTTAAGCCCGCGTTTGACAGCCTGTTGGCCAAATGTTGCGCGAAGCAACTGCCGGCGGTACCAATCCGCGTATCCGGTTCAATGTTAAAATCGACGTGAACGATCGGATCAACCTGTGCCATCTGCGTCCTTGAGATGGCACGCGACCAATAATGATAATCGGGGAGTTCTTTATAGGGGTGCGCTTTTGAAACAGGCGTGTTTATAGCCGCAACGATTGAGTTATACTTTGGCCCATCGACTCTTGGGCAGACGATTTCTCCTGTTTCATATTTTCCGTAAGTTGTATAACTCGCTGCTACAAACTCATCTAGCGAGATTGCCTTTAACTGCCGATCCAATTTGAACATCATCGATCCCTTAACACGCCTGCGCGTAGCCAATTCAGGATAAACTGGCCACACCGGACCCTGAAGCAGGGGATCAGCCAACACCGATTCAATATCCTCAATCTCAAGTCGCAACATCGCACGTTTTGCCGCGTGTCTCGCTATATCCGCTATTGCGCAAAGCTTTGGATGATTAATGGTGTGCATGAAGCAGCCACCATCAATCCAGCGCTGAACAAATTCCTCCATCGGAGCCGCGGTAACGCGACCCTCTTCAAGAAGAGCCTTCAACGAAGGCTCCCAAAAGTCGTGAAAATTTAGATGCTCATAAACCTGCCTATTAAAAAGCCTCACAGCATCTTCAATTCCCATTCCCATCATCCACGCTTTGATTGCTATCGATGAATGATATCCCATGAGGGGCATGGGAACAGGTTGACGGTTTTTGAATGTGACTTGAACTATGTCGGGATGAAATCCGCTAAACGTAATTCTAGGCAGGAAAATTGCTCGATTGAGAGACTTGCTTTTATCAATTTCCTTTTGATGTGTAGCGTGAGCGAAAATAATCTGCGCGGCGCTTATCTTCTCCAAACCTTCATCTGTATCAGCATCAATACCACGTATGTATTCGTACGAATATCGTGGTGCCATCATTCGAAAACATTGATACATTACCCCCATCTGACAATTTCCGATGAGAACTACAGCGGGCTTGGCAGCCCCCGCTGATCCTTGCTGATCATTTCTCGGAGATTGACTGGCTGCAGAGATATCAGACGAGAGCATACCAGAATTCGTTCCGCTTAAATTAGAAGAGTGCATTCGTTTCGTCCCGAGAGCATCGACCGCTCAATAAGCTATCGCTATAATAATCTGTCAGCTTTTTTCCTAGGTGGCTATATTGTCTTGAATTGAGTTTGACGGCCCAATCCAATCCCTTACGGTGCGACCGCCATCATCTGTTGTCGCAATTTAATTTCAGACCTGTGGTTTTCGATGCAGCTCTATTCCTACTTCCGATCCACGGCGAGCTATCGCGTCCGCATCGCGCTCGCGCTGAAAGGCGTGGCGTACCAGACCATCGCGATCCATCTCGCCAAGGGCAAGCATCTCGACACGCCTTTCGTTTCCATCAATCCGCAGGCGCGCGTGCCGGCGCTGAAGCTCGACAGCGGCGAATTGCTGATCCAGTCCATGGCCATCATCGACTGGCTCGACGAAACCTATCCTGCGCCGCCGCTGTTGCCGCAGGATGCCATCGAACGCGCGCAGATACGCGCGGTCGCGCAGATCATCGCGAGCGACATCCACCCGCTCGGCAATCTGGGGCCGCGCAACTATCTCCAGAAGAAGCTCAATCTAGACCCCGAAGCCGTGGACGCCTGGACGCGGCACTGGATCGCGGACGGGTTTTCCGCGATCGAGCGGATGATCGCGCCCGGCCCCTATTGCTTCGGGATGGAACCGACGCTGGCCGATGTGTGTCTGGTGCCCCAGGTATTCAACGCCCGCCGCTTCAACGTCGACCTCTCCCCCTTCCCGAAAATCGCGGCCGCGGACGAAGCGGCCCGCAAACACCCCGCTTTTGCCACGGCGGCACCGGGGGCCCAGCCGGACGCCGAATAACCCCGCTCGCCACCATCATTCGGTCACGTTATTCTGTGTTTTTGGCGGCGAATCCACCTCTGCGGCGGCAATATTCATGACTCTCGAGCGGCGTAACGGCCTGGTTATCGCGATCCTCGTGGCGCTCATGGGCGCCGCGGGCGCGCAGCCCTTGCCGCCTGCCAACATCCCAAACGCGCAGCCGCTTCCGCCGCCGCCACCAAACCAGCAGTTCCAGAGCAATTCCAGCGCGGTCTGCCAGCGCCTCGAAGCCGCACTCCTGCAACTCAATCGCGGTCCCGCGGGCGCGAACAACGAGACGCTCTCCCGCTACGAAGACGCGATCGTCAAGCAGCGGCAGGAGCTCGACCAGGCGATGGGCACGGCCCGGCGTCTCGGTTGCGACCGCCGCGGCTTCTTCATTTTCGGCGGCAGCCAGCGGCCGGAGCAATGCAACGCGCTCGAGCCGCAGATCGACCGCATGCGCGCGAACCTCGACCGCATGCAACAGGAAGTCTCGCAGTTGCGCGGCGGCAATTCCGACGCGAATTATACGCGCGACCTGCAACGCCGGCAGATCCTCGTCTCACTCAGCCAGAACAATTGCGGCCCGCAATATCGCAACGTGGCGCTGCCGCCGGCGCGCCCGCGCGGATTTCTCGACCAGCTCTTCGGCAACAATGACGAAAGCCCGGACGTGAATCCGAATACGATGTCGGACGGCACCGGCTTCCGCACCGTCTGCGTGCGCATGTGCGACGGAGCCTTCTTCCCGATCAGCTTTTCCACCGTGCAGTCGCGGTTCGGCGAAGACGAAGCACTCTGCAAGCGCCAGTGCCCGGCGGCGGAAGTCGCGCTCTATACCTACAACAATCCCGGACAGGACATTCAGCAGGCGGTGTCGCTCTCAGGCCAGCTCTATTCGTCGCTGCCGAATGCCTTCAAGTATCGCACCGAGTTCAACCCCGGTTGCTCCTGCCGCGGGCCGGGCCAAAGCTGGGCCGATGCGCTGGGCCAGGACCAGACCATCCAGCGCGGCGACATCATCGTGACCGAGCAGCGCTCGAAGCAGCTTTCGCAGCCGCGCATTGGCCCGCTGGCGCAGCCGCAGCCGCAACAGTCGCAGCAGAAGAATTCCCCGAACACGCCGGTGTTCGAACCGCCGACACCGACTCCCTCGTCGGCCGAGAACCCGCCGCAAACGCCGGACGGCAAGCGCAAGGTGCGCGTGGTCGGCCCGCAATTCTATCCGGTTCGATAGCTTTAGGCTGTTTGCCCGCGCAGCCGCGCCGACGCGCGCTCGCGCCCGATCAACGGCAACAACGTCCGCAGTTCCGGGCCGTTCTCGCGGCCGGTCAACGCAATGCGAAGCGGGTGAAACAGCTCTCGCCCTTTGCGGTTGGCGGCGGGCTTGATCGCTGCAAGCCATTCATCCCAGACTTTTTCGGCCCACGGCTCCGCGGGCAACAGCGTTTCCGCGAGCCGGCAGAAGTCACGATCCGCATCCGCGAGCTTTGACGCAAACGGTGCAGAAACGATCTCCCACCAGTCTTTTGCATCCGTAAGACGCGAGAGATTGCCGCGAACGGCGAGCCAGAATTTTTCGCCGCCGTCAGCGTCAAGCGCTTCCAGCCGCTTGGCGACCGACGCATAGGATGCGGCGTGCAGGGTCTTCGCCGTCAGCGCATCGAGATCGGCAGGATCGAAGCGCGCGGGACCATGCGAGATTTTCTTGAAGTCGATTTTTTCCGCAAGCGCGTCCAGCGATTCCACCGGCTCGACCGCGAGCGAAGTTCCAGTAAGCACCGCTGCCGCGGCAATCGCCAGCGCCTCGTGCCCCGCTTCGCGTAACGATTGCAGGGAAAGCGAGCCGAAGCGTTTCGAGAGTCCCTCGCCGCCCGGCAGCGTCAGGAGGTTGTGATGCGCGAATGTCGGCGCGCTGCCGCCGAGGGCCGCAAACATATCGAGCTGGGCCGCTGTATTCGTGATGTGATCCTCGCCGCGAATGATGTGCGTGACCTTCATGTCGATATCGTCAACCACCGACGCGAGCGAATAAAGCCAGGTGCCGTCGGCGCGGCAGACCACCGGATCCGAAAGCGAGACGGTGTCGATCGCAATCCCGCCGCGCACGAGATCCTCCCATTTGACCACGCGATGATCGAGCTTGAAGCGCCAGTACGGCTTGCGGCCTTCGCTTTCATAGTTCTCGCGGTCTTCGCTGCTCAGGTTCAGCGCGGCGCGGTCGTAAACCGGCGGCAGGCCGCGCCCCAGCTGGCGGCGGCGCTTGCGCTCCAACTCTTCTTCCGTCTCGAAACAGGCATAGACGCGGCCCATTTCGCGCAAGCGCGCGCGCGCGGCCTCGTAACGGCCCATACGCGAGGACTGCGTCTCGACCCGATCGGGCACGATGCCGAGCCAGGCGAGATCCTGCCTGATGGCCTCGGCGAAGCGCGCCTCGGAGCGCGAACGATCGGTATCGTCGAGCCGCAGAATAAAGCTGCCGCCGTGCTTGCGCGCGTACAGCGCGTTCAGGAGCGCGGTGCGCGCATTGCCGATGTGAATCAGGCCGGTCGGAGACGGGGCAAAACGAACGACGGGGCCGGACATGCTCTCGCTGCTTTCGGAATCGCGTTTGAGCAGAAGCACTAGGCCAGCAAGGGCCTGCTTATCCATCGAAAAGCACTCCAGTAACCACTCGTTAAGAAACACACTCATAAGTTGAGTATATCGGATTATTTAACCTGAGCGTTAGCTTTGCCCGCTAAAGAGGTCCGCACGTTCCGTGAGACGCAGGACATGCCTGAGACCTACGCAACAGCCTCTGCCAGACTTCGGCGGTCCCCGACATGGCGCCGGTTGCGGCGCAAGCTGCCTCGCTGGCTCCGTGACCGCTCAGGGGTCGCCGCCATCGAGTTCGCCATCGTCGGGCCGCTCTTTTTCATGGTGCTGCTCGGTGTCCTGATTTTCGCGATCTATTTCGGCACCGTGCATTCGGTGCAGCAGCTCGCCGCGGAAGCGGCACGCGCGACCGTGCAGGGCCTGACCGAAGCCGAGCGGGCGGCGCTCGCGCGCGATCAGGTCCGGAATATCGTCGGCAGCTACCCGCTGATCGATCCGAGATTTCTCACCGTGTCGGCGGTGCCCGCGCCCAACGACACGAACCTTTTCAAGGTTTCCATCAGTTACGACGCCTCGCGCTCGATCGTCTTCGCTTTCGAAGGTTTGATCCCCATGCCTCCGAAAACGATCGCGCGCAGTGCTGTTGTCCGGCGGGGCGGTTACTGACGATGCCCCGCCGGAATTTCTTGCGGGCATATCTGCGCGACGAGCGCGGCAGCATCGCGATCATCGGCGCCGCTTTCGCGATCTGCGGGATCGGTGCCCTCGCGGTCGGCGTCGATGTCGCGGCGGTTTTCGTCGAACGCAGGCGCGCGCAGAGCGCAGTCGATCTTGCGGCGATCGCCGCCGCGCGCGATCCCGACAAAGCGCTCGAGGCCGCGACGGCGACCGTGAACGATAACAAGGTTTACGGGGTGCGCGACATCCGCATCACCAAGGGCAGTTACACGGCCGATCCTGCGGTCCCCGCGAATTTGCGCTTCGTCGCGAACGGCACTCCCGCGAATGCCGTAATGGTCGAACTCGACAGCCGCGCGCAGGCCTATTTCGGCAAAGGCTTCCTGCCCGACGGCACCATGAATGTCGCAACCCGTGCTACTGCCGTCTCCACCGCGCAGGCGGCTTTCAGCATCGGCTCGCGGCTCCTGTCGCTCGACGGCGGCATTCTCAATGCGTTTCTGAGCGGGCTGCTCGGCGGCAATGTCGCGTTGACCGTAATGGATTACAACGCGCTCGCGGGATACAATATCGACCTCTTCAAGTTCTCGAATGAGCTCGGCACTTCCATCGTCGGTCAGGCGGGAACCTACGAGGAACTTGCCGCGACGCGGGTTTCCGTCGGGCAGATCATCGACGCGATGATCAATGTCGCGAAGGCGAATGGCGGCGGGGCGCAGGTCGATTTCGCACTCAGGCAACTCAAAAACTATTCCAACGCGAACAACGTCCAGCTCTATGTGAGCAAGCTGTTCGATTTCGGCCAGAGCAATGCGCTCCGCTTTGGCGAAGGCGCCACGGCGCTGCAAGCCAAAGCTGCCGCACTCTCGATCATCCAGGCGGCGGCGGAAGTCGCGAACGGTGCCAATCAGGTCGACATCACCTCCAATATCACAGTGCCTGGCCTTGTCGGCGCGCAACTCGGCATCACGGTGGGCGAACGGCCGCAATCGTCGCCTTGGATCCGCTTCGGCACGACCGGCGTCGAAGTCTATACGGCGCAGACGCGCGTGCGGCTGATCGCGCAGGTCGGCGGCACCGGGCTGCTCTCTGCGGTGACGCTTCGCATCCCGGTCTATGTCGATGTCGCCGCTGCGCGCGCACGCCTCGCAGACATCTCCTGCGGAGCCAATCCGGTAAACGACATGCGGGTGACGCTCGCCGTTCGGCCCTCGCTCGCGAATGCCTGGATCGGGGAGCCGGCGACGCTGGCGGGGTGGAAGACGCTCGGCAGTCCGCCCACCATGAACAATGCGACGATCGCGAATGTCGCAGGGCTGATCACCGCGACCGCACGCGCCAATGCCGAGATCACGAATATGAGCGACACAAGCGTGGTGTTTCGCTACGCCGACATCAGCGGGCTGGCGGCAAAGAATGTGAAAACCAGCGATTTTACGCAGTCGCTCACCGCGAGCCTGCTTGGCAGCCTCACGCTGAACGTCAGCGCCGCCGGGCTTCTCAGCCTGACACCGACCGGCGTGCTGACAGCGTTGATCCGGTCGATTCTCACGCCCGTCGCGCCGACCATCGACGACGTTCTGAACAAAGTTCTGAAAACACTCGGCATCGGCCTCGGGGAAGCCGATGTCTGGGTCAATGGCGTGCGCTGCGATGGCGCTGCGCTGGTGCGATAGCTCTCAAAACACTCGACCGTCGGACCCGACCCGCCACGGCGGTATCGGCAACGCTAAAAATCAATCACGTCCATCCGCGCTGCAACAGCGCCCCTCGACAAACTCTGATCCGGCTCGGCGGGTTTCGTGCCCGGGTCGCGGAAGCGGTTGGTGATCGGATAGCGGCGGTCGCGACCGAAATTCCTGAGCGTCACCTTCACGCCGGGCGCAGCCTGACGGCGCTTGTATTCGGCAATATCGAGGAGCCGCGCGACTTTCAGCACGGTTTCTTTCTCGAAACCCGCTTCGACGATAGCGGAGACGGAATCTTCGTGCTCGACCAGCCGCTTGAGGATACCGTCGAGAATATCGTAGGGCGGCAGCGAGTCCTGATCCTTCTGGTTCTCGCGCAACTCGGCCGATGGCGGCTTGGTGATGATGTTCGGCGGGATCACGATGCCATCGGGACCTTTTGCGCCCACGGGCTTCCACCGGTTGCGAAGTTCGGAGAGACGAAAGACTTCGGTCTTGTAGAGATCCTTGATCGGATTGTAGCCGCCGTTCATGTCGCCATAAAGCGTGGCGTATCCCACCGACATTTCCGATTTATTGCCGGTCGTCACCACCATGGGGCCGAACTTGTTGGAGATCGACATCAGGATCGTGCCGCGCGCGCGCGACTGAAGATTTTCTTCGGTGATGTCGCGGCTCGTGCCTTTGAACATTGCCGCAAGCGACTTCTCGAGACCTTCCACCGCCTCGAAGATCGGCACGACGTCATAGCGAACGCCGAGGGCCTTCGCGCATTCCGCGGCATCCTTCAGCGAGTCTTCCGAAGTGTAGCGATAAGGCAGCATCACGCAGTGAACGCGATCGGCCCCCAGTGCATCCACCGCCATCGCGGCGCAGAGCGCGGAATCGATGCCGCCGGAGAGGCCGAGCACCACGCCCTTGAAGCCGTTCTTGTCGACGTAATCGCGCAGGCCCAACACGCAGGCGGAATAGTCCGCGGCATCGCCTTCAATCTCCGGGACAATCGGCCCGTTCTCGCAACGCCAGGAGCCGCCTTCGCGCTTCCATGTCGTGAGGGTGATGCTTTCCTGAAACGCGGGAAGCTGGAAGGCGAGCGAGCGGTCGGCATGCAAGGCGAAAGAGGTGCCGTCGAAAACCAGCTCGTCCTGCCCGCAGATTTGATTGACGTAAATGAACGGCAGGCCGCTTTCGGTGACGCGCGCGACCGCGTGCGAGAGACGCACATCCTGCTTGGTGCGGTCATAAGGCGAGCCGTTCAGCACGATCAGCATTTCGGCGCCGGTTTCGCTCAGGCATTCGACGACATCCGGCGTCCAGATGTCCTCGCAGACCGGCACGCCGATGCGAATGCCACGAAAATCCATCGGCCCGGGCATCGGCCCGGCTACGAAAACACGCTTCTCGTCGAACACGCCGTAATTCGGCAGATCGACCTTGAAGCGCACGGCGGCAATCCTGCCGCCATCCAGCAGACACGCGGCGTTATAGAGCTTGCTGTCTTCGGCCCATGGCGTGCCGATCAGAATCGCAGGGCCGCCGTCCGCAGTCTCGCGCGCAAGCAGCTCGACGGCGGAGCGGCAGGCCGCCTGAAAGGCCGGTTTCAGAACCAGGTCTTCCGGCGGATAGCCCGCGATGAAAAGCTCGGACAGCACGAGCAGATCGGCGTTGCCTTGCGCGGCGACGGCGCGCGCGGCGCGCACCTTCTCCGCGTTGCCGGCAATGTCGCCGAGCACGGGATTGAGCTGCGCGATAGCGAGGACGAGACGGTCTTTCACACTCATGTCATGGGTCTAGCGCCGCGCGGAACGGGCTGCAATGCTGGCTTCCGTCCGCGCCGGGTTGCGGTAGAATAAGAGCAAATCAGGGAGACGCGCGGCAATGGCACGCAAATACCAGACCCAGAAAGAAGCCGGAATCATTCTCGCCGTCTGCGGGGTGATCTCGGGTCTGCTTTCTGCCTATGTGAATATCCCGGGCACCGAGCTGTTCGGCGTGCCCATGCTGCCCGCAGTCTTCTTCGGCGTCGTAGTCGTTCTTGGTATTTACTCGTGGGAAGCCCGGCATTGGGCGCCAATGCTGATCGTCTTCGCGGGCGTCGCCATCGGCTGGTGGATTGCCTATACGCTTGCGCTCACGCTGCACGATCCGCAGGTCCGCAACCTGCTGATCCTGATCGGCTTCCTCTCGGGCCTGCTCGGCGCGGCCGTCACCTCGGTCGCGCTCTTCATCGCCAGCGAGGACTTCCGGCATAACCGCATGATTCTGAAAACGACCGCCTTCGGCGCGGTCGCGGGAACGTTGCTTTACTTCGTCGAGAGCGGAGGCTTCGTGCACGGCCTCGCCTTGCTGTTCGTGATCTGGCAGGGCGGCATGGCGTGGCTGATCGGCCGCGCCCTCGCGTTCCGGCCGCGCCCGAACTGAGCTTTTGCCGAAGAAATAAAAAAGGCCGGGAACAACCCGGCCTTTTTTATTTTTAGAAGCCCGCCACCGCGGAGATCGGACGGGCGCGCTCGACCCGCTCGCGCTTCAGGAGATCGGCAACCAGGAAAGCCATCTCGATCGCCTGCTCCGCATTGAGACGCGGGTCGCAATGAGTGTGATAGCGGTCCTTGAGATCGGTATCCGAGATCGCGCGCGCGCCGCCAGTGCATTCGGTGACGTTCTGGCCGGTCATCTCGAGATGGATGCCGCCGGCATGCGTGCCTTCCGCGGCGTGAACCGCGAAGAACTCGCGCACTTCCTGCAAGATGAGGTCGAAGGGCCGCGTCTTGTAGCCGTTCGCGCTAACGGTGTTGCCGTGCATCGGATCGCAGGACCACACGACCTTGCGGCCGTCGGCTTTCACCGCACGGATCAGGCGCGGCAGATGCTCGTTCACCTTGCCCGCGCCGAAGCGCGCGATCAACGTGATGCGGCCCGGCTCGCGATCCGGGTCCAGAATTTCGAGCAGCTTCACGAGGCCTTCCGGCGTCGTGGAAGGTCCGGTCTTGATGCCGATCGGATTCTTGATGCCGCGGCAAAACTCGACATGCGCGTGATCGGGCTGGCGCGTGCGGTCGCCGATCCAGACCATGTGACCGGAAGTGTCGTACCAGTCGCCGGAAGTGGAATCGACGCGCGTCATCGCCTGCTCATAGCCGAGCAGCAACGCCTCATGGGAGGTGTAGAAATCGGTCGTGCGCATTTCCGGATGGACTTCCGGATCGATGCCGCAGGCGCGCATGAAGTCGAGCGTTTCGGTGAGGCGCGTCGCCAATGCTTCGTAGCGTCCCGACTGCGGACTGTCCTTGACGAAGCCCAGCATCCATTGATGCGCGTTCGAAATGTTCGCGTAGCCGCCGGTCGCGAAAGCGCGCAGGAGATTCAGCGTCGCCGCCGACTGGCGGTATGCCTGAAGCTGGCGCCGGGGATCCGGGACCCGCGCTTCGTCGGTGAATTCTGGGCCGTTGACGATGTCGCCGCGATAGCTGGGCAATTCCTTGTCGCCCTGCTTCTCCATCGGCGACGAGCGCGGCTTCGCGAACTGGCCGGCGATGCGGCCGACTTTCACCACCGGCGACGCGGCCGCGAAGGTCAGCACCACCGACATCTGCAGGAAGACGCGAAAGAAGTCGCGGATATTGTCGGCGCGATGCTCGGCGAAGCTCTCGGCGCAATCGCCACCCTGAAGCAGAAAAGCGTCCCCGGATGCAACGGCAGCGAGCGCGCGCTTGAGCGCCCGCGCCTCGCCTGCAAAAACGAGCGGCGGAAACGAAGCGAGCTGCTGCTCGACCTGTTCCAGCCCCTTCTGATCGGGATAATCGGGGACCTGGACCACAGGCTTTCTGCGCCAGGAATCCGGGCTCCAACGCTCTTTCATCACACGCACTCCAGATGCGGGACCTGCCCGCCAAGGCCGGGGGTTATAGCGGCGGCGGCGGTCCGGCGCCAGTTTTCCGGCTTCGGCCCTGCCATGCGGCCTTTTCCTTACGTCGCGGCCCGTAGCGTCGGCGTTAACGCGCTTGAAGGGCACCTTTTCGCGTGAACAATAGCGCCGATGAACACGCCAATCCTCGAAAATCGCACCGAATTCGCCGCGGCAGACGGCTATGGGCTTGCGGCAACGATCTTCGAGCCGACGCAGCCGTTCAGCGCCGTCGTGCTGATCGCCTCGGCGACCGCGGTTCCACGCGGTTATTACGCGAAATTCGCGCGATACCTCGCCGAGCAGGGCTTCAAGGTCGTCACTTTCGATTACCGCGGCATCGGCGGGTCGAAGCCGAAGGCGGGCTTGCGCGGCTTCAAGGCCAAGATGCGCGACTGGGCGGCGCTCGATCTCACCGCAGCGGTCGATCATGCCAGCGGGATGGCGAACGGGAAGCCGCTCCTATACGTCGGCCACTCCTTCGGCGGACAGGCGCTCGGGCTGATACCGAACAATCACAAGATCAGCCGCGCGCTCTTCGCAGCATCACAGATCGGCTACTGGAAGCTCTTTCCCGCGCCGGAAAAATATCGCGTCTGGTTCATGCTCCGTATTCTCGGACCGCTGCTCTACACATTCGTCGGCTATGTACCGGGCAAGCTCGGCATGGGCGAAGACCTCCCGCGCGGCGTCTTCAAGGAATGGGCGGGCTGGTGCATGAAACCACGCTATCTCTATGACGACGAAACGCTGGACGCTCGCAAAAATTTCCCGAACTACAAAGGTCCGTTGCGCGCGATCGGCATGAGCGACGACGACTGGGCGCCGCCGGTGACGGTCGCAGGACTACTCGACGGTTACACCGGCACCAGACCCGAACACATTACCGTCACGCCGGAGAGCGCCGGCCAAAAGAAGATCGGGCACTTCGGTTATTTCCGCGAACCGTCGCGCGAACCGCTGTGGCGTGACGCCGCGGCGTGGCTCGGGCAACGCTAGCCGCCGCGTTTCATGTATATTGCCTCGTCGAGAGGCACAGACATGTATTTCAGCACGCGCCTGACCGAGTTGCTCGGCATCGAACATCCGATCCTGTCCGCACCGATGGGCTTCGTTGCCGGCGGACGCCTCGCCGCCGCGGTTTCGAATGCAGGCGCGCTCGGCTTGATCGGTGCCGGCTACGGCGACGCGGAATGGCTGAAGCGCGAATTCGCGGCCGCGGGCAATACGCGCGTCGGCTGCGGCTTCATCACCTGGGCGCTCGCGGAGAAGCCCGCGCTGCTCGATGAAGTGCTCGCGAGAGAACCTGCGGCGGTGATGCTTTCCTTCGGCCGCGTCGCACCCTTCGCGCCGCGCATCAAGGAAGCGGGTATTCCTCTCATCTGCCAGGTGCAAACCCTCGCCAATGCGCGCGAGGCCATGGATTGCGGCGCCGACGTCATCGTGGCGCAAGGCGGCGAAGCGGGCGGACACGGCGGCAGCCGCGCAACCTTCACGCTGGTGCCGGAAGTCGCCGATCTGATCGCCAAGAACGGCTCCAAGGCCGTGCTGGTCGCAGCAGGCGGTGTCGCCGATGGCCGCTCGCTCGCGGCCGCGCTCATGCTCGGCGCCGAGGGCGTATTGCTAGGCTCGCGCTTCGTCGCGAGCGCCGAAGCCGCGACGCCATCGGGTTTCCAGTCCGCAATCATGAACGCCGACGGCGATTCGACGGTGAAGACGTCTTCGTTCGATGTAGTTCGCCGCTATGACTGGCCGGAAAAACATCAGGCGCGCGGGCTGAAGAATCCGTTCACCGACAAATGGCATGGCAAGGAAGCCGCACTCGCGGAAGCATCGACGATCTCGGTGGAGAACGAGCGCTACTGGAAGGCCTTTTATGCGGGCGACCCGGAAAATTCCGGCGTCCTGATCGGGGAAGCCGCCGGGCTCATCCATGATGTGCGATCGGCCGGCAGCATCGTCGAAGACATTGCCCGGGAGGCACGCGCAGTCATCGAAGGCAGGCGCACACTTCTCCGCTGAAGCTCAGCGCAACCGCTTGATGATCGTATTCGCGACTTCCGCGCCGACCAGTACGGCGCCGCCGCAGGTCTGCGTGAACTCGCCTGCGACCGCCTCGCCTGCGAAATAGACCTTATCTGCGAGCGGGCGCTTCAGCGCGGCACGCGCTGCAAAGTGCCCGGGCAGCGCCGCGGAGTAAGCGCCGCGAACCCAGGGGTTGCGCGGCCACTGGGTGAAGTCGGCTTTCACGATGTGCTTGCTCGCGCGCTCGCCGAACACGCGGTTCAGCGCGGACGATGCGAAATCCACCGCCGCTTCGCGTCCCTGCGCGGTCAGGTTCCAGGCGAAGTCGCCACCGACAAAACCGATCATCATCGGAAATTCGAACGGATGGCAGATGAAGTAGATGTCCTGCTTGCCGGGCATTTCCAGCAGAATGTCCTCGAAGGGCTTGAGGCCGAAGCGCTCGCCGTCGAGCAAAAGCGGAATCTTCGCAAGCAGCGCCATCGGGATGTTGTGGATCGCGGTTTCCTTCCACTCGGGAAGGATCGGATCCCATTTGATGTAGCCCGATTGCAGCGCGCCGGTGGAGCAGGTCACGATCGCATATTTCGCGCTGACGGTGCCCTTGGCGGTTTCGAGCTGCACGCCCTGCCCGCTGTATTTTATTTTCTGCACCGGCGTTTCCAGCGACACCGGCACGTTCTCGCCGAATTTCGCGACCACCGCGCCGAAGCCTTCCTTCACGAGATAGTTCGGCTCGAGCTCTGCCTGCTCGTTGTAATCGCGGATCGAGAGATTGTTGAAGTCCACCGCCATGTCCATCGGACCCATCGCGGTTGCGGTGGCCTGCTCTTCCTTCGAGCGGATCGGGCGGATTTCCGAGACGGCGCCGTCGCGGGACTTCGCAGCCTTGGCATTTGCGTCAACGATTTCCTTGCTGATGCGCTTGATGCTCTTGGTCTGCGCGCCGGAGAATTTCTCGCGACCGTACCAGACATGATCGAGACCGTCGTCATGCTGTTGCAGAGTGAAGCCGTTTGCTTTCGCGACCGGCAGCATCGGGTTGCGGTCTGCGGAGTGAATCCAGGCGCAACCGCGATCGAAGGCGATGCCGGGGAATGTCGTGGTGTCGGTATTGGCGCGGCCGCCTCTGCGGTCATCGGCCTCGAGTACGACAAAGGTCTTTCCGGCAGCCGCGAGCGTGCGCGCCGCCGACAATCCCGCCGGGCCCGAGCCGACGATCGCGACGTCGGGGTTAGCAGGAAAGCCCTGCGCGAATGAAATCCGGCTTGCGAAAGGCGTGAAAGCGGTAGCACCCAGACCTGCGAGCATTTCGCGCCGGGATGGATTGCGAAAGTTCATAGGCTCCCCCGAACCGTTCAAACTTTGACTTTATTACGCAGTGTTACGAGTTCTTCCGCCGCGGTCGGATGCAGCGCGACGGTATTGTCGAAATCGCGCTTTGTCGCGCCCATCTTCACGGCAATCGCCGCGAGTTGCACCATCTCGGCGGCGCCCTCGCCGACGATATGAACTCCGAGTACCTTATCGGTCTTCTGCTCGACCACGAGCTTCATCAGCATCGCGGTATCGCGGCCCGAAAGCGTGGCCTTCATCGGCTTGAAGCGCGTGCGATAAATATCGAGCGACTTGCCGGCGGCGATTGCCGCGACTTCGGTCATGCCGACGGTGCCGATTTCGGGGTCGGAGAAGACCGCGCTCGGCACATTCACGTGATCCGCGTTCCAGGGGTTGTTGCCGAACAACGTGTCGGCCACCGCGTGGCCTTCGCGGATCGCGACCGGCGTCAGGGCGATGCGCGCGGTAACGTCTCCGACCGCATAGATCGAAGGCACGCTTGAGCGCGACGCTTCGTCGACCGCGATTGCACCCGCCGCATTCAGTTTCACGCCCGCCGTTTCGAGACCGAGATTCGTCGTATTGGGTGCGCGACCTACCGCGAGCATCACCTGATCGGCTTCGATCGCAGCGCCGTCGGAGAGAAAGGCGGAGCGATACGTTTTGTCGCCCTCGATCTTCCGGATCGTTTCCTTGAGCCGCACGTCGATGCCGCGCGCGACCATCTCGCTGCGCACATGCGCCCGCACGTCGTCGTCGAAGCCGCGCAGGATGTCGTCGCCGCGGTGAACCAGCGTAACCTTGCTGCCGAGCGCCGCGAAAAGGCACGCGAACTCCACCGCGATATAGCCGCCGCCCTGAATCACGATCCGGCGCGGCAGCTCGGCCAGATGAAACGCCTCGTTGGACGTAATCGCGAGCTCCTTGCCGGGAATGCCGAGCAGCGAAGGATGGCCGCCGGTCGCCACCAGAATGTATTTCGCGGTCAACCGCGCGCCGGTCTTGAGAATACGAACGGCGTTCGGCCCCTCGACCACGGCGCGGCTGTCGATGACCTCACCGCCCGCGCCGCTGACATTCTTGCGATAGGCCGCCTCGAGCCGCGCGATCTCCTTGTCCTTGTTCGCGATCAGCGTTGGCCAGTCGAACTTCGCGCCTTCGACGGTCCATCCGAAGCCTGCGGCATCCTCGAATTCATGCGCGAAGCGGCTGGCATAGACCAGCAGCTTTTTCGGCACGCAGCCGCGGATCACGCAGGTACCGCCCATGCGATATTCCTCGGCAACCGCCACGCGCGCGCCGTGGCCAGCTGCGATCCGCGCGGCGCGCACGCCGCCCGAGCCGCCGCCGATAACGAAAAGATCGAAGTCGAAATCCGCCAAGGCCAAGCCGCTCCTGTGATCCGGGCTGTCTTGTAGCGACAAAAAAAGCCGGGCGGAACAGCGTCCGCCCGGCTCCGGAATTCACGAAAAAGTCAGCGTCTAGATCGTGTGGCCCTTCTTTTTCATTTCCGCCTTCAGGCGGTCGGTCAGCTGCTGAAGCACCTTGCCGCTCCATTCCTGCACCTTGCCGTAGGAATCGCGGCCGATTTCCGCGCCCTGCGTGATCAGCTTCTTGCCGGTCGGAGAGCCGTAGAAACTGATGAGGTCGTTCAGCTCGGCTTCGGTGAATTTCTCGGCGTAAGTCTGCGCAAGGATTCCGACGATTTCCTCCTTGCGCTTGTCGAATTCGGGGATGAGGTTTTGCAGCACGCCCGCGATCTCCTTCGAGAGGTCGGGGTTCTGCTGGATATAGGTGCTGTAAACCTGCTGGAAGACCGTCGGCACGGCCGCGTCGAAGACGCGGGAGGCAGCCGACATCTCGACCACCTGCCGCGCAAGTTTCAGTTGTGCGGGGCTCGGAGCCTGCGCCTGCGCCGCCACGGCGAAGCCGAACAGGGCAGCAAGGATTGCGCCCGCCCTTGCGGCGCGGATTGCCAGAGAAAACATCCAGAAACTCCTTCTCGTGAATTCTTAGGGCCGTTCCATGACACGGATACCCTCGCTTCCGGCGAGGATGGCCCTTGTCGCGAGGCCGATGAAGAGGCCGTGTTCCACGACGCCGGGCACTTGCGCAAGCCCCCTTGCCAAGGCCGCCGCATCGGGGATCCGGCCGAAATGCGCGTCCAGAATCAGGTGTCCCTGATCCGTGACGAAAACATGGCCGTCGGCCTTTTTGCGCAGTTTCAGCTCACCGCCGCAGCCCGCAGCGGCGGAAACCGCGACAATCGCGCGCCGGGTGGCCTCAAGCCCGAAATCGACCACCTCGACCGGCAACGGGAAGCGGCCAAGCGCCGCGACCGCCTTACTTTCGTCGGCGACCACGATCATTTCCCGCGACGCGCTGGCCACGATCTTCTCGCGCAGGAGCGCGCCGCCGCCGCCCTTGATCAGGCTCAGCGAGGGATCGAGTTCATCGGCGCCGTCGATTGTGAGGTCCAGCTCCGGTGTCTCCTCGAGCGTCGTTAACGGGATACCGAGCGCTTCCGCCTGCTTTCGGGTCGCTTCCGAGGTAGGCACGCCGACCACCGAGAGCCCGCCCCGCACTTTTTCCGCCAGCAGATCGACGAAGTGCGCCGCAGTGGAGCCGGTGCCGAGGCCGAGCTTCATGCCGGATTTCACATAATCGAGCGCCCGGCGGGCGGACTCGCGCTTCAGCGCATCGGCATTCATACGAATTCTCGTCTGCGGGATGATCCGGGAGCCTTCTAGCATGTCTGCTTGCGCTCGCCACCGGGCCGACTTTGCGCTACCCAGCTTTCCATGCGTCCTACTGTCGTTTTTGACCTCGACGGCACCCTCGTCGATACCGCGCCGGATCTCCTGCGGGCGCTCGATTTCGCGCTGGAGCGTGAAGGGCTGAACCCGCCGGACGACCATGAGGCGCGGAATTTCATCGGCAGCGGCGCGCGCGCGATGATCGAGCGGGCGCTCGCGCATACGCGCATCCAGTTCACGCAGGAAAAAGTCGACGCCATGCTGCGGCAGTTCCTGCTTCACTATGAGGACCATATCGCCGACCATTCGCGCGCCTTCCCCGGCGTCGAAGTGGCGCTGGCGCAACTGGCCTCGGAAGGCGCGCTGCTCGCGGTATGCACCAACAAGATGGAAAGCTATGCGGCGAAGCTCCTGCGCGCGCTCAAGCTCGCCGACCGTTTCGCCTATATCGCCGGCGGCGACAGCTTCGAATTCCGCAAGCCCGACCCGCGCCATCTGATCGAGGCGATCGAGCGGGCGGGCGGAAATCCGGAATGCGCGGTGCTGGTCGGCGACTCGGAAACCGACGTCATCACGGCGAAGGCCGCCGAAATCCCGGTTATCGCCGTCTCGTTCGGCTATACGGACATTCCGCCGGCGGCGCTCGGCGCCGACCGGCTGGTGCATAAATACGAGGATTTGCCTGTGTCGGTGATGGAATTGCTGGCCCGCAGAACAGTTGCTTGACACGCTATCGGGGCGTTCCTTACATCCCCGGCCAAGGCGGGCGCGTAGCTCAGCGGTAGAGCACTCCCTTCACACGGGAGGGGTCACAGGTTCAATCCCTGTCGCGCCCACCACTTTCAACGCTGATACCAACGGTTTTTCCGATCAATCGCAAAAACCATTTCGGCATCAATCGGCAGAACAAAACACGAAGTCCCCACCTCGATCCGGGGAAAATCCGGGGACTTTGTTCGCGAAGCGTTCCGAGAAAAAACTCACACCGCTCGCGCTCCCCAAACCTCAAACCGCGATCACTGTAGGCACCGAACGCGCGCAATCATTGATTGCAGCTCTGCCGGAAGCACTACGGCGAAAACACATGCACCTGATCGGTAGCACCGGTTCGGGCAAAAGCAATTTGCTCGAACACATGGTGCGGCAGGACATCACTCACGGAAGAGGCGTGTGCGTGATTGACCCTAAAGGAACGCACCCAGACAGCTTGTATCAATCGCTTTTAATTTGGCTGCACGAAAAAGGGTTCGCGAAAACCGGTATCGTGCACATCATCGATCCGAATGCGAAGTCGTACATCACCGGATTCAATCCGCTTTCCCGGCCATCTACGGAAACCGCGCTATCGGTAGTCGCCGATGCCGCGCTCGACGCGTTCTCGCAAGCGTGGGGCGGCGAGGACATGAATGCGCGGCCGACAACGCAGAGTATTCTCACTGCATTGTTTTCAGCACTTGCCGAAATCAATCTGACAATCGCGGAAGCGACATTACTACTCGACCCACACGATGGCGATGGAATACGCGAATCGATCTTATCGCGCATCACTGATCGATATTCGCGAACAGTTCTTTCCGAGCTGCACCAGCACGCGAAAGACGAAACAAACAAGCGCGGTTTCCGCGAGCGCGTTCAAGGGCCGATGAACCGGATCAATAAGTTTGTCCGCTCAGAGGCGATTCGCGCGATGATCGGTCAGACGGAACGAGTGCTCGATTTCAAATCGATCATGGATCAAGGCCACATCCTGCTCGTCAATCTTGGTGACGGCGAGCAATCGTCGGCCGAAGACGCCCGCTTACTTGGCGCGCTCGTGCTTCGTTCATTGTTTCTCCACGCAAACAAACGGACGAACACGATTCCGTTTTTTCTCTATGCCGATGAGTGCCACCGATACCTGTCAGGGGACATTCCATCAATACTCGATGAAGCCCGCAGCTACGGCCTCTCTGCGATCCTCGCTCATCAACGACTCGGGCAATTGCGCGACTCAGGACAGAACATGGAAAGCGCGTTTCGAGGTTGCACGGCGGTAAAGGCCGTATTTTCGCTTTCATCAATCGAGGACGGTCGCGACATCGCCGAAGAAGTATTACCGCTTAATCTGGAACAGCCTGTCACGGCACTGATGCGCGAAACCGTTGTCGGCGTGAAGCGCACGGTGCTTCACGGCGGCAGCGAAAGCGAGAATGTCTCCGCCTCACATTCCGAAACGCTCGGCCGTTCATTGTCGAACGCACACTCCGCAAGCATCACAGATTCTGAAAACCAATCTAAGACTCAAGGACAAACCGTAGGTCAATCGCATAGCCAAACAACCGGCGAAACTAATACTACTGGCGAAAGTGGTTCAACCAGTGTTTCGGAAAGCACTGCGTCCATGCGCGGGCAAGCAAGCGGAACCGGTCACGGGACAGGCGCAGCATCCTTTAACGCTCAAACATTTGAATCGAATCCCGATCCGTTGGGATTTCTCCTGATCTTTCCCAAAGTCCCGGATACGATCCTTGGAGAGAGTCGCGGAAAATCGAGCGCCTCAAGCAACACTCGCTTTTCGAGCACTTCGAAAGCGGACGGTACATCCCAGACGCGCGGCGACACTCACACACAAAACAACAGCCGCAGCGTGCAATCGTCAGCCACGCAAGGACAATCAACGAGTACCTCGATCCAACACTCTCTTGGCTCAACGCGATCAGTTTCCGCAGCGGAAACAATTACCGAAGGCGCAACACAATCTCGCACTCTCTCAGAGAGCCGCGGGTTCAACTCAGGACAATCGTGGAGTGAAACATTTGAGTCGATCTATGAGAAGCGTCCGGGTGCGGTGCACGGAAAAGAAAATGTTCTGCACTTCGCTGCTAAATATCTTCGTGGCCTCCCCCCGGGCCATATGGTTCTCTCCGATGGCGCACGAAGTATCGACGTTATCGTTCCACATATTGCGAGACGACAAATTCCGCACCATGAATTCGCGGCAATCCGCGAAACATTCTTGGCGGCTAGTTCATATGCAACGCCGGTCGCAGTAGCGCAGACCAACGTAAACCAACGCGAAGCACTCCTTAAATCCTCGGGTAAAGCTCCTCAATACGACGACGAACCCCAGACGTTCCGCGTTAAGTCGCGTCGCGCCGCGACTGGTCGCGACAAGTCGCGGCATGTCGGGAACGGCAGCGACGAAAAGGAACGCACTTCAAGAAGGTAAAATAGGGTTATGGATTCCGCAGCCAATGTTCTTCGCACGCGGCGCTTCGAGCGCTCGCACAAGCCCCGCCCCATACAGATTACGCAAAGAGATATTGCTTTGCTGTCGCACGTTTCAGCGCATCGATTCATTTCATCGGAGCAGCTCGCGGCACTCGATGGGGGAAGTGAGCAAAATGTTCGTCGGTGCCTAAAGGCACTGTTCGAACATGGCTACCTTGACCGGCCGAAAGCGCAACTCTCCACGCTTCCAATAACCGGAGCACGCCCTTTTGTGTACGGACTGACACGCAAAGGCGCGCGACTGCTGCGCGACCATGGCATCGAAGCAAATATCAGCGCTGATTGGTCAGAGAACAACAAACGCGCTGGAAATATTTTTATTGATCACACTGTAGCTATCGCAGACTTTCTGACGCTGATGCAAAAAAGCGTAAATGGACGCACCGATGTGAGATTTATCGACAAGTCCGAAATACTTTCTGGCGCGCCGGAACTCACGCAACGCGCACGGGAGCCAATGCGCTGGGTAACGAAAGCGAAAATGGATAATGAGCTTACCGAACTCTCGGTGATACCTGACGCAATGTTCGGCCTCGAATTCGACGATGGCACCGCCGCGTATTTTTTGGTCGAAATTGATCGCGGCACGATGCCAGTCGTTCGATCACGCGGCGGGCTCTCTCGCACAAATTACCAACGCAAAATGCTTGCGTACTACGAAGGCTGGAAACAGGGGCGTCATGTGCGTCAATTCGGATTGAAGCAACTACGAATTCTCACGGTCACCACATCACCTCAGCGTGTTGTGAACATGGTGCAGGCATTGAAAGAAATTACCGATGGCAACGGATCAAATTTATTTCTGTTTATCGACCGCGATACGCTATCGACTGGTTGCCTCGACGCGGCATGGATCAGTGGTAGGGGAGAGCCGGTTTTTTTGACCGGATAGTTAGGTTCTGCCGCGTATTCGATCTGCAAGTTGCTGTGGGCAGCGTTCCAAGGCCGCCAATAAAATTCTTCCGCCGTCGGCAATTAGAGCGTCTGATCGCTCCTTTTCGTTGTCACCACCCAAATACTTGTTGCCATGCGAAAGATTGTGCCTGACCAGCCCTACTGCCCGGATTAGTGAAACCACGTCATGCACTGGCGCGCCTTGTTCTTCCCAGCGCGCGCCTTCCGGCTCATTCAACAATCGACGCGGCGGCTCGCCTGTAAGTGTGGGAGCCAAATTATGTTGCAGTACGTAATTGTAAAAGCCTTCACCTAATACTTGCTCTGAAAACGTAACCCAATCCGGACGCGCCGCACCGCCCCCTCCACGGCGAAATTGACTGCGCACGAGAGCGTGCTCAAATGCGGAATATAGATCGTGAAATTTTATAGGAGTCATATTGAATTTTATGTCCTATCGTAGCAGGGAATTGAAGTCCTTTTTCGGCCACCGCGTAAACAATGCCAATGCCTGACATTATCCCCGACGACGTTCTTAAGCTGGTTAGCTCCACCCAGCCTAATGACGTTCGTTTCATCAAACTGGGGCCAAAAAGTCGCTGGTGGGACATTTCAAAAGACAAGAACGCGCTTCGCTTTGGCTATCGTGAGGTGAACTTTGAATTGTGCAAACGCGGCGAATGGTTGGAAGCACGCAAGAGTTTTGAGGCAAACAAACCTGGCCTGACGCAAGGCGCTGTTACGTCCCATATGAATCAGGTTCGGGAGTTTTTTGAGCTTCCGAGATCAACTCTATGGATCACCATAGAAAATGGTGATGTGTGGTGGTGTTTTTCCGAACCCGATGTTGAAAATATTTTCACAACGATTGAAGAGTCAGATCGTGTTGGCGCGAAGCAACGTCGTGTCATCGATAAATGGAGAAATACCGACCTGAGTGGAAACCGGTTGCGAATTGACATGATGACCACGCGGATCACCAAGGTGGCATCATTTCAAGGAACGATCTGTAAACCAGATGGCGCAACAGATATATTGAGAATAATTCGAGGAGAGCAATCCGAGACAAGGTTGGCTGCGTCAAATGCCCTGGCTAACTTAAATAGGACGGTTGGCGACCTACTCGACCAATTGCATCAAAGTGATTTTGAATTACTCGTAGAACTGATTTTCTCGTCCAGCGGCTGGCAACGAGTCAGCGCCTTGGGTGACATTCAAAAGACTTGGGATTTAGCGCTCACGCTTCCTACAACTGGAGAAAGCTGCTTTGTGCAAGTCAAATCGCAAACCAGCCAAAAGATATTTGCCTCAGTTGTTGATGCACTCAACGAACACTCTGGATACTCTAAATTGTTCTTCGTGTACCACACTCCAGACAACGTATTTCAATCACCGGATGAATCGCGTGTGATCGTTTGGTCGCGATATGAAGTCGCAAAACAAGCAATCAACGCGGGGCTTGCTGAATGGGTGATTGAGCACACCACATAACGACTCGATGAAATGAAACATTTTGGTTCAATAAGAAAGCGGCCGTAACCGAATTTGACGTGTCCAGTTGACGCTAATGCAAATGCGTGTCGTAAAATAAATGTTGTGCGACATTGAAAAATGGCTCTGTTGAGCCAAAATTTTCACCTCACCTTACTTGTTGCATTTTTGGTGCACCCTCCCCAACGGGAAGGTCGTCAAGAAAATGCCGAAGCAATTTCATCTGTACGATCACTTAATTCAAGTGAGCCTTTCGTTGCTCGATCCGTCCAGTAGTGACCAACAAGCGACTCTGGCGGCGTTCCGCGAATTTCTAGCATTAAAGCGCCGTAGTGAATTTCACTTTTTTCACCACGAAGCTCAATTCGTGGATTGTTTTGGTACGTCCCGAAAAGTTGAAATACGCCGTCGTTTTGTTCTTCAATCTTATATGCAACCAGAAACGAGCTAGATTCTTTCGTAAATAGTCGAGCGGTTAGTTTCGAGAAAGTTTGCTGAATTGCCATCTTCCCCTCGATGCTAGCGGACTCATTCTTTGAACCCTCCCAGCTAGACTGCAATTTTACTTTCCACGTTCCTTGGATGTTTGGCCGGTTCACCAACCACCCGCGAAAGATCCGCCACTTCCACAACCATCTGTCGAACGCAATCGAGAGAGCTGACACCGCGCCTACAGTTATGGCGAACGGCTTGGAGTGCTCAAAGTTTAAGGGCACGCTAAGCGCCCATAGCGAGACCCCCCACACTGCGGCTGACAAAATGACGAGAAGTGTTATGTGCGTTCGATTTAGCATTTAGTTTTTAAACCCAACATATTGCCATGCGGCGAGAATGAAATTGTGTGCTTGCTCTCGATTCCATTTCTGACCTGAGGAGAATAGATATTTCAGCTCACTTACCTCTCCCCACTCCTTGCATCCATCAACGGTTTTGGTCGCATTAAAGAGATGAATTAACGCTGCTCGTAGGTCGTCGGAATAGCTAGTGTGGGAGAAGTGTTCATTTGGGACGTTCCAGATCAAACATTCATTTAGAAATCCAATGATTGGCTTTGCGGCCGCAATATTTGCATCGGCCATTTCGTTTCTCAGGTTCTTAATAATTCGAACTAACGCACGATAAGCCCGGCCAGTCTGATTGTTCTTCTCATTTCCATTTTCGTAGTGCTGCTCCGGCCAATTAATGATCTTCGCTGGTTGCCTGTTGTCAGGCCGTAGGGCGACACCCGACAAATATGTTCCATCCTTCTTGTATCGCCTGTGTTCAAAAAACGGAGCAACATCTGCTTCAACGTGGTAGCTCGTCTCCTTCACATCGAAGGCCTTATTGCCACGAGTGACGGCGCTTGCACCAAAATAGTCCACCAACGCTTCTCCGATTTCATTCTTGAACTGATCGTACTCGTATGTCGCGTCCGAGTTTCCGAAATCTTCTTTCTTGGTGCCGTCAGGGTAGTCCGGCATGAACGAGTCGTAGCAAACCACACCTACATCAACGTCACTTTCGCCGCGTACATTTGTGCGATTGCGATACGAGCCTTGACCTATAATTCTGATGTCACGATTCTTTAGCTTCTGACTCGCACCAATTGCATTCTTAATGGCCTTAATCGCGTTCTCCGCCCGCTGTGTTTCGGTTTGGCTTGGTGATTGCGCCCAGCTTTTAAATTTGTCTTCCCAGGTCATGGCTTCCTACAAAATAATCAGAATATGTGACCACTCTAGCAAACTGCGCGTTACGCGCTACGAGTCCCTAAAGTCACGCTGGGGCGGCCGAAATTGCGCCTACTCTGTTGCATTACCCTTCCCAGACTACCTCTCGACGAAAACAGTGGTGGCGATACCTCCATCAAATCATGACCGGCACTCCCCCGCCGCAAGCGGGCGGTAAAGGGCCAAAGGTCGGCGAGAGCATTGGGGTGTAGCGGATGAAATTCCGGGGAGAGGATTTCCGCATCAGCTCCGCTGACGCGGAACACAATTAAGGAACCTACATTGCCGAGCACTGATGCGCGAACCAGCGGTGAGAGTTGTTCTATAAACTGATTTGCCAAGCAGAAATGCGTTGCGAATTTACGCGCTTCCGCAAGTAGGCCAGCAAACGCTTCGGTGCCAAAATTCTGAAACTCATCGACGTGGACGAAAAACGGCACTCGATTTTCCGGCGGCAAATGGCTGCGCTCCATCGTATTCAACTGCAAATGAGAAATCAGAAGCGAGCCTAAAAGATTTGCGGCCTGCTCCCCTATTTTTCCCTTTGCCAGATTGACGATCACAATTTGCCGATTATTCATCGCGTGCGCGAGATCAAATTTCGGATTGCGCTGACCGAGTATTAGCCGCATATTTGGCGACGCCGCGAATTGACCGGCTTTGTTTAAGATTGGTGCAATTGCTTCGGTGCGAAATCGAGCGTCGTATTTCTCGAACTCGCCGCGCCAGAATGCTTTTGTGATCGGGTCGGTTACACGAAGTATCGCTCGTTCGCGAAAATCATCGTCTGTAAAAAGTCGCGGTAATTCGATAAGCGTAGCGTTGGAACGAGCAATTAAGGTCGCGACGCCATGATAGAGAAAATGTTCGAGGCGCGGCCCCCAACTGTCGCCCCATAAATGTTTGAATGCGGAAACGATGCCGGAGGCGGCGAGCGCTTGGCGCTCGGGCGGTATTCCCGCAAGCGGATTGAAACCTACCGGCTGCAATGTATCCGCCGCGTCGAAGTAGCAGACTTCATTCGTCCGGTTGCGCGGGATGCAATCCGCTACCGCCTCGGCTAAGTCGCCGTGGGGATCGATAAGAGCGACGCCTTCGCCGTCCTCGATGTCTTGCATCGCCAGATTAAAAAGCGCGGTCGATTTTCCCGATCCAGATTTTCCGACAATGTAAACGTGGCGCTCGCGTTCCTCGCGCGTGAACGACACTCCTTGCCCGGAAATCGCGTGTGTGAAGGGTTGCTTGTGCTCCATAAGCCAAGGCAGCCCCCGGTGCGATCCTCCCGATGCAAAACATCAAGCGGTAGCCGTTCGTGCGGCAGTCCATCTGTGGAGTTGAGGACTGACGCGGCTCGTCGGGCTGCTTATGGTGGAGCGTGCCGACGCGGTACGCAGAGGCTGTCCTGGCGTGCGCAGTTGCACCCGTCCTTTGAGTATATCGGCTTCGCCGGCGTGCGGTGCCTGTGTTGGGGAGATCGAGCCGCCGCCGGCGATCTGGCTTGCTGTTACTTGCGCCTACCCCCCCCCGCTTTCGTCGGGGCCGAGCGTCGGGAGCCGGTATCGCGACACGTTCGATAGCCCACAGCGCAGGGCGCGAGGACTATCGCTGACGTGTTCGATACTCGGCGACAGACATTCGTGCGAGGCGAACGGCGCAGCCGCCCGACCCCGTGCCGCCAGCCGCGAGCACCGCAGTGACAAACGAGGAGCAAAGCGGCCGCCAGTTTTGGGAATTACCCAAAATGGCGGCGCGGGGTCGGGCGGAACGCACGACGAAAGCGGGGGGTCTTTCTTCAAGTGCCGCAATGATATTTGCGGCTCTACTTACTTCGCAGGGGGTACAAAGTGGGCTGTACCCTTCTTTGTACCGGCTGCTATCGCTCGATGCGTACTATCGGACGGCAATCGATGTCAGATAGCCCGCAAATCGGCGATGTATTTGAATTTTTCCTTTTCTAAGCGCATTTGAATACTGAGTATTATTTAATGCGTCTAATTCCTCTGAGTATATTAATTGTATGGCGGAAGCTTTCTTCCGGTCCAAATCAGCCAATTACTGCCGGTCAAGACCGGTCATTTTCTTCCGGTCTGAATCGGAAAGCTTGCTTTGAGTAGGCGTAAGGTTGAGTTCGTAGATATTGGTCTTTCCCTGGCCTCGTTGCTTGATCGAGAGCAGGCCAGCAGCCTCAAGCGCTTTGAGATGAGTGCGTACGCTGCGCTCGGAAAGACCGAGATCAACACCAAGCCGCGTTTGGCCAGGAAAGCAAAAGTCGTTCTGCCATGCGTAGCTCAGAAGCATCGCGAATGTCATTTTGTCGCCCGCACTTAGTGTTTTTGATTTCAGCAGGAAGTTTGGGACTTGGGTGAAGCCTTGCGCCGTTGCAACATCAGCGCCTTTCAGAATGATGTTTCTATCTTTCAAAATCGCGCCGATTGCCTCCATACACGCGATTATAGCGCGGCTACGGATAGAAGCGCCTTCTTATCCCCCACTACGCTTGATCGTTGACTTCGCGTGAAGTGAATGGGTCCGAGCGTGTAGCCGACCCGAGTAAAGGTGTGAGCATTTTTTGCAAGCCTGCGATCAAATGGTTTGTCTCTCGCGCCCGTTCGGTTAGGTCTTTGATCTGCTCGTCTTTCACGCCGATCTGCCCGCGCAGAAAATCATTCTCTTTCTCAAGCCGCTCGACATAGGCGGTCGCGACAGGTCGCGACAGGTCGGGGCTATCCGGTGTCGCGGCTGGCTGCGCCGCTTCTAGTTTTTCCGGCTGTGGGTTTGTCGCGACAGGTCGCGACAAGTCGCGAAGTGTCGCGGCAGGTTTTACCTCCTCGATATAGGCAATGTGTTTCGCAACCGACGCTTCGGTGATCAGGTATTTTTCGCCAAATTGGGTGTCGATGCGGCGACAATCTAAATGGCCTTTGGCGCAATAGCGCTGGATACTTCGCTGTGTGCGGGGATGCCCGGCGTGTTCGTACCGCAGGGCAGCGTCATCGATCGACAGGGAATAGTCGCTGTCGGGGTTCGTCGCGGCCGGTCGCGACAAGTCGGGGGTCATGGGCTGATGATAACCGCCTCGCCTCCACCCCTCGGCGGTTATCCCCATTCAAATACCTTCGCGCCTCCCCTTTGCGTCACCGCTTTGGCGCACTTACAATTTCCTGATGGGGGATCGCATGGCCAAACAATCGACGGCAATCATCAATGAACTGAATAGAAACAAAAGCTTTATGGGGACATGCCCTGAGTGCGGCGATGACTTCCGCCTTGCCGATGCCGCGCTGTTCTCACTGGACGAGAAACCACCTGCGGAAGCTCTAAAGCAAATTGAGGAAATTCGAGCCCGGATCAAAGAGGATCGGGAAGCGCTCGAAAAACGTCGTGAACGGATAACTAAAAAAGCAAAGGTGACGGCCGAAGCGGTCAACCTGGGCAAGATTGTAGAAAAAATTGTTCCATCCTTTGCGAGCTTCTCATACGCCCCCGGTGATTGCCGCGCACTCTTTGAGCCAATCGACTACCTGATTTTTTCTGGTCTCACGGCTACCAGCAAAGTTGATGCGCTGTATTTCGTTGATGTGAAGTCGGGTGGAGCAACGCTCAACAAACGGCAGAAAGAAATTAAAAGCGTTATCGAACGTGGCTCTGTCCACTTTTCCGTTAGCAAGTGTTGAGAAACAGCCATGGCGCTCGGACTTGCAAACGCATTTGGGGAACTAGGTCACATCGTCGGCGTGTGCCCTTGCTGCAATGAACTTTTTTATCTTTCCGAGGCGCGGCCTTTTCTTAAAGGCCAGCGCAGGAAATGGACAATCGATTCTCTTCGGGCGGCAGAAGCAAGATTAGCTAGAGACGAAGAATTGCTTGATGAGGCGGAGGACAAACTGCGTGAGCGGGCACGCCGACTTGGACTTAACGCGGCCAACAGGACACTTAAAAAGATCGATCCTGTGTTCTCTGGCGCTGGGTATAAACCCCATGATGTGAAGGTCATTTTTAATCCAGTCACTTACGTTGTGTTCGATGGGATGGCGGAGAACAAGCTGAAACGCATCTCGCTTATTGCAAAGCCGCCGTCTGATTCAGTGACTGAGAAGCTCCTAACATCGGTCCAAAAGGCTGTAGACGGACACAAATATGAGTTCCGCACCCTGCACGTAGACGCCCAGGGAACGGTGACGTCGAGGTAGCCAATTCGATTGCTTTGTGCGGTTATCCCCAAACTAGGTCGCTTGTTTCTGTGGGGTTCTGTTGTGGGACTTGCGCGGCGCTCACCTGCGCTAGAATAACTAAATATGCCGATAGCCAACCCGACTCGCGCGCGAATCGATGACCTTCAAAAGGAGGTCGTGCAGAAACTCGACTCCAATCGCAGAGCCGAGCTTGGTCAGTTTATGACCCCATCCAGCGTTGCCGATTTTATGGCCTCGCTGTTTTCGAATTGGTCTAGCGACGTGCGGCTATTGGAACCGAGCGCTGGTGTTGGCTCGCTGGTTGAATCCTTCGCAAACGAGTTTTTCAAGCATTCCAAGCGAGGCTCTACACTAAACATTACTTGTTTTGAGATTGAAGCCATTTTGGCTTCGACGCTGGCGACCCGCGCCAGGGAGATTCAGAAAATCGGGGAAGCACAGGGTGCAAAAGTACACCCGGAGGTGCTCGTCCGTGATTTCTTGCTGGAAAGCAGTTTTGGCTCATCGTTCTCAGAAAATCGATTTACTCACGTCATTCTTAATCCACCCTACAAAAAGATTGGCGCTAATTCTGAGTATCGACTTTTGTTACGCGCATCAGGGATTGAAAGCGTCAATCTCTACACAGCATTCTTAGGTTTATCGGTGTTGCTGACTGCGCGGGGTGGCGAAATCGTAGCAATCGTTCCACGTAGCTTCTGCAATGGTTTGTATTTCCGTCCCTTCCGAGACTGGTTGCTGGGTCAGGTATCGTTGGATCACATTCACGTTTTTGAAAGCCGTAACAAGGCGTTCAAAGGTGATGAAGTCCTACAAGAAAACATCATCATAAAGCTGACGCGCGGTGTTCAACGCGACACAGTTACAATCTCATCATCCAATGATGCCTCGTTCACAGACCACGTTGAGCGCAAGGTTGCTTTCGAAGAAGTAGTCCGACCTGGCGACAGCGAGCGGTATATCCACATTCCTCTCAATGGATCTCAAGCGAGTAGCCCATACTTTCAGTTCTCATTGTCAGAGTTGGGGCTAGCTGTTTCTACAGGTCCGGTCGTCGATTTCAGATTGCGTGATTATCTGACGCAACAACCTGCGCCTGACACTGTACCCCTGCTCTACGCACATCATTTCGGTGCTACGGGGCTATCATGGCCTCGCGAACACAAAAAACCCAATGCAATTCTGGTGGCGCCCGAGACAATGAAGTGGCTGCTGCCTCGAGGGTCGTACACAGTCGTAAAACGTTTTTCAGCAAAGGAAGAGCGAAGACGAGTAGTCGCATATTCGCTGGACGCTTCTGATCTACAATTTCCGTACTACGGGTTTGAGAACCACTTAAACATCATCCATGCCAATAAGAATGGAATTGATACCAACGTCGCGCGAGGACTTTCTATCTTTTTGAACTCGACCGTAGTGGATCAGTTTTTTCGTTCCTTTAGTGGCCACACACAAGTAAATGCGACTGATCTTCGCCAAATGAAATTTCCATCTATTGATACACTTACAAAGCTCGGTGAATGGTCGCGCACGCAGCGCGAACTCAGCCAAGAAATAATTGATGCAAAACTAGAGAATTTTTATGGCGACTAAAGAAGAGCGAATTGAATCGGCGCTTGCGATACTCGCTGATCTCGGAATGCCCAGAGCGCAACAGAACGAGCGCTCAGCGTTGTGTCTTCTCGCAATCGCTGATGTCGCCCCCAACAAGAAGTGGTCCTCCGCACGGGCTCCACTTTTGGGAATCACCCCAATCATGGATTGGGCGCGCGACAACTACGATAAGCAGTACGCTCCAAATACCCGAGAGACGATTCGACGCCAAACGATGCATCAATTCGTTGAAGCGGGCATCGCTCTTTACAACCCTGATAAACCAGACAGACCGGTGAATAGCCCACACGCGGTGTACCAGATCGAACCGACATGCCTCGCGCTTCTTCAAAGCTATGGCACGAGTGAATATCCGCAACGGCTTAAGGGATACCTCGCCGCTCGCGTCACGCTCGCCGAGAAGTACGCGCAACACCGAGACATGAAAATGATTCCTGTGTCGCTTGGCGCAGATAAGACCGTTTCCTTGAGCCCCGGGGCGCACAGTGAGCTAATCAAGAAGATTATTGAGGAATTTGGTCCGCGCTTCGTTCCTGGTGGCGAGTTGATCTACGCTGGAGATACCGGAGAAAAGTGGGGTTACTTCAACGAAGAGCTTCTCAATTCTTTGGGTGTGAAAATCCAGAACCACGGCAAAATGCCGGATGCTGTTTTGTATTTTAAAAGCAAGAACTGGTTGATACTGGCGGAAGCAGTAACATCGCATGGTCCGGTTGACGCAAAGCGGCATGGCGAACTGCAGAAGTTATTTAATACTTCGAAAGCTGGGTTAGTTTTTGTTAGCGCCTTTCCTGATCGCCGAACTTTTACCCGATACGCTGAAGCAATTTCCTGGGAAACGGAAGTTTGGATTGCAGACAACCCAAGCCACCTCATTCACTACAACGGCGAACGGTTTCTCGGTCCTTACGGCGACTGACATTTAGATAATTTGCTACAATTGACGTAGCCGCCAGCCGTCATGACCTGATGCGATCACACTGCTATGGGGCAGTACGTACAGGGGCTATTTCAACGTCCATCGGTGCAAAGTATCGCGCGTGTTGAACGCGGCACTAGAACCCTGCTTCCAAGCGGGGTTCTTTTTAGCGCTCTTGATCGAAGCGAGCAGACAGGCGCGCGGCGAACTGATCGACAAAATTCAGTTCTTCGGCCGTTGCGCCACGCGCTTCGAGGTTCGCACGTTCTTGAGCGATGTGATGAAAAAGCAGATCGCGTGCTGATGTGAAGTCCGAGAACTTTTCCGCTTTCGGCTTCTCCAATTCAAGCCGAGCATCCTGCTTATCAGGCGCTGATGAGCTTTCAGTATTGCTCGCCGCGCGTCTTGCTCGTTCATCTGCGCGCTGTTTGGCTCTAAGCTCGTCGCGTTTAATTTGATGATCAAAAAAGGCGATAAAAACCGTAACAATGACAACGACAAGAATCAGTACAAGGCCCCACTGTCCGAATGACATTTTTGCCTCCAGCACGAAAATATACCTCGATTCGGTTTACTTGCAGATATGCTGATTCAGTACACTATTAGGACAGTACTCCGTCCCGTTCACCGGCAGCCAACCGGCTTTCGGTATCGCGAGACGGAGAATGGAAATGCATCAAGCCGCTCAAACTAAAAATAGCTACAACCCGGCGAATGTAGATTTCTTTGATATTCAAGTGTCGCAGCTCGCCGACGGCAATATTGCTGTTGCGATAACCGCAACGTGGTCGCCTTACGACACCGAACTGTGCACCCAACACTTAATCGCTGATCGGGCGAAAACGATTGATGAGGCGCTGGGTGTCATCAAACGTGAAGTCCGGTTTGGTTGAGAAAGTGAAGCCGCCTCCAATAGGCGGCTTTTACTTTCCAAGTTTTGCCAATGCCTGCGCGTAGTGTGACGTGAAATCAGAAAGCTCATGAAATCGATGAATGGTAGTGACGATCTCTGTTTTACCGCTCGACAATTGATTTTTTTGTAACGAGTAGGCAATCAAATGGCCGCCAATCCCGACCTTATCTTCTAAGGGCTTATTTTTCTCTTCCTCCAGTTGTTTTTGTACGATAGGTACAAAATCATCTGGAAAGTTTCTTACCGCATCTGGCGTGAACGCCACGGGCGCAGGTTTATAAAAATACCCGTATGGCAACTGCTCTGACGCATACTCTTTGGTTGATCTATAAACATAGCCGACGAACTTCTGTGTTTCCTGGTCGAATCCAAAATGATAGACAGTAGTGGTTGCCTCTCCAATCTTGTCTTTTATTCTTCCTTCGATCTCTCGCAAGGCATTAGGCGCGAACTGATCTAAGTGGCGCATATCGAAGACGAGCATCGATGTGTTTGCCGTTGCCATCCATTCGACGACAATTTGCGCAATCCCGGTGCCGCATATCACGCCTTGTAAATGCGGCAGTGGAAAAATCTTTGTGGTGAAAAGAACAGGACTGCGGTCGATTGGGTCTGAAACTATTGTGTCAGACATCAGAAACACAGCTTCTTCGGCAAATATCCCGTTAAGAACTGTCATCGCGTTTTGCGCCTCTTGTTTGATCCCGAACTAAAAGTCCTGGGCGCACCCAACTTCGTGCAAGCACTCACCTTTGTCTACGAGTTCGTTTGGTCCTTTTTCCACTTCAGTACGGATAGGATTCTTCTTGGCGAACGGGTCTTGGCGTATACCCGTTACTTGCCACGAAATTTTTCCGCTCGGCACGCCGCCAGCAATTTTGAATATTGGTGTGCCCCAAAACCACCATTTGCGTCGCACTTCGACTGCTAGGTGCAAATTGGGCATCGGCTCGCCGATGGGGGAGCCGAGATAGCGAAAGTCCTTGTTGAGCGCCATGAAGTACTTCGGCAGCTCGATTGTTGCCTCTCCGCTCGCGTTGAGCTGCACAACGCCATCGTAGATATTTTTCATATCAGGCGACTCAACGAACGAGTGATAGAGCAACTTGTTCATCGGGTCGAGAACGTGATCGATGACGAATGACCCCGCGCCTTTTGAAAGATTGTATGCGACTGACATTCCGCCGTTCACGAAAATCGCGCCGTTGATAAACAATTCCCCAGATGGAAGGAAGTTGTTGGCCGCGAACCGAGTAGTGGCTTTAGGCGTCGTTGCAGATTGTTGCGCCGATCCGATGTTATTGAGCGTCCAGTCGTTCTGACGGCCGGAACGATCCTTTCCTAATCTACTGGTATCGGAAAAATCTAACCGAAAACCATTCGTTCCGTATGGTCCATTCGTACCACCAGTGACGCCGGTGTAGTCGATAGGAACCCATGATCCGTTGCTGTCGATGCGACCAAAATAGTAGGGGTTGAGTTGCTGGCCATCGACCAAGATTACATCAGCCATGAGGCCGTTCATGAAACTGGCTGCTCCGGTAATGAAAGAACCAATAGCATGCGTAACATTCGAGCCGCTGTTGTTATTGTTGTCAGTAATGAACGTCTGTGTGTTTTGAGGGATATTTGTATCGGTTGAAAAGGACGTCACTTCCGTTCCATTTATATACACGCGACTTCTGTTCGCGGCTGTCGCGTGGGTTGTGTCCACGGCAAGAACAACGTGGTACCAATCGGTTGTACTAGTGTACGTTGCTGTAGTGATTTTTTGCGCCTCAAGTGCGCCGCCACTAACTTGATGATCGAAGTGAAATTTGTTGTTTGAATCAAAACCAAAGGAAGTGTAGTTGCTTGAATCCACTCCTGCGCTCATGAAGTCAGACCCCGTTGCGTTCGAGTCTTTTTTCACCCAAGCACTGAACGTCCACCGAGTTGTACTGCCCACATTCCAAAACTGCTTTGAAAGATAGTGACTGCTCGCGCTGTTGAATTGCAGCGAGTTTTCGATGTCGTAACGGTCCGGTTCGCCTACCGAATAGGAATTGCTAGGCGGCGTGAAATTTGATGTCCAGCGAGCGACCCCCTTCGAAATGCGAATTTCATCCATGCCTCCCAAGAACCCTAGACCGTTCGCATCTGATCCAATCCGTACCAGATCAGAATTACTCATTAAGGAAGCCGAAGTGTTGATCGTATTGCCCAGAACACCATCCACGAAAAGGTAGATGGAATTCCCGCTTCTGGTGATCGCTATGTGCTGCCATTGATTTACAATTACTGTCCCGAAAGTCACAGCATTGGCGATGTCTCCGGAGGTTCCGTTGCTTGAGGAATAGAAGGTATAGGCGCCGTTGTTGGAAACGCCGTCACCTTTTGTCACGATAAACGGAGCCCACACAGACATACTTGCTCGCTTGCTTATCAATGTGCGCTGAGAAGTCGTCTCAGTCGCGCGCACCCAGAAATCGATGGTGAAGTCGCCCGAGCCAAAAGCAAAATCAGAACTATTGGGGACGGAAAGAAAGTCCCCAGAACCATCAAAGAGCGCTGACCCCACACCGAATTTGCTCTGCGTGGCGCTGACCTGTGCATTACCGTTTGCTGTTATGGAGTGAGCAGAAGACGACAAATCAGTAAAACTTGCACTGCCATTTGTTCCATCTGTTTGCAGTAACAGAACTGTATTGGCGTCTATCGCAGCGCGAGTTATCGTTGGAAGAACGAGTGTTGGAACGATGCCCCCGAGAGTTAAGACAATTATTCCAAGTCTGTTGACAATTACCTTTGCATTACCGGTCATAAATGAGGAGCGGTTTTATTGTACCGCGAGCGAATCAGTTGCACTAAATGGCCGCGGATAAGACGTGCACGCGGAGGCTAACTAACAGGAATTGCTTAGATTCTTTTCGCTTGTGTTTTTTTGCCCGGGGCATACGAATCAAGTGCGTTCTAATAGATGTGCCCGTTTGGCACGTACACGGAAGCTGCGATTAAGTGGCAATTGCGTGATGAATGCTCGGAGACTGAAAAAGAGTCTCTCTTTGTCCAGTGCGGTGCTGCCGAGTAGCTTCGGCACAAATAGAATGGCGCCTTCTCTGGTTTAGTCAAAGGGCATGTGAACCCTCACTTTTTCGAGGCCACATGCGCTCGTTTGACTCAGATTCAACGCCATTAAAGCTCTTTACAATCGAAGACGTGGCCGCGCTTTTCCGCGTGAGCAAACGCACCTTTCAAGAGCTCATCAAGAAATATCCGTTCTACCGAACCATCGGGCGCAGAAAACTTTTCTCGTCCGAAGACATCCGCAAACTGTGGGAGTCATTGCCATGTCACTCAAACTTGTCCAACGGCACGGCGGAAAAATTTGGTACCTCCGTGGCACCGTCAGAGGCTGCGCTGTGGACGAGAGCACGCGCGTTACTGACAGAAAGCTCGCCGAGGAAATCCGCTCGCGCCGTGAATGGGAAATCGTCGAAAGCTCAATACACGGGCGGAAGACGACAGCAACATTTCTCGAGGCAGCAGTCGGATACCTTGAAGCCGGAGGAGAGCGACGCTTCTTAAAGAAAGTGACGGAATATTTCGGCGACACTCCGCTCGCGAAAATAAATCAGGCCGCGATAGATCGCGCCGCCAAAGTGCTTTACCCAAACGCGAAGTCGTCCACAGTTACGCGGCAATTGTTCACGCCAACATCGGCCGTGCTGAAACATGCTGCCACGCGCGGACTGTGTGAGTTTGTAAAGCTGGAACGACCGCCACAGCCGCGCGGCCGCACCCGCTGGCTCGAACCACAAGAAGTGGAACGCCTGATCGCGGCGTGTTCGGCCCACTTGAAGCCGTTCGTAATCTTTCTTTTCGCGACCGGCGCTCGGCTATCCGAGGCGTTAAGGTTGGATTGGAGAAACGTCGATCTCGTTCGCGGCGAAGTGCAGTTCATAGCCACGAAAAACGGCCACGCGCGGGGCGTACCGCTCCACCCCCGCGCTATTCGTGCCCTCCGCGCTCTAAAGGAACGCTCTGGGGCCGTTTTCCGGCGTCCGGACGGCAAACCCTACGAGCCGAACCCAAAAGGCGGTGTGCCAATTAAAACAGCCTTCCGGGGAGCGTGTCGGCGAGCAGGCATCGAGGATTTCACGGTGCATGGCTGCCGTCACACATGGGCGACGCACCACTACAAAACAAACGGCGATCTGGTGTCGTTAATGCAAATCGGCGGCTGGCGAACCCAGTCAATGGTCGTAAGATACCTGCACACAAATGCACGGCACCTAAAGCACTCCATTGAAGCGATGCAGTTTGCACGGGGAAAATCAGGGGAGAAACCACGCATCGTTCGGAAAAAGAAAGGAGCAGCAGATGGATAAGAAAGATGATAATGCCCTTCACACGGGAGGGGTCACAGGTTCAATCCCTGTCGCGCCCACCATTTTCATTTCGATTTTTCATTGCATTTGGGAGCGCGTCGGCAGCGCGAAGCAGGACGCGCGAAAGCGGAGAGCGTTCCGCCAGGGCTTCATCAGGAATCTTACGTCGGCTTCGCCCCTAGATCGTAAAGCGTTACGCGCCTGCGTTCGGATTTGCGTTTCCGAACGAATGCCATGGCGCCGCTAGCCCGCCTCCCGTGCCGCGTCCTGGACCAGCACGAATCTCAGCGTGCGCTGCGCCGACGCTTGCGAGAGCACCAGAAACGCACGCCTCGCTTCTTCGAGCTCGCTTTCGGAGGCCGCGTAATGCACGAACCGCGTCTGCAGGATCGCGCGAACGGTCGTCCAGCTCAGCTTCGCCGCCTTGCAGGCGACCAGAAGCCCTTCAAAATTCTGGCTGCCCATGAGCCTGTCGATGGTCCTCGCGGGAGCGCCGCAAAACAGGGCCAGCGTGGAAACCGTCTCTTCATGCCGGCGCGCCTCGACGAACTCCTGCAACAGCCGCTCGTTGAGTTTGCCCTCACGATTTAGCCTGCCAACGAGATCGTCCGTGGAAGTGAAATCGTAGGATGTAATGGTTTCCCGCCTGACTTCGGATGCGATTTCGGCGAGCAACGCCTCGATCTCGCCCCGCTTTTCGTGGGGCGCGTTCGCGAGAAGCCGCGAGCGAACGAACTCGGTGGCCTGCGCGAGCAATTGCTTCAACAACTGGACCGGCAGATCGAGCCTATGGCCCAACCTTTCCGCGAGCGTCATATCGCGCTCCGCTTTCGTCATGAGCGTCGCATAGCCGGCGCGAGAGAAACGGGCACCCGCATTCTCGGCAAGACGATGCGTGACGCGCGCGCTGCCGCGGTTCACGAGAACGTCGGTTACGGCCTCGGAGACATGCCGCCGCGAGGAGATCGCGAACAGGTGATCGTCGCTTCGTGATTTCGCGATCTCGACGAGGTCGCGCTCCGCCAGCCGCACCGACTGGGCGAGAACGGGAGCGGCGACGGCGATCCTTTCGTCATAGGCGAGCCGCCGCACCGTTTCGACCGGCGCGTTCGTTACATTGCCGAGGCTGCCGCTCAACTGAACAAGGGCTTTGGCTTCTATCCTGCCGACGAGATGCACGAGCACATCGTCGAACACACCGATCTGCCGCTCGTTAAGCCGGTCCGCGTCGTCAAGAAAGAGCGCGGTAACCCGGCGGAGTATTTCAGTCCGCTTTTCTGCCGAGCCGCCGCTGATGGCCGACTCAAGCTCCGAAATCAGAGACCAGGAATCGCCCATGAACAATCATCTTGAAAAACTGGATAAACATAAGCCGCCAATATCAAACAAATGTAATATTCGAGAACTGCGTTCTCGGCCTGGAAAGATAGCAATAAAGCCTTAAAAAAGTGATTAGCCGTGCGCCGCGCAACGCAGCAGGCGGCGCTTTCGCGATGCCCGAGATTCAGGAAAGCCTGCGGCCTCAGCGGCGCATCACGCTACGCCGGCCGGGATCAACTCGCCTGCTTGTCGGTAACCCGCGAGATCATCACTTGCAGCTTACGCTGCGCCGACAATTCCGAAAACAGCGTATAGGACTTCTCGGCTTCCTCGAGTGCCGCGCCGGAGAGGCCGTGATTGGAGAATCCGGCCGCAAGGATCGCCGCAGCCGTCGGCCAGCCGATCCGCGCGGCCTTGCAGGCAACAAGCAGGCCGACATGATGGTCGTCCTGCAACAGGCCCGCGATGAAATCCGCGGGCGCCGAGGTAAACAACGCAAGCGTCGCTGAAACTTCGTCGAACTTGCGCTGCTGCGCGAAGCCGAGCAACACGCGCTCGTTGAGGCGGCCTTCGCGGTTAAGCCGTTTCACGACGCCTTCGGCCGCCGCGAGATCGCGATAGCCGAAAGCACCGAGGCCCAGTTCCTCGGCAACGCTCATCATCGCTTCCTGAATCTGCTTCTGCTTGTCCGGATCGGCGGCGGCAAGCAGCCGCGAGCGGACCAGATTGGTCGCCCGCATCAGAAGCCGCTTGAGCAGCGGAAGCGGAATGTCGATGCGCAGGCCCAGATTCTCGACCAGATCGTCGTTGCCTTCGGCGCGATTGACGATACTTTCGTAGCCGTCGTGCGAGAAGCGGGCGCCCGCATTGCGCGCGAGCTTACCCACGACGCGCTTGTCGCCGCGGTCGATCAGAATATCGGTGATCGCCTCGCTCAACTGAGCACGGATTGCGATCGCAAGAAGATGCGTCTGCCCCTTCGATTTCGCGATCTCGATCAGGTCCTGCTCGGCAAGACGATCGGACTGCGCAAGGACCGGCCCGGCGACGGCGATGTTGTCGTCATGCGCGAGCAGCGAGATCATGTTCTTCGGCGCGTTCTTCACCGGCGCGAATCTGAGACTGATCTGCGAAAGCACGCGCTCTTCGATGCGGTGCGCAAGATGCGTGAGAATCTCGTCGAATACGCCGACCTGTTGCTCGTTCAGGCGGTTGGCATCACTCAAAAAGAGATCGGTGATGCGCCGAAGCAACTCGACACGGCGCTCCGGCGCGCCGCTTTGCAGCGCGTCCTCGAGCTCCGACATCAAGGCTAAGGTGAATTTCATGTAGCCGGAATAGCCGACTACCGGCTAACAAGCGCTTAAGCAGTACGGTTACCAAAGCAGCCAGCGGCCCGCGCGATTGCCACGAAGTTTGCCGAAAATTTTAACGGCTTTCGACCGGCGGCGTGCCGTGCGTATGGAAACTCTCAATCGTCTTCAGCCCCCAGGCTTGACCTTTCTTGCGCTCGGACTCGGTCCAGGTCACGGTTTTCCAGTCTGGATCCAAGATCAGACGCGCACCCGCATTGGCAACTTCGACGCGATTGCCCGCGGGCTCGTAAACATAAAGGAAAAATGTCTGCTGGATCGCGTGCTTGTGCGGCCCGGTTTCGATGAAGACGCCATTCTCCAGAAAGACGTCCGCCGCGCGCAGCACATATTCGCGCTGATCGACGGCATAAGTAATGTGATGGAAGCGTCCGCGCTCCTTCGTGTGATCGCGCGTATAGGCGACGTCGTAGCTCTTGTTGTTCACCGTGAACCAGCAGCCGCCGTAGCTGCCGTCATTGAGCTGGATTTCCTCGGTGACGCGGCTGCCGAGTGCGGCCGGCAGAAACTCGCGGATCTTGCCCACATCCTGCGCCAGCAAGTTGAAATGATCGAGCCTACGCACACCGACGCCGCGACCGTGAAAACGCTGCGCCTGGTTTTTCAGGGAAGGTTTTTCCGCTTCCGGCGCCCGATACTTCTTCGTGTCGAAGTAAATCTCGAATACGTGGCCATCCGGATCGTTGAAGCGATAGGATTTGCCATGCCCGAGATCGCCTTCGGTCCAGCCGATGCCGCAGTTCATCTTTTCGATCGCGGCGACACGGCGGACGAGCCCCTGCTCGCTCGACGCGCGATAGCCGACATGCGCAATGCCGGTGGTTTTCGAGGCAGTCAGCTTCAGCGAGTGAAATTCGTAATCGTCGTAGGCGCGCAGATAGACGCTATCGCCCTCGCGGCCGCTTTCGGTGAGGCCAAGAACATTGACGAAAAAGTCGAGGCTCTCCTGCGGCTTGTTGGTGAGCAGCTCGATATGGCCGAGATGCGCGATGTCGAAGCAAGGCTCGTTGTTCATTTTTATCTCTCACTTCTTCAGATCGTCGAGACGATCGACGTATTTGAGACCGGCCTTTTCCAGACCTTCACGCATTTTATACATGTCGAGGCCGAGTTCGCCTTTGCCAAGGCGCGCGCGCTTCTCGTCTTCATTTGCAAGACGCGCCTGCGCAGCTTTCAGGACCTGTTCCGCGTCCGCCCGCGGCACGAAGACCACGCCGTCTTCGTCGGCAACAACGACATCGCCCGGATGAACGGCCGCGCCCGCGCAGACGACGGGAATGTTCACGGCGCCGAGCGTGGCCTTCACCGTTCCTTTCGCGGAGATCGCACGCGACCAGACCGGGAAAGCCATCTCGCGAAGCGCGCGCACATCGCGGCAACCGGCATCTATGATGAGGCCGGTGACGCCGCGCGCCTTCAGCGAGGTCGCGAGCAGTTCGCCGAACATGCCGTCTTCGTTGTCGGTGGTGCATGCAACCACCATCATGTCGCCGGGCTGGCACTGCTCGGCCGCGACATGGATCATCCAATTGTCGCCCGGCTGCGCGAGCACGGTGATCGCGGAGCCGGAGGCTTCCGCGCCCTGCCAGATCGGACGCATATACGTCTTGGCAAGGCCGACACGGCCCATGGCTTCGTGAACGGTGGCGACGCCGAGCTTGCCGAGCGCCTCGACCGTTGCTTTCGCAGCACGCTCGACCTTGCGAACGACGACGGGCTGAAAACTCATGACAGCGTCTCCACGACATCGGGGAACAGCCGCTGATAGGCCTCGCCATAAGTCATCGGCTTTCCGGAATTGCGCCCGCCCTGCATGCCGCGATTGAGCGCGACGCGCGTGTAATATTCCCAGAGATGCTTCTGGGCGGCGAGGATTTCGAAGGCCTTTTTCTTCCGCTCCCAAACACTGTCGATGTTCAGGATCACGTTCGGCTTGAAGTTGCACATTTCCGGCTGGTGCGGCTCGAAGAGAAAGACGGGGGGCGCCGCATAGGCGCGCGCGGGATCGGGCTTGTGGCCCGCAGCCTGCGCCACGATACGCGCTTCCTGCGCGAAGCGCGTCGCTTCCGGATGATCGACATTGTAGGGATCTTCGAGCGAATGGGTCAGCACGAAGGAAGGGTTGAGTTCGCGGAAAATATCGATCGCGCGCTCCATCATCTTGTCGGTCGTGCGCAGCGGATAGTCGCCGGCGTCGAAATACTCGATTTCGGCGCCGAGGATTTCGGCCGCGCGCGTCGCTTCATCCTTGCGTTGCGCCTTCACTTCCTCGAGCTTCACGCCGGCATTCTTCCAGGCGAACTGGCTTTCGCCGCGCTCGCCGAAAGAGAGGCAAAGAATTTTAACGCGATAGCCCTTGTCGGCATGAAGCGCGATCGCGCCCCCCGCACGCCAGACGAAATCGCCGGGGTGGGCGGTCACAACGAGCGCGGTTTTTCCTGAACTTGCCATTCCTGTTTCCTGCTGAACTTCCGTCTCTATTCGGCCGCCCGCTTCGGTGTCGGCGCGGTTGCAGCCAGATGCGCGAAGGTTTTTCCCTCGAAAAGCTTGCGCGCGGTGCGCAACAACCCCGCGCGCTCGATCACGGGCTTCGCGGCCGTGCCGCCCACGGTGAGATTCACGGTGAATTCGCCGGTGGGATGCTCCACCGACATCGACTTCTCGTGGCCCGGAGGAACGATCGCGATGCCTTCGGCCACCGAGCCCGGCAATACGCAGGCCGTTGCCACCGTCACCGCCGCGAACACACCGATGGAGGCGTGACATTCATGCGGAATGAAAGAGCGCGTCGTGACATGGCCGCCCGCTTTCGGCGCGGCGACCAGAATCATCTTCGGCACGACTTTCTCCGTCACGTCGCCGAGATTCATCAGCCTACCCGCGGGAATGCGGATTTCCTCGAGGCGCCGCTTCAGCGCCGCATCCTTGTCGAGCAGATCGCGCGGCTCATAGCCGGTCATGCCGACATCGGCTGCGCGCAGCACGACTATAGGCATGCCGTTGTCGATCAAGGTGACGTCGATGCCGGCCACGCGGTCCTTCACATTTCCTGTCGGCAGCAGCGCGCCACAGACCGAGCCTTCGGCATCGAGGAAATTGATAACGACGGGCGCCGCCGTTCCCGGCACCCCGTCGATCCGCGCGCCGCCTTCATAGTTCACGACGCCACCGGGGGTTTCGATGAGCAGTTCGGCAATCGTGCCGGTATTGATCGTGCGCACCTTCACGGGCGTCACATCGCGCTTCGCCTGAACGAGCCCGCGCTCGATGGCGAAGGGCGCGACACCCGCGAGAATATTGCCGCAGTTCGGGGTGGTATCCACCATCGGCTTGTCGACGCCGACCTGACAAAACAGAAAGTCGATGTCGCAGTCCTTATCCTTTGACTTCGAGACGATCGCGACTTTGCTGGTCAGAGGATGCGCGCCGCCGATGCCGTCGACCTGACGCGGATCGGGCGAACCCATGACGGAAAGCAGGATGCGGTCGCGCGCGGCAGTATCGGCAGGCAGGTCGCTCGCAAGAAAATAGGCGCCCTTCGAGGTGCCTCCGCGAAACATCATGCAATCGATACCACGCTCAGCCACGGCGTTTTGCTCCGCGCGCCTGGGCATTCGCCACCGCCAGGGCAAGCTCGGCGTCGAAACCGAAATCGGCGAGCATCTCGCCCGCTTCACGCATTTCCTCGGAACGGCGGATGCCATGGGTGGCGACCCGCTCCTTCATGTCGTCCGCAAGGGCATGCCAGTTGATCGAGGGGAATGTCTCGCGCAGGCTGGCGAAGACATTCTCCTGCACGCCCGCATGCTCCGAGGCACGCGCGCAATCGACGAGCAGCGCCTCCAGCCCCTTGATGATGATGCTGCGGCAGAGCTTGGTCGCCGAGGCGTGCCCGATCTCCTGCGATACCGCTTCGATATTGAAGCCGAGTGCGTTCAGGCGCTCCGCCGTTTCCGCGGCGCGCATTCCGCCGGCGAGAATGGGAACGCGAATGCCCGGCTTCTTCACCGGAGCCATCACCGCGCCCTCGACATAATCGACGCCCGCCTGCTTCAGGTGTGCGCTCGCGCGCTGCTTGGTGCCGGGAGCCGCGGAGTTGATGTCGAAGAAAATCTGGCCCTGCCGGAGAAATCCCGCAGCTTCGGCTGCAACCTTTTCCGCGGCAGCCGCCGTTACCGCGGAAATCACCAGATGCGCGCCATCGCAGGCAACCCGCGCGCTTTCCTTCGCCGATACCTTCCGCGCCGAAGCCGCGCGCTCATAGTCTTCGCGCCGCGCAGGGTCGTCGCGGAGGATGTCGTAGGTCGAGAGCGCGAGCGCCGGATTGCCGTGCAAATCGTCGGCGAAGCGCCGGCCGACCTCGCCGAAACCTATCAATGCAATATGCAAGCTGTTGTTGTCTGCGCTCATGCAATACCTTCCGCGACGATCGCGGCAAGGCGAGAAATATCCGCCCGTCATCCGCGCGAAGCAATTGGATTATAGCGAGAATCCATGGCACCGAAGGGGCGGGCTTTCGGGCATATGGTCTATCATGCTGCGGCTGCGTAAGACTACGCTGCGCCGATTTGCGTGCTTGCTGCCACCCTGAATATATGGCGTTCAACGCCCGCCAGCCCGGGGGCGGCAAGCAGGATTGAAAAAGGGAAAACGATGCGACTGAAAGCACTCATTCTCGCCGTGCTCGCGGCGATGATCCTGGCTCCGGAGACCAAGGCGCAGGACATGCGCGACCCGGTCACGGGTCAGTGGATCTCAGGCACCGGCAGCAGGAATCCGAACTCGAAGCCGCCTCGCAACACCGGCATCCTGTCGATCTTCGGCAGCTCGACCTCGATCGATTCCAAGTATGCGCCGGGCAGCATCGTGATCATCACCAAACAGCGCAAACTCTTTTACGTGACGGGCCCCGGAACGGCGATCGAATACAATATCGGCGTCGGCCGCGCGGGCTTTACCTGGTCGGGCACGCATCGCGTTACGGGCAAGAAGGAATGGCCGACCTGGACGCCGCCGGCAGCCATGCATGCCCGGCAGAAGGGTCTTCCCAAAACCATGCCCGGCGGTGAGAACAATCCGCTCGGCGCGCGCGCCATCTATCTCGGATCGACGCTCTATCGCATTCACGGCTCGAACGACCCGGACTCGATCGGGCTCGCGGATTCGTCGGGCTGCTTCCGCATGCACAACTCGGACGTCATCGACCTCTACGAGCGCGTAGCGGTCGGCGCCACGGTTCACGTCATCAACTGACGGGCGCTATCGCGCAGTGCTTCGAGGGTCGGCTCCAACGCCGGCCCTTTTTCTTTAATGCACGTGTTTATGGGAGTGACCCGCGGAATCGCGCGACAGTCCCTTGGCCGCAAGCTCGTCGAGGTAGCGCTGAAAGCGTGTCTCCTGCTCGCGGCCCAGCTCATGCAGATAGCCCCACGAATAAATTCCGGTGGAATGCATGTCGTCGAAAACGAGGCGCACGGCGTAATTGCCGACCGGATGCACTTCCAGAATCATCACGTTGCGCTTGCCGGGAACGGTCTGGCGCTCGGCGGGGCTGTGGCCCTGCACTTCGGCACTGGGGCTTTCGACGCGCAAATACTCCGCGGGCAGCGTGAACTCGCTGCCATCCTCGAACGCCACCACCATCGCGCCACGGTTGCTGATTACCCTGACTTCGGTGGGCCAGGGCGCGTTGTCGTCGGCCATTTTGTCCTCCATCCCGAAACCTAGCGATCCGCTGGCCGCGGGCAAGCCATGCCGCGCTGCGGCTTTACGCGCATCCCTTTCTTGGCCAAAGTCCCTTTAAATCGGCGGGAAAGTCACAAAATCAAAGAAAAACCCGCTACAGTAGCCGCCAGATGAACGAAATTCGCCCGATTCCCGGAAGTTCCGCGATCAGCCCGGCCCTCGTCGATCCCTTTGGCCGGCAGATCAGCTATTTGCGCGTGTCGGTGACCGACCGCTGCGACTTCCGCTGCGTCTATTGCATGTCGGAACACATGACCTTCCTGCCGAAGCCCGACCTGCTGACGCTCGAGGAACTCGACCGCATCTGCACCGCCTTCGTTTCCCGCGGCGTGGAAAAACTGCGCATCACCGGCGGCGAACCGCTGGTCCGCCGGGACATCATGAGCCTGTTCCGCTCGCTCTCCCGCCATCTCGACAGCGGCGCCCTCAACGAGCTGACGCTCACCACCAACGGCTCGCAGCTTGCGCGCTTCGCCAAGGAACTCGCCGGCTACGGCATCAAGCGCATCAATGTCTCGCTCGATACGCTCGACCCGGAGAAGTTCAAGGCGCTTACGCGCTGGGGCGACCTGAACAAGGTAATCGGAGGGATCGACGCCGCGCAGGAAGCCGGCATCCACATCAAGATCAATGCGGTCGCCCTGAAAGGCGACAACGAAGACGAGATCGCCTCGCTCATGGAATGGGCGCATGGCCGCGGCATGTGCATCTCGCTGATCGAGGTCATGCCGCTCGGCGATGTCGGCGCGGAGCGCGTCGATCAATATCTGCCGCTCTCGCTCGTGCGCGCGCGCCTCGCCGAGAAATATACCTTCGAGGAAACGGACTATCGGACCGGCGGCCCTTCGCGATACGTCCGCGTAAAGGAGACGGGCGGCAAGCTCGGCTTTATTACCCCGCTCACGCACAACTTCTGCGAAGGCTGCAACCGCGTCCGCCTCACCTGCACCGGCACGCTTTACATGTGCCTCGGCCAGGAAGACGCCGCCGACCTCCGTGGACCGATGCGCGCATCGGAGACCAACGAATTGCTTTACACCGCGATGGAGGACGCTATCGCGCGCAAGCCCAAAGGGCATGATTTCGTCATCGACCGCCGCACCAAGCAGCCCGCCGTCGGCCGCCACATGAGCCATACCGGCGGATAGCACCGCCGCTCGCAAAGTCTTATCCGTTGAAGTCCCAACCTGCCGCAGGCGCGCTCTCCACAAATTTGCGCAGCATCATTTACGTGCTGCTCGCCTCCGCGTCGTTCGGCGCGAACGACATCGCCACAAAACTGGCGGTGGAATATCTGCCCGTGCCGGAGATCATCGCGATCCGCGGCATCGGCGCCGGGGTGATCGCTTTCGTGCTGATCTGCCTCGTGCATGGCGTGGCACAGATCAAAAAGGTCGTGCAGCGATATGTATTCTACCGGGGGGTGTTGGAGGGCCTGATCGGGCCGATGCTCATCACCTGCTACGCCCTCCTGCCGGTGGCGACGGTATCCGCCGTCATGCAGGTCGGCCCGTTCCTCGCGATGATCGCGGGGATTTACCTGTTTCGCGAAAGCGTGGGCTGGCGGAGCTGGGGCGCGGCTTTCATCGGCTTTTTCGGGGTGATGCTGATCATCAAGCCCGGCACCGGCGGATTTCAGGCGGCAGCGCTGTTCGTGCTGTTTGTCGCGGTGATGATGGTCGCGCGGGACATCCAGTCCCGCAAGATCGGCGCGGCCGCGCCGCCTTTCGTGGTTTCGTTCTCGACCTCGCTGTTCGGAACGATAATCGCGCTGATGCTTGCGCCGCTGATACAGCCGCTCGGCTTCCAGGCCTGGGGAGCATGGGTCTGGCCCGATCTCTTCTCGTTCTCGATGTGCATCGCGGCCGCCATCTTCATGGTCGCGGCACATAACTTCTCGTTTCTCGCCTTCCGTTCCGGCGACATGTCGGTAGTGGCGCCGTTCCGCTATTCCTATCTTTTCTTCCTTGTCATCGGCGGAATGATCGTCTTCTCCGAGTTTCCCGATTGGGTATCCGTACTCGGCATGGTCCTGATCGTTGCCGCCGGTATCTATCTCCTTCATCGCGAGCGCATCCGCTCGCAGGGCAAGGCCGCGGCAAAAACTCCGGCCGGTTCATGACGGATACGCGCCAGGTCAATCGCCGCGGCATGATCTACATGGTGCTGGCAATGGCGTTGTTTTCCGCAAACGACGCCGGCACGAAATATGCCGTAAAGACGCTGCCGATTTCGGAGATCATGTTTCTGCGCGGCGCTTTTGCGCTGGTGTTCATCACCGCGGTGCTCTATTGGCGCGGCGAGTTGCGCGAAACGCCTAAAATCTTCGAATGGCGGGTGAGCCTGCGCGGCTTCGCCGAAGCGATGAACGGCGTGCTGATGATTTCCGCAATCGCGCTGATCCCGCTCAGCAACGTGATTACGATCATTCAGCTCGTACCATTCATCATGACGATCATCGGCGCTGTCGCGCTCGGCGAGCGCGTGGGCTGGCGGCGATGGATTGCAGTCGCGGCCGGATTCGCGGGCGTGCTCTTTGTCGTAAAACCGGCGACCGGCGCATTCGATGCCGCTTCGCTGTTCGCTCTCGCCGCCACATTCACGATTCTACTGCGCGACATGCTCGCGCGTTCGATCGGCACGCGCGTTCCGGCATTCATCGTTGCCCTTGCGTCGATCTATGCCGGCATCGCCGTGGGCTTGGCGGGCCTGCTGTTTCAATCCTGGCAAATGCCGGACCTGGGGACGCTGCTGAGCCTGCTCAGTTCGGGCGTCTGCCTCGTGCTCGCGCAGTTCTTCATCGTGCTCGGCTATCGCGGCACCGAGCTCTCCGCGATCGCGCCGTTCAGGTACTCGATCGTCATGTTCGCCGTAATCTACGGGTTCCTTTTTTTCGGCGAAGTACCCGACCTGTGGTCGCTGTTCGGCATGGCGATCATGATCCTTGCCGGCCTCTATATGCTGCATCGAGAAGCACTGCGCTCGCGGAACGCCGCAAAGGACGGCGTATAACTTTTGCGGAAACAACCGGTTTCAGCCGCATCCATAGCGGTTCCACCGGTGTCGCCGTGCCGCTTGATCGGGTAACCATATTAGCTATGGTGCCGGCAACGGCAGGTAACTGCTGGCCTAAGCCCTTGGAAACGCTGCTGGCTTGCAGCGTGAAAATCGGCCAAATGTCGGCGGACTGAAATTTCGGGGGGAATTTCTTGCGCACCTTACTCGCAATCAGCGGCGCCATTGACTATTTCAATACGCGGCTCGGCAAACTCGTCGCATGGCTGATCGTCCTCGCCATCGCGGTTTCGACCATCAACGCAATCGTCCGCAAATTGCTGAACCAGTCTTCGAATGCCTGGCTTGAATTGCAGTGGTATCTCTTCGCCACGGTATTTCTGTTCTGCGCGGCGTGGACGCTGATCGCGAACGAACACATCCGCATCGACATCGTGAACAACACGTTCTCAAGGCGCGTGCGGCTCTGGATCGACATGGTCGGTCATGTCTTTGCGCTGATCCCCTTCTGCGTGGTGATGATCTGGACCTCGGTCCCGTTCTTCCTCACCTCTTATCATCTTGGCGAGCGCTCGTTCAGCGCAGGCGGCCTGCCCCAGTGGCCTGCCAAACTCCTGATCCCCGTCGCTTTCACACTACTGCTCATCCAGGCGTTCTCGGAGATCATCAAACGCGCGGCGATCATGCGCGGCCTGATCCCCGATCCCTACGACGGCCCGCAGGTGCATGCCGCGGAAGCCGAGGCTGAGCGGCTGCTTCAGGCCGTAAAACCAAACCAGTAAGCCGGCGCACGCCTGGAGCATAGTTGAGATGACCGCCTTCATTATTCACAACATGGCGCCGATCATGTTTGCAAGCCTCGTTGTGTGCTTGCTGATCGGCTATCCCGCCGCCTTCACCCTCGCCGCCGTCGGCCTCGTATATGCGATCATCGGCATCGAACTCGGATTGTTCGTGCCGAATTTTCTTCAGGCGATGCCGGAGCGCGTTTACGGCACGATGAACAACGATACGCTGCTTGCGATTCCATTCTTCACCTTCATGGGGCTGATCCTGGAACGAAGCGGCATGGCCGAGGACCTCCTCGACACGATCGGACAGGTGTTCGGTCCGATCCGCGGCGGTCTTGCCTATGCGGTGATTTTCGTCGGCGCGCTGCTCGCGGCAACCACCGGCGTCGTCGCGGCATCCGTGATTTCGATGGGCCTCATTTCGCTGCCGATCATGTTGCGCTACGGCTATGATCGGCGGCTCGCGAGCGGCGTTATCGCCGCGTCGGGCACGCTCGCGCAGATTATTCCGCCGTCGCTCGTGCTCATCGTCATGGCCGACCAGCTCGGCCGTTCGGTCGGCGACATGTACGAAGGCGCATTCGTGCCCGGCCTTATTCTCGCCAGCCTTTATGCCGGTTACGTCTTTCTGATCACGCTGATCTTCCCGAACCGCGCCCCCGGCCTGCCGCCGGAAGCGCAAACGTTGAAGGAAGACGGAGAGAACAGGCCGTTTCGCACGATCACAAATTTTATCGGCGTCGTCGTGGCCGTTCCCCTGCTTACGTTCCTGATCGTGGCGGTAATTCTGTTTATTGTTTTCGCACTCGTCGGCGGGCTCGTAGGCAGCGGCAGCTTGCTTGGCCTCCCGCCCGCGGTCAAAGAATATGGCATTGAAGCCTTGGCCGCCGTCGCTGGTCTGTATGCGCTCTATCTCGGCGTGAAATCGAGAAGCTTCTTCTCGCGCCCGCATGCGAACCTTGCGCTGCTCGTCATCATCAGCGGGACGATCGGCTATACCGCGATGATGCAAACGACCTATCGCGGCGCCGATTTCGTCGTGCTTGCGATGTTCATCGGCATCATCTTCGCCTTCCTGATTTCAGTCGGCGACCGTTACCGCGGCCTGGCGGGTGTAATCGGTGCGATCTTCGCTCTCGGCGCGACCGTGTACGGCTACATGAATCACCCGCTGCCGGTGGCGACGGGAACGCTCGCGCAGTTTGAACCCCTTTTCCGCATTGCTGCCGCCACAGCGATCGGCGCCGTGGGATTCTTCGTAATTTCGCTGGTACTCGGCGCTATTCCGATCCTGCGCGAGCCGCTGCTTTCCGAGATGTCGCGTCAGGTGACGGCGGTGATGGTGCCGCCGCTTGCGCTGATCTTCCTCGTGCTCGGCACCATCTTCATCGGTCTTGCGACCCCGACCGAAGGTGGTGCAATGGGCGCGGCGGGCGCGGTGCTACTCGCAATCTCCAAACGGCGCCTGAACTTCTCGCTGATCAGGCAGGCAACGGAGTCCACCGCCAAACTCTCGGCCTTCGTGCTGTTCATCCTGCTCGGTGCCCGCGTCTTCTCGCTCACGTTCTACGGCGTCGACGGCCATAAATGGGTGGAGGAACTGCTTGTTTCACTGCCGGGCGGACAGATCGGCTTCCTTCTTTTCATCAATGCGCTGGTCTTCATCCTTGCCTTCTTCCTCGATTTCTTCGAACTCGCCTTCATCATCGTGCCGTTGCTCGGCCCCGCCGCGGAACGGATAGGCATCGATCTGATCTGGTTCGGCGTTATCCTTGCCGTGAACATGCAAACCTCGTTCATGCACCCGCCGTTCGGCTTCGCACTGTTCTACCTGCGATCGGTCGCGCCGAAGGAATCCTATGTCGACAAGGTGAGCGGACAGCTCACCGCGGGCGTCACTACCGGGCAGATTTACTGGGGCGCCGTGCCCTTCGTCGTGATCCAGTGCATCATGGTGGTGCTCGTCATCATGTTCCCGCAAATGGTCTTGCACTACAAAGGCGTCGGTACCGGCGTCGATCCAAGCAAGGTCAAGATCGAAATCCAGATGCCGGATATGGACAACCAGCCGCCACTGAAATTCGACTGACAGAATCGCAAATAAAAAAAACCCGGAGCTTTCGCTCCGGGTTCTTCTTTTCGTCAACCGCTCAAATCACGAACGGCGGGAGCGGATCTGGAAGCCGTCGAAAGCGTATTCGGCAACCTGCCACCACAGATACTGATCGTTGCGGAAGGCCATGTAGGAATCGTGGATCTTCTTGAATTCAGGATTCTTCGCCGAGGTCTCGGCGTAGACTTCGTTCGCGGCCTTCAAGCAGGCCTCCATGATTGCCGTCGAGAACGGTTGCAGCTTGGCGCCGCCCGCGATCAGACGACGGAGCGCGGCCGGGTTACCGGCATCGTACTTCGCCATCATATGCGTATTCGCGGCATGGGCCGCGCTCTCGAGGATCGCCTTATAGTTCTTCGGCAGTTCGTTGTACTTCTTCAGGTTCACCATGGCGTGAAGCATCGGTCCGCCTTCCCACCAACCGGGATAGTAGTAGAACGGCGCAACCTTCGCGAAGCCGAGCTTCTCGTCGTCGTACGGGCCGACCCACTCCGCGGCGTCGATCGTGCCGCGCTCGAGGGCCTGATAGATTTCGCCGCCGGCGATCTGCTGCGGCACGAGGCCGAGCTTCGAGAGCACCTGACCGGCAAAACCGCCGATACGCATCTTGAGGCCCTTGAGGTCTTCGACCGTCTTGATCTCCTTGCGGAACCAGCCGCCCATCTGGGCGCCGGTGTTACCGGCCATGAAGCCGATGGCGTTGTGCTTGGCAAAGAAGGCATTGAGCAGATCGTTGCCGCCGCCATAGAGACACCAGGCATCCATCATGCGCTGGTTGAGGCCGAACGGCACGGCGGTTGCGAATGCGAACGTCGGGTCCTTGCCGACATAGTAGTAGTTGGCGGTGTGGCACATTTCGACGGTGCCGTTCGATACCGCGTCGAGCGCCTGGAGGCCCGGCACGATTTCGCCGGCCGCGAAGACCTGGATCTGGAATTTGCCGTCGGTCGCTTCATTGACCGCCTTGGCGAGCACTTCGGCGGCGCCATAGATGGTATCGAGCGCTTTCGGAAAGCTCGAAGTCAGGCGCCATTTAACTTCGGGCGCCGACTGTGCAATGGCCGGCGCAGCAACAGCACTGGCGGCAACAGCGCCGCCCGCGACTTGCAGGAACTTACGACGTTTCATGAATATTTCCCCCTTAGGAAACGTGGAGTTTTCGTTCGTTGGATTCCCGGAGCCTCTGAGTCCCGGTCATCTGGGGGAAGCATGACCGAGACAGTTTCGAAAATCCAGAAGGACCGTTTTAGTTGCTATGCAGCATAGCAAATCGCCGCGACCTGTTAGGGCCGCGGCGCTGCGTGTCTGTAGTTTTAGCCGAAACTAGCCGGCGTTGCGGCGGGCCCGGATCATGTAGCTGTCGAAGCCGTATTCGGCGACCTGCCACCACAGGTACTGCTCGTTCCGGAACGCCTGCATCAGATCGATGTATTTCTTGAATTCGGCATTCTTGCCCGAGAGCTCGGCCCACAGCTCGTTGGTCGCTTTGAAGCAGGCGTCCATGATCTCGTTGGAGAACGGACGGAGTTGCGCCTTGGCGGCAACGAGACGGCGAAGCGCCTGCGGATTGAGCACGTCATAGCGCGCCTGCATCCAGGTATTCGCGTAAGCGGCGGCGTTACGCACCGCAGCCTGATAATGCTTCGGCAGCGCGTTGAACTTCTCCAGGTTGAAGAACGCGTGCGTGGTCGGGCCACCTTCCCAGAAGCCGGGATAGTAATAGAACGGCGCAACCTTCGCGAAGCCGAGCTTCTCGTCGTCGTAAGGGCCGACCCATTCGGCGGCATCGATCGTGCCGCGCTCGAGCGCCTGATAGATTTCGCCGCCGGCGATCTGCTGCGGCACCACGCCGAGCTTCGCCAGCACCTGACCTGCGATGCCGCCGATGCGGAATTTCAGGCCCTGAAGATCGGCGACGGTCTTGATCTCCTTGCGGAACCAGCCGCCCATCTGCGTGCCGGTGTTGCCGAGCGGCAGCGCATTCACATTGTACTTCTTGTAGAACTCGTTCCAGGCTTCGGTGCCTTCATTGCCCGAGAGCCAGGCGTTCTGCATGCGCGCGTTCAGGCCGAAGGGGACCGACGCAGCAATCGCAAAGGTCGGGTCCTTGCCGACATAGTAGTACGAAACGGAGTGGCAGCATTCGACGGTGCCGTTCGACGTTGCATCGAGTGCCTGAAGTGCGGGAACGATTTCACCGCCGGCAAAAACCTGAACCTGGAACTTGCCGTCGGTGATCTCGGCGAGTTGCTTCGCGAAAACTTCGCCACCGCCATAGATGGTATCGAGCGCTTTCGGGAAGCTCGACGTCATGCGCCACTTAATTTCGGGGTTCGACTGGGCGATGGCAGGCGCCGCGATTGCGCTGGCGGCAGCACTGGCTCCCGCCACTTTCAAGAACTGACGACGTTTCATTTAAGGAACTCTCTCCCAAAGACTGCGGGAGGCACTGCGCCGCCCGCCTGGAGCAAGCGCGTAGCATGCTTTGATGAGACGGAAGCAGGATTAGCCATGCACGGCGAGCATTTCGTCGCGCGGAGCCATGCCGACACCGGGAACTTTGCTACGAAAGTCGGGCGCGATTGCGCAAGTTTATTGCGCGAGCAGTTTCTATCGCAATTTCGCGGTTGCGATGCGGGCGGCAGATGCAGCGGCGAGGAATCGGGCTGGGGCAACCTGTGCTCCGCGCTTGATCCCGGGATAGGCCTGCCGCGAAATATCGAGTGCCGCCCGGATCGCCTTCGCGGCAGCAGGATCAGTCTTTTCGAGTTGCGGCAGGATGCCCGCCGACTCGCTGGCGGCTGCGAGCGAAAATCCGAGGCCGTCGAGATAGGTTTCGAGGGTCGAATCTTTCTTCAACGTCAGCACATATTGCGCGGCGGCCCGGTCGAGCATGTCGGCAACGACCTGCGCCTTGACCGCGAGCAGCGACAGCGCGGATTTCGGCCCCGCCTTTTCGGCGGCCGCAAGTGCTGCGAATACTTCCTGCACGATCCTTTTCACTTCGGCCGGTGGTGCTTTCGCATTGGCCGCGGCGACCGCGGCTTCGATCTTTGCACCGAGATCGTTCACGCCCCGCTTTTTGAAGACGTCTTCCATCTCGGCGTAAACTTCGGAGTGGCCATGCGCGAACATCTGCGTGCCGGCCTCGGTCTCGCCTGCTTCATACGCCGCCAGCCCCGCGTAATAATGCGCGGCGATCACCTGTAGCGCGATGCCGTATTTCAGCGGATCCTTGTCGGCGGCAGCGGCATCGACGCCGCCCTCGCCACTCTCGTTCTCGCCACCCTGCCCTTGTTGCGCCAGAACGAAGGAAGCCGGTTGCGGCGATTGCGCGGCCTGCACACTGTTCGAGATCGCAGTCGTGCCCAACAGGTCCGTACCGGCTGCAGGCACCGCATTGGTCGCGCCTGCGGCGGCTGCGATACTCACAACACCTACGCCAAGCCAGACTTTGTTCTTCTTCATGGCCGGTTTCCTCGCCGCGAATTTAAGGCCAACATAGGCCCGCCCCGCATCCGCAGTCCATGACTTTCACCGTTTCGAATTGTTCCAAACATGCGCATCGCCATTGCAAATATTCTGACGGCCGAAGAAGCGGCCGGGCTTCGGGCGGATCTGGATAACGTGCGGTTTCTCGACGGGCGCGCGACCGCGGGATTCGCCGCGCGCGAGGTGAAACACAATCGCCAGGCCGATACGCTCGACCGCAACACGACGGCGTTGCGCGATCTGGTTACGGAAAAGATATCCTCGAACGAACTGTTTCGCCTTGCCGCGCGGCCAAAATCGCTGACCCCGATCATGTTCTCGAAATACGAGCCGGGAATGCGCTACGGCAATCATGTCGATGATGCACTGATGGGCGGCGTGCGCGCGGACGTTTCCTTCACGCTCTTTCTGTCCGACCCAGCATCTTACGAGGGCGGCGAACTCATCATCGAAACCGCGGCCGGCGAAGACGCGATCAAGCTCGAAGCCGGCTCGATGATCGTCTATCCCGCGACTTCCCTGCACCGCGTTGCCGAGGTTACGCGCGGCGAACGGCTTGCCGCGGTCGGCTGGGCCAGAAGTTTTATCCGGGACGAGGCGAAGCGGGAGCTGCTGTTCGAACTCGACACCGCGCGCAAGCGGCTGTTCGCGCGCGAAGGCAAAAGCGAAGACTATGACCTGCTGTCGAAGTCTTCCGCCAATCTCCTGCGGATGTGGGCGGAAGACTGACCGGCTATTCGATCACGATCTTCGGCGCCGTGCGCTTTCCGGCGGAGCCTTCGAGCGCGCCGCGCACGCGGGCCGCAATATCCTTGTAGATTTTCGCGTGCGAACCGTCCGGCTCGGTCGCCACGATGGGCTTGCCCGCGTCCGAAGTCTCGCGGATTTTCAGTTCAAGCGGCACTTCGCCCAGGAACTGCACGTTCCAGCGGTCGGCCTCCTTCTTCGCGCCGCCGTGGCTGAAGATGTCTGAGCGCTCGCCGCAATGCGGGCAGAGGAAATAGCTCATGTTCTCAATCAGCCCGAGCACGGGAACATCCACGCGCTTGAACATCGCGATGCCGCGGCGCGCGTCGATCAGCGCCAGATCCTGCGGGGTGGAAACGATTACCGCCCCCGCAAGCGGAACCTGTTGCGCGAGCGTGAGCTGCGCGTCGCCGGTGCCCGGCGGCATGTCGACGACGATCACGTCGAGCGGCGCCCAATCGACCTCGCGCAGCATCTGCGTGATGGCGGACTGCACCATGGGTCCGCGCCAGATCATTGGCGTATCCTCGTCGACCAGGAAGCCGATCGACATGACCTTGAGGCCATAGGCCTCCATGGGTTTCAGCGTGCGGCCACCGATCAGTTCCGGCTTGCCCTTGAGCGCGAGCAGCCGGGGCATCGACGGCCCGTAAATGTCCGCGTCCAGTACGCCGACCTTCAGGCCGAGCGATTGCAGGCCGAGCGCGAGGTTGACTGCGGTCGTCGACTTGCCCACGCCGCCCTTGCCGGATGCGACCGCGATGATCGCCTTGACGCCGAGAACGCCCTGCATGGCGCGCCCCGCGGGCTGCATCGCCGGGCCGCCGCCGCGCGGAGCGGGCGCCTGCGGCGCGGGCTGCGATCCTCCCGGCTTCTTTTCGGCGGTCAGCGCAATCAGTACCGAGGCGACACCCGGAACGGCCTTGATGACTTCCTCCGCCTGCTTGCGGACGCCCTCCCAGGCCTGCGCTTCCGCGGCATCCACGGTAAGCGAACAGAATACCTTGCCGCCGGTGACGACGACGCCGGACAATTTGCCCGACGATACGATGTCCTTCCCGTCGGGGCCTTTGACGGATTTGAGGGCTTCAGTGACGGTCGCAGAGGTAGCGGTCATTTCTATTGTCTCCCGCCACCTTCATAGCATTTTTTGCGTGGGGCGCGCCGCGCGACTATTCGCCCTGAAAACGCGGCAGCCGCTTCTCGCGGAACGCCATCACGCCCTCGAAGAAATCCCGGGAGCGGCCCGCCTCGCGCTGGCTGTCGCGCTCCAGGTCGAGCTGGGCGGAAAGGTCGTTGTCCCCGCTCGCCATCAGCGCCTGCTTCGCCAGCCGATAGGCCAGCGTCGGGCCCGCCGCGAGAATTGCCGCGTGCTTCGCGACCTCGCCCGTAAAGATGTCGTCGTCGAAAATCTTCCAGGCGATCCCCATGCGCTCGCAATCCTCGGCGGGAATGCGGTCGGCGAAGAGGCTCATGGCAAGCGCGCGCTTCAGGCCGACAAGGCGCGGCAGGAACCAGGTGCCGCCGGCATCGGGCACCAGACCGATCCGGGCAAAGGCCTGCTGAAGATAGGCGGAGCGCGCCATCAGGATGATGTCGCAGGCAAGCGCGATATTCGCGCCCGCGCCCGCGGCGGGTCCGTTCACCGCGGCGATCGTCGGGATCGGAAAAGCGGCGAGCCTGCGCACCAGCGGATTGTAATTGGCGTCCAGCGAAGCGCCGAGATCGAGCTTGCCGGAATCCGCGACATTTCGCTCGCCCAGATCCTGCCCGGAGCAAAATGCGCGCCCCTCGCCGGTCAGCACCAGGCAACGCACATTTTTGTCGCTCTCGACCCTGTCGAGCGCGTCGCGCAGTTCGGGATGGGTCGCCGCGTTGATCGCGTTGAGACGTTCGGGCCGGGCGAGCGCGAGCGTCGCCACCGAACCCGCGACTTCAAGCCTGATGTTTTCGTACTTCGCCGTCATGTTCATGCCTTCGCGCTGGGACGCGAGGACACGGCCACGTGCCAGCGCGTCAGATTCTTCATCTCCGGTGTCAAAGACAATTTGATTACGCGCATGAAATCGATGGTGCAGAGCGCCGTGATGTCGGCAATGGTGAAGCGGTCCCCGGCAATGAATTCGCGCTGGCCCAGTTCCGTCTCGAGAAAGGCGACGAAGTCCGCAGCCTGCTCGCGGGACGCGGTACCCCAGTCGGGGACCTGTACCTTCTCGCGCGCGGCCATGACCGGGTTGGAATGGCGGAAGGCTTGCGATACCGGCCCGTAGAAATGCAGTTCCAGCCGCCGGTTCCACATCTCGACCAGCGCACTTTCCAGTGCGTCGCGGCCGAATAGGTTCGGCTCGGGGTGCAGCTTCTCGAAATAAAGGCAAATCGCGACCGACTCGGAAATCACGGTGCCGTCGTCGAGCACCAGAACCGGAACCCGCTGCATCGGGTTCATCGCGGTGAATTCCTCGCTGCGCTGTTCAAGCGCGCCGAGGTCGACCTCCTGCCGGGGGACGTCGATGCCTTTCTCGGCAAGAAAGATGCGCACGCGGCGCGGGTTGGGCGCACGGCCCATGTCGTACAATTTCATTTCGGTCCGCCTCCGTTCCGCTATCGGAACACGCGGCGCGGAACCTATCAAGCTCCCGTAATCTCTATCGTATTCGCCGCCGGACGGGAGGATTTACCAATTCTTAACCATAAGAATCAGCCCGGCATTAACCACCCGCGCGCGATGGTGACGGAAAGCGGCATGAGGCGGAACGGCACTTGCGGCCGGTCCGGCGCTTTTGCGGAAGCGCGGGGCTGCTGTCGGGCGATCGGGTAACGGTATTGCGTAATGATGAGTTATAGCGCTCGCGGGGACGAGACGGCGGCGGATGCCGCCCGTGCCGCGCATGAGCGGCGGCTCAAGCTCAACCGCAGCGTCCGCGACGCGCGCGACGTCCTCACCTCCACTTCGGGCGTGAAGCCCGCTTTCGATTACGAACTCCTGCGCCTCTATGCCGAGCACCGGATCGGCGCGTCGGTTGCGCTGTTCATGCTGATCTGTCTCGTCGGCATCGCGTCCTCGCTCTGGACCGGCGGCATCGGTGCGGTGCTGTGGACGATGATCGCGCTCACGATCCATTCGCTCAACGTCGCCGGCTGCCGCCGCTTCCTCGCCGCGCCCGCAAGCCCGGCGCTGATGCGGCGCTATCGTATTCTCTTCACGCTGTTCGACCTGATCTTCGGCGTGAGCTGGGTCCTGATCGTCAACGTGCTTGTCGGCCTGGGCGCACAGGGCTCCGGCGATTTCTCGCTGTTCGCCATGCTGCTCGTCGTCGCCGTGTTCTCGATGCTGGCGGCGAGCATTCCGAGCGCGGTTTACGCGGCGACCGTTCCGGTCGCGGGCGTGGTCACGCTCCACTATCTGTTGCGCGGCACGCCGCAGGACGTCGTGCTCGCGATCCTGACCGTCGGCGCGGAAGCCTATTTCGTCATGGTCGCGGGTCGTCTGCATATTGCTGCGGTTTCGGCGCTGGAAGCGCGCGCGCAGCTCGATACCCTGATCGGCGAACTCGAGCAGTCGAAAGCGAAATCGGACGAGGCCGCGCGCCGCGCGGAAGCGGCAAACCTCGCGAAGTCGCGCTTCCTCGCGCAGATGTCGCATGAGCTGCGGACGCCGCTGAACGCAATTCTCGGCTTCTCGGAAGTCATGAAGAACGAAGTGCTCGGCGGCCATTCCGTGCCCGCGTACAAAGAGTATGCCGCGGACATTCACGAGTCCGGCGGACACCTGCTGAACCTCATCAACGAGATCCTCGATCTGTCGCGCATCGAAGCCGGCCGCTACGAATTGAACGAGGAGCCGGTCAACATCGTCGACATCGCCGACGACTGCACGCATCTGATGAAGATGCGCGCCACCAATCGCGGCATCACGCTCAACACGCTGCTCGAATCGGGCCTGCCGAAACTCTGGGCCGACGAGCGTGCGGTGCGGCAGGTCGTACTCAACCTGCTCTCCAACGCGATCAAGTTCACGCCGCAGGGCGGCGAGGTCTTCACCAAGGTCGGCTGGACCGCCTCCGGGGGCCAGTATCTCTCGGTCCGCGATACCGGCCCCGGCATTCCCGAAGAGGAAATCCCGATCGTCATGGCCTCGTTCGGGCAGGGCTCGAACTCGATCAAGAGCGCCGAACAGGGCGCGGGCCTTGGGCTGCCCATCGTGAAGGGGCTGATCGACCTCCACGGCGGCACCTTCACGCTCCGTTCCAAGCTCCGCGAAGGCACCGAAGTCATCGTTACCTTCCCCGCCGAGCGCGTCATGGCGGCCCTGGTCCCCGTGACCGATGCCGGGCCGCTCCAGCCGCAGCAGCCCAGGAAGAGCCAGCAGACCACCCCTGTCCGCGCGTGATAAATTCCACCGTCATCGAATCGCGACAAGCCGCGCTGCGCCGGAAAAACACGATGTTACCGCCCTTCGTGCATGACACCCTGAAATGGCTCCGCAGCGAAACCGTGCTGCCGCTCGGAAGTGCGCCGCTTGCGGACGACGACGAGGCCGTCATCGAAAACCCCGCCGCCGGTGCCTATGCGGCGCCGTTCGCGGCGGCGATCACCGGACTGATTGCCGCCGGCGCGCTGCTGCTGCTCTGGAATCTCTGGCTGCCGCCTTTTGCCATCGCCGCCGCAACGGTGTTCGTGCTCGCGGCGCTGCGCGGCATGCGCCTCGAAGGCGGGGCGGTGCGCGCAGGCGACAACCTTGCAGGCGCAGGCACCGGCACGGCCTCGCTCGTGCTCCTGCTGCTCGCACAGGTGGCGGCACTCGAAGGACTGATCTTCTATCACGCGCCGAGCGCGGCGCTGGTCGTGATCGTGGCGGCGATTTTCGGCTCGACCGCTTCCATCGCATTCCGCCTCACCCAGCCCGCGCGGCCGATCGAGGAAATCGGCGAGAGCCCGCGGCGGTCGCATGGCGCCGCGTTGCAGGGGCTGACGCTCGTCACCATCGTGCTCGGGACCGCGCTGTTGCTGCCCTTCTTCCGCATCGGCCCGACGGCCGCGGCACTTGTCTGCGCGCTCGCGGCTTTCGTCAGCGTCGTCGCGATCGCAAGAAACCAGAATGCCGATGCCGTGCCCGATTGCGCGTCGCTCGCCGGAAAAGCCGCCGAGGCGGCGACCCTACTCGCCGTATTGGCAATCGTTCGAACCCCGTAAGAAGAATGTTCCGCAGCGACAAAATCCTCTGGCTCGTCATTTTCGGTCTCGTGCTCGCCGTGATCGTGCTGGTCTCGCAGCACGACAGCGGCACGGTCGGGCCGATGGATACCAACGCTTTTGCCAGCCTCGTTTATTTCTCGGCGCTGCTCCTGCTGATCGGCGGCGGCTTCTATTCGATCTTCTATGGCCGGCTCACGGAAACGCTGAAGTCGGTCGCGATCTGGCTTTGCGTCGTGGCCCTGCTCGTGGTCGCCTACAACTACCGCAGCGACATCGTTCGCGTCGTCGACCGCATGTTTTCCATCGTAACGCCAGATCCGGAAGTCACCGCCAGCATTCCGAACCATGTGCGCGTCGACCGCTCCGCGGCCGGAGACTTTCATGTGCGCGTGCAGGTCAACGGCGCGGCGATGCCGATGCTGGTCGATACCGGCGCTTCCAGCGTCGTGCTGACGGTCGAAGCGGCGCGCGCCGCCGGCCTGCCGGTCGATCTGCTGAAATATGAAATCACCATCGAGACTGCGAAGGGCCGCAGCCACGCCGCCGCGGTCGTGCTCGATCAAATCCGGATCGGCAACATCATCGAGCGCCGCGTGCCCGCGCTCATCGTGCGGCAAGGCGATCTGCGCATGAGCCTGCTCGGCATGAGCTTCCTGCAACGCCTCGACTCTTTCGAGTTGCGTGGCACGCAAATGGTTTTGCGCGGCCGGCGCTGAACCCCCTCGCACTGCAAACTCGTTTCACGCTGCGGAACTAACGTTCCGCGATGCGGAATTTCGTGCCGCGTTATTGACGCGACCGCGCTGGAGTGTTGCAGTGAATATTCCTCCGCGGCGCAAACGTGTTTGCGGAAAATCGGAACGACGATTTGCAGCGCATTGCTGCTGGCAAGAACGACGAAAAACTCAGGGGAGAAACAAAATGAAGCGCACTGCGCTCGCTCTATTGTCGGCCGCCATCGTTGCAGTTTCTGCGGCACCGGCAGCCGCACAGAATTTTCCGACCAAGCCCATCAACCTGATCGTGCCGTGGCCCGCGGGCGGCGCGACGGACATCGCCATGCGCGCGATCGCGGAAGCCGCGAGCAAGCATATCGGCCAGCCCATCGTGGTCGATAACCGCGCCGGCGGCGCAGGTACGGTCGGCCCCGCGCAGATGGCGGCGACCGCAAAGCCCGACGGCTACACCATCGCGCAGATTCCGATCACCGTGTTCCGCCTTCCGCTCATGCAGCAGACGACCTGGGATGCGGACAAGGACTTCAGCTACATCGTGCACCTCACCGGCTACACCTTCGGCGTCACGGTGAAGGCGGACTCCGAGTTCAAGACCTGGGACGATGTCGTCAAGTTCGCGAAAGCCAACCCCGGCAAGGTGACCTATGCGACGCCGGGCTCCGGCACCTCGCTGCATATCGGCATGGAGCAGATCGCGCAGCAGGCCGGCATCAAGCTCACGCAGGTGCCCTTCAAGGGCGGCGCGGAAACCAACGCCGCCATTCTCGGCGGCCACACCATGCTGCAAGTCGAATCGAGCAGCTGGAGAAGCCTCGTGCAGTCGGGGCAGTTGCGGCTCCTGATGATCTGGACCGAAAAGCCGTCGCCGAACTATCCGGGCGTGCCGACGCTGCAACAGCTCGGCTATCCCTTCGTGTTCGATTCGCCCTTCGGCATCGCCGGCCCCAAAGGCATGGACCCGAAGATCGTCGCGATCATTCACGACGCCTTCAAGAAGGCGGTCGACGATCCCGCGGTGCAGGCCACGCTCGCGAAATACGACATGGTCGTGAACTACAAGAACACCGCCGACTATGTGAAGTTCGTGAAGGACGTGACCGCAAGCGAAAGCAAGGTCGTCGAACTGCTCGGCCTGAAGAAGAAATAAGGAAGCAAGGAAAGCGGCTCCGCCCCCGAAGGCGGGGCCGCTTTTTCACTCGCAATCGATCCGCACATGAAAAGCTCCGGCCTCCGGATCAACAACGCCGAACTATGGGGCGGCACGATCTGGTTTGCGATTAGCCTGTTCGTGCTCGAACAGGGCCGCAGGCTCGGCATCGGCTCGGTCAACGAGCCGGGCATGGGCGCCATGCTGTTCTGGATCGGCCTCGTGATGGCGGGGCTTTCGCTCGCCGTCGCGGTGCAGGCGATCCGGCACGAAGGCCCGTCGGTGCGCTCGCTCTGGGCCGGGACGCGCTGGACCAAAACGCTGATCGTGATCGTGAGCTTCCTGCTCTATGCAATCGCATTCAGCCGGCTCGGGTTTCTGCTGTCCACGATTCCGCTGATGCTCGTGCTTCTGCGCGCGATCGATCCGGTGCGCTGGACGCTTGCGCTGCCGCTCGCCCTCGGCACGCCGCTGTTCGTCTGGTGGGTTCTCAAAGCGCTTTTGCAGATTCAACTGCCGAGCGGCTGGTTCGAGATCGGCTAGACGATGGACCTGTTCGCGCAAGTCGCCCAGGGTTTTGCCGTCGCGCTGACGCCGGTCAACCTGCTCTATTGCTTCATCGGCGTCTTCATCGGCACGCTCGTCGGCGTGCTTCCCGGCATCGGCCCGATTTCGGCGATGTCGCTGCTCCTGCCCGTGACGCTTTCGGGCACGCCGGAATCCGGCATCATCATGATGGCCGGCATCTATTACGGCTCGATGTATGGCGGCTCGACCACATCGATTCTCGTCAACATTCCCGGCGAGGCGACCTCTGTCGTCACCTGCCTCGACGGACACGAGATGGCGAAACAGGGCCGCGCCGGCCCGGCGCTCGGTATCGCCGCTTTCGGCTCCTTCATCGCGGGCACCATCGCCGTGGTCGGGCTCATGGTGATCGCGCCCCATCTCGCGCGTTTCGCGGTCGCCTTCGGCCCCGCGGAAATGTTCAGCCTCATGATTCTCGGCCTCGTGATCGTGACCTTCCTCACGCAAGGCTCGATGCTGAAGTCCCTGCTGATGGCAAGCGCCGGCATCGTGCTCGGGCTGATCGGCCTCGACAGCATCTCCGCGCATCCGCGCCTCACCTTCAACCGCATCGAGCTTTACGACGGCATCGGCCTCGTGCCGGTGGTGATGGGCCTCTTCGGCATTTCGGAAGTGCTGACCAATATCGAGCAGGGCATCAAGCGCACGATTACAGGCACGAAGATCCGCAACCTGCTGCCGACCCGGGAGGACTGGCAACGCAGCACCGGCCCGATCGGCCGCGGCACCCTGCTCGGCTTCTTTCTCGGCATCATTCCGGGCGGCGGCGCCGTGATTTCATCCTTCGCGTCCTACGCGCTGGAGAAGCGGATTTCCAAAACGCCGGAGCGCTTCGGCAAGGGAGCGATCGAGGGCGTCGCGGGACCGGAGGCCGCGAACAACGCCGCCGCGGGCGGCTCGTTCATTCCGCTGCTCACGCTCGGCATTCCGCCGAACGTGGTGATGGCGCTCCTGCTCGGCGCCTTCATCATTCACAACATCCAGCCGGGGCCGCTCCTGATGGTGCAGAGGCCCGACCTCTTCTGGGGCGTGATCACGAGCATGTATATCGGCAACGTAATGCTGCTCGTGCTCAACCTGCCGCTGATCGGGATGTGGGTGCAGCTGCTGCGGCTGCCCTACAACATCCTGTTCCCGATGATCCTGCTCTTTACCGTCATCGGCGTGTATGCGAGCAGCAACAACGTCTTCGATCTCTACGTCATGATCGCCTTCGGCATCTTCGGCTATCTCACGCGCAAGCTCGGCTATGAGGCGGCACCGCTGGTGCTGGCCTTCGTGCTGGGCTCGATTATGGAAAACAAGCTCAGGACCGCGCTGATCATCTCGACCGGCGACATCACGACCTTCGTGACCAAGCCGATCTCGGCGGTCTGTCTTGCCGTCGCCGTGGCGCTGCTGCTTTTGCCGCTGATCCCGCAGCTTCGCCGCAAGCGCGAGCAGGTCGCGCTCGAAGACGGCCAGAGCTGATTGCTTTCCGCGCGGGTCTAGAACCAGCCCATTAAGCTCGCGAAGAAGCGCACCGCGACAACGAGCATGAAGATCGCGAAGGCGATTTCCAGCCTTCTGCGCGGCCAGGAATGCGCGAGCTTCGCGCCATAGGGCGCCGCAAGCACGCTGGTCGGCGCGAACAGCGCCACCGCGAGGAACGAAACATAGCCGACCGAAAGCGGCGGCATCATCGCCTGGTGCGGCCAGCCGGCGATCATGTAGCCGATGACGCCGGGCACCGAGATCAGCACGCCGACGCCTGATGAGGTCGAAACCGCGCGATGGATCGACACACCATAGAGCGTGAGAAACATCACCGAATAGGCGCCGCCGCCGATGCCCATGAGCGCGGAAATGACGCCGATCGCCAAGCCGACGATGACGATGGTGGCCTTGCCCGGAAGCTGGTCGGCGATGCGCCAGTTTTCGCGGCCGAAAAAGAGCTTCAGCGCCATCAAGGTCGCGAAGACCACGAACAGGAGCTTGAAGGCCGTCGAACTGGCAAAATAGGCGATGACAGAACCGACGCCGACGCCGCCGATGATCGGCAAGGCCCAGATGCGCAGCACGTCGTCGTCGACGGCGCCCTTCGCCTTGTGCGCGTAATAGGACCGGATCGAGGTCGGCACGATCAACGCCAGCGCGGTGCCGACGCAAAGCTGCATGCGCACATCGTCGGCGACGCCAAGCACCCGGAAGACTTCGTACATCACCGGGACGGAAATCGCCGCGCCGCCGATGCCGAGAAGACCTGCGAAAATGCCGGTGAGCGTTCCTGCAACCAGAATGGCGCCGACGAGAACCGCGAATTCGCTCGCGGGAATTCCAAGAATTGTCATGCGGCGCTTTTTTCAGCCCCCGCCGAAGAAAGCAAGGATAGCGCCTCGCGCAACACCCATGCATCCGCGCCGGGCCTTGCGGCTTCGGTCGCGAGGTGACGGCGGTAAGCGCGTGCGCCCGGCCGGCCGCGGAATGCACCGAGCAGATGCTTCGTAATATCGTGCAGCCGCGTGCCGCCCGAAAGCTCGCGCTCGATATAGGGAATGAGCCTTTCGAACGCCGCTTCGATACCCGGCACCGGCGGCGCCTCGCCGAAAAACTCCGGATCGACGCCGAGCAGCAACTCCGGTGCTTCATAGGCCGCGCGGCCGAGCATCACGCCATCGACGTGCGCGAGCTGCGCTTTCGCGGCCTCGAGCGAAGCGATGCCGCCGTTCAGGATGATCGGATAGCCGCCAAGGCGTCGTTTCAGGCGAAACACGCGGTCGTAATTCAGCGGCGGCACTTCGCGGTTCTCGCGCGGGCTCAGGCCCTGGAGCCAGGCCTTGCGGGCGTGAACGACGAGCGCATCCGCGCCCGCCGCGACCATCGCATCGGCGAACTGATCGAGCGCCGCCTCCTCGTCCTGATCGTCGATGCCGATCCGGCATTTCACGGTCACGGGAATTTTCACGGCTGCCTTCATCGCGGCGACGCCATCGGCAACGCGCGCAGGCTCCGCCATCAGGCAGGCGCCGAAGAAACCGCTTTTGACGCGATCCGACGGACAGCCGCAATTGAGGTTCGCTTCGTCATAGCCGAGATCTTCCGCGATCTTCGCGCTTGCCGCGAGCTCCCTGGGGTCCGAACCGCCAAGCTGGATCGCGACCGGATGCTCTTCGACGTTGAAGCCAAGCAGACGCTTCCGATCGCCATGCAAGACGGCGCCCGTCGTAATCATCTCGGTATAGAGCCGCGCATGGCGCGTCAGCAGACGATGGAAGAACCTGCAATGCCTGTCGGTCCACTCCATCATGGGGGCCACGGAGAAACGATATTGCGAAGAGGAATTCAATTTCTGCTTATCCGGAAATACGGCCGCTCACGCGGCGGCGCTGCGATCGTAGAATTCGCGCGCGGAGACAATTCTTCCATGATGGGTTTCGGCCCAGCGCACCAGCGCCCCCACCGGCTCGAGCAAGGATTGGCCGAGCGGGGTCAGGCGATATTCCACGCTCGGCGGCTGGGTCGGAAATACGGTGCGGGTGAGCAGGCCGTTGCGCTGCAAATCGCGCAACGTCTGCGTCAGCATGCGCTGGGAAATATCGGGGATCAGCCGCCGCAATTCGCCGAAGCGATAGGGCTTCTCGGAAAGCGCGAGCAGCATCAGCGTGCTCCACTTGTCGCCGATCTGATCGAGCACCTGCCGCACCGGACAAGAGCCGAGTTCGTCTCCGGAAATTTTCTGCGCGCGTAGCACCTCGCCGATGCCGCGCGAGGATCTGGTCGGCCGTTTCATGGTGGTTCCCTTGAAGTAACCAAGGCTCCGCAAACTGCCTTCTTTACGGATGCCTGTCGATCTCTCATTTAGTGATGGTCTCTAAAGGAGACTATATCACGAATTTGAACATGGGAAGCAAGACAATGGCTACCGATCGCGAACCCACTCTCCTCGTCACCGGCGCGAGCGGCCATCTCGGCCGCCGCACGGTCGAAATCCTGCTCGAAGCCAGGGCCGGCAAGATTATCGCCGGCACGCGCGACCCCTCGAAGATTGCCGACCTCGCCGCCAAAGGTGCCGAAGTCCGCAAGGTCGATTTCGACGACCCGGCGCTTGCCGGTGCTCTTCAGGGCGTGGATCGCCTGCTGCTCATCTCCACCGATGCCCTCGACAAGCCCGGCCGTCGGCTTGAGCAGCACAAGGCGGCGGTAGCCGCCGCGAAGCAGGCCGGCGTGAAACACATCGTCTATACGTCGATGCCGAAGCCGGAGCCGGGATCCCCGATCCCGTTTGCGCCCGATCACTACGGCACCGAGCAGGCGCTCGCCGAAAGCGGTCTCGGCTGGACCGTGCTGCGCAACGCCTGGTACCAGGAGAATCTGCTCCACGCACTGCCGCAGGCGCTCGGCTCCGGAAAATGGTTCTCCGCGGCCGGTGACGGCAAGGTCGCGCATGTCTCGCGCGAGGACGCGGCCTATGCCGCGGCGGCCGCACTGGCAGCCACGCCCAACGGCAATGTCCGTTACGACATCACCGGCGGCGAAGCGATCACGACGGCAGAAATCGCGCGGCTCGCAAGCGAAGCGACCGGCAAGCCGATCGAGGTCGTCAACGTCAGCGACGAGCAACTCACGCAGGGCATGATCGCGGCGGGTATGCCGGCTTTCCTCGCGCCGGTCTATGCGAGTTTCGACACCAATACCCGCGTCGGCAATGCGGCGCTTGCCACCGATGCCATCCAGCAGCTTACGGGCCGTGCGCCGCGTTCGCTGAAGCAGTTTTTCGCGGCCAACAAGGAAGCCCTGCTCCACGCCCACTAGGCGGAACAGAGCCGTTCATCGGGCGGCCGAAAGGCCGCCCTTGACGCCTCCGCGATAGAGAGAAAATGTCGTTTCCAAAGCCGCGATCCGGACGGCAAACAAGGAAACGCCAGTGCCCCTTCCGCTTCAGTTCCAGGGCCGCCTCGCCATTCCCGCGGTGGCCGCGCCCATGTTTCTCGTCTCGAACCCCGACCTCGTGGTCGAGTGCTGCAAGGCCGGCATCGTCGGCACCTTCCCGGCGCTCAACCAGCGCAGCAGCGCGGCCTACGAAGAATGGCTCGTTGAGATCAAGGAGCGGCTGGAGAAGATCGAGCGCGACACCGGCAAGAAATGCGCGCCCTTCGGCGTCAACATCATCGTCCACAAGAGCAACCCGCGGGTCGAGCCCGATCTCGAAATTTCGCGCAAGCATAAAGTGCCGCTCATCATCACCTCGCTCGGCGCGGTGAAGGAACTCGTCGGTGCGGTGCAGGGCTATGGCGGTCTCGTCTTCCACGACGTCATCAATCTTCGTCATGCGCGCAAGGCGGCGGAAGCCGGCGTCGACGGCCTGATCGGCGTCTGCGCCGGCGCGGGCGGACACGCGGGCCTGCTCAGCCCCTTCGCGCTCATTCCGGAGATCCGGAAATTCTTTCCGAAAACGATCTTGCTTTCCGGCGTCCTCTCCAGCGGCCGGCACATCGCGGCGGCAAAACTGATCGGCGCCGATCTTGCCTATCTCGGCACCCGCTTCATCTCGACCAAGGAAAGCATGGCGGACGAGCGCTTCAAGAAGATGATCGTCGATACCAACGCATCCGACATCGTCTATACGGCCGCGATTTCCGGCGTGCACGGCAATTTCCTGATGCCGTCGATCGCCGCCACCGGCAAGGAAATCGACCTCAATTCCTCGCACAAGATCAGCATCGAGCATGAAGGCCGGGCCTGGAAGGATGTCTGGTCCGCGGGCCAGGGCGTCGGCTCGATCGACGACGTGCCCTCCACCGCCGAACTCTGCGCGCGCCTGATCCGGGAGTACCGCGAGGCGATCGACGAGCTTGCGGACGAACGCGCGGCAATCGCGGCACAATAAACGAGCAATGCAATGAACCCCGAAGCCTGGATCGATATTCCCTTTCTCACGCTTTCCGATCTCATTCGCGACCACGCCAAGAACCGCGCAACCCATCTCGCGGTCGTGCAGGACGAACGCAAGCTCGATTATGCCGCGCTCGACCAGTATCTGGACCGCATCGCGGCCACGCTCCAGCGCGACGGCCTGAAGGCGAAAGACGCAATCGCGATCTGCGCCTATACCTCGATCGACTATCTCGCGGTGTTTCTCGCGGCGCTGCGCGCGGGCGTTGCGGTTGCGCCGCTTGCGCCCTCCTCCACCCCGGAAACCATCGCGACCATGATCGCCGACTCCGGATCGAAGCTGTTCTTTCTCGATGCCGGCGTTGCCGAGGAATTGAAAAAGGTCGACGGCTCGATCGAGGCCCGCCGCGTTGCGCTCGATGATTCTTCCGCGGGCGAGCCGTTCTCGAAATGGCTTGCGGCCGAAGGCGCGCAACCCGCCCCGGTCACGGTCGATCCGGATTCGGCCTTCAACATCATCTATTCGTCGGGCACGACCGGCACGCCGAAGGGCATCGTGCAATCCCACGCCATGCGCTGGGGCCAGGTGCAGCGCGCGTCGGTCATCGGCTATACGCCCGACGCCGTCACCATGGTGTCCACGCCGCTTTACTCGAATACGACGCTGGTCAGCGTTTTTCCGACGCTCGCGATGGGCGGCTCGCTCGTCATGATGAACCGGTTCGACGTCGAGAAATTCCTCCAGCTTTCGCAGAAGTATCGCGCGAGCCACGCCATGCTGGTGCCGGTGCAGTATCGCCGCATCATGGCGCATCCCATCTTCGACAGCTTCGACCTCTCCGCCTACAAGATGAAGTTCTCCACGAGCGCGCCGTTTGCCGCCGACGTCAAAGCGGATGTCGTGAAGCGCTGGCCCGGCGGCCTGTGCGAATATTACGGCCTCACCGAAGGCGGTGGCACCTGCATGCTGGTCGCGCACATGCACCCGACCAAGCTGCACACGGTCGGCCAGCCCTTGCCGGGCCACGACATGCGGCTGATCGACGAGAACGGTGAGGAAGTCGCGAGCGGCGAAATCGGGGAAGTCGTCGGCCATTCCCCGATCATGATGAACGGCTATCACAACAATCCGGAAAAGAGCCGCGAAGCCGAATGGTTCGACAAGACCGGCAAGCGCTTCATCCGCACCGGCGACGTCGGTCGCTTCGACGAGGACGGCTTCCTGACGCTCATGGACCGCAAGAAGGACATGATCATCTCCGGCGGCTTCAATATCTATCCGAGCGACCTCGAGGCGATCATGACGCAGCATCCGGCGGTGCTCGAAGCGGCCGTCGTCGGCGTGCCCTCGCTCAAATGGGGTGAGACGCCAGTGGCTTTCGTCGTGCTGAAGCCGGGCGCGAATGCCGGCGCCAGCGAGATCCAGCAATGGACCAACGAGCGCGTCGGCAAGACGCAGCGGCTCGCGCTCGTGCAGATCATGACGAACCTGCCGCGCAGCGCGATCGGCAAGGTATTGAAGCGCGAGTTGCGCGATACCGTCCGGCTCGCGGAAAGCGCCTGACCTCGTCGCATGCGCGCCGAAGTTCCGGCGCGGATGCGTGACTGCCGCGCATAATTCGCGCTTCCCTCGAAGGCATCGGGATACTAATGGTCTCGATCGAGGAGAAACAAGATGCGCGATGCCGATGCCACAGCCGTTCGCCTGAGCGAATACCGTCCGTTCGACTGGCTGGTCGATACGGTGGAGCTTGATTTTCAGCTCGACCCGAAAGCGACCCGCGTGCGCGCCTCCCTCGCGATGCGCCCGAACCCGAAAGGCCGCAAGAATGCGCCGATCGTGCTCGACGGCGACGAGCTTTCGCTCGTTTCGATCCGGCTGAACGGCCGCGATCTGCGGGCCGATGAATTCGAAGCAAGCGCTTCCGCGCTCACGATCAAGTCGCCACCGCGCGGAAAGCTGAAGCTCGAAATCGAGACCGTCATCAATCCGTCGGCGAACACGAAGCTGATGGGCCTGTTCCGCTCCAATGCGATCTATTGCACGCAATGCGAGGCGGAAGGCTTCCGCCGCATCACCTACTTTCCCGACCGGCCGGACGTGCTTTCCGTCTATACCGTGCGCATCGAGGCAGACCGCGACGAGGCGCCGTTTCTGCTTTCGAACGGCAACCCGGTCGAAGCCTTCGGCATCAAGGATACCAATCGCCATTACGCGATCTGGCACGACCCGTTTCCGAAGCCGTCCTATCTCTTCGCGCTGGTCGGCGGAAAACTCGATTATATCGAGGAGTCGTTCAAAACGGCATCGGGCCGCGATGTCATGCTCCGCATCTTCGTGGAGCCCGACAAGACCCAGCTCGCAGGCTACGCGATGGACGCGCTCAAGCGCTCCATGCGCTGGGACGAGAAGGTCTTCGGCTGCGAATACGATCTCGACGTGTTCCACATCGTCGCCGTCTCCGACTTCAACATGGGCGCGATGGAGAACAAGGGCCTCAACATTTTCAACGACAAGTATGTCCTCGCCTCGCCGGAGACCGCGACCGACATCGACTACGAGAACATCGAGGCAATCATCGCCCACGAATATTTCCATAACTGGACCGGCGACCGCATCACCTGCCGCGACTGGTTCCAGCTCTGCCTGAAAGAGGGTCTCACCGTGTTCCGCGATCACGAATTCACCGCGGACGAGCGCTCGCGCCCGGTAAAGCGGATCGGCGACGTGCGGCGCCTCAAGAGCTTCCAGTTCGCGG
>CAZNPX010000004.1:0-118327 GCA_964575175.1 uncultured Hyphomicrobiales bacterium | reverse complement strand
CGGTCGCCGCTTGACCGTTCATACCGGAAGCGAATAGCTGGAATCCATTATCGTCGATTTCATGGGCAAGTCTAGGCTGGTAGCTACGCTCCAGACGAACGGCAGTTCAGCTTTGCAAAGCAGCACTCTCACCGAGCCGTACCAGGAACTGCGCGAAAGCGTCCGGCGCATCTGCGCGATGTTTCCCGGCGAATATTGGCGGCAGCTCGACCGCGACAGCAGCTATCCGACGGCTTTTGTCGAGGAACTGACGAAGAGCGGATTTCTGTCGAGCCTGATCCCGGAGGAATACGGCGGCGCCGGGCTCCCGCTTTCGGCGGCGGCGGCTATCCTCGAGGAGATTCAAGCCTCCGGCGGCAACGGCGGCGCGTGTCATGCGCAGATGTACATCATGGGCGCATTGCTCCGGCACGGCAATGAGAAGCAGAAACGCCAGTTCCTGCCCAAGATCGCGTCGGGCGAATTGCGGTTGCAGGCATTCGGCGTTACCGAGCCGACGAGCGGAACCGACACCACCGCGATCAAGACCTTTGCCCGCAAGGACGGTGATGCTTACGTCATCAATGGACAGAAAATCTGGACCTCGCGCGCCGAACATTCCGATCTCATGCTGCTGCTCGCGCGCACCACGCCGCGGGAGCAAGTAAGCAAGCGCACCGAGGGGCTTTCCGTTTTCATCGTCGACATGCGTTCCAATGTCGGAAAAGCGATCAAGATTCAGCCGATCCGCACCATGATGAACCACGCCACGACCGAAGTGTTCTTCGACGGGCTGCGCGTTCCGGCGGAGAATCTAATCGGCGAAGAAGGCAAAGGTCTGCCCTACATTCTTTCCGGCATGAACGCGGAGCGCATCCTGATTGCCGCCGAATGCGTCGGCGATGCCAAATGGTTCATCGACAAGGCCCGCCGCTATGCGAGCGAGCGCATGGTGTTCGGGCGCGCCATCGGACAGAACCAGGGCGTCCAGTTTCCGATTGCCCGCGCCTACGCAAACATGCGCGCGGCCGAGTTGATGGTGCGTGAGGCGGCGACGCTGTTCGAGAACGGATTGCCTTGTGCGGCCGAAGCGAACATGGCGAAGCTTTTAGCCGCCGACGCCTCGAATGAAGCAGCAAATGTCTGCATCCAGACCCATGGCGGTTTCGGCTTCGCCGAAGAATACGATATCGAGCGCAAGTTTCGCGAAACGCGGCTCTATCAGGTCGCGCCGGTTTCCACGAACCTGATCCTGTCCTACCTTGCCGAGCATGTGCTCGGCCTCCCGCGATCCTATTGAGACGGCATTGAAACCGCTGAACGGCATCCGCGTCGTCGCGCTCGAGCAGGCCGTCGCCGCGCCATTCTGCACTTCCCGTCTCGCGGACGCAGGTGCGCGCGTCATCAAGATCGAGCGGCCAGAAGGAGATTTCGCCCGCAACTACGACGATGCCGCCGCCGGTCTCAGCAGCTATTTCGTCTGGCTCAATCGCGGCAAGGAATCCGTCGTCCTCGATCTCGCGGATCAGGAGAGTCTCAAAAGCTTTGGCAGGTTGCTGGAATCCGCCGACATTCTCGTCCAGAATCTCAAGCCCGGCGCGCTCGGCCGGCTCGGTTTTTCTGCCGAGATGTTGCGCCGGAATTATCCGCGCCTGATCGTCTGCTCGATCACGGGATACGGCACCTCCGGTCCGCTCGCTTCCAGGAAGGCCTATGATCTGCTGGTGCAGGCGGAAAGCGGCCTCGCTTCGATTACCGGCGGAGCGGACGGTCCCGCGCGCGTGGGCTTTTCGGTTGTCGATATTGCGACCGGCGCGACCGCGCATGCTGCGGTTCTGGAAGCGCTGCTCGAGCGCGAGCGCAGGGGCCACGCCGCCCATATCGACATCTCCATGTTCGATGTCATGGCGGACTGGCTCACCGTGCCGCTGCTTCAGGCGGAGGCTGGGAAACATCCGCAGCGCATAGGCCTCGCGCATCCATCCATCGCCCCTTACGGATTGTTCGAGACCGGCGAAGGCCGCAGCGTATTGATTTCGATCCAGAACGAGCGGGAATGGCGTGCGTTCTGCAAAGACGTGCTGCAATCGGAAGCCACCGCGTCGGATCCGCACTTCGCGAGCAATGTGCAGCGCGTGCGCAACCGGCCGGAGCTCGATGCGACGGTCGCAAGGCTGTTTCAGTCGCTCGGCCACGCCGGAACGCTCGCGCGCCTCGAAGCCGCCGATATCGCTTTCGCCGAAGTGAACGACATGCATGATCTGAGCCGGCATCCGCATCTGCGCCGGATCGAAGTGCAAGGCGCAGGCGTGTCCTCCTATCCGGCGCCTGCGCCCATCTTCGATGGAAAAACACGCGAAGCAGGCCCCGTCCCCGTGCTTGGTGCGCAATCTACTGCCATCGGGAGGAGTCTCGAAGAAGAGCGCACCGCGCAAGGCATGGAGCAGTCAATCGACACGGAGTCCTTGCGGCGCTGGATCGGGCGCACGCAGGAGCAGGAAGATCTTATCACGCCAAGAATTATCGACGAATTCGCCTCGGTATTCGGACCAACCGGCAGTCCCGCCGGCCTGCTCGGCCTGCATTGGTGCCTCGCCGTTCCCGCCGCCCCAATGGGGGCGCTCGACCGGGACGGCCATTTGCAACGCGGCGATTTCCTGCCGCCGGTGCCGTTGCCGAGAAGAATGTGGGCCGGGAGCCGGATCGAGTTTTTGCGTGAACTGACACCGGGCAGTGCCATAAAGCGGCGCTCGCGGATCGCGGACCTGGCGGTAAAGAGTGGGCGCAGCGGCACGCTCTGCATCGTCAATATCGCGCACGAGTTTATCAGCAGCGGCGAAGTGCTGCTTCGCGAAGAGCAGGACATTATTTATCGCGGTGCGGCCTCCACACCCCAGCCGGCGGAGCCGCCCAGCGAACCACAGCCGATGGAGGGTGCAACCCTGATCGACACCTCCCCCGTGCTGCTGTTTCGTTACTCCGCGATGACATTCAACGCCCATCGCATTCACTACGATGCGCCCTACGCGAAACAGGACGAGGGCTATCCCGGTCTTGTCGTGCATGGGCCGCTCCAGGCGACCTATCTCCTGCGCAAATCCGCAGAGGTGCTCGGACGCGCACCGAAGCGGTTCAGTTTCCGCGGCGTGCGGCCGCTGATCGCTCCTGCCGTCTTCTCGGTGCATGCCGCTTTATCGGGAGAGACGGTTTCCGCGCATGTGGCGGCGCCCACCGGCCACATCACGATGACGTCGGACGCTGGCTAACGGCCTTACCGCCCGCGGCGCGCGAAGATGCGCTGCCGGTCTTCTGTGCTTCCTCGCGGATGATATTCAACAGCACGCGCGTGGTCGGCGTGACCGGCTTCCCGGTGGATGTTGCAAGCACCAAAGTGCGCGAGAGCACCGGCTCGACGATCCTGAGGCGTCGCAAACGGGAGGCGGCCCGCTCGGCGGTTGCCGACGGCAGAATAGTTACGCAGATACCATTCTCGACAAGATCGAGCACGGTCGCGATGCTCTCGACCTCGATCACTATATTCAGGTCCACCCCATATTCGCGCGCATTGCGGTCGATCAGCATCCGCATGCCATGACGCATGCTCGGCAGCACCATCGGCAGATTGGCAAGATCACGAAACGGAAACACATCCGTGTGCTTGAGCAGTTCCGGCAATCCCAGCACGAACAGATCTTCCGTGCGCAGGTCCTCCCCGATGACGCCCGGCGAATTGTAGAGCACGCCCACGTCGATGCGGCCGGAGGTCAGCCATTCGCGAATATGCCCGCTGAAACCGTCGATAAATTTCAGGCGGGCATGCGGCAACTGCCTGAGAAATCGTTCCGCGATCCGGGCCGACAGCACGGCACTCGTGGTCGGCGGCATTCCCAGTACCGTAAGCGTTGCCGGGTTCGCTGCGATGCGGCCGAGATCGGCATTCATCGCTTGCAACTGCCCGGAGATTGCCTCGCAATGCGTCAGCAGAAGCTTGCCGGATTCGGTCAGCGATTGCCGCGGGCCGCGGCGCTCGAACAGCTTCGCCTGCAACTGCGCTTCCAGCGCCGCAACATGACGCGCGAGCGCCGCAGACGGGATGTCCAGGGCTTCGGCTGCCTTGGTCATGCTGCCGCTTGCGGCAAGCCGGACGAAATATGCGAGAAGACGAAGATCGCTCGGTTCCTGCAACCGATCGAGCGGTTTCGCGAGTTTTTTCGCCGATCGGGCCACCTGCCGCTCCCTCTCCGCGACTGGTGTCGCGCGCCCCTGCACGGGACAATTCCTCGCGTTTCAGTCTCGCGCGCGGGCAGCGGCGCGAGAACGCATCGGTGGCGAATAACAGGTATATACCGGCTGCAATGGCTGACGCCGTGTTCCACTTGTATGGGAGAGCGGCAGGAAAGAGGCCTCATGCAGCCCGAGCCCTACGAAGTCTATGCAATCCGCTATGCGCATCACGAGCGCCGCGCCAGCGCCAACTTCATCGGCGGCGATCCGCACGACGGCCCCATGCCCATCGACTATTTCCTGTGGGCGATCAAAGGCAAAGGCCGGTGCTTTGTCGTGGACACCGGCTTTGACGAGGCGATGGCGCGCAAGCGCGAGCGCGAATTCATTCTGAAGCCGGAGGATGGCCTGCGCTCGATCGGCATCGAGCATGCGAATGTCAAAGACGTTATCCTGACCCATCTTCACCATGATCATTGCGGAAACCATCACCTGTTCCCCGAAGCGCGCTTCCACGTCCAGGATCGCGAAGTCTCCTACTGCACCGGACGGGCAATGTGTCATCACAATTTGCGGCATCCTTTCGAGGAAGAAGACATCGTGCAGATGGTGCGCAGGGTTTTTACCGGCCGCGCGTGTTTTCATGACGGCTCCGAAGAGATTGCGCCGGGCATCAGTGTCCATCACACCGGCGGCCACACCCACGGCATTCAGGCCGTTCGCGTGCTGACGCGGCGCGGCTATCTCGTGCTCGCGTCGGATGTGACGCATTTCTACGCGAACATCGAACAGCGCCGGCCCTTCCCGGCTGTGCAGGACGTGTTCGCGAGCCTCGAGGCCTTTGAAAAAGTCGAGCGGCTCGCCAGCGCCAAGGACCTGATCATACCGGGCCACGATCCGCTGGTGTTGCGGCGGTTTCCGGCTGCGTCTTCGCAGAACCCGAACATAGTCCGGCTCGACGCCGATCCGCTCTAACATCGCGCGCATGCGCAGCGCATGTATTTCGTGAAAGGCTGTTATCCACTCTCCGGCGATTGAGAGGGATACAGCGTCATGCTTAGTTTTTCGCTCAATGTGAGACGCATTCCATGGATCTTCAATTGAACGGACGAACCTGCATCGTGACCGGCGCGAGCACCGGCATCGGCGCAGGCTGCGCCAGAGTACTGGCCGCCGAAGGTGCGCGGGTTGCGATCGTCGGTCGGCGCGCGCATCTCCTGGACGAGCTCGCAGACGGCATCGCCGCGGCTGGCGCGGAACGTCCGCTGGTGATCGTTGCGGACCTCCTGCAAACCACGGGCGCCGCGCAGGTCGCAAAGACAGCGTTGGACGCCTTCGGTCATGTGGATGTGCTGGTCAATTCGCTCGGCAATTCGCGTACCCTGAAGCCCGATGCCGGCGACGCGGCGTGGGACGAGGCAATGAACCTCAATTTCACCTCGACACGCCGGATGACGGAGGCCGTGCTGCCGCAGATGCGGGCGCGCAAATGGGGGCGCGTCATCAACATCACCGGAAGCATGGAGCCGCGCGCGACCAATGGCGCGACCGCCGCAAAGGGCGCGGTGCATATGTGGTCGAAAGGCCTGTCCTGCGACGTGGCGGCCGAAGGGGTTACCGTGAACTGCATCCCGCCGGGACGCATCAACAGCGAGCAGATTCTCGGCCGGCTCTACCCGACCGAGGAATCGCGGCGCGACTTCATCGAGCGCTTCATTCCGATCGGCTATTTCGGCGAGCCGGAAGACATCGGTAACCTAGTGGCCTTTCTTTCATCGCCGCTCGCTCGTTACATCACCGGCACGGTGATCCATGTCGACGGCGGCATGCATAACTTCGGCCACTGAACCCAGCCAGATTTTCACAAACGACGGCTCACGCCCACAGCAATGCGGGCGTGAGTGTTTTCGGCTTCTCGCTGGCATCTCAGATGCCAGCGATGAGGATACCGGCGAAAGCAACTGCCAGCACGACGACTGTCGTTCCGGTAATGGTCGCGATATGCCGCCAGCCGAGCCCAAGCATCGTGCTGACGGAGGTGCCGAGACCGAGGGCGCTGATCGCGACGAGCAGCCCCCAGGTCGAGGCGTCGACCAGCGCGCTCCTGACCGAGCCGTAAAGCTGCGCGATCGGCGCTATAGACGGCGCTACGCTGTTCAGGGCGCAGAGCGCAAGAAACACAAGCGCGAAGACGGGAACCGGCACCTTCGCCTCGCCGTGCCTTCCGCCAGCTCTTGTGAGCCACCAGCCGATCCCCACGACCACCGGCAGCAGCAGAAACACCCGGAAAAGCTTCACGATAACGGCTGTATTCCCCGCTTCATCCGACACCGAGTAACCGGCACCGACCACCTGCGCTACGTCGTGGATCGTGGCGCCAAACAGAATGCCGGTGGTGCGCTCGTCCAGCCCGGCCCAACTGCACAATAACGGATAGAGCACCATCGCAACGGTCGAAAGTGCGTTCACCGCGACCACGACAAAAGCGACATCGGCTGCCTTGTTCTGATAGTTCGGCAGCACCGTTGAGGTGGCAAGCGCGGCAGAGGCGCCGCATACCGCGGTGGAAGCTCCGGCAAGCGCGCCATAGGACATGCTCTGCCCAAAGAGCCGCGCAAGCATGAAACCCGCGACCAGCGTGGCAAGCATCGAAACAACGACAATGAGCGCGGTCGCGAAACCGAGCGCGACGATATCGCCGAGCGCGATGCGCAGCCCGAGCAACGCCACCGCCCACCGCAACACCGTGCGCACGCAGAATGCCAGGCCGGGCTGGAACAGCGGCCGGCTCGCAACCGCATTCAGCGCAATGCCGATCAAAAGCGCGATCACCATTGCCGGGATAGGCATCACCGTCGCGACAAGCGGCGCCGCGAGAACTGCCGCGACGGCAACCGCACCCGCGAGCAGAATTCCGGGGATCAGTTGTCCGGGACCGGAGATCGAACCGGGGATTGTGGTCCCTGTGCTATTCATAATGACATTTCCATATTTGGCGCGGGCCGCTGACCGGCATGCGTTTGCTGCGGCGGCGGAGGTGCCTTTGCGCCGTCGCGTAGCAGCATTCCTTCGAGAGAAACTTGCGGCTCCCGCCCCGATACGATGTCCGCCACAACGCGGCCCGATCCCATGGCCAACGTGAAGCCGAGGGCGCCGTGACCGACATTGAGCGAAAGATTCGAGTAGCGTGTCGGGCCGACGATCGGCGTGCCGCGCGGCGTTGCCGGGCGCAGTCCGCACCAGGGCTGAACGCGCGAGTAGTCCGAAATTCGCGGAAAGGTTTTTCGTGTGGCCTCGATCAGAGTCTGAATGCGATCTTCCGCGATGCCGCGATCGTCCCCCGCGATCTCGACGAAGCCGGCAGCGCGTAGCGCCCCTTCGTGCGGCGCGTAAACGATCTTGTTGCGATAGTCGGTAACGCTGAGCTTCGGCCCGTCTTCTGGAGACGACAGCGGAATGGTCACGCTGTAGCCGCGCAAGGGATAGATCGGCAGATCGATGCCGATCGGCCGCGCGAGCTGCCTGCTCTCGATACCGGCAGCCAGAACGTAGGCGTCGCCGTCGATCACGCCGCCGTCGGTTTCAAGACCGATGACCCGGTTGCCAATGCAGCGGAGGCGCGTGACAGTAGTGGCTGTCGCGAGACGAAAGCGCGGATGCGCGGAAAGCACGCGCTTCAACTCGAGACAGAAGCGATAGCAGTCAGCCGTTTCCTCGCTGGGCGTATAGATGCCGCCTGCGATGCGGTTGCGGATGTCGCAAAGCGCCGGTTCGACCTCGCAACAAGCGGCGGTGTCGAGCGCTTCCTGCTCGCAGCCGAGCGCCTTCTGAAGCTCGAGTTGACGAACCGCCCCATTCCAGCTCTTGGCGCTGGAATAGACCACGAGCTTGCCATTGCGCCGATGATCAAAGCGAAGCGATTCCTTCCGGGCGATCTCTTCGAGCAGCCGCTGGCTGTAGAGCGAGAGGGTCAATAACTGCCGCGTCGTAAGTTGACTCTGGCCGCCCGTACACGCCCGCAGAAAACCGAACACCCACCGCCACTGATGCAGGTCCAGTTGCGGGCGAAGGCGCACCGGCGCATCGCGGCTGAAAAGCAAAGACGGAAGCTCGCGAAACACGCCTGGATTCGCGAGCGGCGCGACATAGCTGTAGCTGAGCTGGCTGCCATTAGCGCGGCTGGTGCCAAGCCCAATGTCACGCTCCCGCTCGACCACGACGACATCATGTCCGTGGTTCACGAGAAAATAGGCGGTGCACAAGCCGACGACGCCGCCGCCGATGACGACAACTTTCATGGCGTGCGAACTGGCCGCCTCATCGTTTCCGCGGACGGCCTGCACATTGCGCGGGCGTGAGCGAGCAACATTCTCAAGCCCGCCCCACATGGCCCGCGCGCATGAGGTCGCGCAGGGTGTCCTCGAAAGCGCCAAGGAAGAATTCGACGTCGTCGTCAGTATGGGCGAGCGAAGTGACGCCGCCCATGTAGGACATCAATTCCACGCCACGGTCGCGCAGGCCCATCTGATAGCCGCGCACCAACTCTTTGGAGAGTCCGCGAATCTGCGCCGAATCCAGCTTGCCGACGCCGCCATCCTTGTCAGTCTGGCCGAAATAGACATGGAAGGTCGAGGCTTCACCATAGGCGGTGCCCGCAACCTGATGGGTGTCGAGCACCGACTTCATGCCCTTGCGGATGCGCGCGGCAATCTCGTTAGCGTGTTTCTGCGCTTTGCCGGTGCGCACCACCTTCATCGCGGCAATGGCTCCCGCCGCGATAATCGAGCACCCGTTGAAAGTCCCCTTGTGCGTGACGCCAGGCTTTCGGCCGTTGAAGGAAAATGCGGGATCCAGGAGACGCATGATCTCCTCCCGGCCGCCGACCGCGCCGCCGGGCAATCCACCCGTCAGGATTTTCGCGAAGGTGGTCAGGTCGGGACGGATACCGGCGACCTGCTGCATGCCGCCCGGGCTCCAGCGAAATCCGGTAATCACCTCGTCGAAGATCAGAACGACGTCGTGCTTGTCCGCAAGCGCGCGCAGGGATTCGAGAAAGCCCTTTACCAGCGGCACCGAGCCCCAGTTCGGCCCCGATACCTCGCAGATGATCGCGGCAACGTCGTTGTTGGTTTTGAGAATGCTTTCGACAGCCTCGGCGTTCGGCTTGCTTACGATGGTCAGCTCGCGCATCGCAGTCGGAACGCCGCACGACGCCGAGCGGTCGTAAGGAGCGACCATCCCGTACATCAGATAATCGTGCCAGCCGTGATAATGCTGCTCGAAGCGGATGACCTTCGGCTTGCCGGTGAAGGCGCGCGCGAGGCGCAGCGCGAGCATGGTTGCCTCGGTGCCCGAAGCGGTAAAACGCAGCCGCTCGACGGAGGGGTACATTCCCTTGACGAGTTCGCCCCACTCGACCTCGAGCGGATGGTTGCTCGCATAATAGGTGCCGAGCGGCGCCTGCTTCTGGAGTGCCGCCACCACATCGGGATGGGCGTGGCCGAGCAGCAAAGACGCGCTGCCCATCGAGAAGTCGAGATACTCCTTGCCCTCGACATCCCATTTCCGCGAGCCCTGCGCGCGCTCGACATAAATCGGATGCGGCTCGGTGTAGCGGTTCTCGTGGGAGATTCCGCCGGCGAGCACCTCCCTCGCGCGCTGAAAGTATTCGGCCGAATTTTCGGACTTGGCTGACATTACAGCATCTCCTTGGGGCAGCGGTGCGCGTCGTGCGCGAGGCCCGGCATTTCAGGCCGCGACCATTGGAATTGTGTCTCACGCTCCCTATATCGTCAACTATTTTGTCAACAATATTGCAAACGAAAAAGCCCTGCGGCGAACGCAAAAAGCCCGGTGGCAGGCGTTTTCCGGAAACGGGCCGTCTCAGCCCTGCCGCAAGCTCACGCAGTCGAGCGCGCCGGACGGAAGCACCGTCACGCGCCACTGTGGCGGGATCACCGAAGTGCAGCCCGGCTCCTCGACAATCGCCGGCCCCTCGAGCACGAAGCCTGCATTCAATGCGGTGCGGTCATAGACCTTGCATTGATGGGCCGCACCTTCGAACCAGACCGGCCGCGTCTCCACGACGACATTCGTTCCCCCGCCGAGCGGAAAAGCGACGCCGGGCTTGGCCACCAGGCCGAGCGCCACAAGACGGATCGCCGTCAGCTCGACCTCGTTGTTGGCGTCGGCATAGCCGAAGGTTTCTTCATGGCGCGCGAGGAAAGCGGCAACGAGCGGCTCCCAGGATTGATAGGTGTCGCGCCACGGAATCGAGAGCGTGAAGGATTGCCCCGCGTAACGCATGTCGATGCTGAAGCTGAATTGCTGCTTCTCGGCCGCGATACCGTCTTCCTGCAATTGCGTCGCAGCCTGTTCACGCAAGTCTGCGATGCGCGCCTGTAGCCCGGAGAACTCGGTCGCGCTCACCGCCCCGCCCCAGACGGCAACAAAATCGCGCCGGTGGTCTGCGAGCATCTGCCCGAACGCAGAGAGATGCCCCGGCATGGGCGGAATCATCGCCCGCGGCACGTATAGCTCGTCAGCGACCGCAAGCACATGCATCGGGCCCGCGCCGCCGAAGCCGAACAACACGAAATCGCGCGGGTCGTGTCCGCGATGTACCGAAACCTCGCGCACCGCACCAGCCATCTTGGCAACCGCAATGCGCAGCGCACTTTCGGCCAGTTCCTGAATATCGTTCTCGCTCCGGCCGATTGCTTCCGCGAGCTTTGTCATGGCCGAGCGCGCGGCATCGATCGATAGCCTCAAGCCGCCGCTGATCGCCCGCGCCGAAGGCAGACGGCCCAGGATTAGATTGGCGTCGGAGATCGTCGGCACGGTTCCACCGCGCAGGTAGCAGGCGGGACCCGGAATCGCACCTGCGCTTTCCGGGCCGACTTCAAGCGTACCGTCGGGCTGCGCGGAGATGATGCTGCCGCCGCCGGCGCCGATGGTGTGGATATCGAGTTGCGGCCACGCCAGCGGAAAGGCGCCCAACTGGTTGGCGTGCGAAGTGCGCGCCATACGGTCGTGTATGAGCGCGACATCGGTACTGGTGCCGCCCATGTCGAAGGTGATGCAGTGGGAGATCCCCGCCATCTCGCAAACGCGGATCGCGCCGTTCACGCCGCCCACGGGACCCGAAAGGAATGTCGCGACCGCACTTTTCGCGGCTCGGTCCAGCGTCATCGCTCCGCCATTCGAGGTCATGATGCTCACGGGCGCCTGCACGCCGCGCTCGGCGAGCGCGCCAGTCAGGGTCTTCAGGTAATCGACGATGCGCGGTGTAAGGTAGGCATTCAGCACACAGGTCGAGAAGCGGCCGAACTCGCCTTTCTCCGGCAGTAGAATCGCGGACTCGCTCACCGGCACGCCCGGTAGAAGCTGGCGCAGCGCATGACCCGCCTTCGCCTCGTTGGACGGGTCGAGATAGGAATTGACGAAGCAGATCGCCAAGGCTTCGACACCCGCCGACTTGAAGGTCTGCGCTATTGGACCGAAATCGAAGCCATCGAGCGCGCGCAGGACCGAACCATCAGCGATGACACGCTCCGGCACCTCGAGGCGCAGGGTGCGATCGACCAGCGGCGCCTGCCGAACGAACTTGATGTCGAACAGACCGCCGACGAGCCGCCTCGTGAGGCCGATCTCGATCACATCGCGGAAGCCTTCGGTCGTCAGGAGCGCGGTCTTCGCGCCCTTCTGCTCGAGTACCGTATTGGTGGCAATGGTCGTCCCGTGCACGAATGCGATGATCGAGCCGAGATCGATGCCTAGCGCGTCCAGCGCCTCGAGCACGCCGCGCCATTGGCTGCCGGGAACGGAAGGAACCTTTGCGGAAGACAGCGCATGATTGCCGGCGTTGTAGCAAAGGATATCGGTGAAAGTGCCGCCGACATCGATGCCGACAATATAAGTTCCTGATTTCATGGCTTCCGTCATGCCCTTGTGTCTCAATGAGCGGCGGCGCGTATGGGCCGAATTTCGACCTGATCGCCCGCCTCGCCGGCGAGAAGCGCCAGGGCGGAGGCATCGATGCGCAACACCTGATGGGCGCCGTCTATGATCCGCACCCAACCGCGCAAGGATGCACCCTGGCCGGTGATGATCTCCACGAGCGCACCGTCGCCAAGCGAGAGGCGCTCGGCCGCGGCGCGCGGCAGTTCAAACAGCCGCCGAAAGCCGTCGACAAGATCGGTATTCACCAGTTGCAGCGACAGACGAATCCGCGACGCCCGGATCTCCTCGCGTTTCCCGCGCGTTGTTTCGACATCGATGCGGCCATCCTGCATGACGACAACGCCGTAACGGCGGAGCGCTTCAGCCGCGCTCAGATATCCGAGCGAAACATCCTTCCTCACCTTTTCGGGATCCCGCTCAAGCGGATCGCCATAGCCGCCGCCACCGGCGGTTTCCATCACGAGGATATCGTTTTCCTGCAAGGCAAAACCCGCCACCTTGCCCGGATGCTCCGACGGCTCGACGAGGCGGTCGCCGCGAAGGATGGTAAAGCGGTTCGGCGCGCCATAGCCCCCTCCCATCACGCCATAAGGCGGGATGACGTTTCTGTCGGAGAGAACCGAGAGCGAAGCGCTGTCACTCAACACGCGAATGCAGCGCCGCATCCCGAACCCGCCGCGGTTCCTGCCGTCGCCGCAGGAGTCTTCACGGATTCCGTAGCTTTCGACGCGCAGCGGCAGCGCACTTTCGACGATCTCGATGGACTGTACCGAGTTGAAATCTCCATCCGGGAAGGCACGCACCACCGTCCCGCCGTCGATGTCCTTCGTCGCGCCGGTGCCGCCCGCCGGATACTCATAAAACAGGAAGGAGCCCCATTTCGGATCGTTGCCGCCGATCAGCGTATGATTGGCTCCGCCTTTCAGGCCGCCTGCGATCATGTCGGGCATGGCCTGCCCGAGTGCCGCGACCATCAGTGAATCGAGCAGCGCCTTGACTTCCACCATGCCGCCGCACGGCGCCGGCCAGCGCGCGTTGATGAAGCTTCCCACCGGCGCGATCACTTCGATCGGCTCGAACGAGCCGTGGTTGATCGAGGTATGTGGATCGAGAAACGCCTTGGCGATCGTACATACGGCGTTCGGCGCCATCGACGGACCGATATTGGTCGGCCCCTTGGTCTGCGGAGCGGTTCCCGTAAAGTCGGCGATCATGCGCTCGCCGTCGATCGTCAGTTTCAGGCGCGCGGCAATCGGAGCGTGGTTGTGCCCATCCGACTCAATATAGCCTTCGGCAAGATACACGCCATCGGGGCACGCGCGAATGCGCTCGCGCATCACCTGCTCCGCCCGGCGCATCAGTTCGTCGATTGAACCCAGCAACTTGTCCGCGCCGAAGCGCGCAATCAGCCGCTTCACATGCTCTGCCGCCTTGCGCGAAGTTCCGAGCATCGTCTTGAAGTCGCCCTTACGCTCGGCCGGATTGCGCATGTTCTGGAAGAGAAGCTCGAGAAACGGCTCGTTCAACTTTCCCTTTTCGCAGATCCTCGTCGGAACGATACGGATGCCTTCTTGCAGGATTTCCGTGACACGGCCCGACAGGCTTCCCGGCGTCGAGCCGCCGACATCGCCCCAATGGCAGCGAGCGGCAGAGAACAGCACCAGCCTGTCTTCCGCGAATACCGGATAAAGCATCAGCACGTCATTGAGATGCGTGCCGCCGGTATAGGGATCGTTGTGAAGGAAAACGTCGCCCTCATGAATGTCATCGCCGAAGGCGCGGATGATCTCGCGCGCCGAATGAGGAACGGCAAAGATATGCAACGGATTGTCGTCGAGCGATTGGGCGACAAGCCGCCCGTCGGCGCTGACGAGTGCGCAGGAGAAATCGTGCCCTTCGTAGATGATTGAGGAATACGAGGAATGGATGATATTCGCGCGCATCTCCTTGACGACCGCGACGAGGGATTCACGCACCAGCTCGAGGAGACCGATATCCTTCAGCTTGCCGCGCTTCGCGTGATTGTCGGACATGACCCTTCCCTTGGTTTCTGCGCGAGTGTGCATTTTTGTTAACAAAAAAGTCAACACTATTTCTCGTGCAGAAACAGAAGTTCGATGCGCGCATCGCTCACGGCGGCGCAACATGAAATGCAGCCGCCGGGCCCGCATGCGTAGCCCCGTAGAACAATCGGCCGGCCACCGCCGGCGTCATGCCTTCAAGATTTGTCTTCTAGAAAATGAAGTCGCGGTAGCGGTCGATCGACTCTCTGGCCGTCGCGATGATCTTGCCCTTGATCCCCGCCGCAGTCTCCGCATCGCCCGCCGCAAGTGCTTTTGTCAGCTTGCGATGCAGCTCGAAGCCGAACTCCGCCCGCCCCTGCAAAACGATGACCCGGCGGCCCATGACCTGCGTGCGGTCGCGGAGGCGGTCGAGCATGTCGGCGAGGATCGGGTTGTTTGCCTGTTCGATGATCCGGCGATTGAGTTCGCTAAGGATCGCCTCGTACTCGCCGTATTCGCCCTTGCGCAATTTGGCTTCGATCGCCGGATTGAGCCGCTTCAGCAGGTCGTCCCAAGTGCCTTTCGGCGCGGCCTTGGCTGCGAGCCGCACGGCGAGCGCCTCCAGCGCCTCGCGCACATGATAGAGATTGATCGCCTGCACAGGGTCGAGATAAGCGACCATCGCGCCGCGATTGGGAACACGCACGATCAGCCCCCGCTGCTCGAGCGTGCTGAGGATCTCCCGCACATGGGCACGCGAAAGGCCGAACTCGGCCGCCAGCTCCTGTTCGCGAAGCTTGCTGCCGGGGAGCAACTGATGCTCGGAAATGCGATTACGGATGGTCTCGAAGGCGTCTTTTCGGCTTTTGGCCGCTCGCGCCCTTTGTGGCTTCTTCGTCATAATGCATCCCGGCTGGCGTGGCGCTTCATAGCAAGAACGCGCGCCATTTTCCATATTGGAGGCCGCGGCACCATTTCGTGCCGCGGCGTCCTTGCGCCGGAACGCGGAAGCAATCAGCCCTTCTTCGCGCCGGTGCGATGGGCGAAGGAATCGCGGCGGAAGCTGTAGAGCGCGTTAGGGTCCATCTGGACATCCACGACTGCCGGCTTGCCGCAGTTCAGCGCCTTCTCGATCGTCGGGCCGATGTCCTGGGGCCGCTCGACGCGATAACCCTGCGCGCCAAACAGCGCCGCCACCTTGTCATAGGGCGGGTTCGTGACGTCCGCGCCGATATAGCGGCCGTCGAAGAAGTCCCGCTGATAGGCTTTTTCGGCGCCCCAGCAGTGGTTGTTCATCACCACGGTCACGGTATTCAGCCCGCAGGAAACCGCGGTGCTGAGCTCCGACATGGTCATGCCGAAGCCGCCGTCGCCCATGAGGCTGACCACCGGCCGGTCGGGAGCCGCCGCCTTGGCGCCCAAACCTGCCGCATAAGAGAAGCCGACCAGACCGAAATCGAGCGGGCTCAGGAACGCCGGCGGCTCCAGATGACGGAGCGCATCGGTCGCTTGCAGGCATAGCGTTCCGGCGTCGATGGTGACGATCGCGTTGCCCGGCAGCACGTCGCGCAGAACCTTGAAAAGCGTCTGCGGCTGGATCGGCGTGGTCATGACAGAGCCGGCCTGATCCCGCTCCTCGATGAGCTTTTTCCGCTTTGCCAGGAAATCGTCCCGCCACTGCTGCGCCTTGGCGTTTCGCTTCATTCCTTCGACTTCACGCGCAAGCTGGGCTGCGACCTTGGCGGCGTCACCCCAGATTCCGAGCGTGACCGGGAAGTGACGGCCGATCGCGGTCGGCTCGATCTCCACCTGGATGATCTTCGCGTTGCTATTGAGGTTGTCGTAGGAATAGAAGGTCGAATTGAAGCCAAGCCGCGTGCCGAGCGCGAGAATCACATCGGCTTCGCGCGCCAGCGCAGACGCGACCTGGTTGCCCCGCGGACCCATGCCGCCCGCGAACAGCGGATGGTCGTTCGGCACCGCGTCGCTATGCCCGGCGGCAGTCGCGACCGGGGCGTTCAGCAATTCTCCAAGCGCAAGCGCGGCCCGATGACCGCCGCTCCACTTCACGCCGGCACCCGCCACGATCAACGGTCGCTCGGCATTCGCAAGCAGCCTTGCCGCTTCCGCGACCTGATCGAAATCGCCCGGCGGCGACACCTGAACGCGATAGCCCACGGGCTCGCCCGGGGCCTCGAACTCCGCGGACTCGGAAAGCACGTCGCGCGGGAGATTCAGTTGCACGGGACCGCGCCGCGGCGTCATCGCGGTGCGAAACGCCTCGCGAAACATTTCGGGAATTCGCTCGGTGCGGTTGACGGTCCAGGTCTTCTTGGTAACCGGCATGGCCAGGGATTGCTGATCCACTTCCTGGAACGCGCCGCGATACTGATGCGCCGAAGACAGCATACCCGCAATCGCAATCACCGGGGAGAACGCGGCCGACGCCTGCGCAAGACCCGTGACCAGATTGGTGACGCCGGGGCCGTTCTGCCCGGCGAGGATGACGCCGGCCTTGCCTGACACGCGGGCATAGGCGTCGGCCATGTGCGTGCCGGTACGCTCGTCGCGAATGCCGACGAAGCGCACGTCATTCGCGTCGTAGAGCGCGTCGAACACCTCCATCGTCGCGGAGCCGATCAGCCCGAATACGCAGCGCACGTCTTCGGCGCGCAGGGACTCAACAACCGCCCTCCCGCCCGTCATGGATTTCTTCACGAGATTCTCCTTCATCCGGCGCACCAAAGCCCGCGAGACCCGCCTCGCGCGATGGTTTCGCCTTCAGGATGATGGATCGTCAAATATTGTCAACAAAAATGTCCTCAATATCAGGTAGACGGGCGGGATACGGCGCCGACAAAGGCGTTACCGGGCGAAATAAGCGCGCTCGCGAACGGCCTGTGCGCAGGCCGCACGCGGGAGGCGTTTTCGTGAGGAATTGGGAACGGTCTTTAAGGGCTGGCTTCGCGTCACCTGCCCCATCTCCGGGGCCAGCCGTGCTAGGCGCCGGCTGCGTGTTCCGCCGCCACCTCGTCGAGCCAGGTGAGGACTTTCGTCACTTCGGCGAGCGGCGATGCCGCGCCCATCGGAATCATGACGACCTGCTGCAACAATTCCTTCGACATGCCCGCCTTCAGCCCGCGCAATGCATGAACGCGGAACGAGCGCTCGCAACCGCGAACCGCAAAACAGCCGATCAGGATCAGTTCGCAGGTGTCGGCATCGAGCGGGCCCGACTGCATGATCGAATCGCGCAATGCGCGATAGGCGATTCCCGCCTTCTCGTTGACGTTGCGCAGTTGAATCGACGGCAGGTTGACCAGATCGGTTGCCATTTTCATTCTCCCCAAAACAATAAGCTCTAGCTCCCGCGGGCGCGGAAGGCTTCGAAATAACGAACGCAAGCCAGAGCATCGGCGGCCGCTCCGAGTTCGTCATAGACCGGCAGGCCTGCCGCAACCGCGCGGCCGCGGTACTCCCGTTTCGGACCTTCAATGTCGGGATCGCCGTCCGAGCGCAGCACCAGCGCGACATGCATGCCGGAACGGTCGCGCGATTTCACGCGCAGCACCGCGTCAATCAGATTTCCAAGCATGTCGACGTGACGGAACGAAAGCACCACCGTCATGTTGACATGCATGACCAGCATATCGGTATTGCTGCCCTCCGAGATGGCGTCGAAAATCATCTCGGCGGCACGGCCTTCGTCCTGCTGCAACGCTCCGGCAGGCAGATCGATCGGGTTCAGCACGCTCGAACCTGCCGGTAACTTCAGCGCCTGCAGCCTGGCCGCGACATCGGCATCAAAAGGCGCAACATCGAAACCGGCCCGCGCCAGCGCGTCCGTGCCCAGCACACTCGCGCCGCCGCCATTGCCGAACAGTACCGCGCGGCGCGCGGCAGTGTTACGCGGCGAAAGACATTGAAACGCGAGCAGAGCTTCCAGAAACGCATCGAGGCTGTCGACGAGAACCACGCCGGTCTGCGCGGCAAGCGCTTTCCATCCCTCATCCCTGCCCGCAAGCGCACCGGTGTGCGAAGCCGCAGCTCGGCGACCCTGCCCCGTTCGGCCACCCTTCAGGATGACGACAGGCTTGCTGCCGCGTGCCGCACGGAGGATCTCGAAAAGGCGCTGACCATCGCCCGCGCCTTCGAGATAAAGACCGATCACTTTTGTTTCCGGCGAAGCGAGGAAATACTCGAGCAGTTCGTAGGGTCGCACATCGGCGCAGTTCCCGACCGTAACCAAGCCGCTGAAGCGCAGACCGCGATTCTGGCCACGACGGATAATATCGACGCCGAGACCACCGCTCTGGCACACGACGCCGACCGGCCCCGGCTCCTCCGTGGTTCGCTCGGTAAAGGTTACGCGCGCGCGCGGCGAATAAACGCCGAGGCAATTCGGACCGATTACCCGCACTTTCGCCTCGCGCGCCGCCTGCACGAGTTCGCGCTCCAGTTCATGGCCGCCTGACGACTCGCTAAACCCGCTCGACATCACCTGCGCGATACGCACGCGGCCCGCAAAAGATCGGATCAGAGCCGGAACATGCGGTGCAGCTACGGCAACATAAGCATAGTCGATCGGCTCCGGCGTCCCCGTCACCGAAGCGAAGGCCGGCATTCCCTCGATATCCACCGCGGAGGGATGAATGGGAAAGATGCGGCCCTTGTAACCGAAAGCCTTGAGATGACGGATGAAGCGGTTGCCGCCGGACACCGATGTCGCGGAAGCGCCGATTACGGCGATGGTCTTGGGGGAAAACAGCGCGTCGAACGGGCTGCCGTTCAGGGAGGATTGGGACACGGACTCAGCCCTCGGCTGCGGACTTGAGAATGAAACGCGCATCGACGGCCGTTGCAGCATCCGGCGTCACGATCAGCGGGTTCAAATCGATCTCCGCGATCTCGTCCGCGCCGCGCGTCAGGATTCCGTTTTCGCCGCCGACCTTGAGCAGAATGTCAATCACGGCATCGACCGAAACCGCCGGACGGCCGCGGGTGCCGTGAAACAGCGCAGCACCGCGCAGTTCGGCAAGCATTTCGGCCGCGTCGAAACGATTGATCGGGCAAATACGGAAAGAGACATCCTTCATCACCTCGACAAACACGCCGCCGAGTCCGGCCATGATCATGGGACCGAATTCAGGATCGACCACGCCGCCGACGACCACTTCAAGACCGCCCGGCGCCATCTCTTCGAGAAGCCAGCTACGTTCGCCGATCCCTTTTGCATTGAGCGCCGCGTCGACCTCGGCGAGCGCGCGCTCGACCGCGGCAAGATCGGCAAGCCCCACGCGCACCGCACCGAAATCGCTTTTGTGGATGATCTCGGCAGACACGACCTTCAACACATAAGGAGGCTGAAGCGCGGCCGCAGCCGCGGGCAATTCGCTGGAGGCGTGGATGACACGCGATTGCGGTACGCGAATGCCGAACGAAGCCAGGAGCTTCTTTCCTTCGGGCTCGTCGAGCGCCGTCGCGCCCCGCGCGCGCGCAGTACGAATTATTCCGTGCAGATCGGCAGCACCTTCCGGCGAATTCATCAGTGATCAGGTCCTAAGCACGACGACGGCCTGGCCCTCGGTGATCGGATCGCCGACCGCAACCAGAATCTCGGTCACGACGCCGGAGTCCGGCGCGAGTACCGGAATTTCCATCTTCATGGACTCGATCAGCAGAACCGGCGTGTCCGCCTCCACCGAATCTCCGACATTCACCAGCACCTTCCAGACCGAGCCGGTAACTTCCGAAGCGACTTTTGTATCAGCCATTATTCCTCCCAATCCTGCTCAATAGCTCGTCGGCCAATTGCTCAAGAGATGACGGCCTACTTCGCTGCCCATGCGTTTGCGATGCACGTCGAGCAGCGAGATGAGGCATTCGCGCGTCTCGCGCGGATCGATCACGGTCTGCGTCTCGTAGAGTGCCGCCAGATTCCAGGCCGAGGTGTCCCGCGTTACCTTTTCGAGAAGTTCCTGATAGCGCGCCGGGTCCTCGTCCTTCTTCACCCCGTAAAGAACGTTGACACTGACTTCCGGCGCCATGAAGCCGAGGTCCGCGGTCGGCCAGCAGACCACTTCATCGGAATTCCGGCCGCCGCCCATGTTCAGATAGGCCTGACCGTAGCTCTTACGCATGATGACCGAGACCTTCGGCACCGTGACGAGCGACAGCGCGTTCATCCAGTTGATGATCTTGCTGGGCGCCGCCCGCCGCTCGCCTTCCAGCCCGATCAGGAATCCGGGCTGGTCGACAAGGAAAACAATCGGGATATTGAAGCTGTCGCAGAAGACGAGGAATGAAGTCGCCTTGCCGCAGGCGTCGACATCGATCGCGCCGCCCTTGAACAGCGGGTTGTTCGCAATGACACCCACGGTCTTGCCGTCAAGCCGGATCAGGGAAGTCGACAACGATTTCCCGAAACGCGCCTTCAGTTCGAACACGCTTCCCGGATCGGCAATCGCTTCAACGACCTTGCGCACGTCGTAAACTTTCGCGCCGTCCTCCGGCACGATGTCGAGGATCCGTTGCGCCTTCTCGCCGGCGCCGGCCGGGACCGGCTGCACCGGCGCGGCTTCCTTGTGATGACTCGGCAGATAACTCAGGAAACGCTTGGCTACCTCGATGGCCTGCTCGTCGCTATCGACCACCACATCGACAAGGCCGGTGGTTTCGGAATGCAGTTTCCAGCCGCCCAGTTCCTCCGCATCGACCGGCTGATTGATCGCCATCGACGTTACGCGGCTGCTCGCCACCGCCATCAATGCGCCCTTCCGCATGACGACGAAGTCGGACATGCAGGAGTACCAGGTGGAGGAGCCGTAACAGGAGCCCAATAGCGCCGACACCCAGGGCGATTGACGCAGCCGTTGATACTCGGCGGGATCCTGACCGAGGATTGCGCGACCCTGCGCACCCATGCGGTCGGGCATGCGCGCACCGGTGGACTCACCGAGGAAGACCAGCGGCATACCGCTGCGGCTCGCCACTTCGCGCATGTGACGAATTTTTTTGCCGTTCACGACGGAGCTGGAAGCGCCCATCACGGTCATGTCGTTCGACACGACGGCGACCGGGCGGCCTTCGATCTTGCCGAAGCCTGCGATCTTGCCATCGGCAGGCGTACGATCCCTCGCCTCGGGCAGATGCGAAGTCGCGAACAGGCCGCTCTCGACGTAAGTTCCGGCATCGAGGAGCTTGTCGATGCGCTCGCGCGCATTGAGGTTTCCTTCGGCGCGGCGGCGGGCGAGCTTCTCCGGTCCGCCCATTCCCAGCGCCTTGGCCTTGCGCGCCGCTAACTCGTTCAGCTTGGCTTCGATCGTCATCGACTACTCCGCACTCGTTCTATTGCAGGCCCATCACAACATATGCTGGGTCGGATGACCCGCCCACATCTGTTCCTTGACGTAACGCGTATGGACGTCGCCCGAGATGAAGTCCGGCTCGTCAAGAAGCCGCTTGTGAAAGCCGATCGTTGTCGGCACGCCGCCGATCTGGAATTCGCCGAGCGCGCGGCGCATCCGCGCAAGCGCTTCGCTGCGATCAGCGCCCCAGACGATCAGCTTTGCAATCAGCGAGTCGTAGTGAGGCGGCAAGGCGTAACCCGGATAGGCGTGGCTATCGATCCGCACGCCCGGACCCGACGGCGCCGAATATTCCGCCAGCACGCCGGGACGCGGCATGAATCCGCGTTCGGGGTCCTCGGCATTGATCCGGCATTCGATGACGTGGCCGGAGAAGCGCACATCGGATTGCGCAATCGGCAGCGGCGTACCATCGGCGATGAGAATCTGCATCTTCACGAGATCCAGGCCGGTAAGCAGTTCCGTCACCGGATGCTCGACCTGGATGCGTGTGTTCATTTCGATGAAGTAGAATTCCTGCTTCGCCGCATCGACGATGTATTCGAGCGTGCCCGCGCTGCGGTAACCGACATGCTGCGCCAAAGCGATGGCCGAGGAGGTGATGCGCTCACGCAGCTCCGGCGTGAGCGCCGGAGACGGCCCCTCTTCCACGAGTTTCTGATGGCGGCGCTGGATGGTGCAGTCGCGCTCGCCGAGATGCACGACATTCTTGCCGTCGCCCATCACCTGCACTTCGACGTGCCGAACCGGCGAAAGATATTTTTCTATATATAAAGCGTCGCTACCGAAGGCGGCGCTTGCTTCCGCTGAAGCGCGCTCGAGACTTTCCTTCAGGTCGCTCTCGCTAGCGACCACCCGCATGCCGCGGCCGCCGCCACCGGCAGCCGCTTTCACCAGAAGCGGATAGCCGATACGCTGGCCGATCTCGATTGCCTCTTCCGCCGTCGTGATCGGATCGGGCGATCCCATGGTTACGGGCACGCCCGCCTCAGCCGCGAGCCTGCGCGCCGCCGCCTTATCGCCCATAAGACGGATCACCGATGGCTGCGGGCCTACATAAATGAGACCGGCTTTCTCACATGCCTCGGCGAATTCGGCGTTCTCGGACAGAAAACCATAGCCCGGATGAATCGCGTCGGCGCCCGACATCTTCGCGGCTTCGATCAGCGCCATCTGGTTGAGATAGCTCTCTCGGGAAGGCGCGGCGCCTACACACACAGATGCATCGGCAAGCCGTACCGCGAGCGACTCGCGATCCACATCGGAGTAGCCCTGCACCGACCGGATGCCGAGATCACGGCAGGCGCGAACTATTCTTACGGCGATTTCGCCGCGGTTGGGGATGAACAGGCTTTTGATCCGCTGCATGGCCGCTACACATAAAATCCATTGAGGAGTGCGTAAGTCCTTGTCTGAGCAAGGACTTTACGCAATCACAATTCATCTATATGTATTAATATACGCTGGCAGCGGCGTCCACAAGCGGATTCGATCAATCCACGCGAAACTCTCCGCCAATGGCGTTGCGATACTCGTAGGCATCGGTGCGCATGAACGACTTGCGGAACTCCACCGGCCTGTTGCCGAAGGCATAGGCGATGCGAATGATGGACAAGAGCGCGGTGCCCGGAGAAACGCCGAGCCGCTCCGCGATCGGCGCCGTCGCCACCGCCCCGCTCAGGCGATCAAGCACACGAAAAACGTTGATGCCGTAATGACTCTGATAGAAGCCGTACATCGTCGTCTCTCGCGCAACGAGATCCTCCTCCCGCAAGCCCAAATAGAGCTTTCTGGAGAGACTGATCTCGTCGAGGATCACGGGGTTACCGCCCATCAGCAGCATGTTCACGATGCGATAGATCGCATCCCCTTCGCGAAGCCCGAGCGCTTCCGCGATCTCGGCGTCGGCTCGCTCCTCGGAAAAGGACAAAGTCTGCACGATCGGAATCACGCGCACGCCGTCCCGGCGGAAAATCGGCCAGAAGCGGTTGAGCATGCGCTCGGGACTCAAGGCGGCGAGGAATGTGCCGCGACCCTGCTGGCGCACGACGATGTGCTCGGCGACGAGATCGTCCATCGCCCGGCGGACGGTGCCGATGCTCACGCCATAGTGCGCGGCGAGCTGCTTCTCGGTCGGCAGCGGATCGCTGGGACCGATCTCGCCGCGGCTGAGCGTGCGGGTCACTTCGATCTTGATGCGCTTGTAGAGCGACAGACCGTCCTGGTCTTCAGCGCTGACCGTCTTGCGGCGGCCGGAGTTGCGGCGGGGTTTTCTACGCGATTTTGCTTTCATGATGCGAGCGCGGAATGAACTATCTTGCGCGATTGGAGGAATAAGGAATGTCGAAGCAACGCTGTATCGTCGCCGGGGCGCTGGGTGTCGCAGGGCGGGCCCTGCTTGAGGAACTCGAAAGCGCTACGGAATGGGATGTGGTCGCCCTCTCCCGCCGGCAGCCGGACTTCGCGACACGCGCGCGCTTCATTTCGGCAGACCTGACCGACCCCGCAGAAGCAAAGCGTGCAGCCGAAGGGGCGCGCGGCACGACGCGGGTGTTCTTCGCCGCGTATGCGCCCCAGTCCACGCTCGCGGAAGAAGTCGGTCCCAATCTGGACATGCTGAAAAATCTCGTCACCGCAGTCGAATCCGCGTCACCGCAATTGCAACATGTCGCGATTGTGCAAGGAAGCAAATGGTATGGCAATCATCTCGGCCCCTATAAGACGCCGGCGAAGGAAGACGATGCTCGCCACATGCCACCCAACTTCTACTACGACCAGCAGGACTGGATCGAGCATTGGCAGCGCGGCAAACAATGGAGCTGGTCGTCATGGCGCCCCCACGGCTTGAGCGGTACTTCGGTCGGGAGCGCAATGAACCAGCTTACCGGCCTTGCCATCTACGCAACGATTTCCCGCGAGCTTAATCTTCCGCTCCGCTTTCCCGGCTCTCCGGCGGCGTTCAAGGCCGTGTACCAGTTCACCGATGCATCGCTTCTGGCGCGAGCGATGCTCTGGGCGGGAGGTAATCCCGCCTGCGCGAACCAGGCCTTCAACCTCACTAACGGCGAATACGAACGGTGGGAGAATATCTGGCCCGCGATCGCGGAGTGTTTCGGCATGCGTCCCGGCCCGGTGCAAAGCATCAACCTCGCCCGCTTCATGGCCGACAAGGAACCGCTGTGGGCCCGCATCCGCGAAAAGCATGGCCTGAAACCCTATCGAATTCAGGACCTGGTGAAGTGGGATTTCGTCGATTGGGTTTACTCCGCTACCTTCGATCAGATGTCGAGCCTCGCCAAAGTTCGTCGGGCCGGATGGAATGAGACGCTCGACGCGGAAACCATGTTCCGCCGCCTGTTCGGAAAGCTCCGGGCCGAGCGCATCATTCCATGAGTCCGGTGCTAGCTTTTGATCTTCAGGAGCTTTGCGGCGTTGCCCCACAGAATCTTGGGAATGATCTCCTGTCGGTAACCGAGCGCGAGGAAATCGCGCAGCGACTCCTGAATGTCCTTGGTCGGATAAGCGGTGCCGAACAGCATCCGGTCCTCCAGGAACATGTTGGCGCCCTTCACGTAGGTATCGGCGCCGATCATTCCCGCCGTCGCGGCATAGAGATCGGGCGAGACGTAGACGTTCGGGCAAGCGAGCGCGACGACCACCATTTCCTCGGCGTAAGGCCACGCCGCATGGGAAATGATGAACTTGACGCCCGGATATTTCTGCGCGGCGCGCTGGATCGAAACAGGGCGCGACCAGCTTATGTCGTGGCCGCCGAGCGCCGACAGCAATCCGGAAAGCGAGATCGAAACCGGCAGGTCGTATTCCTGCGCGATTTCATAAATCGGATCGAGACTCTCGTCATCGCACCAGCGCGGACGAACGCCCGAGCCGGGTTCGATCGAAATGCCCTTGATGTTGGTCGCGCGGGCGAATTCGCGCACTTCCGCAAGCCCTTGCGGAATCGCCTCGAGGTCGATGCCGAGGAACCCGAGAAAGCGATCCGGCCATTTCGCCACCGCTTCGACGATTTCGCGATTGGCGACGCCACCAAGATTGCCGGCGCCGGCCGCGGCGCGGCCCATCAACACGCCATACTTGATGCCCGCCGAGTCCATCTCCTCGAACAGAATGTCGACCGACTCGAGCCACGCTGAACGCGGTCCCTTGAAGGAGAAGAAATGACGCGGATAATGCATCGCGGTGCGAAACACGGAACCTCTCGTCCAAGCCGGGATCGGCGGACGCAGACGCATGTCGATAATCGGTGGAAGCATCATGCTCACCTAAACCTCCCTTTGCAGTAAACGAACTAATCGAGTGCAAGACGCGACAAAGCTTTTCACCAAGTACCCAAGACCAAGGAGCACCCCATGAAAGAGAGACACGTTCTGCTGGTGATGTATGACGGCCCCACGAGCGTGGACTTCGTAGAATGGATGAACGGCCCGCATTACGACGAGGTCAAAGCGACGCCCGGCATTGTCGCCGCGCGCCGCTTTGAAGTCGTCGACGGTCCCGAAGGCCATCGGCGCTATGCCGCCATTCTCGAGACCGAGGATCTGGAAAAGACCCTGGCCTGGCGGAACAGCCCGGAGGGCCAGCGCTCCCAGAAGGAAGCCAACGACCGGGGCGTAACCAACCGCTACTCCCTCGTCTGCAAACTGGCGCACTCGACTGTCCCCGGCGAGACCGCGTAATCAGTACGGCAGCTGCAACAGCTGCGGCATGATCGTCGTGATCGACGGGAAGAAGATCAGGATCAGCAGCCCGAGAAACAGCGTCAGCAAAAACGGCAGCAGCGGCATGATCAACTGCTCCATCTTGATCTTGCCGATGCTGCACGCCATCAGCACGCCGATACCGGCGGGCGGGATGAACAAGCCGATGCCGGACGCAAGCACGACAATGGTGAGCCAATGCACCATGTCGATACCGAGCGCACGGACAAGCGGCAGCAGAATCGGCACGAAGATCAGAACCGCGGGCGCTCCTTCTAGAATCGAGCCTATGAAGATGAAGATCAGCGCCGTGATCAGAATGACGCCCCAGGCGGGGATCTCAGCCGCGCGCATCCATTCGGCGACCGCTTGCGGAATGCCCTGGGTCGCCAGCAGGTAACCGAAGATCATGGCGAAGCCCATGAGAATCGAGATCAGGCCGGTGGCGACGCCGGTCTGGACCAGGGCGTCGTACAGATTCCTCCAGGTCAGATTGCGATAGACGAGGCCGCCGACAAGCAACGAATAGACGACGATGATCGCCGCCATCTCCGTGATCGTCGCGATACCCATGCGGATGCCGACGAAGATGATGACGGGAATGCCGAGCGCGAGCGAGGCGTCCTTGAGGCCCGCGAGCATTTCCGCCCGCGAATGCGTGGCGTCCCGCGGCATATTATAAAGGCGCGCCTGAATGTGGATCAGGCCGAGAACCATCAGACCCAGCAGCAGTGACGGCAACAGACCGGCGGCAAACACCGCAACGACCGAAACGTTCGCCACCGCCGCGACGATCACCATGAGAATGCACGGCGGAATCAGAATCGCGAAAGCGGAAGAGGCACTGATGAGAGAAAGACTGTAGGGCCTCGGATAGCCCGCCCGTTCCAGCGGCTTCAGCGTCATGGCGGAAACGGCCGATACGTCGGCGACGGTCGATCCGGAAACGCCCGATTGCAACATCGTGCCGAGCACGACACCCATGGGCAGGCCGCCACGAAAGCGACCGACCAGCGTGCGTGCGAAATAGATCAGGCGCTCGGAGATGCCACCCTGCTCCATGACGGTACCCGCAAAAATGAACAGCGGAATCGCGAGGAGCACGAAGGAGTCGACACCCATCACCGTGCGATGCACGATCATGTTGAGCGGAATCGTATCCAGGAACAGCAGCACGGCGAGCGAGGAAAGTCCCATCGCAAAGCTGATCGGCAGTCCGATCGCGACCAGAACCACGAATGCGCCGATGAGGATCGTAATTGCCATTTGACTCTCCTACTCGCTCAGCTGCACGGCTTGCTGGCCGAGCGCATCGGGACGAGGCCGCTTTCCGCGCAGCGTCTCCCACAAATTGAAAATGGCGTAGATCGTCATCAAAACGCCCGCGACCAGCACAGCCGAGTAAAGCCAAGCAATGCTCACTTCGAGTCCGGGGAAGCGCTGCAAGAACGAGAACCGAACGGTGATCAGGCTCTGCCATGTGAACAGAATGGAGAAGCCGAGAATGGCGAGATCCTGAATGATCTCGATCACATGGCGCCATCGCGGCGATAGCCGATCGACGACGAACTCCACGCCGATATGTGCGCGATGCCGGACGCCCACGGCGAAGCCGACAAAGACGACCCAAATGAACAGAAGCCGGGCCGCCTCGTCAGACCATGCCAGACCGATGTCCAGCGCATATCTGCCGAACACGGAAGCGGTCAGAAAAACCACAAGAACGGCGATCAGCATCGCCAATAGAAATTCCGGAATCCGCAGGACCAGAAACCAGAAAACCCGCTCGAAAGGGCGCTGCGAAACCGCGCGCGCTGCCGGATCGTGAAGCATCGAAGTCTCCCCAAACTTTCGTACCGATCGGGAGAGGACGCAACCGTCCTCTCCCGTCTGCCATCTTAGTTTGTTTAGTTGGTCTTCTGCGATTCCAGCACGAGATCCAGCAGTTCCTTGTCGATGTTCTTTTCAAACTGCTTCCAGATCTGCCTGCCGGTTTCACGCCAGAGCTTCATTTCAGCTTCGGTCGGCTTGTAGGTCTGTACGCCAAGCTTTTTCGCGTTGGCGCGGGCGGCGTCGGTGTTCTCCTGATCGAGCTTGTTGGCGTAGAGCTCCGCTTCGGAAGCAGCCTCAAGGATCGCCTTCTGGACGTCCGCCGGCAACTTCTCGAAACGATCTTTCCGGATCGCCAGCGTCTGAATGCCGATGGCCGCCTTGTTCTCGGTCGCGTATTTCAGCACTTCATAGTGCTTGGCGGTCGAGAGCCAGGTCGGCATCACGAACTCGCCGTCGACGACGCCGGAGCCGAGGGCATTATAGACTTCCGCCCAGTCGATTGCCGTAGCGATCGCGCCCCAGTTACGGAACATCGCGATCTCGACCGGCGACGCGGTGGTGCGGAACTTCAGACCCTTCAGATCGGTCGGAACCCGAACCGGCTTCCTGTTGTTGACGATGTCGCGGAAGCCGCCGTTGTCGAGCTGCATCAGGAGCTTGAAGCCGGCTTTCTCGAAACGCTCGGAAATCGCTTTGCCGACCTTTCCGTCGAGCGCCTTGCGGAACGATGCCTCGTCATTGAATACGTAAGGCAGATCCATGAACAACAGGGCGTTCGTGAAAGCCGCCCAGTTGGCGTTGGACGCACCGGCGAAATCGATCGAACCGTTCACCATCGCTTCGAGTGCCGTGCGCTCGCTGTAGAGCGAACCTGCGATGTACGTTTCGACCTTGACCTTGCCGCCGGTCTTTTGCCCGACCAGCTCGGCGAATTTGAGCATACCCTTGCCGATTGCGTTCTGCTCGGTCGCACCGTGCGCGAGCTTGAGAACCGTGGGGGCCGCTTGCGCGAAAGCACTTCCGGCCGCAGCCGTGACGAGCAGCACGGCTGCTCCGGCCGAAGCCACCAATTTTGATTTAAACGATTTCATCATTTCCTCCCTCGATGAATTTGCGTTTGAGTAACCGAGCACTTTGGTGCTTCTTATTTACCCGCTTCGCGAATAGACGAAGCGTGTATCCTTGTTTTGCGCCTCCAGGTATCGGACCTGCGGCCGTTTCGCGAGTTCGCTGATAAGCCGTGCGGCGGGACTGAAACTGCGCGTCGATGTTTTCAGCGGACCAGCGGCAAACATGTCGTCCACCTCGCTGCCCGCGAACATGTATCGCAGCAGAATTTCATCGTCGTCCGCGCCCGGATAAGCCTTGCGCAAGGACGGTAGCGCGGGCGGCAGCGGCTGCGGCTGCAACGGAATCTTCGACGATCCGTTCTGCACGATGCGATCGAGCACGTTCGGCTCGACCGGTGCAAGCAGGCGCCCGAAATGGCCGAGCGCATACATCTTCACTTCGTCGGGCACGGTCTTGTAGCGCTCGCCACCGACGACGTTCAGCATCGCCTGCACGGCGATGATCTGCGAGAACGGCGTGACCATGATGGGCCAGCCCAGATCGGCGCGGATCTGCACGATTTCCTGAAGGATTTCATCGAGTCTGTTTTCGAGACCAGCCTGCTGCAACTGGAACTTCCAGTTGGCGAACATCCCTCCGGGCATCTGATGCCGGTAATGGAACGAGTCGTATTCCATCGGCGTCCCCTTCGGAAACCCTTCCTGTTCGGCGAGCCTGGTCAGATAGTCTCCGACGAAATCGACCTTGCTGCGCTCGACGCGCGTGGCGAAGCCGTTGAGATCGAGATTGTGCAGCATCAATTGCGCCGACGGCTGGGCAGGACCACTGGCCAACGGCGCAATCGAGGTATGCAACTGGTCCACCCCGAGCCTGACCGCCTCGAGATAGACGAGCGGCGCCAGGCCGGTGTTGCAATGGCTGTGCAATTCAAGCGGGCGGCCGCCCATCACTGCCTTGAGCGCGGGCACGAGCGTGCGAATGCGATCGGGCGTAAGAAGCGCGCCGGAATCCTTGATCATGATCGCGTCGACATTGCCGCGCTCGATCAGGGCGCGGGCCGTGCGGGCATAAACCTCGTCCGTGTGCACCGGGCTTTCGCAGAACACCAGCGCGCCCACGGAATACATGCCGAGACGCTTGGCGTGGCGCACGCTTACCAGCATGTTGTCGACATCGAACAGCGCATCGAGCGTGCCTACGACGCCGAAGCCGTTCGCATGCAGCCGCTCGATCCATAGCTCCACGATATCGTCGGGAACCATGCTGAAACCGACAAGGCTTTTGCTGCGGCAATAGCCGCGGAGCGGCGTGTTGCGGAATTTCTGCCGGAACAGCCGCGCCTTCTCCCACGGATTTTCCTTGAGATAGCGCACGCAAACGTCGAACTGCACAGGCGCCATGAAGTCGATCATCGCGAAACCGGCTTCGTCCATGGCTTCCGCAATCGGCAGCATCATGCCCGCCGTCATGCGGGTCGCCCAAAGGCATTGCTGGGCGTCGCGCAGGGTCGTGTCGATGATCTCAATCTTGCGCGCGCCCGAAGCCGTATTGCGGGTAATGTCATTACCCGCAGATCCCTTCGCAGATCGCTCGACAATATTCATGTCCCGATCCCGTCAGTCCGGCTTCACAAAAAACAGCACCTGGTCGTATTCGACCATGTCACCGTCGTTCACGGAGATCGAAGCGATGGTGCCCGCGATCCCCGCATTGACGGTCTTGAAGAGCTTCATGACCTCGATCATGCAGACCGGGTCCTCCGGGCCGACACGCTTGCCGACCTCGACATAAGCCGGCTCGCTCGGCGAAGGTGCGCGATAAAAGCGGCCCAGCATCGGCGCGCGGATCGCGACCGTCCCTACACCGCCGGCAACAGCAGGAGCCGCAGACTGCGCAGCCGCGGAGCTTGCCGGCGCTTCTATCTGCTTGGGCGCCGGGCTCGTTACACGCGGCGCTTCAACGGCCGGCTCCACAACAGCGGAAGCCGCTACCAGCCCCTTGCGAACATGCAACTTGAAGCCCGCGGTTTCGAGCTTCACTTCGACATCTCCGAGCTGGTCCACGACGCGAAGAATCTCTTCGACTTCGCCGTTTGTGAATGAGGAGGAACTGGACATGATACAGGTACTGGCCTTGTCAATTACGCTTTGTTGGACGGTGCCGGCACGTCGACGATGTTTACGAGGCCGGCGATGTCGTCGCACGTTTCCAGCGTGCGCATCATTTCGATCGATTGCAGAATCCGGTCTTCGGGAAGCAGTCCTTCGACGCAACCCCGATATTTTTCGATGCACTGGTCGAAACTGAACAGCTCGGGAGGTTGCCCCTTCGAAAGTTTGGGCTCGATTGCGATCTCCTGCCCGCTGTTGGCGCGATATGTGATGCGCGGCGTCCATCCGGTTGGAGTCCAGCCCCAATCCTCGCGCACGATCATGCGCACCTTGGAGCGCAGCGCACGAAACACAGGGTTATCGATTTTCTCACGCGAGAAGCTCGAAGGCAGCACCCGCGGCTCGAGCAGCGCGGTTGCAATTGCATGCGGCAGGCTGAACTGCGCCTCGATCTCGTTGCGCGGCTCCAGATACTGCACAACGGTCGGAAAGAAGGCGTTCACCTCCACCTGAATTTCCGAAACCGTATCGGCGGAAACCTTGCCCGCTTCCCGCATTTCGAGCGTCGACTCGATCATGCGCTGCAAGTGATAGCAGCACGGGAACTGCTTGATCCCGACTTCCATCACGCGATAGGGACGCCCCCAGTCATTAAGGATTCCGCCGGGATTCTCGACCTTCCCGGCGGTGATGAGATTCAGCAGGCCGCGTGGCGCTTCGAGAACGTCGAGCTGGCCAGTGAAGCCATCGGCAGCCAGAAGTGCCGCAGTAATGCCGTTGCGCGCCGCGAAACCCATCTCCGCGATGTGCGCCATCGAACCAGTTTGATAGCCGACGCCGCTGCCCTGCGAAGCGGCAATGCTCAGTGCATGCGCGGTGCCGCGCTCGTCAAGGCCAAGCAAACGCGCAGCCGCCGCCGCGCAACCAAGCGCGCCCGCAAGCGCCAAAACCATATAGCCGAGACGGCGCGCTTCCCGGCACGCGATGCCAATGCGCGCCTGCGTTTCATAAGCGACAACGAAAGCCTCAAGCGCAGTCCTGCCATTCGAATGGAGATGCTGACCGAGCGCGAAAATCGCGGGAAACAGCGTGTAGCTTGAGACGGCTTCCGGAAAGCTGTCGTCTTCGTACTCGGTCGCATGGGCATAGGTTGCGTTTGCAAACGCCGCCCACTCCATCGATGTCTTGTGACCGGCGCCGAAAACGCTCGCCTCGGGCGTGCCGCCTGCACGCTTCACATAACGCGTGACGATGTCGGACCCCGCACTCTGCGGGCCGGCCAGCATGGCGCCAAGCGCGCTCATCGCCAGCGTCTTGCTGTAGCCCGTCACTTCGTCCGGGATTTCCTGATAGCGCGTGTTCGCAATTCGCGTGGCGATCTCGCGCGTGATAGGTCGGATTGGCGTCATCGTCTCACTGTTTTTTGTTTTATGACTTTTCTTGTCGAGGCGATGATATGGAAACATCTATATCTTTCCAACCGATTTTTTGCTCATTCCTAGAAAAAATGTTGACAATCCAAAAGTGGAATAACTAGATGAAATCATTATATTTTTTCTATTATGTTCACAAGGATGGTATTCCCTGCGCATAATTCAATCATATCTTTTCCCGGCTGCTGGCGCGATATGCGTGACCGGGTTTCCGTGTGGCTATCGCCATCCGGCGCTGGAATTAGCAGCGGAATGTTGCCGGAGAATTGCGCAGGCGAGCGGCATGACACACTCGCGACGCCCGCGAGCGATGAAAATCGTGACACATGCCCTGAGCCATGCCGTCGCGTCATGCACTTTGCAGCAGAGCCTACTGGCATCGCATTGCTTGCAAGTCTAAGGTGAAGCCACGCACAACAAGCAACAAGGGATCGACCATGTCTTCTTTCGTTCAGCGCAAGCCTCTCATTGCCGCGCTTTGGCCCGCCGCCGCCACGCAGGACATGCAAGGCTTGATGCGCAAAGTCCTGCTCGTGATCGGAGGAAGCCTGCTCCTGACGATCTCGGCAAAGATCAATGTGCCCTTCTACCCGGTGCCGATGACCATGCAGACTTTCGCGGTGATCGTGATCGGCGCAGCCTTCGGCTGGCGGCTCGGCGCGGCAACCGTGCTTTTCTATCTTGCGCAAGGCGCGGCCGGACTGCCGGTGTTTGCGGGCACGCCCGAAAAGGGAATCGGCCTCGCATATATGTTCGGACCAACCGGCGGCTATCTCGCAGGCTTTATCGCGGGTGCTGCCCTCACCGGCTGGCTCGCCGAACGCGGATGGGACCGCTCGCTTCTTCGCCTGACCGCGGCGATGTTCCTCGGCCACGCAATGATTTTCGTTTTCGGCACGGCCTGGCTCGGCGCGCTGATCGGCTACGAGAAAGCCTGGATGGCTGGCGTGGCGCCCTTCTACTATGCCACGATCTTCAAAACGCTGCTGGCCGCCGCCTGCATGAAGACGGGCTGGTCTCTTGCTAGCTTCCGCGGCTGATATCGCGCAGGCAACAGCGCACATTCAAGACACAAGGGCGGCCTCATGGCCGCCCTTGTTCGTTCCGGCAACCTGCGCACGCAGCAGCCATTCGTTAAAGAATATCGAGGTCCAGGAGGGTACGCCCCTGATACGCGGTAAAGAGCGAGTCACACATCTCGAGTATCTGCACGACCTCCAGTATCTGCTGTGGCGTTGTGCCTAATGCGCGCGACTTATCTTCGTGCACCTGAATACAGCCGTCGTTCCAGTTATCCGAATAGCGATGATTCTTCAGTGTAATAGCCATCGATATCAACTGGACCAGACGCTCATCGAGCGTTTTCGGAGAACTCTTCACGGCATCGGCACGCTGCAGATACAGCTTTAGCCATTCACCGTCAGCGCCGTACACGCGAAAGCCGTTTGCTATTCCGGCGCGGGTCTCAAGAATTTTCCTATAGATCTCCTCGGTCGACCCCAAATTGGGTGCCTTCAGCTCGGGAAAGCTCCCTGAGCGCCAGATCGATACAAGTTTCTGTGCGTCCTGAAAGATCCGCAGCCCTCGATAGAAGTCCAGAATTTTGAGAATGAGCCGGAAATCGTCATCGCTCGCCCCGGCAAGGCGTGCACGTTGCTGATGATACCTTGCGGCCTCGCCATAGTGATTGATCAGATGGCCCACGAGAAATACCAGTTCCCGCGATTTTTCATCAAGTTCGCCGCCTTCGAGACGCTTCATGCGCTTCTCGAAGGCGTCAATCCATAACGGATCGTTTCGAAACTGCTCGATGTAAATCGCCGCGGCCGGATTATCCTGTTCCACTTTTTCTCCCGGTTGAGCCATCCGTGCTCCTTGGTCGTTTTGTATTTTTCGCAAGTGATTACGCGTCATCCTTCGAGGAAACGAAGATCGTTTTCTTGGTGATGATGTCGCCCAATGTCGCGTAATTCGGGCCGCCGAGACGGCAAATCGGCTGCATCTCCGCCGTCTCGATCTTCCCATTCTTCAGCAGACCGTCGCGAATGTGAAAATTGACGATCTCGCCCACGTAAAAACTCGTTCTTTCCCCGAACTGAACGACCTGATGAAATCGGCACTCCAGAGAAACGGGTGCGTTGGCGATTCTCGGCGTCTTGATCTTAAGGCTGGGGCTAACATCGATCTCCAGCTCGTCTACTTCACTTATATCCGCCGGATATTCCTGTGCGCTAAGATGCAACTGATCGAGCAAATTCAAATCACCGATATTCACGACGAACTCGCCACGGTTCAGCATGTTGCGCGGGGTGTCCTTCATCACACCGAGCTTTTTACCAATGCTGATGCCCACCATCGGCGGCTTCGTGGATACGAAGGTAAAAGCGCTGAATGGCGCGGCGTTGATGCCGCCGTTCTCTGACAGCGTCGTGACCCACGCAATCGGCCGCGGGACGACGCAGCCGGTCAGCAACTTGTAGGTCGACTCCACGTTCAATGTTTCCGGGGAGATATCCATCTCGATCGATCCTTATTGCGACGCTTTCTCACAATCACCGCTTGGATGACGATGAGCGAGCATCGACCGCGTTCAGCATCTCGGTCAGTGCAGAGACAAGTCTGTCGACATTGCTTTCGGAAAACACAAGTGGCGGGCGAATCTTCAGGCAGTTTCCGTGCACGCCTGTGGCCGAAATCAGAACGCCGCGATTGCGAAGGCCGTTGACGATTTCATTCGCGAGCGCCGGCGCCGGCGTTTTGGTGATGGGGTCGGAAACGATTTCGGCTCCGACATACAGCCCCTGCCCGCGGACGTCGCCGATCATTTCGTACTTGCGACGCAGCGCCTCCAAGGCGCCTTTGAGCACTCCCCCTACGGACTGCGCGTTCTGCTGCAAGCGTTCGTCGCGAATAATATCGAGCGTAGCCTGCGCCGCCGCAATTGCGGCCGTGCTGCCGCCAAACGTATTGAAGTAGCGCGTGCTTTCGCCAAACCGCTTCGCTGTCGTAGCCGTAACCGCAAGGCCTGCAACCGGATAACCGTTCCCCATGGGCTTACCCATCGTAACGATATCCGGGTCGATGCCGTATCGCTGATAACCCCAGAACGAATCGCCGGTGCGCCCGAAGCCGGTCTGCACCTCGTCCATTATGATCAGCCCGCCCGCGGCACGGACCATGCCGACGACCGGCGCAAGCAACTTCTTCGGATCCGAATAGATTCCGTCGGACGTAAAGAACGAATCGATGATGAGAGCAGCGAGATTCTGGCCGGCTTGCTTCAGCGATTGAATTTGAGCCTCGACGCTCGCCGAGAAATCGCGGACGACATCTTCCAAATTCGCGGCACGATACGAATCCGGCGCCGGAACCATTCGAACCCAATCGCTGCGAACGAAGGACTGGCCAAGCGACGGCGACAACGCCGCCGTCATCAGCGAATTACCGTGATAGGCGTTCTGGGTAATGATGACGCCATTGCTACCCGTCGCATTCCGCGCAATGCGCAACGCAAGATCATTCGCCTCGGACCCGGTGCAGGTGAACATTACATGGCCGGCTGCCGAAATCTCGCCGCCGAAAAGACCAATAAGCTCTTCCGCGTAGTCGAGAATGTTGTCCTGCAGGTATCGCGTGTGCGTGCAAAGCGTCGCCATCTGACGTGCGACAGCATCCGCCACCCGCGTATTGCCGTGCCCCGCGGGGACAACGTTGTTATAGGCATCGAGGTATTCGTTGCCATCCTCGTCATAGAGAAAGACGCCTTTGCCCCGAACAACATGAACGGGGTTGCGATAAAAGTGCCGATAGGCGGGACCCAGCAGTCTTGCGCGCCTCTGCACCAGCGATTCCGTGCGTCGAGGCGAACTCGCGTGGACCAACTGTTCAGTCATTTATTTCTTAATGCTCCCGAGCGCCGGCTGCCTTACTCTGTCTGCGCGGTTTCTGCCGAAAGGCGATCGGCGATAACGCGGCCGCCAAGCAGAATGTCGTTCATGATTCCAGCCGCGGCGGCATCCGGATCCTTGTCGCGAAGCGCCTTCACGACCGGATAGTGATGCTCGATCATCAGGCGGCCGCCTTCGAGATAGGAATCGGAGATGATCGGGCCCATCTGGAGCCAGATTCTCTGCAACATGCCGCGCAGGATGGGCATGCGCGCAATCTCCACCAGATAGAAATGAAACTGCTGATTTAGCTCGCTGCCGAGCGCGCTGTCGCCATTCTTAATAGCAACTTCGTTTTCGCTGATGATGCGCTCCAGAACCTTGACGTCGCCCGGCTCCGCGAAGCGCGCTGCGGTTTCCGCGACAAGACCTTCGAGACGCAAGCGGATAGTGCGAATTTCCAGATAACGCGCCTTGGTCAGATTTGGAATGCGAATGTCCCGGGCGGAGCGAAACTCGATAGCCTCGTCATGTGCCAACCGGAGGATTGCATCGCGGACCGGCGTAACGCTGGTGCCGAACTTTTTCGAAATATCCCTGATCTTCAGCCGATCTCCGGGCTTGAACTTCCCTTCCCGGATTGCGGTGCACATCGCCGCATAGACCGTGCTGCTCAGGCTTTCGTGATCCAGCAATTCGAGTTTATCGTTCATGTAAATCTCCCCCCGGGGCTCACACGGCAGATGAAGCTGCAATCCGAAGTTCTGTTTGGGGACGGTGACATATTAATTCTCAATCGACGCTTCGAAAGGCTTTATTGGAGCAACAATACGATCTCCGGAGCGGCAATAATTCGGTCCACCCAGCCGGGCTATCGGCAGGTAGCGCTCGATCGCGATCCGCCCGTTTGGCGCAATCAGTTCTTCATCGACGTAAATGGCCTGTACGCGCCCGACCACGATCTGGCGCTGCGCGGAAAACTCCAGCATTTTGAACAGGCTGCATTCGAGTGCAATCGGAGATTCGAGAATGCGCGGCACGGCGACGGTAGCCGAGGGCTGCAACGCCAGCCCCAGGACCGCCGTTTCGGAAATTGCACTGGGGTAGTCGGTCCCACAAGCGACGGTCTTCTCCAGGAGCGGTTCGGACGTCATGTTGACGACGAACTCGCCGGTTCGCTCGATGTTCGCGGCCGTATCCTTGGTTTCGCCGATCCGGTGGGATTCACGCCCGTATCGCTCAACTCCCAAATAGACGAGAGGCGGATCGTCCCCCATATAATTGAAACAACTGAACGGAGCCGCATTCACCTGGCCGTCCCCGGACAGCGTCGTCACGAGCGCGATCGGCCTTGGCGCGACTGAAGCGGTCATCAGCCGGTGGCATTCAGCGGGTTCGAGATCATTGAGCCGAAAGTGCATGGATCGCCTTCCTACCGCTCACTGTGCCACGGAGTATCTTGAGGATAGGAACGCAAACAGCGCGTGCATTCCGGTAACCTCGCCGCCAACCGGCCGGCCGGGACGCGCGCGATCATTCCATGCGCTTATATCCAGATGTATCCAGAGCGCGTCCGTACTTACGAACTCTTTCAGAAACAGCGCGGCCGTGATCGCTCCGGCATAAGCCCCGTCGGCCATGTTCAGGAGATTGCCGACCGGAGCGGCGATTCTGCTCCGGTACGGCGCCCACAGCGGCATCATCCATAGGGGGTCTTCGACCTTCCGCGACAACTGCTGCAACGACAGGCCGACGGACTCATCGCTCGCGAACATCGCGCCGATTTCACCGCCAAGCGCCGTGCGCGCGGAGCCGGTCAAGGTCGCAGCGTCGATAATGATATCCGGATTTTCTTCCGAAGCGGCGGCCAGGGCATCGGCAAGAACAAGGCGGCCCTCGCAATCGGTATTTGCGATCTCGGCCGTTAATCCGTTCCGGGTTTTCAGGACATCCCCCGGCCGGAAGGCATCATGAGAAATTACATTATCGACCGCTGGCACCAGAAGCCGCAGATATACCGGCAATTTCGCGGCCATGATCATTGCTGCGAGCGAGATCGTAACGGCCGCACCCCCCATGTCGCGCTTCATGTGGCGCATGTCCGCCATGGTCTTGATGTTCAGGCCGCCGGTGTCGAAACACACGCCCTTGCCGACCAGCGTCACCCTGGGATTGCCGGTGTCGCCCCAGCGCAATTCGATCAGGCGCGGCGCGCGATTGCTCGACGCGCCGACGGCATGAATGGCCGGATAATTCTCCTTGAGCAGATCGTCTCCGAGAATAATTTTCGTCTCGGCTTTATGCTTTTCAGCCAGCGCGAAGACCGACTGCGCCAATTGCTCGGGCCCCAGCAAATTCGCCGGCGTGTTTACGAGATTTCTGCCCAAGGTTACAGCTTCGACCGTATGTCGGGCGCGTTCGAGATCGGTGTTGTCCGGCGTGCAAAGCGTAGAAACAGACTCTGCTCCTTCGCGGCGTATAGAAAAGCGATAATTGCCGAGCGACCAGCCGATCGCAGCTTCAGTCGCCGCGCGCGCATCAAGATCTCCGGCGAGGCGATACTGCGCCTTCGGTAGTTTTTCCGCAATTTCGGCCCACGCCCAGCGGTCGCCGGGTTCAGGCGTGCCGACCAGAAACCCCGCATTGCCGTCCGCACCGCTTACCGGGAGAATGCTACCCGGAGCGGCTTTGAACCCGGCCGCTTTTGCGATCGCGCGAACAACCGCCGGCTGCTGCTCAAAGGCCGTGGACGACACGAGCCACAGCGGAATTTTCCCGCTCGATGCTTCCTTTGAGAGCGCACGCAAAGTCATCGCTATACGCCCGCTTTCAACGCAGGAATGATCGTCTCCGAAATCTTCCGGAGGTTGTCTTCGAACGGATACTGACTCGCGAGCGCGACCGGCATGCGGCATCCGAGAATATCGACGCCCGCGGCTTTCAACGCGCTTGCGCGACGAACGACGGAATCAGCGCTGCCGACCAGCGTCATCGCATCAATGAGCCGGTCGGGAACGACGTTTGCAAATATCTGTTTCTCACCACCCTGAAGGGCCTGCTTGATCCGGGCGATATCGTCTTCTTGCATACCAAGCGCTTCCCGCGTCTTGCGGGCCGCGTTCGAGACCGCCCGTCCGACAACGGGAAGCCGCAAAAGATCGTAGGTGTGATCCTGCTGGTCGGTCAGCAGCGTGGAAACCCAGGCAACAATCTTGATCGCCCTCGGATCCCGGCCCGCCCGCTTCGCGCTTTCGTGCACCGTCCGCACGATGCTCCGCATGACATCGGGATCGGCGATATCGCCGACGATGACGCCATCCGCAACCTCGCCCGCGAGCGCGAAGGCTTCGAAACTGGTCGATGCAATATAGATCGGCACCTGCGCAACCGGCTTGAATTCAAGACGAACCGCATCCAGCTTAAAAACCGGATGGCTCGTGCTGACTTCTTCTCCCGCGAGCAAAGAACGAATTGCCAGAATGGAAGCCCGTAAGGTATCGACGAGCGGCGCTTCCGGCGCCCCCATCTTGCGGCGCATGCGCAGGAGTTCACCCGCACCAAGCCCGAGTATGACCCCTTCTTTCCGCAAGTCCGCCAACGTTCCGGCCGCTCGTGCGATTTGCAACGGGTGCCGCGAAAAAGGATTGGCGACGGCAAGGCCCAGCGGAATCTTCGTGACCGCAGCAGTATAGGCGATCGACACGAACGGATCGCGCATAAAACCCTGATCGGGGCACCAGGCGAGATCGTAACCCCACTGCTCGGCCTGCGCGACGATTCTCGCGTGCTCGGAAAGCGGTGACGTGGGCGTCAGTGAGAAGGAAACTTGCATGTGCCTGCTTTTCTTTGCTGTCGTCCGTCAGCGCTTCGGGCGCGGATCGCCGAAGTACTTCTTCATCGCGAGATAATCATCCTGATAGAAGAACTCCGTCTGGCCGTTTCCAAAGCGGGTCGCCACTTCGAGACAGAAGCGTCCCGCCTGCTCCAGGACATCGGGGTGAGACACGTTCGTCCATGCCGGCCAGGTTTGCGATTCCGTCGTCAAGGGAACGCCCATGACCGGCGCGTCCGTATACAGGTTGCCGAGCATCATCCCGCAGACGTGATGAATTCCGCTTTCGTAGGGCGTCAGATCCTGCTGCGACACCGGGAAGATCACCGGGAGGCGGCCCGTCACCATCTCCATGATGTGCATGAGATCAGCGTGGACCCGGAGCAGCAGCCCCTCCTTCGCGACGTGCGTTATTGCAAATCCTTTGTGGCTGAGCAGCTTGTTGCTCTTGCACGTCTCGACCGCGAGCACCGCGTCCATCACCGGGTCGACCAGCCGCGGGTGCTTCTGGTTCGACGGCAGCGGTGTCATCACAAAGGGGTAAGGATCATGCGGCGCTTCATAACCCCGCTGACAAATCTGCGTCGAAATCATCACGTCCGGCGTTATGCGCTGCCCCTTTTCGATCATCCGGGCGATGCGCAACGCCAGCGCCAGCACAGTCAGGCAACCATCCGCGTCGGAAACCAGCGCACGGTTCTCGCCCGCAAATCTCAATGCACCGAGCGAACCGATCACGCCGAGCGTGCGGGTGTCACCGCCCGAGGATTTTCCGCGCGTCCCCGGAAACAGGATCTTGAGAAACTCAGTGGATCCCTTTTCCGTGGTTACGACCTCGCGCCGGACATCCATTTTTACCTGCGGCAACAGGCGCAGGAATTCGTCAGGCCCGGCGTCGGGCATCGTCATGAGATCGAGAACGTCGATAACTTCCTTAAGCATTTTGCATTCTTCCGATGATCCGAGATGGTTTTGCCGGGGACGGCGCTTCAATGGTTCGAGATGACCTGTCGCTCAACCGAATCTTTCCAGTGAACGACGACACTCTGAATCTTCCGCAGGGTGAACGTGAACGTCACGCCGATGATGGAAAGTGAAATGATCGCAGCAAACATCGTGCTGACGTCGAAGTTCAACGTCGACGATTGGATCAGAAATCCAAGTCCTGCGCGTGCGGAGATAAATTCTCCGACAACGGCACCGATCAACGCGAGCACGACCGCAATCTGCAAGCCCGCAAAAATGCTTTCGGCCGCTGACGGCAGCTTCACATTGAGAAAGATCGTTTTTCGCGAGGCTTTGAATGCGCGGTAGAGCCTCAGCAAATTGGGATCGGACGATTTGAAGCCCGTCGTCGAGTTTATAAAGACCGGAAAGAAGCAGATCAGCGCGACCAGAACGACCTTGGAAGTAAGCCCGAAACCGAACCACACGATCAGAAGCGGAGCGAGCGCGACTTTTGGCACCGACTGAAGTGCGACGACGAAGGGATACACGATCCGCTCAAGCAGGTTCCACTCGGCGACGAGTGCCCCCATGATCAGGGCAATAGAGCAGCCGATCAAATAGCCGATGACCATTTCCGTGAGCGTCGCGTAAAGATGCGGCCAGTAGCTTCCGCTCGCGTAGCCGTGGATGAAGGCCTCGATCACTGTTCTCGGTGTCGGCAACAGATACGACGGCACCTGGAAGAAGGTCACAGCGTAATGCCAGATCACGAAGAAGCAGATCACTGCGATTGTCGGAACCGACAGTGATGCGATACGGCCTTTCATGAGCGGGTCCCTCCACCATTCCGGCTTGCCTTGCCGGTGGTCGTGAAAAACGAACGAAGTAGCGTGGTGATCTCGCCAAACTGACGGTCGCCCATAGCCTCCATCGGCCGCGGCCGGGGAATCGGAATATCGACAATCTCGCGCACCCGCCCGGGCCTCTCGGTCAGAACGATCACGCGATCGGCGAGGAAGACGGCTTCAGCGATCGAGTGCGTGATAAAGAGAATCGACTTCTTCTTTTTCAGCCAGAGCGACTGAAGCTCGATGCTCATGATCTCTCTGGTCATCGCATCGAGTGCTGCAAATGGCTCGTCCATAAGCAGCATCGACGGATCGTGGATCAGGCCTCGCGCAATGCCGACGCGCTGCTGCATTCCGCCCGAAAGCTCCTTCGGATAGTTTTGCGCGAAATCCGTGAGGCCCACGAGCTCGAGCAGCTCTTTCGCCCGAGGCAGATACTTCGAGCGCGACAACCCCATGGCATCGATCGGCACCATCACGTTATCAAGGACGGTTTTCCAGGGAAGCAATGTCGGCGTTTGGAAAACAACGCCGACATCCTGGTGAGGCTCCTCGACCAGTTTGCCCCCAAGCCATACCGAACCGCCCGACGGGCGCATCAAGCCCGCCACGACCTGGAGCAAGGTGGACTTCCCGCAACCGGAGGGGCCGAGCACGGCAACGAACTCGCCCTCCTTCACGGTTGCGGAAAGATTGCTGACTGCCGGCACCGCACCGCGGGCGGTGTGGTAAACGACATCCAGGTCTTTGATAACGAGACGATCCATGACGCTACTTATCGATAGGCCTTCGCCTGCTGGACTACGGTATCGATGTCGAAATCGTTGTAGTCCTTGGCGAAGCGGTTTGTGTAGAGCGAGTCGTATGGGATGGTGACGTCGTTCGGAATCTGCTCACCGAGCTTCAACGCATCGATCAGGACTTTCCAGTCGCGATCCTGATAGACGCCATACTGCTTCTTTTCAGCCGGGTTCGTGATTGCGATGTTCCCGAGACGCGCCATGAGAACCGGAAGTTCCAGCTTGATCGCTTCCTCTTCGGTCTTAGCGGTCGACGGACGAAGATTGGGATAGCGGCGGAAGAACGCGCGCAGGCAGTTCTCGGGCGCCGCTTCGCAGGCCACGACCCCCTTCGTTGCGGCGCGGCCGAAACGCGAGACCAGGCCGGGGTTTTCTTCGATGGTCTTCTTCGAGAACAGGAACCCGTGGCTGGAAAGATTCTGGAACGCCGCGGGATATGCGATCCGCCTGATCTTGGTCCCGGAGCGATCCAGCATCGCGTGCATCGTGGCCCAGAGGTTCAGTACGTCGACCTGCTTACCCCGAAGCGCCTCGAACGCCTGGATGCCGAAGCCGACCGGCTGCAAGGGTGCCTGATCGAACGGGATACCCTCTGCTCTCAGGATGGCCCGGGTCATAAAGACATTGCCCGAGCTCATAGCCGGAACGCCGATCGACTTGCCGCGGAAATCGGCAACCGTCTTGATCGGGCTGGAGTCGAGAACGACGAATTCCCACGAAGAATTGCGAACGTGGTTATACACGAAGAGCAGCGGAAAGTTCTGCTTGCCGGGGGCGCGCGAGATCGTCAGCGGCTCGAGGCTCGCGTTTGTCGATTGCAGTTGCCCGGAAATCAGCATCGGAATGGAAACGCCGGACCCCGAAACGGGGATGTATTCCATCGCAATCCGCGCTTCCTTGAAATAGCCGAGCTCCTCCGCAAAAATGAAACTTGCGATGTCGACGTTGATCGCGGAAGGAACGCCGTACACGAACTTGTCGACGCCCTGGGCGAAGCTAACGCTCGATGCGAGGGCAAGCCCCGCGGTTGCAGAAATCAGACGGCTTGCATGTCGGCCAAGTTTCATTTTCGGTCCCCTGTGCTGGTTAGTACTCAAGATGGTTTCGTGCCTTGCGGAGTGCATCTGCGGTAACCGCAACGAGCATTTCGACTTTTCCTTCATTGTCCTTCAACGGCAGCGCGCCATAGGCGGCACGGCGCGCGGCACTGGCGAGCGCCGCGTCGTCCAGCCCGCTTTTCAGCACTTCGGCTTCCGTCCACGCCGCGCGCATCGGCAACGGCGATACCCCGCCGAGTGAAACGCGGATGCTTCGGGAGCCTTTGCCACCCCATTGCATCCGCACGGCGGCCGACGCTTCCGGAAAATCGCCCCGCCAATGCGCAAACTTTTCATAGTGAAAGGCGGCGCCCTTCAGGAGCGGCACTTCGATGCCGGTAATGAGCTCGCCCTTTTGCAGCATCGTTTCGCCGGCAGCACGGTAAAACGATTCCATCGCTATAGTGCGCTTGCCCTTGTTTCCGAAGACGTGAACCGAGGCGTCGAGCGCGACCAGCATCGGCGCCGCATCGGCGATGCAGGGTGCCGCGCATCTTCCTGCACCGATGATCGAATGATGCCTGTTGTCGCCGGTGATTGCGTAACAAGGGCACGACGGACCGCCGAACTTGTAGCAGGGCAACGCGGAGCGGAAGAACCAGCAGCGCTTTTCCTGGCAGAGATCGCCTGCGATCGTTGCCGCGTTTCTGATTTGCCTGGTGGCGATAAGGCCCACCCCGGCGGAAAAGCCGGGAAACTCGTCGTTGATCAACGCGCTATCGCAGATTTCCGAAAGCGTGGCAGCGGCGCCGATTAGAATGCTTTCGGGCAATCTCCGAATTTGGCGCAACTCTTTCAAGCCGGAAGCGTCTATGACAATATCCGGGTCATATATCCCCTGCTTGATGCCGGGCAGCAGATCGGTTCCGCCCGCGATCAGCTTGGCCTTCACGTCGGTTCTGGAAAGCTGGCGGCTGGCTTCCTCTATTGAATCCGCCTTCAGGTAATCGAACGTCGAAACCCGGCGCCGTCCCTTCGAAAGCTTCTTTCCGATGGCCTTGAGCGATGGGAAGACGATCCGGGGATAGAGCTTTCTGACCGTCGCCACCTCAAGATTGTAGGGACGCCGCCAAGGCTGCCGCGCCACGGGCGACGGATTTTTGGCACGAAGCGCATCAACTACTTTTTGCGGCGTGATGGGCAGATCCGTGAAACGCACGCCGATCGCGTTAGCAACCGCATTACCGATCGCGGCAATGGTGGGATTGATGGAATGCTCCCCACCCGCTTTTGCGCCCAGCGGACCGAGCTTGTCGTTGGTTTCGATGTAGCGCGTCTCGATCTCCGGCGCCTCGAAGATGCGCGGGACACGGTAGTTGATCAGCGAAGTATTGACGGGAATGCCGCGGTCGAGAACAAGTTCCTCCGACAACGCCATGCCGATGCCTTGCACGACACCGCCGTGCATTTGGCCATCAAGCGCGAGCGGGTTGATGACTTTGCCGATGTCCAGCACCGACACGACTTTCAGAACCCGGACTTTTCCCGTCTCGGGATCGACCTCGACCTCGGCCGCCTGCGCTCCGAAGCAGTACGTGGCGGCGTAATGGCCATAGCCGGTTTTGGGTTGCGAGCGTTGCAAGGCAATCTCGTGCCGCCCTTCAACACGGAGAGGACCGATTAACCCGGCCACCTGACGCCACGACAGGCGCCTTTCATTGTTCTTCCCGTCGGCAATGAAGCCGTCTTCAAATTCTATGGTTTGGGCGGCCGTATTCCATATTGCGGCGAGTTTCTCGCTGACGGCCTTCTTGATGTTTTTTCCGGCATCGATTGTCGCCGCGCCGGTAACGAATGTGACGCGGGATGCGGCACTGCCGAGATCGTCCGGCGCAAGCTCGGTGTCCATATGCACGACGTCGAATTGATCGACGGAGACACCAATTTCTTCCGCGGCGAACTGAGCCAGAACCGTGTTCTGCGAAGTTCCGCAATCGGCCGCCTGGGTGAAGAGCCGGAAGGTTCCGTCGCCCTGCAACGCGATCGCCACATTGGCAAAATTTCCCTCGGGGTAAAGGACGCCAACGCTCGGATTGATCATCGCGCCGAAGCCGATCCCGCGATACGGGACCGGGTTGCGCTTCTTCGTTTCCCAATCGATCAACCTGCCCACCTCGGCAAGGCACTCCGCAAGGCCGCAGGTCGATATCTGGAAGCCCTGCGGTGTCACATCGCCCGGCTGATTGGCGAGTTCGATCCGATAAGCGAGAGGGTCCTTGCCGAGCTTCTCCGCAAGCTGGTCGATCTGGCTTTCGATTGCCCAGATGATTTGCGGCGCGCCCATGCCGCGATACGAGCCGCCCGGCACCTTGTTGGTATAGATCAGACGACCGGTGAAACCGACGCGATCGACACGATACAGATTTGCCGTGCGCTGCCGCACAGCGGAGACGTAAGCCGGCCCCATGTGGGTAAAGGCACCATTGTCCACGACGTAATCGCTGTGGCGCGCAATCAGATGGCCGTCTTCCGCAGCCGCATTGGTGACCGTCATGGATTTGGCATGATCAGTCTTGCCGCCGATAAACTCTTCCCTGCGGCTGAGGACGATCTTCACCGGGCGTTGCGTCTTGACCGAAAGCAGGGCCGCAATCGCTATAGGCTCGGGGCATTGCGATTTCCCGCCAAATCCGCCGCCGATGAAAATCGGCCGCACGCGCACCGCGTCGAGCGGAAGCGAGAGAATGTGCGCAAGTTCCTTTCGGGCAAAAAACGGGGCCTGCGTACCGGCCCACACCTCGATCGTGCGCGATTGCGCATCGAAGTGCGCAACGACGCCGTTCGTCTCCATGCATACGGGCGCGACCAGGGGATTGTGGTAGGTCCCCGAGACGACATGCGCAGCTTCGCGAATTCCGGCTTTTACGTCGCCCCAATCCGCTTCCGTAATCTGCGCGCAGTTGAGAGGCAGTTGTCCGACCTGCTGAATTTCCGGAGCATTCCTGCCCATTGCCGTTGCGGGCTCTACCGCGGCCGGCAGTATTTCGTATTCCACGCGGATCGCGCGGACCGCGTTCTGCGCAGCTTCCAGCGTTTCCGCGGCCACAGCGGCAACTTCTTCGCCGAAAAACCTCACAACATCGCGCGCCAGCGGATAGCGGTCGGCGTATTCGGGACCGAAGTTCAGGTATTTCTTGTCGGCATCGGCGCCCGTGACGACGGCGGCGACACCGGAAAGCGATTCTGCTTGCGTCGTATCGATGCTCCGGATGCGTGCATGTGCATGCGGGCTGCGCAGAATCGCTCCGTAGAGCTGGTTCGGGAGCCTGAAATCCTGCGTGTAGATTGCACGGCCGGTGACTTTATCGGCCGCATCAAGCATCGGAACCGGCTGGCCCACTACCCTGGTCATGCCGGGCTGCCGGATGCGAGGGATTTAGCAGCCGCGATCAGTTTGACGTAGCCGCTACAGCGACAGACGTTACCCTGGAGCGCAATTCTTATTTCCTGTTCGGAAGGCCGCGGATTAAGACGGAACAGCGCCGCCAACGACATCGTCACGCCGGGGGTGCAGAAACCACACTGAAACGCTCCGTGATCGATCAGCGTTTTCTGAATTCGCGATGGGGCGTCCGGGGTTCCCTCGCCTTCAATCGTGCGGACTTCGGCACCATCTAGACGAAATGCGGGAATAAGACACGAGCACATCGCCTTGCCATCAACGATCGTCGTGCAGGCGCCGCACTCGCCGCCATCACAGCCGCGCTTGGTGCCGGTAAGACCCAGTTGGTCGCGGAGCAGCTCGAGCAGCGTCTCGCTCGGCGCGGCCAGCACGGATATCTCGTTTCCGTTGAGACGGAACGAGATTGTCGAGGACTTTTCCTCTTTGACCTGAGTTGCCCGAGCGTCAGTCATCAGCCTTCAGACTAGTTCACTGTGAGTAGGTTGATGCATCAAATGTCTTCTTGTCAATATGCATGGCAATCACGCAGAAAGGGCGCAGCCCAAATATCCAGCAAAACGCTCATTTTCTATGCCAACCTGGGTTTCGCGCTTGATATCCGGCTCAGCCTATAGATATATGATGCATCAATATGCTTCGCAGGGGCAAGCCTATGAATGACGCGCGGCCGGTGATGCTGTTGACGGGGGCAAGCCGCGGCATTGGCCACTCGACCGTGAAGTACTTCAGCGAACGCGGCTGGCGCACCCTGACGGTGTCGCGAACCCCCTTCTCGAACGAATGTGAATCGAGAGCTGCGGAGATCGATCACATTGTCGGGGATCTATCGAACCTGAACGAAATTGAGGAGATCGCCGCAAAAGTGCGGGACCGGATTTCCGACGGCAGACTTCATGCGCTTGTGAACAATGCGGGCATTTCACCCAAAGGAAGCAACGGAATGCGGCTGGGCGTCGCCGAGACCAGCGCGGAAATCTGGACCGGGGTTCTCAATGTGAACCTGATTTCGGTCTCGCTGCTGACCTGCGCTCTTATCCCCAATTTGATCGCGACAAAGGGTGCCATCGTGAATGTCACGTCGATCGCCGGCTGGCATGTTCATCCCTTTGCAGGCGCCGCCTACGCAGCCTCGAAGGCGGGGCTGTCGGCCTTAACCCGGGAAATGGCGCGCGAGTTCGGCGGCTCCGGTGTTCGCGCTAACGCGGTATCCCCGGGCGAGATTCGCACTTCCATTCTTTCACCGGGGACAGACTCGCTGGTCGAGCGCGACGTCCCTATGGGCCGCCTTGGCGAGCCGGAAGAAGTCGCCCGAGCCATTTTCTTCCTGTGCAACGAAGACTCGACATTCATCAACGGCACGGAAGTGCATATCAACGGCGGGCAGCATGTGTGATTGCAGCGCCCGCTCGATGCGATAGCCACTCCGTACGCTGATATGTTCCTGGGTAATACCGATATCGCAAAGCAACTGCTTGTTAGGCCGCAGCTCGCCGTTTCGGCGCGTGACGCGGAAGCAATCGCTTCTGCAAAATTCGGTCTGGACGTCCGTGCTGAGCCACTTGCAGGCGAAAGAGATCACAATTTTCTGTTATGCGGCACGGATGGAAAGAAGTTCATTCTTAAGGTCATTCATCCTGACGAATCCTCGCCGCGGATCGACTTTCAGAACAAGCTTCTTGCGCATATTTCCCGCACCGACCCTGGGCTTCCTGTACCGAGAATCGTCGCGCAAAGGAACGGCCCCGAAGTGGCAACCTGGGCCACGGCAGCGGGCGGATCCTCCTGCCTGCAATGTCTCACCTTCCTCGAAGGCAGCCCGCTCCACTCCGCCCCGCCGAGCACCGATTGCCGGAGAAACATCGGCAAGTTTCAGGCGCAGCTAACGATTGCACTTCGTGAGTTCTCGCATCCCGCTGAAGGCATGGGCATTCTGTGGGATACAAAGCGGGTCAGCCGCTTTATCGATCTCGCCGATGCGATTGAAGATGAAGATCGACGCGACCTTGTAACGGCGGCGATAAGGCAGTTTCAGGCGAACGTAGCGCCGCTCCTGCCTTCGCTGCGCCATCAGGTGATCCACAATGATTTCAACCGCGACAATATTCTGATCGATGGAGATCAGATTGTCGGATTGATCGATTTCGGCGACATCGTTTACTCGCCCATCATTCAGGATCTCGCTACGACCTGCGCCTATCTTGCCGATCGGACGGATTCGTTCATCGAGGCGATTTGCGACATCGCTTCCGGCTTCCATGGTGTTTTCCCCCTGGAGCCGCTTGAAATCTCCGTGCTGCTCGACTTCGTCGCGGCGCGTCTGGCGCTCATTGTCGTGCTCGGATCGCAGAAGGCCATTCTCAATCCCGGTAACGCCGCCTACTTGCTAAGAAATCAATCCGACGCGATCCGGCTGCTTTCGCTGCTCAAGGATCAGTCAAAGAGCGCCGCGAGCATGCTCGCGAAGAGGCTTGGCTAAGAAGCTTAAATCGCATTCACTTCCCGCTATTGCCAGCTATGCGCGCGTGGAGCGGGCTCACGCTCAGACAGATCAAGGGAAGCCTCTGCGCAGCCGGTTTCTCGCAACGCCTCACCAAGCAAAACCAGCAACGGCCCGCTTTGTTCGACGCGTGGCAGCGCATCGCGCAACTCATTTAAAGTCTGCCTCAGTGCGAATTGTTCAGGCCGTGTGGCGTTCCAGATCGCGATGGCAGGGGTGGACGGATCGAGCCCCGCCGCCGCTGCCCGTGCTGAAAACTCGGTGAACGTCCGCGTCGGCATATAGATTGCCGTCACCGCGGCCGGATCGGCGATGCTTTTCCAGTCGATGTTGTCCGGCAGCTTTCCGTTGGCAGCGTGACCGGTCACATATTGCAGGCGGCGCGCATGCAGCCGGTGCGTCAACGAAATCTGCAGGCGGCTGGCGGCCCCCTGCGCAGCCGTTACTCCCGGCACGACCTCCGTAGCAATTCCCGCCTTGCGGCAAGCGTCGAGTTCCTCGCCGGCACGGCCGAAGATCATGGGATCGCCACCCTTGAGGCGGACAACCCGCTTTCCCCGTTTTGCGAGCGATATCATCAGTTCGTTGATTTCGCCCTGCCTGCAAGCGGGGCCACCGCCGGTTTTACCGACCAGCATTTTCTTCGCTTCGCGCCGGGCGAAGTCGAGCACCCCAGCCGACACGAGATCATCGATCAGAATCACATCTGCCGACTGCAAGGCGCGCACCGCGCGCAAGGTCAGCAATTCCGGATCTCCGGGGCCCGCACCGACAAGCGTCACCGAGCCCTGCTCCACCTTGGGCCCCTCGCTGCGAAGCTCCGCGAGAAGCGAATGATAGTCGCCCTCTTCGGGTTCTCTATTGGGACTGGCAAGAGCGCGCGAGGTAAACAACTGCCAGAATCGCCGGCGCGCCGCGAAGCTCAAATCCTTCGCCGACTGCAATACCCCGCGCCATTCACGCGCAGCTTGCGCCCAGCGGGAAAAACCCATCGGCAGCATTGCTTCGAGTTTTGCGCGGATGGCCTGGCCGAAGACCGGAGCCGCCCCATCGGTCGAGATGCCGATCACGAGCGGCGAGCGGTTGACGATCGAGCCGAAGGCGAAATCGCAGAATGCCGGCTTGTCGATAACATTTACCGGGACACCGGCCGCGCGGGCGACAGCAGCAAAAGCGGCAGATTCTTCATCCGTCTTGAAGGTGCCGACGGCGATGGTGGCCCCTGCGAAATCATCCTCTCGCCAGGTCCTCCGATGAACCGCAATTTTCCCCGCAAATGCTTCGTCCGCAGCAAGCTCCTCAATCCCAGTGGAAACCTCCGGTGCATAAACATCTACATGCGCTCCTGCGGCGGCAAGAAGCTCGATTTTCCACACCGCCCCCATCCCGCCCGCTGCTACCAGTGCGCGCTTGCCTTCGAGCGCAAAGAATACCGGCAGCCGTGCAAGCTTCGCCATCCTCGCGGGCTTTGCCTCAGACGGTTTGCGGGGCTCGGGCATCATGGATAATCCTTTTCAATTCCGGCTTGCAGGAACCGCAATTCGTCCCCGCGCGAAGCAGCGCGCCGATCTCTTCGACGTTGCGCGCCTCCCCCTTCTCGATCGCATTGCGGATTGCAGCGAGGCCGATGCCAAAGCAGGCGCATATGACCGGCCCGGCGTTGCCGATCCCGTCGGTATTTCTTCCGGAAAGAAGCAAAGCCCGCTGCGTGCCGATCTCCTGTTTCGCGAAGAGGTGCTTCGCCGTTTCCCACGCATCCCGATTGTCGTCAGGGCCGACGAACAGAGAGAAGGAAAGCCGCCTATCAGCGACATGCGCCACGCGATAAGCGTTCCGCTTCTCGTCGTGATATTCCACGATCTCAGCGCCCGGAATGCGATTGCGCGCGGAAAAATCGCGCCAGAATACCGTAGGCTCGCAACCAGCGAAGAGCGCCGCCTCGCCGCGCTCGACCGCAACCCGCGTCCAGAACAGGCTCCGCGGGAGCTCGATCGGCATGGAGGCGATTACAAAGCCGGAAAGCGGCAACTCGACAGGCTCGATCGATACCGGCGTTGCTTTCGCTTCCGGTTGTCCCGAAAAGGAATCCGTTGCGCTTTGAACGAGATCGCCCGTCCGCGCCTGCGAGGCGTTGGATCTGCTCCAATGGATCGGAGCAAAGACAGAGCCGCGACGCTGGCCTTCGTTGAGCCTCACCCGATAGATCGCCTCGCCCTGCACGGAGCGCAGCCGCGCGAAGCCGCCATTCGTCAGCGCGTAGCGCCGCGCGTCGTCCGGGTTCACTTCGACGTAAGGCTCAGGTAGGTGCTGCGCGAGACGCGGGCTCATACCGGTTCGCGTCATGGTGTGCCATTGGTCGCGGATACGGCCAGTGTTCATGCAAAGCGGATACCGGCTCGACAATTTTCCGGCGAGGCATGGGCGTTCAGGCGCGATAAATTTGGCTCGGCCATTCGGAGTGAAGAAGCCGCCATTCCCGAAGAAGCGCGCTTTTGGAGGCTTATTGTTCTCCGCTCTCGGCCAAACAATGGGCTCCAACCGATCATACGCATCGTCGTCGATATTTTTGAGGGCGCCGATATCGAAATCGCGCGCCCCCTCATTCTCGAACGCGGAAAGAGCTGCGTGTTCACGAAAAATCTCCGAAGCGGACGAATAGGAGAAAGCGCTTGCAAATCCCATTCGTTGCGCGACTTCACTAACAATCTTCCAGTCGGGCTTGGCTTCGCCGGGCGGTGGCAGGAACGCCCGTTGGCGCGAGATGCGGCGCTCGGAGTTCGTCACCGTGCCGTCTTTCTCGCCCCAGGCAGCCGCAGGCAGCAACACCTGCGCACCGCTTTCGACCGTATCGTTCGACAATACGTTTTCGGAAACGACAAAAAGATCGAGCTTCTTCAGCGCCTCGGAAACAGCCCCCGCGTCCGGCAGCGAGACCGCAGGATTGGTTCCCATCACCCAAAGCGCCTTGATCTCACCGCGCTGGATGGCCTCGGACATCTGGACGGCCTTCAGACCTTCGTGCGTCGCCATGTTTGGCGCCGCCCAGAAGCGCCTGACACGGTCAACCTCAGAAGGAGTGAAATTCATGTGGGCGGCGAGCTGGTTCGCAAGCCCGCCGACCTCGCGGCCACCCATCGCATTGGGCTGACCCGTGAGGGAGAACGGCCCCATTCCCGGCCGGCCGATGCGTCCGGTCGCGAGATGACAATTGATGATCGCGTTGGCCTTATCGGTGCCCTGCGCGGACTGGTTCACGCCCTGCGAGAAAGCAGTCACGACGCGCCGGGTCGTCCGGAACAACTCGAAAAAGGCAAGCACTTCCTTTCGCGGCAGCCCGGTCTGCGCGGCTACGCTTTCGAGCGACGGCGCAATTTCACGCGCGCGCGCGAGCGCCGTTTCAAAGCCGTCGGTGTTTCGCGAAATATAAGCAAAATCCAGCGCGTGCTTGTCGGCGAGTTCCGTCAGCAGCCCGGAGAAAAGCACCGTGTCCATGCCGGGCGCAACCGGAAGAAAGAGATCGGCCTCCTCCGCGGTCGCGGTGCGGCGGGGATCGATCACCACGATCCTGGCGCCGCGCCGGTCGCGGTTTTCAACCATGCGCCGGAACAGGACCGGATGACACCAGGCGGCGTTCGAACCGACAAGCACGATCAGATCGGCTTCGTCGAAATCTTCGTAAGCGCCCGGCACCGTATCGGAACCAAAGGCCCGGCGATGCGCGGCCACCGATGAGGCCATGCAAAGCCGCGAATTGGTATCGACATTCGCGCTGCCCAGAAATCCTTTCATCAGCTTGTTCGCGACGTAATAGTCCTCCGTCAGCAATTGGCCGGAAAGGTAGAATGCAATGGCCTCCGGCCCATGCCGCTCGATCGTCGCCATAAACCCCAATGCGACCTTATCGAGCGCCGTTTCCCAAGAGGCACGGCGCAGTTCTCCCGACGTCTCTCGGATCATCGGATGGAGGAGCCGCTTATTGAGACCGAGCGTTTCGCCGAGCGCCGAACCTTTCGAGCAGAGCTTTCCGAAGTTCGCCGGATGCAGCGGATCGCCGGAAATCTCGGCGCCGCCGCCCGCGTCGGGCCGAGCGAGCACACCGCAACCAACGCCGCAATAAGGACATGTCGTGCGCACCGCCGGCGTTATCGGTGCCTGCATGTTCATCAATACACATCCGCCTGGTAGCGCTTCACCTTTTTCAGCGCATTGACATAAGCGATCGCATCTTCGGTCGAGCGCTTGCCATGCTTCGCCACCACCTCCACCAAGGCACGCTCGACATCCTTCGCCATGCGTTTGGCATCGCCGCAGATATAGAAGTGAGCGCCGGACTCGAGCCAAGCAAACAGTTCCGCGCCCTCCTCGCGCATGCGATCCTGCACGTAGATTTTCTCGGCACCGTCGCGCGACCACGCAAGCGTGAGGCGCGTGAGAAATCCCGCGGCCTGCATGCCCGCAAACTCGTCCCGGTAAAAGAAATCCCAGTCGCTGCGCTGGTGGCCGAAAAAGAGCCAATTCCTGCCCTTCGCTTTTGCCGCCATGCGCTCCTGCAGGAAGGCACGAAACGGCGCGACGCCGGTGCCGGGGCCAACCATGATGATCGGCGTTTCCGGATTCTCCGGAAGCCCGAAATTGTGAGCGCGCTGCACATATACGCGTAGCGCACCACCGATTTCGATGCCGTTCGCCAGAAATTCGGAGGCGACCCCACGCCGTTCGCGCCCTCCGACGGCGTAGCGTACAAGATCGACCGTCAGCGAAACCTTCCCCTCGTCCGCCTTCGGACTCGAGGAAATTGAATAGAGTCGCGGTTGCAGCGGTTCGAGCGCTTCGACAAACACCTCCGGATCGGGCCGGACGCCTTCGAATTTTTTGATCGCAGCCAGCACATCCAGCGTCGATGCATCGCCGTCCGGGTCCTCGCCGGCAGCGAGCGCCTTTGCCTTTTTCCTTCGCTCGCCGCCGACCAGGAGCGATATAAGCTGAAAGAGAGAATCCGGCGCAGGCGCAAGTGAAACGTCTTTCCGCAACACATCGCGCAGCGGCTTATCTCCGATCTTCGCATCAGGTCGCGCGCCGATCATGGCGATCACCGCATCGACAAGCCCCGTATGATTTTCGGGAAAAATGCCGAAGGAGTCGCCCACCACGTAATCCAGACCGGTGCCGCCAAGATCAAACTCGACGTGGTGGGCGCGTTTCTCCGACTTCGCTCCATTGAGAAGATAGCGCGCCGATAATTTCGCGACGACCGGATGATCGCGAGACCGGCCGGCCTCGCCCTTTGGCGCATCTACATGTTCTTTGATAACCTGCGCGGCGGCTGGCGTGGCACTGCCGAACTCGTCGAACAGCTTTTTCAGCATCCGGTTGGTTTCCTTCCCGCCCGGAACGCAAAGATTGAGCCGCTCTTCTTCTTTCAGAAACAGCGCATTCGAATAGTCTTCGCAGTTATAGCCGCACTGGCCGCAATCCTGCTGGGCCATGGCGGCCATCAGTTTCCGGCGCAGCGGCCGTGCCTCTGCGAGCTTCATGCGCTCCGCGAGCGGCATGGTCTGGTCGTGCCATGGCGCTTCACCGTCGTCGCCGTCGTCGAGCGGCCCTTTCGGCGCATCCGGCAACAGGCCTTTCGCCTGATCCGGCGATAGTACGGTCACCTGATCCAGCGAAACGAGCCCGGCGAAGAAGCCGTTGAGCCACGCGCGCTGTTCCTCGGAGAACGGCGCAGTTTCCGGCACGATAGTGGGGAGAAGCGGTTGCGCGGTTACGGTCATTCGGCCGCCTCCGCAGCGAATATTTCGCGCAAGCGCTCGAGCTCATGCCGCCGCGAGAAAGCGAGGAAGGTTTCCCCTGTTCCTTCCCGGCTGGAGAGATAGCCTTTGAGCATCTTCTCGACGATACGTGGCGCATCTTCAGCCTTCACGTCGCGATAGATTTCGCGGCCGATTGCAGCCTCGTCTCCGAAGCCGCCGCCGACATAGATGTGATAACCTTCGACGGTTTCGCCTTCCGCGCCCGCCTCGACGCGCGCACCCAGCAAACCGATGTCGCCGATATAATGCTGCGCACAGGAGTGATGGCAGCCGGTCAGATGAATATTCACCGGGCCATCGAGCTGCACCCGCGCTTCGCAGTGATCCGCAATCGCCGCGGCATGGCCTTTCGTGTCAGATGCCGCGAAGCGGCAGCCTTGGTTCCCGGTGCAGGCAACGAGCCCGGCACGAACCGACGCGGCCTTTGTCGTAAGTCCGAGCTTTTCGATTGCCGCTTCCGCGAGCGCAATCTTTTCTTCCGGAACGCCGGAGATCAGAAGGTTCTGCCAGACCGTCAGGCGAATATCGCCGTCCCCGAGATCGGTGGATATCCGTGTGAGTCCGCGCATCTGCGCAGCAGTGACTTTGCCGACCGGAAGCACGACGCCGATCCAGCAGAGCCCCTCCTGCTTCTGCTCATGCACGCCGATATGGGCGAGACGGTCGAACGGAAGGCGCGGCTTCACGGCCTCTCCCGGAACCCGCACGAGTTTCGCGCCGAGCTTTTCTTCGACGGCCGCGAGATATTTCTCGAAGCCCCAGGCATCGAGCACATACTTGAGCCGCGCCTTCAGGCGGTTGGTGCGATCGCCATGGTCGATGAAGACGCGCACGATCGCATCGGCAACCTTGCCGGCATCGGCGGGCTTCACGACGACACCCGTGTCGCGGGCAAAATCCTTATGGCCGGTAATGCCGCCAAGCGCGAGACGAAACCACACGCCCGGCTCCACGCCGAACCCGTCCAGCACTTCGACGGCCTGAAAGCCGATGTCGTTCGTGTCTTCGAGCACGGGGATAATGCCCGCACCATCGAAGGCGACATTGAATTTGCGCGGCAACCCGTAAAGCCCGCGGTCATTCAGGATGCGGTGATGCCACTCCCGCGCATAGGGCCGCGTATCGAGCAATTCCTGCGGATCGATGCCGGCAGTCGGCGTGCCGGTGACATTCCGGATGTTGTCGGCGCCGGACCCCTTGGTCGCGAGGCCGATATCGACGATTTCCTCGATCAGTGCCGGGCCGTCGGCAGCGGGGATTTCCCGGATCTGCAAATTGGCGCGCGTGGTGACATGCGAATAGCCGCCGCCGTGATGTTCCGCGATGTCCGCAAGACGCTCAAACTGCCAGGCTTTCAGAATACCGTTCGCGATCCGCAACCGGCACATGAAAGAGTCCTGCGCCGGCGCGACATAGAACAGTCCATGGTACTTCCAGCGAAATATATCCTGCCCTTTTGGATAGTTTCCGCTCTCGGCCTGCTCCTTCAGCCGTGAATAGGCATCGAAGGCGTTTTCTTCGCGCTTGCCCTTTTCTTCCGCGACGAGCTTCCTGCCTTCCGCTTCAAAGCGCGCTTGCGCCGCATGATGTGCGGCATCCGGCCCCGACGGCCCTGCTGCCGTGTTTCCGCCAACGCCTCGCGCAGCGCGCGCCGTTTGCAGCCCCGATGCGAAGCCTTCGAGATAACGCTTCTGTTCGAGATTGAAATCGGCGGACATTACGCAGCCTCGCGCATGGCGAGCGAACGGCCGAAGGCAAGATCGTCGCGGATCTTCGCGACAGACTCGCCGGACCGGATGAGATCGAGATACCAGGAGCCATCAGCGGTGTCGCCGAACAGCACGGCGCCGACGAGTTTACCGTCCCGCAAAACCATTTTCTTATAAATTCCGCCGGACGGATCGCTGAGCACAATCGGCTCATTGTCTTCCGCGTCTGCAAAGTCCCCCGCCGAAAAGACATGGACGCCGCTAACCTTGAGATTGGTTGCCGTTCTTGCCGGGCGAAAATGTGCCTCGACATTCAACAGCGTTCGCGCCGCGACCGAGGCCATTTCGTAAAGCGGCTCGACGAAGCCGTAGCAGCGATCCGCATGCTCGGCACATTCGCCGACAGCAAGAATGGAAGGATCGGAAGTCCGCATGCGATCGTCGACGACGATGCCGCGCTCGACGTGAAGTGCTGCATCCCTCGCAATCCGCGTTTCCGGCCGGATGCCCGCCGCCATCACCACAAGGTCGGCGGGATAGACCGTGCCGTCGTCCAGAAGTACCGCATCCACGCGATCCTTGCCGAGGATTGCCTTCGTCTGCGCGCGGCAATGCACATGGATGCCGCGCCTTTCGATCTCCCTTTGCAAGAATCCACCAGCGGCCGGATCCAGTTGCAACTCCATCAGATGACCCATCAAATGAAGCAGCGTGACCATCATTCCCTGCTTGGCGAGTGCCGCGGCGGCTTCCAGCCCGAGAAGCCCGCCGCCGATAACCACGGCGTTTGCGCCAGGCCGCTCGGCCGCGGCAAGCATGGCCTGCACGTCGCCGAGATCGCGAAACGCCACCACGCCGGGAAGATCGCTTCCCGCGACTGGAAGAATGAAAGGGGCCGAGCCGGTCGCGATGACGAGCCGGTCGTAGGGCGTCTCGCCGTTCCGGGATGCGATAACTTTCCTTGAGCGATCGACTTTCGTCACAGTCTCGCCGAAGCGGCAGGCAATCTTGCGCTCAACGTACCATTGCGCGCTATGCGTAATGATTTCCTCGAACGCCTGCTCTCCGGCCAGCACCGGCGAGAGCATGATCCGGTTGTAATTCCCGTGTGGTTCGGCGCCGAAGAGCGTCACGTCAAAGGCATCCGGCGAAGCGGCGAGAAGATGCTCGAGCATCCTTCCCGAAGCCATTCCGCTGCCGACGATGACGAGACGCTCGCGCATTGTCCGCCCCTATTCCGCGGCTTCGGCTTTGCCGTAGGCTTCGCCGATCATGAAACCGGAGAGCGTGGCATAGGCTTCGGTCCATGCCGCAGCCGCCTCCGGCGTCCACTTGTCGCCAAGTCCTTTTTCGAGCGTCCACAGGAGCGCCGCGCCGACCGGCTCGTAATGCGAGGCCTTTACGCCATAGGTGACATGCTTTTTCGCGAGATTGCTTGCGGCAGGGAGAATGCTCGGCAGATCGCTCAAGCCGCGCACGACAACCGAAAGCGTGCTCATCAGCTTCCTGCCCTGCTCCGTAATATCCCCCTTGAACATCGGTTTCACTTCAGGGGCGATATCGAAAAGCCGTGCGTAGAAAAGCGCTGCCGCCTGCTCGGAAATCGGCGCCACATCGGCGAAAGTGTTCTGAACGAGTTCGACTTGTGCTGGCTTCATGCTGGCCTCCTTTTTGTGAGCGAAAGCTTCAGGCTGCCTCGACGTAGCGATGGCGCTCGTAGAGGAACTTCAGCACCGCCGCCCGGCATTTGATGTAAGCGGGATCCGATACGAGCTCGAGGCGCTTGCGCGGTTGTGCGAGCGGCACCTCGAGAACTTCGCCGATCCGTGCCGCCGGCCCATTCGTCATCATCACGATACGATCCGAGAGCAGCACCGCTTCATCGACGTCATGGGTAATCATCAGGACGGTGTTGCCGAGCTTTTGATGCAGGGCCATAACCGTCTCCTGCAAATTGGCGCGGGTCAGCGCATCGAGCGCGCCAAAGGGCTCGTCGAGCAGAAGGACCTTGGGCTCCATTGCGAGCGCGCGGGCGATGCCGACACGCTGCTTCATGCCGCCCGAAATTTCCGACGGCCGCTTGTCCTTCGCATGCACCATCTGCACGAGATCAAGATTGTGCAGCGTCCAGGCATCCCGCTCCGCGCGCGACTTGGTCTTCGAGAAGACCTTGTCCACCGCAAGCCGCACGTTGTCGTAAACCGTGAGCCAGGGCAGCAGCGAGTGGTTCTGAAAGACGACAGCGCGATCCGGACCCGGCGTATCGACCTGACGGCCTTCGAGAATGACGCCGCCCTTGGTCGCGCCGGTCAGCCCGGCGACGATGTTGAGCAAGGTCGACTTTCCGCACCCAGAATGCCCAATAATCGAGACATACTCCCCCTTCGCTACATCGAGCGTGATGCCGCGAAGCACCTCGGTCGATTGCGAGCCGCGCTGGAAGGTTTTGTCGACGTGATCGATCTTGAGATACATCGCCTGCTCCTTATGTCTTCGCGGTGCCGCGGGTGACGATGGTGGAGACGCCGGCGACCAGACGATCGAGCATGAAACCGACGACTCCGATGTAGATCAGCGCAACCACGATGTCGGAGAGCCGCGACGAATTCCAAGCGTCCCAGATGAAGAAGCCGATGCCGACGCCGCCGGTGAGCATTTCCGCCGCGACAATGGCAAGCCAGGAAAGGCCGACACCGATTCGTAATCCGGTAAAGATGTAAGGCGCCGCCGACGGCACCATGATCTTGTAGAAATATTCGAGCGGATTGAGCTGCAAGACGAGCGCGACGTTGCGATAGTCCTGCGGAATGTTGCGAATGCCGACGGCCGTGTTGATGATCACCGGCCAGATCGCGGTGATGAAGATCACGAAGATCGCCGAAGGGTTGGCGTCCCGGAATGCCGCGAGCGAAAGCGGCAGCCATGCGAGCGGCGGCACGGTGCGGAGCACCTGAAAGATCGGATCGAGTCCGCGCATCGCCCAGGTCGATTGCCCTACGATCGCGCCGAGCAGAACGCCGACGACCGCTGCAAGGCCGAAGCCGTATGCCACACGCTCGAGCGACGTAAGAATTCGCAGCCCCAGGCCGATATCCTGCGGCCCGGCCACGAAGAACGGATCGACGATCAGGTCCTTCGAATCCTGCCAGATCTTCAAGGGCGACGGCAGCGACGCCTTCGGGCTGTTCGCCATGAATTGCCAGACCACGAGGATCATGGCGAGCACGATCAGCGGCGGCACGACGCGGGCCGCGATTTCACCCATTATCGGCAATGTGCGTGCGGCAAGCGACTTTGCCGGAACCGCCGGCATCGGCAGGACTGACGCGGTGGCTTGCGGCAACGCCACCACGTTCTCTGTATTCCGGATCGGCATATTCATCTGGAAAATCTCCCAAAAGCCTGGGCTGCGGCGTTCCGCAGCCCGTAAGCTTGTTCTGTTCAGACTTCCACGCGCTTGATGGACAGGCTCTTGAGATAGGCCTGGGGGTTGGCGGGATCGAAAACCTTACCGTCGAAGAATTTTTCGACGCCCCGCGAGTCGCCGGTCGGTATTCCGCTAACCCCGAGCGCCTTCGCCGCCTGAATCCAGAGGTCCGAGCGGTTGGTCTTGTCGACGAGGCCGTTGATGTCGAAGCCTGCTTCGAACTTGCCCCAGCGCACGTTCTCGGTGACGAACCAGCTATCGAGACTCTTCCACGGATAGGAAACCGCGCCGCCCTCACCCCAGAACTTCATTTTCAGATCGCTGCCGGCGACCTTGCGGCCGTTGCCGTAATTGATGTCGCCTTTAATGCGGCCGATAATGTCGGGCACCGGCACGTTGAACCATTGCCGCTTGCCGACGATCTCCGCCATCTCTTGCTTGTTTTCCATCTTCTCGCACCACTGCTGCGCTTCCATTACAGCCATGAGGATTGCCTGCGTCGCCTTCGGATTGGCATCGACGAAGTCGGCGCGCATGCCGAGAATTTTTTCCGGGTGCTTGAACCAGAGCTCTCCGGTGGTCAGCGCGGAGAAGCCGATGTCCTGATTGACGAGTTGTTCGTTCCACGGCTCGCCGACGCAGAAGGCATCCATATTTCCGACCTTCATGTTCGCGACCATCTGCGGCGGCGGCACGACGATAGTGGAGACATCCTTGTCAGGATCGATCCCGCCTGCGGCGAGCCAGTAGCGGATCCAGAGATCATGCGTGCCGCCGGGGAAGGTCATCGCGACCTTCACTTCCTTGCCTTCGGCCTTCTTTTTCGCAAAGGCCGCTTTCAGCGCGCCTGCATCGAGCTTGACGTTGGTGTCCTTGTATTCGGCGGCAACCGAAATCGCCTGCCCGTCTTCGTTGAGGTTCAGCATCGTGTACATCGGCAGCGGCTGCTTGTTCTGCATCACCGCGCCGGTCGCATAGAGATGCACCTTCGGGCGCAGGATGTGGCCGCCGTCGATGCCATTCGCCTTGGTTCCGAGCGCCATGTTGTCGCGCGTTGCGCCCCAAGACGCCTGCTTCAGAATTTCCATCTCCGGCAGGCCGTGCTTTTTGTAAAAGCCCTTTTCCTGCGCGATGATGAGCGGCGATGCATCGGTCAGCGCGATATAGCCGAGCTTGGTGCCCTTCACTTCGGGGCCGGATTGCGCGAAGGCGGCGCCCGCGGGCAGCGCGAGCTTGGCTGCCGCGATCAGCGCAGCGGTGCTTGCGCCTTTTTTCAGAAACTCGCGCCGCGCGAGGCGCTTTCCTGTCTGCTTCATCTCATTCCCCTCTGTTATTCGTTGCGCCGGACCAAACAAAAACGCCGCGAACTTTCCCGCGCGTGCTTCGCGGGTAGTTCAGCGGCGTCGCTGCTTCGGCCCTGTCGGACTGATGTGCCGTCTTCATCGGCGGCACGATTCTAACTTCTCTAATTCAAGCGCCGTGCCAACGCGCCCAGCAAGACGATATGTGCGCCAGAATCAGTGGGTTACTGCCGATAAATGCGCCTCGTGAAACAGCGCGGTAGCGGTGTTTTCTGCTTCATACAGAGTCAGTTGCGCGATTATTGTGCAGCGCACACATGACTAACGCCTGCGGATTTTCCAGGGCGTCAGGTGCTTTTCGAGATCGAGCGCGTCAAATGCGGGTCCGTCGAACGCGCCAATCCCGTCTTCCGGCTCACCTTCGGGACGAACGTCTCCCCGACCCAGCACTTGATCGTAGATGTCAGAGCGGAATGTCTCGCGCGCGGCGAGCAGAAGCTCCTTTGAAAGAGGCGCCTGCCCCCAGCGCACCATCTGCGCGTAAAGCCAGGACGCCTGTGTGCGGTCGGGACGCGCGGCACCGCGCCTGCCGACCATCAGATAACGGTCGCTCTCCCGGTATTTCCCGTCCGGCGATACCTTCAGGCGCCCGTCGAGCGTCCGGCGTGTAATATCGGGCGCAATATTGAGGCGACCGGGTGCCGAAAGAATTTCGCAAACGTCGTCGCGATTCTTCTCGTCTTCGATAAATGCCGCGGCCCTGGCGTGGGCCCGTATAAGCGCGTGAAGCGCGGCGGGGTTTTCGTTCGCCCAGCTCAGGCGTGTCGCCAACACTTTCTCGGCGGCTCGCTGCAAAATCTCCGATACGAAATGGAGGATATGGGCGATCCCGAGATCGACCGCGACCGAGTTCCATGGCGCGCCGACACAGAATCCGTCGACATGGCCATTCATGATGCTTTCGACCATGAACGGCGGCGGCAGCACGACCATTTGCACGTCCTCATCGGGATCGACGCCCGCCGAGGCCATCCAGAATCGCAACTGATAATTGTGCGTCGAAAACGGAAAGGTCATCCCGAACTTGAGCGGTGTCAGGCCCTTTGCCTTGCGCTCCGCAACGATTGCGGCCAGCGCCATGGCCGAGACCTTCGGGTCCGAAAGGTCGCCTTCCGCCTTGTCCTGCAAGGCTTTCTGCAAGGCATTCGTCACCGTGATGGCGTTGCCATTCAGGCCAAGATTGAAGGGTGCGATAATCGGGACACGGACATGGCCGATACCAAGGCTCGAAGCAATTGCGACCGGCGCGAGCAAATGCGCCGCATCGAACATCCCGATATTGAGCTTGTCGCGCACATTCGACCACGAGACCTCGCGGACCAGTTCAACCTCCAGCCCCTCCTCCTGCGCGAACCCCCTGTCCACCGCCACGATAAGAGCTGCGGCATCAACGAGCGGAATAAAGCCGATGCGGAGTTTCGTGCTTGCGCTCATTTCAATAACTCCGCTGCGGTGATGACCGACTGGGCAATTGCTGCAATTTTCTTTTTCTCGTTCTGCGCGCTCGTGCGCAGGAGCGCGTATGCCTGCTCCTCCGAGAGGCCCTTGCGGGCCATCAGAATCCCCTTGGCGCGGTCGATGACCTTGCGCTCTTCGAGCGCAGATTTGGTCTGCTCAAGCTCGGTGCTGATGCGCGAGAAGGCGTTGAAGCGGGAAATCGAAATGTCGAGGATGTGCTTGATGCGGTCCTTCTTGAGCCCATCCACGATGTAGCTTGAGACGCCGGCGTCCACCGCCGCCGCAATGGAGGCGCTGTCGCTTTGGTCGACAAACATTGCAATCGGCCGCTTCACGGCCCGGCTTACCCGGAACATCTGCTCCAGCACGTCGCGGCTCGGATTTTCGAGGTCGATCAGGACAACGTCGGGGTCGATCGCGTAAATCCGCTCCAGAAGGTTCTCGGTCGTCTGAATGCGGAGGACGTGACGATGCCCCGCTTCGCGAAGCCCTTCCTCCAGAATGGCGGCGCGCACGGGACTGTCGTCCACGATGACGATTTTGAGATTGCTGTCGCTATGCACCGGCCACGCCCAGGAATTCGCCAATTGGCGTGGAACTATGCAATCGGCGGGCCAGCCTTAGCGGTAAGCTGCCGCCGTTACCCGTCAGGAACATGGAATGACCGGAGCAGCAGTTGCCGCCCCGGCCATATTTGCCGTCAGAAATTCGATCTATTCAGCGAGGCGAGATGCCGGCCTTCTTTACGACGCCGCCCCACTTGTCGATTTCCGAGTTCACGAAATCCTTGAATCCGGCGCTGTAGAGATTTCCGGGTTCGACACCGAGTGCATTGAATTTCTGCCGCGCGTCGGCATCTGCAAGAACCTCTTTCATCGCCGCTTCGAGCCGCGCCCGGGTCGGAGCCGGCACGTTCGCAGGCAGGTAAAGACCGAACCACGCGATCGATTCAAAGCCTTTCACGCCGGCCTCGTCGAGCGTCGGCACATCGGGGAGAGACGGCGAACGCTGCCGGCTGGTAACCGCCAGCACACGCAGCCTTTCCTCCTTCGCCGCCGGAAGCACCGTCGGCAGGGAATCGAACATCATCGGAATATGGCCGCCCAGAAGATCGGTCATTGCCGGGGCAGCGCCCTTATAGGGCACATGCATGATGTCCACTTCCGCGAGGATCTTGAACAGCTCGCCGGAGAGATGGTTCGCGCCGCCGATGCCGGTCGAGCCGAACGACAGCTTCCCCGGCTCCTTCTTCGCCATCGCGATCAGTTCGGCGACCGTCTTTGCCGGCACGCTGGGATGGACCACGAGCGCATTCGGAACCGTCGCAATCAGCGCCAACGGATCGAAATCACGCTTCGTGTCATACATCATCGTCTTGTTCAGACTGAGATTGATGACGTGATGCGTCGCCGTGAGCAGCATCGTTCCGCCATCAGGATTTGCGATCGCGACCTGCCTCGAGCCGATCATGCCGCTTGCGCCGCCGACATTGTCGACGATTACGTTTACGCCGAGACGGGCTTTCAATCCCTGCGCAACGTGGCGGGCCAGAATGTCGGTTGTGCCGCCGGCCGGAAACGGCACGACGATCTTTATCGTATCGACGGGATACTTATCCTGCGCGTGGGCGGCACCTGAAAGCCCGCACGCGGCGAGCACCGCCGCAAACAAGAATGCTAGTTTTTTCATTTCCTTCTTCCTCCCTTGTTACGTTGCTATTCAGCAGCGATATTTTTGCTTTTGTGCTGCTCTCGAAGTGCGCGCCGCAGGATTTTTCCGGTCGGGTTGCGCGGCAATTCCCGGCAGAATTCGATCCGGCGCGGCTTCATGTAGTTGGGCAGATGTTCGCCGCAGAAGGCGATCAGCTCATCGCCGCTGGCCTTCGCGCTTGGCGAAAGCACGACATATGCGACGACCACCTCGCCCCACAGATCGTCGGGTGCGCCTATCACCGCAGCTTCCGAGACCGCCTCATGAAGCTGAAGACACTCCTCGACATCGTTCGGATAGATGTTCTCCCCGCCGCTAATGATCATGTCCTGCTTGCGATCGACGAGGTACAGATAGCCTTCGGCATCGAGACGCCCCATGTCGCCGAGGCTGAACCACTCGCCCCGGTGCGCCGCCGCGGTACGCTCGGGATCGCGCCAGTAGCCGGAGAAAAGACCCGGGCCGCGCAGATAGACTTCGCCGACTTCGCCCTCCGGCACTTCCGCGCCCGACTCGTCCAGAACGCGAAGCTCGACGTCATGCTGTGGCCGGCCGACCGATCTTTCGCGGGAGGCAAGCTCAGCCGCAGAAATAACGGTCACGATGCGTGTCTCGGTCGCGCCATAAAATTCGGTCAGGACCGGGCCGAAGGTCGTCAGAACCTTCTCCTTCACCGCGCTTGGAAGCGGTGCGCCGCCGCTGATCAGCGCACGAAGACTGGAAACGTCGCGGTGCTTGAGCGCGTCGGAATCGACCAGGCGTTGCAGCATCGTCGGCACGACGAAGGAATTCGTAACGCGATAGCGCTCCACGTCGGCGAGATATTCCCCCGCATCGAACCGCTCCGGAACCACTGCCGTTCCGCCGAGATAGATGGCAAGGGCGGCGAAGTCTCGCGGCGCGGAGTGCCAGTACGGCCCGGGATTGATCGTTACGTCACGCTCGGTCAGGCCAAAAGCCAGGGCCTTGTAGAGAAAGCCCACCACAATCGCTCGATGCGAGACCAGCGCTCCCTTCGGGGCTCCGGTCGTGCCGGAGGTGTATCCCACATAGAGCGTGTCTTCCGGTGAAATCAGCACATCGGGCGGCGCGGCTTTGCCGGACGCAACAAGCTCATCGAAGGAAACAAGCCCTTTCGGGGAACCGTCGAGCACGAAAACCCGAGAAGCAATGTGTTTGGTTACGCCCGCACTGAAAGCCGAGACAAGCGGCAGGAATTCCGAAGAAACGAAGATGGCTTCGACTTCCGCGTGGCCCAGGCGGAAATCGATATCAGGAAGCTTCAGCGCGTAGTTGATCGCGACCGTCCACGCGCCGAGCGACGCCAGCGCGAAGTGGGCGGTGAGATAATCCGGCGAATTGCGCGCCAGAATTGCGACACGGCTGTTCTTTCCAATTCCGCGACGCGCCAGACCGTCCGCCAGCCGCCAAACCCGCTCCGCAAAGTCAAAGTGGGATATCGCCTCTCCGGCGGGGCCAATCATGGCCGCGCGATCCCGATACAGGCTTGCGTTGCGAGCGAGGCTGCGGCCGAGGATCATTTTTCGGACGCGCCCAGCGGAAATTCGATCATCGCTTCGCCGGTGGCGATCAGTTCGTCACGCTGGTTGCGAACCTGGACGTCGATGATCGCCCAGTGCGCCTTCTTCGTCGTCATTTTCGATTTCAGCGTGCCGTGCGGCCGGATGGTATCGCCGGGCTTGACCGGCTTGAGCCAGCGGGTTTCCAGCCGGCGATGGATGGCGCCGGACGGATAGGCCCAGTCGGTCAACATGCGGGTGATGAGCCCGAAGTTGTTCATGCCGTGCATGATGATGCCGCCGAAATTCGTCTTGCCGAAACTTCCCTGCATGTAGTTGTCGTCGAGATGCAGCGGATTGAAATCCAGCGACGCTTCGCAAAATTCGCGAATCGATTCGCGCGAGACCTCGAAGGCGGGACCGTCGATTTGATAGCCGGGATTCAGATTTTCGAATGTCACGGACATGGCAACCTCACATCGCCCGGATGGTCTGGCCGCGGCCGGAACAGATCACTTCGCCGCGTTGATTGAGAAAAACGTTGTCGTGAACGACGAACAGACGCTCCTTCTTGATGAACTTGTCGAGCGCGCGCGCCTGCAAGGTAATAACGTCGCCCGGGCGTGCAGGTATGTTGTAGCTCCACGATTGGCCGGCATTCACCGTGCCCGGACTGCGCATCCAGTCATCGGCCGGCGTGCAACTGAACATCAGAAGAATATGAATCGACGGCGGCGCAATCAGCCCGCCATACAGGGTCGTGCGGGCATAAGCTTCGTCGAAATAGAGCGGATGGTTTTCGCCGACCGCGCGGCAATACTTCTGAATCGCTTCCAGCGTCAGTTCGTAAGGAATCGTCTTTCGAGGCTCGCCCGGCACGATGTCGTCCCAGATTTTCCGCTGGTGGGCGTCTTTCCAGAAGTCCGTCTCGAAAGCTTGTGTCGGCACGCGCCTTCTCCTATGTTCGTCTAGCGAACAAAATGATCGCCTAATGAAACGCTAGCGTCCGGCTGCCGCCTTGGCAAGCTAAGGCGAGATCGATTCTGCAAAGGTGTTTGAATGCCCAAGGACAGTGACGGCTTCGTGCGCGCGATTGCGCGCGGCTTCTCGGTGATCGAGGCACTCGGTCGTCCGCCGGGACGCCACATGCTTTCCGAGATCGCCGTGGCCTCGGACCTCAATCGCGCGACGGCAAGGCGCGTCCTCTCGACGCTTGTGGCGCTGAACTATTGCGAAGCGGACGGACGGTATTTCCGGCTCCGCCCGAGAGCGCTGGGCTTGGGACTCTCTTATCTCACCGCGCTGCCGTTCTGGGGGCCCGCGCAACGGACGCTCGAGGAATTGCGAAACGAGATCGGCGAATCCTGCGCGCTTGCCGTGCTCGACGGAACGGAAATCGTTTACGTGCTTCGTCTCCCCGCGCGCCGCATCCTCGCTGCGAACCTCGCGGTGGGCAGCCGCCTGCCCGCCCACCTCGTTTCGCTGGGGCGCGTACTGCTTGCAGGCCTTCCGACGCCGGAGCGCGATGGAAACATTTCAGAAATTGAATTCAGCAAAGCCACCCCGCGTTCGATCACCGATCGCAAAACGCTGAACAAGGAACTCGATCGCGTGGCCGAGCAAGGCTATGCCTGGATCGACGGCGAGCTCGATCCGACCATTTGCGGCATCTCGGTCCCGGTAAGAGATCAGCGACGGTCGGTCGTTGCCGCGATCAGCATCAGCCTGATCGCAGGAACCGTGAGCGAAGAACAGGCGAAGAAGCGCTACCTCGTTCGCCTGAAGCGCGCTGCGGAGGAAATTCGGGCGCAAACATCGACCTGACCTGCCGGGTCTGGGAACAGCACCGGTATGGGAGAAGCGTCGCGGACCTAGCGGGGCGGTAAATAGCACGGCCCCGGCACGGCAGGCAGCTCGCGCAGAACACTCTCATCGATATCGAGGCCCAATCCGAATCCGCGTGGCAGATTCATCTTTCCTTTGTCGATTTCGATGGAATTCTTCGCGAGCCGGTCGCGAAAGGGATTGACCGGTGCGAGATCCGCTTCGTGAACGAGCCCATTCGGAATTGCGGCCAGCAGATGCAGATTGGCCGCAGCACTCAGTACACTTTGGCTCGTATGTGGCGCGACCATCACATGATAGGCGGCAGCCATGTCGGCGATCTTCTTCACTTCCGTGATGCCGCCGGCTTTGGTGCAGTCCGCCTGCACGATATCGATCGCACGCTCACGCAAAAGTTCGCGGAAGGCCTGCTTCGTGAAATGATTTTCTCCTGCCGCAAGCGATGTTGCGGTATAGCGACGGAGTGCCTTGTAGCCATCGATATTGTCCGGCGTGAACGGCTCTTCGAGCCACCAGACATTATATCTCTCGCAGTAACGCGCGACGGCTTCGGTATCCAGAATGGAATACCGGGTCGCAGCATCGACAGCTATCTTCAGCTCGTCACCAAACGTCTTGCGGATGTGGCCCACTCGCTCCGCATCGATGCGCGCATCCTGCCCCACCCGAAGCTTGATCGACTTGTATCCGCGATCGAGTATCCCCTGCACTTCTCGCTCGAGCGATTCCAGCGGCTGAAAGCCGAGCGAAAGTCCTCCCGCGTAGGCGTCCGAGGCTTTGTGCGCGCCACCGAGCAATGCACAAACCGGCTGTTTCAGAATCTTCCCGGCGAGGTCGAACAGCGCGATATCCACGCCACTTGCCGAGATGACCGCCGCGGTTCCCGTTCCGTGGGTCTGGATCTGGGAGCGGTAGATGCGGTCGTAAACGCCTTCGCGGTCGAGGCAGTCCATGCCCGCAACAATCGGCGCGAGACTGTGATTGATGATCTCCGCGATGGCGGTCGGCGCCATGGCATGGTGCGCCTCGCCGTAACCGGTCGTTCCGTCCTCGGCCACCACCTTGACCAGCACCATGTCCCGCTTGACGTTCTGGCCAACGCCGAAACTGAGTGCCGCCTTCTCGAAGACAAAGGAATGCGCGCTCGCCGATACCGATACGATCTTCATCAACTTGGCTCCACGTTACCGGTAAACCAGATCGCGCAGCACGAGCGAGATCGCGGGCACGTACGTAATGATCATCAGACAGACGAGCACGGTCAGCACGAACGGCAGCAGATAGCGCACGATCTGCAAAACCGAGACATTCGCCACCTGGCACGCGGCGAAGAGGTTTACGCCGAACGGCGGCGTGACCATGCCAAGCGCGAGATTGACGATGATTACGATGCCGAAATGGATCGGATCGATGCCGAAGTTGACCGCCACCGGCGTCAGCAGCGGACCGAGCACGAGAATCGCGGCGCCGGTTTCGATGAACATTCCAACGATAAACAGCGCAATGTTGACGCTAAGCAGATACGTCGCCGGACTGTCGAACGAATTGTTCAGCCAGGCTCCCAGTTGCGCCGGAAGGCCCGCGCGATTGATCAGGTAGCTCAGAAACGCCGCCGTCGCGACAAGGATCATGATGGCGGCGGCGGAAATCGCGGATCTGCGCAAAGCTGCATAGATTTCGCGTGGCCCCAGCTCGCGGTAAACGAAAGCGCCGACGATAAGCGCATAGACGACGGCCGCGGCGGACGCTTCGGTCGGTGTAAAGGTGCCGCTGTATATTCCGCCTAGGATAATGAAAGGCAGCCCCAGCGCCATTGCCGCTCTTTTCGCAGCCGTCGCAACCGGAAGCCGGTCGTGGCCGTCATTCAAGCCGTAACCGCGCCACTTGCAGAAAAACCATGTCACAACGAGAAGTGCGCAGCCGATGAGAATGCCGGGGCCGACACCCGCGATAAACAATTCTCCAATCGAGAGCTCTGCCGAGACGCCAAGCAAAATCATGGGAATCGAAGGCGGAATAATCACGCCCAGCTCGGCAGTCGTGGCCATCAGCGCCGCGGCGAACGGTGCAGGATAGCCATGGCGCACCATCGCCGGGATGAGGATTGCTCCGATTGCGAACACGGTCGCGATGCTCGAGCCGGAGACCGCCGCGAAGATCATGGATGTCAGCACGCAGGTAAGCGCGAGCCCACCGGTGAATCCCCCTACGATCGACTTCGCGAGATCGACGAGCCGCCTTGAAATGCCGCCGGTTTCCATGAGATTGCCGGCCAGAATGAAAAATGGAATTGCCGCGAGCGGATACTTGTCCAAGCCGATAAAAATCTGCTGCGGCACGACCAGCAACGACATGCGCGGGTCGCTGAACACGAAAGCTGCGCCGGTCAACCCAAGCGCAACCGCGACCGGGACTGAGATGACCAGCAAGGCGACCATGGTTCCGATCAATACTGAAGCTGACATCGCCAATCTCTAGTCCAGCGTCCGCTCGGTTTCGACAACAGGTTGCTCGTTCAGCACCCGGACGAAGCTGAGCAAGGCAAGCAGCGCGGCCACTACGCCGCCGACGGGAAGCGCCCCGTAAGCCCAGGCTATCGACACTTCCAGCCCCGCGAGATTCTGAAAGCGGACGCGTTCGGTAATCTGATAGCCATAGAAGGCAAGCAGCGAGAAAAAGAAAAAGGTGAAGCCGAGGCCGACGAGCTGGAATGTCTTTCCGAACCGGCCGCCGGAAATGTTCTTGAGCACATCGAAGCCGACCAACGCGCCGGTCCGAACCGCCAACGCCGAGCCGAGACAAACCATCCACACGAGCAAGGTGCGCGTCAGCGCCTCGGTCCAGGGTGCCGGCTGATGCAGAACGAAGCGCGTCAGGATCTGGTAGGCCCCGAAGGCGGCCGCGGACGCCAGCAGCGCCACGACCAGACCTTCGAGGACTCCAGCGATACGTTCGTCCAGCTTTCGCAGGAAGCGAAGCATTTGTTCTTACTTCGTGTCGCGGATCGACTGGATGATTTCCTTGCCGAAGCGCTTTTCGAACTCGGCATTCGCAGGCTGTAACGCCTTCACGAAAGCATCCGTATCGGAAACCTTTACGATTTCCATGCCCGCGGCCCCGAGCGCTTTCACCGTTTCGTCTTCGAGCTCCCGCACCCGCTTGCGCAGCGCATTGCCGGCAACCCGTGCCGCATCGGTCACGATCTTGCGATCCGCTTCGTTCAATTTTCCCCAGACGGTGGGAGAAGCGAGAATCGGGGTGACGATGAAGCGATGACCGGTCAGCGACAGATACTTTGCCGCCTGGAAGAAACGGCCGGACTGCACCGTCGTCGAGGGGTTATCCATGCCGTCGACCACGCCCTGCTGGAGTGCGCCGAACAGCTCGGGGAACGCCATCGGGGTCGGCAGCGCGCCGAGCGTGCGGAACGTGATCAGATGGATTTCGTTTTCCTGGGTACGGATTTTCATGCCCTTGAGATCGTCGGGCTTGGAAATGCCGCGCTTGTTGGTGACGAGATGGACCGGGCCGAGATAGCCAAAGCCCAAGCTGACCAGATTGCGCTCGTTGATTTTCTTGCTCAGCGCGGCACCCACCGGGCCATCGAGCACTGCGTTCGCATGATCGAAGCCGCGGATCAGGAACGGCATTTCGAAGATCGCCGCTTCCTTGACGAAATTTCCGAGCGGCGCGGGTGAAGTAAAGTTCAGATCCAGCGTGCCGATCTGGAGGCTTTCGAGCATCTCGCGCTCGCCGCCGAGCTGGCTCGCGGGAAACACCTCGATCGTGATGCGGCCGCTACTCTTCTCTTTCACCTCGTCCGCGAAAATTTTCGCGGCATAGCCGTAGGGCGAGGTCGCGGCGGTAGCAAACCCCAGCTTTAGTGTCGTGGTCTGCGCATGCGCGCCGGCCGTGCTCAAGGACAAGGCGGCTATGGCCGCCACTGCTAATTTCGAAACGCTCATCACAACAATCTCCCCTGTTAATCCATCCGGCTGCACAGCGCAGCCGGAGTCTTGCTAGCTTCCTGCTTTGCCGATGCCGCTCTCGGCTGCGGAAGTCTTCCGTTCGTTATTGGTGCGAGAGTTCACGCCGTAGTGCCTGGCCGCAGCTTCGGCACTGACAAAACCGAGTTCGACGTCGCGTGAAAGCGCGTGCGAATCGCGCGCTTCGGGCGACCCGTAGCCGCCGCCGCCCGGCAGATCGAGATGCACCCGCTCGCCCGGCTGAAGAAGGCTCCGCCCTTTCGGCGCGAGCACGCGGCCATTCTGACCCGTCACGACCCCGCCGGCGCCGTTGCTGCCGTTCTCCGTACCGCGCGGCGCGTCATTGAGCCGGTCATACATTGCGGAAAGCGTCACCGGGCCCGCGGCACGCACTTCGAATTCGATGGTCTGGCCCAGTCCGCCGCGATAGCGCCCGGGCCCGCCCGAGTCGGGGCGCAACTCTCGCTTGTGAAAGAGAACCGGCGAAACGGATTCGATAATCTCCGTCGACACGTTCTGAATGCCGCTCGGAAAAGAAGTCGTCGAGAGCCCGTCCTTGTTGTGCCGCGCACCCATGCCTCCCACCGAGAAGAAGGCAAAGGAAAACGTGTCTCCCGTGGTCCGCTTGCCGCTGACCTGCGTGACCCATAGTCCCGCGGCGCTGTCGGCGGGAACGCGATCCGGAAGGGCTTCGGCGAGCGCCGGGTAAATGACGCTCGGCAGATAGTGGCCGAGGATATGACGCGCGGCGGTCGGCGCCGGCGGTCTTGGGTTGAGCAGCGATCCTTCCGGCGCCTGCACCCTGATGGGGACGAAGCTGCCGTGATTGTTCGGAACTTCCGGCGCGATGACGCACTTCACGGCGTAGGTCGCATAGGCGGTCGTATAGGCGAGCGGCACGTTGATGCCGCGGTCGATTGCCGGATCGGTGCCGTCGAAATCGATAACGAGCTCGTCTTTCTCGCGGAAAATATCGACCGAAAGACGCAGCGGCTTGTCCATGCCGTCGTTGATCGCGACATGACGGAAATGCCCGTCCGGAAACGCCGCTACGGCTTTGCGCATCGAAAGTTCGGAGCGCGTGATGATCTCGTCCGAGAGAGCCTCGACATCCGGCAGAGCGAACTCTTCCAGCAGCCCGACAAGCCGTAACGCCCCTACCTCGCCCGCCGCGACCTGCGCCTCCAGGTCGCCGAGCACCTCACGCGGGGTGCGGACGTTCGCGGCGATAAAGCGATAGACGTCGCGGTTCTCCTCACCGGCGATCCGGAATTTGCAGAAAGGAACGTGCAGTCCCTCTTCGAACACTTCGCGGCCATCGGCGGTCAGGCCGATGCCGCCGACATCGACCATGTGGCAACAGCTCGCGAACAGCGCGACGACGCGATCTCCGCGGAACACGGGCGTCACCAGCGACATGTCATTGAGCTGACCCGCGAGCCGATAAGGATCGTTGGAAAGCAGCGCGTCTCCCGGCTCCAGCGTCTCCAGGGGAAAGGCTTCGAGAAAATGGCGCATGCCGAGCGCCATGGTGTTGATGTGACCCGGCGTGCCGGTTCGCGCCTGCGCGATCATGCGGCCGCGGCGATCGAAGATTGCCGCCGAAAGATCGCCCGCCTCGCGCACGATGGTGGAAAAGGCAGTGCGCATCAGCACTTGCGCCTGCTCCTCGGCAATGGCGAGCAGCCGATTCCAGAGGATTTCCAGTTCGTATGGCGAGAATGTCCGGCTCATGCCGCTCCCTCCATTTCGATCACCATCAGGCCGTCGGTGCTCAGCATGACTTGGGCATCCGGGCCCACTGTGAGGCTCGCGCCGCCAAGTTCGACGATGGCGGGGCCGGAAATAACCTCGCCCGCCTTCAATTCATGAGCGGAAGCGATGGAAGCATCGGCAAAGCCGCTGGCCTCGAACCAAACCTTTCGCGTGCGAGGCGCATAAGGTTTGCCGCCCGCAGTATGCGAACCGGCGATCGTCGGCACCGGACCACGAACGCGAACGCGCCAGGTGACGAGTTCGACCGCCGCGCTGGGGCCGGTGACCGCGTTGAGCCGGCGATACTCTTCAGCAAAGGCGCGCTCCATCGTATCGACGGACCGCGACGCGATCTGTTCGCGCGTGACCGGTACCGTGATCTCGTGGCCCTGGCCGCGATAGCGCATGTCGGCGGAAATCTCGATTACGATGTCTTTCGCAGCGACCCCGGCCCAGTTCACAAGCCGGATTCCCTCAGCGCTCAGTTCGGCAAGAACCTGATCCGCAGCACTCCAGTCGGCCTCCCGCAGCGGTACCGGAAAACTCCGCGCCGTATCGAAAGAGATCGGCGCGCAGAGCAGTCCGAATGCGGAGCCGACCGAAGCATGCATCGGCACGATGATGCGGCGGCAGCCAAGAATGCGCGCGACACCATAAGCATGCACTGGCCCCGCACCGCCGAAGGCCACCATCGTATAGGCAGATGGCGTCTTGCCGTGCTCGAGCAGATGCACGCGCGCCGCGGCTGCCATGTTCTCGTTGACGACACGGTGGATGCCGCTCGCAGCCTCTTCGACCGTCATATCGAGCGGCCGCGCTACGTGTTCCGTGATCGCGGCGCGCGACTTCTCGATATCGAGCTTCATGCGGCCGCCGAGGAAAGTATCCGCGCCGATATAGCCAAGCACGAGATCGGCATCGGTCACGGTCGGCTTGGTGCCGCCGAGCCCATAGCATGCAGGCCCGGGTTCGGATTCAGCGCTTTCCGGCCCGACTTTCAGCAGGCCGAGCAAATCCACATGCGCGATCGAGCCGCCGCCTGCCCCAATCTCGATCAGATCGACGGTCGGCGCCTGCACCGGCAGACCGCTGCCATGCTTGAACCGGTAAACGTGGCCGACTTCCAGCTTCTTTGCGATCAGCGGTTGGCCGTTATCAATAATGACGGCCTTTGCCGTGGTCCCGCCCATGTCGAAGAAAAACACGCGATCTTCCTTCGAAAGCCGTGCGATGTTTGCCGCGCCGATTGCGCCAGCGGCTGGCCCCGACTCCAGTAGCTTCACCGGATAGCGCTCCGCCGCCTCGGGGGCTGCGGTGCCGCCATTCGACTGCATGATGAGGAGCGGCGCATCGATGCCGAGGCCCGCGAGCCTGCTGCTGAAGGCGCGAAGATAGGGACCCACTTCGGGCGCGACGAAGGCATTGATCGCGGTCGTGGACCCGCGCTCGTATTCACGAATCTCCGGCGCGACGTCGCTCGAGAGCGACACATGAACGTCTTTCGCGAGTTCGCGAATGATCTGCTCGATCTGCCGCTCGTGCTCCGGGTTACGGAAGCTATGCAGAAGGCAGACGGCGATCGAATTCACGCCGTCGTCGAGAAGGTTCTGCACTTGCGCGCGGGCCTGTTTCTGGTCGAGCTTGCGCTCCACCGTTCCGTCCGCAAGCACGCGCTCGTCAATCGGCCGGCGGCGGTTTCGAGGAACGAGAGGAAGCGGCTTTTCGATGCCAAGATCATAAAGATCGAAACGATGCTCGGTGCCGATCTCGATTGAATCGCGGAAGCCCGCCGTGGTTAAAAGTGCCGTCCGCGCGCCGCGCCGCATGATCACGGCATTGGTAACGAGGGTCGTGCCATGAACCACGCGCTCGACATTGCCGGGCGCAAGATCCCCGCTTGCGATCATTTCGGCGAGACCGCGCGATATCGCCACGGTCGGGTCGGTATGATCCGTGAGAACCTTGCTCGTTGTTGCCGTACCCCGTACCGGATCGACGACGAAAAGATCGGTGAAAGTGCCGCCGATATCGATGCCGATCCAGAGCGCGGGGGATCGTGTCATTTCCAGCCCGCCGCATTCGGATCGATCGCGATCACGTCGATCTCGATGTCGATACCCCGCAGGCCCACGGAAACCAGCGTCCTTGCGGGCCAGGGCTCTGGCATTTTCCTGCGATAGATTTCGTTGAACTCTTCGACAAAGCTGAGATCGCTGAGATAGACCGTCGCTTTTGTCACGTGCTGCAAGCCGAGCCCCGCGGCCGTGAGCACCGCCGCGACATTGTCGAGCGTCAGCGCCGCCTGTTCGGCAAACGTGCCGAGAATTGGCGAATTGGACTTTGCCGAAAGCGGCCCCTGCCCCGAGACAAAAACCATCGGGCCGCAGCGAAGCGCCTGCGGAAAAGGACCCCTGCCCTTGGGCGCATCTTTCGCGGTTATGGTTTTCTTTTCGAGCGTCATGCCGCGGTCACTTTCGAATCCGGATTCAGCGATTTGAAGCGGCGCGCGATGTTGCCGATGTGAACGCCCATCGCTTCACCGGCGGCCTGCGCATCGCGGCGCTCGAGCGCTTCGAGGATCGATTTCATTTCGTTCAGGGACTCGCCGACGCGGCCGGGGAGAATCGCGTTCGAAACACGGACCCAGTGAATCTGATCCCGCAAGTTGCGGATCATTTCCTGGATTTTCTGGTTGCCCGCCGCACGATGGATCGCGGAGTGGAACAGATCGTCGAAAGCGAGGAAGTCCTTGAAGTGGCCGTCAACGCCGGCCTTGGCGAGCGCGTCGAACGCCGCGCGCAGCTCTTTAAGCGTGTCGTCACCGATCTTGTCCGCCGCCTTCTCCGTTGCGTGCTTTTCCAGCACCTGCCGAAGCTCCGCCATTTCCATGACCTCTTCGGGGGTCGGAGAGTTCACGAAGGTGCCGCTCTGTGCCTGCACCCGGATCCAGCCTTCGCCTTCCAGGCGCGTCAGCGCGGTACGGATCGGCGAGCGGCCAAGACCGAGCTCGGCCGACAGCATTGTTTCGGAAAGGCGCTGACCGGGTTTGTAGGTCAGGTTGAGAATCGCGTCCTTGATGCGCGCATAGGCCAAATCAGCCGGTGAAAATGCTTGATATTCCAATGGCATAGGACTTTCTCTCGTTCAGTTCTAATAAACTAGTATATTAGCTAACTAGTTGACAAGATAAGGCGACGTGCAATTTCGCCGCGAGGAGCCAGGCTTTGAAGCAGCCCATCGTTCTGTTCACGCAACCCATTGCCGCGAGCGCGATGGAGCGCATTGCGAACATCGCCGAGATCCGCGTTGCATCGGACCGCTCGGAACAAGCGCTTCAGGCGCAAATCAGAGACGCGGTAGCGCTGGTGGTACGCGACCCCATCACTCCGCCGGTGATCGCCGCGGGGAGCGCTTTGCGCCTCGTCGCGCGGCACGGCGTGGGGACAGACTACATACCGGTGGAGGAATGCACCCGGCGCGGAATCCCCGTCACCATCACGCCCGGCGCCAACACCAATGCGGTGGCCGAATGGGTAATCGGAACGATGATCTCGCTCGCCCATCGTTTCGGCGTCGCAGTCAGCAACGTCCGGAACGGTGAATGGAAAAAGCGCGAAGGGCTGGAAGGATTCGAACTCTCCGGCCGCATACTAGGGATTGTCGGCTTTGGGCGGATCGGCTCGGCGGTATCGAGAATCGCCAAGCACGCCTTCGACATGCGGGTGCTGGCATTCGATCCTGAACGAAACGCGGAAGACATTGCCGAGCAAGGCGCGATCAAATCCGGTTTGGATCGCCTGCTGGAAGAGTCCGACTTCGTGACGCTGCACCTGCCGTCAACGCCGGCAACAAGGCACATTATAGATGCCGGGCGGCTGGGCCGGATGAAGCGTGGCGCCATTCTCATCAATGGCGCGCGCGGCGCGCTGGTGGATACCGATGCGCTGGTTGCAGCGTTGCAGCGCGGCCAGCTTTCCGGCGCGGCACTCGATGGACTTGCGCAGGAGCCCCCTCCACCCGGCCATCCGCTGACCGGAATGAGCAATGTCATTCTGACACCGCACAGCGCGGCCCTGACCGAGGAGGCGCTGCACAATATGGGGCACATGGTTGCTGACGAAGTGGAGCGCGTGCTCAGGGGAGCGCCGCCCCTCTACTCCATCAATTCCTAGAGCTGTGCGGCTTCTCGCTTCTTACTCAGGAGCAACGAGATGCCGATTTATGTGGCCCGGCGTTCTGCGCGACAACCAGACTTGCAATTTTGTCCTCAGACGCGGGGCACGCTCGCCTAGCCTTCAATAGACTACCGGCCGCGACGAGCGCTTCAGAATCGCGAAAATCGCAAGCGACGCCATTCCCAGAATAGCGGACAAGGCGATTGCGCGCTGGTACTCGCCATTGAACACCGCATTATAGATTTCAAGCGACATCGTATTCGTCTTGCCGACGATGTTGCCGCCGAGCATGAGTGTAATGCCCACCTCGCCGAGCGACCGGGCGGTGCCAAGCACAAGACCGGCAACGATGGCACCGCGGATATTCGGCAGAATAACGAAAATGAATGTTTCCCATTCATTACGGCCGAGCGTGCGCGAGGCTTCGCCAAGGCCTTGCGCAACATTCGCAATCGCCGCTTCGATGGGTTTCACCACCAGCGGCAGCCCAGCGATAATTGAAGCCAGCAACACGCCTTCGACGGAGAAGACGAAGGACAGGCCGTAATTTTCCAGCCAGCCGCCAATCGTGCTGCGACGGCCCAATAGCAGCAGGAGAAAGAAACCCAGTGCCAGCGGCGGGAATACGAGCGGCAAAGTGACGAGCACGTCCAGAACGGTTCGCCCCGGCCATCGCGGCCGGGCGAGCGCCCAGCCCAGCGATATGCCAAGGATGAAGTGCGCGACCAAGGTCGCCACGGCGACCTTGAGGGTCAGTATCGCCGGATAGGCCAGCGCCGGATCAAGCAGCGCCTCGTAAATAGCGGAAGAAAACGTGCTCACAGTCCGTAGCGACGGAGAATGCCGCGCGCTTCTTCCGTAGCCAGATATTTCACGAACCCGGCGACCGCCGGCGATTCCTTGAAGGCAGCCAGCACGCCACACACGACTTCAACCGGCTCATAAAGTTTCGCATCCACTTCCACGAAGCCGCCGATATTTGCCCCCGCACCGATTGCGTCGGTCGCGTTTACGAAACCCGCATCAACTTCACCGCTCGCGACATAGCTCGTCACTTGCGGCACCGTTGCCACCGCGATCAGGCGGGAATCGACTGCCGCGCCGAGCTTCGTGCGGTCCAGAAACTGCCGGCCGGCTTTCCCGTAGATCGCGCTGGCCTGATCGGGAATGCCAATTCGCTTGAACTCCGGCTTCACGATGTCTTCCGCTTTCGCCAGCGTTATCCCCTTTCGATAAGCCACGACGAGCTTGCCGAGGCCGAGGCGCTCGAGACCCGCGAACGAAACGCCCTGCGCCTTCTCCAGTACGGCTTTATCTCCGCATACCAGCGCAATCTTTTCACTTTCGCGCGCTTGCGCGATCACCTGGCCGAGATGGCCGTAAGTCTGAAGCACTTTATGCTGGCTGGCTTTCTCGTAGGCGGTGGCAAGCTCGGCGAGAGGCCGGCGGAATCCGGCGCCGGCAGCCAGCGTAAACTCGTCTGCCTGGGCCGACGGCGCCGAGAGCGAAAACAGCGCGACGACAGCAGCCATCGCGCAGACCGCAAAAAACCGAAACATGATACCCCTCCCTGAACTGCTGACTTTGCGTCCTTCTAGCATTGGTTATATATTTTCGTATACAAGGCTATATGCTCGAAGTTTCAAATAGCGCTGCCGATAGCGCGCGCAAATCGCCGCACGAGCCGCCGTTTCGCGGTCTTGAATTTCGCGTGAAAACATCCCTGGACGGCGCCGCCGGCCCGTTCGATCTCGACGTTCAACTGACGATCGAGCGTGGATCCTTCGTCGCGGTCGCGGGCAGCTCGGGCGCGGGAAAAACGACGCTACTGCGCCTGCTTGCCGGTCTCGCGAATCCCGGGCACGGCCATGTGCGGATGGATTCAGAGACGTGGTGCGATACGGCGAACAAAACCTTCATACCAACACACCGGCGCTCGATCGGATTCGTGTTTCAGGACTATGCGCTGTTTCCAAACATGACCGTGCGGGGAAACGTCGAGTATGCGATGCGGCGGCACGATCCCGGTGAAATCGAACGCCTGTTGAATCTGGTCAACCTCGAAACACTGGCGAATGCCTACCCCGCTCGACTCTCGGGCGGACAGCGGCAACGCCTCGCCCTGATCCGCGCGCTGGCGCGGAAGCCTTCCCTTTTGATGCTCGATGAACCGCTCTCGGCTCTCGATCCGTTGCTTCGCCGTCAACTACAGGACGAATTGAAACGGCTGCATCAATCCTTCGGGACGACGACGATATTGATCAGCCACGACATCCCGGAGATTCTTCGTCTCGCTGACCGTGTCGTTCGTCTCGAACTCGGTAAGATCGTGTTCGACGGTAGCGCCGGGGCTGCTTTCGGCGCGGCGGAGGATGGCGGGCAACTGATCGTCTCCGGAGAGCATGTCGATGGCCCCGACGAGAATGGAATTGCCACCGTCAGAGTGAATGGCCGCCTGGTGAAATTGAAATACCGCGACCGAAACATCGCCTACTCGACGGGCGATGTCGTGCTGCTTCAAATCGGCGAAGCACATGCATCGCTACCCGCGTGACGGCCGTCACTCTTTGGATATCCTCACCTTCACGTCGCGCGGCGGCGCATAATATGGCGAGGAAGTCACCAGAATATCCGCACCGGCTTTCGCATAGGCTGCCGCGTTGCCCGCATGGATTCCGCCGGCCGCGGCAAGGATGACCCCTGGCGCCGCGGACAACAACTCGCGCTTGACCGCAGCAACCTGCTCCGGCGTCATCTTATCGACCTGCACAATATCGGCGCCGGCCCCGGCAAGCGCGATCGCCTCTTCCGGCGTAGCGGCTTCGGCGGCAAGCTTGCGCTCCGGTGCGCTCATCCTCAGATATTCAAAATGCTTCGCCAGCGGAATGCTGTCGTCCAGCAAAGCCCTGTGCTCTTCAAATACAAGCACGTAGTCCGAAAGGCCGAGCCGGTGAGGCATCGCTCCGCCAGCCTCAATGGCGCGCAACGCATGCTTCTTCATTCCGGGCATATGCTTGCGCGTGCAGGCAATACGGCATCCCGGATTGACAGAATGAGCCGCGCCGACCATGGCGCTCGTCGCAGTCGCGATGCCGGAAAGGATCTCCGTCAATGTTTGCGCGACCTTGTAGGTTCGATGCATCGCGCCGCCGCTTCCCTTGGCTTCCAGAAGCCTGGCGCCGGCGGAAACCTGTTCTCCGGTGCTTGCCAGAGACTTTGCCTCGGCGCCGGAAAGGTCGAACATCCGCGCTGCTTCCTCGATGCCACAAACCGTCATGTCATCGCGGGCGGTGAAGGTCAGCCGTGCCCGCACCTGCGCAATGCCAATTCCCTGGGTCGTCAGATCAGAGAACGGGCAGTCTTCATAAAGAAACCGCTCAAGATCCTCGTCGGGCAATCTTTTCATCAATGATCTCTCGAATTTCCTACGGCGATGTGTGCGGGTGAAACGCAAGCAAGCCTGCGATTCCCGTCTAATCGCACCTCAGCTCGCCAGTTCGAGTTTCGTTGCGTGCACCGCATTCCACCACGTGCCGAGCAATTCGGCATTCGGAGGCAGCATCTCGAAATACGGCGCTGCAAATGCGTTCCATTCCTTTTGAAACGAAGGCGCGACCGACGTGAGTATCGGAATATTTGCATCGAGCGCGGCCGCAAAGGCATCGTTAAAGCCGCCGCCTTCTGCCTCGAGCTTTCCAAACTTGCTGAGAATGACGAGATCGCAACCGCGCGCGATCTCGCGGATCACCGATTCACAGGCCATCACGACCCCGGCGGGATCGAGGTGGCAGGCGGTGGCGCTGGGCCCGAGGTTCTGGAAAATCGAATAGCGGACGCCGTTTGAGATCATCGTCAGGTGGCCGCCGCCGCAGGCGCGCTCAGCCTATCCCTTACATTCTTCGATTGCGCCAACGATAATTGCCGAATGCTGCCAATAGCTTACGAGCAGTTGAAATAGCGATTGAATATCGCCGCTCGACGCACCTTGAACGGCAGCGATCATACTACGGCAGCGATTCATCTTCGCGACGATCCGTCATTCTTCCGGTTTCCGGACGCCCATAATGAGGCACCGTTATATCCAATACAAGATAGCGCGATTCCTGCCGTTTTATGCGGATTTTCGCCATGTAGTCGGGCGTATCGGAACGCCGGCTCTCCGCTAACTGCCGCTTGAGAAGGCGCTACTCCAGCGGGGCCGATTCGACATCGAGATCAGGGCCTACGTCCTGTGCCCCTTCGCCATCGACAAAGCGGCTGCCGCGCTAATCCGAAACGAACTCATCACTACTTGCGATACTCATCGCGACGAGAAAGCGCGAGACCATGTTGTAGGCTGCGATGGTGGCCGTGATTTCAACGATCGACCGCTCGTCGAAGTGCTTCCGAACTGCGGCAAATACTTTATCTGGCACCGCGATATTCTGGGTCATGGAATCGGTCAGCGCCAGAACATCGCGCTGCACGTCGCTGAACAGCGTTGCTTCCTGCCAACTACTCAGGCTTGCCAGTTGCTGCTCCGAGATTCCTTCCCGTAGCGCGTAAGGCTCGTGCTGCTCAGCCTCATATTTCGCGCCGTTCAGGAAAGCGATCCGCATGATGATGAGCTCGCGGAGATCGCCCGGTAGCAGCGATTTTTGCCGAATTGCCGTTAGAAACTGAAGCCAACCCTCGGCAATCGGCGGGCTATGCAAAAGCATTCCATATAAATGAAGGACTTTTCCGCGCTGCGCTTTAACTTTATCCGCGATCTCCCGCGTCTCCGGGGAATTCACGTCGGCATAGCGAACGCGCGCCATTGCGAAGCTCCATCCATTTCACGCCAGTGCTGGAATTTCTCTCGCTTCCTTTAGCTTTGCCGGCCGCAAGTCCATAGACACCGAATGAACGCCGCCGCGTCGGCTCACACCCGCCCCTAAGGGCTACGATTGCATACAATAAGCGATTTCCTCCTACCATATCTGCAATGTTCCTGCGCAATTTCGACATTACTTGCATGCACCACTAAAAGCACTTACGATAATTGCATGCAATCAAGAGGAAGCGACCCGGGTGCGGATATGAACAGTGACGTGCGACGCGCCATCGAATGGGACTGCCAGCAAACCATCCTTCGTTTCACGGCAGCCTTCGACAGCAACGACTACGAGCAGATGGCCGCCCATTTTGCCGTTGACGGCGTGTGGAATCGCCCCATGGGGATGGTCACCGGCCATGAAGGGCTGAAGGACCTGCACGCCAAGCGCTCCAAGAACATCTTTGTCCGTCATCTGATCGGCAACACGCGCGTCACCGTTCTCAGCGAGACTGTGGCCAAAGCCGAATCCTACCTCATCGTGTTCCGTCACGACGCTACCGGGGAGCTCAAGTTCCCCCTTCCCATGAATGTCGAGTTGATGGGGACATACAGCGACGAACTCAAACTTGTCGACGGCCGTTGGGTATTGTCAGCCCGAACCGCGCTTCCGCTCTTTAAACATTAAACGTTCCTCGCAGTTATGGACTCTCACCGATGAAGCTTGCCAGCTATACCCGTAACGGCATCCCTTCCTATGGCGCCGTTGTCGGCGACAAGATCTTCGAAGTCCCGGCTTCGATAAAAGCCAGCTTCCCGGATCTGAAGTCGCTGCTTGGCAGCGGACAGGTGCTCGATGCGCTTACCGCGGATGGCGGCAATGTTCACAGTATCGATGAAGTCGTGTTCCTTCCGGTAATTCCAAATCACGACGCGAAAGTGATCGCGCTCGGCTGGTCTTACGCTTCTCATCAGGCGGAAACAGCGCATCCGAAAGACGAGTTTCCTCAACTGTTCCTGAAGCACACGCAGTCGATGGTCGGCCATTTGCAGCCGGCCATAAAGCCCCACCTTTCGAACGCTTACGATTTCGAGGGCGAGTTCGTCGTGGTGATCGGGAAAGAAGGACGCGCAATTCCGGAGCACTCCGCAATGGAACACGTCGCTGGCTATACAATTCTGATGGATGGATCGATCCGGGACTTTCAGAAGCAAAGCGTTTTCGCCGGCAAGAACTTCGACAATACCAGCCCTTACGGCCCCTGGATCGTGACCAAGGACGAGATTCCCGATCCTCACGATCTCAGATTAACGACGCGCATCAACGGGACCGTCATGCAGGACGAAAGCACCGCGATGCTCGCATGGAAAATTCCGTATCTCGTAAGCTACTGCTCGTCGATCACGACCCTGAAGCCGGGCGACGCAATTTCGACGGGAACGCCGGGCGGCGTCGGCTCCAAACGCAATCCGCAAGTTTTCCTTCGCGCTGGTGACGTAATCGAAGTCGAGATCACCAGGATCGGTTGCCTCAAGAACACCGTCGTAGCGGAGTAACCCTTCCCCGCTACCCCGCGAGCTCGGGCAACGCATGGCGGACATCGTCCGCACCAGCTCGCTTCATCGCATCATGCTTGGCAGCCACGTCACCGTGGACGGCCATATGATTACGATAACGAGCAGGATCAGTGCCGCAAAAAAGAACGGCCACGTGCCGTTGAAGATTTCCCACAGATCGATCTCGGGAAACATCGACTTCACAACGAAGACGTTCATTCCGACCGGCGGGCTGATGACGCTGATTTCCGCGTTGATGACGACGAAAACGCCGAACCAGATCGGGTCCACGCCAAGCTTCAGAATGACCGGAAAGAAGATCGGCACTGTCAGCAGGATCAGCGCGACGCCGTCGAATACCGTACCCAACAGCAGATAGATAATTGCCAGCGCGACGATCACCATCACCGGCGTGAAATCTGCCGCTTCGATCCAGCCGACCAGATCCGACGGCATGCCGGCGACGACAACGAAATTATTGACGATCAAGGCTCCGAAGCCGACGCAGAACAGCATCGCGGTTGTCTGCCCCGCTTCCACCAGCGCGGAGATGAAGGATCGGAACGACAGCTTGCCCAGCGACAGCGCGAAGATCAGCGCGCAAACCGCACCGACTCCGCCCGCCTCCGAGGCCGTGAATATCCCGAAGTAGATGCCGGCGAGAATGCCTGAAAACATCAGGAGCACCGGCCACACCCGCAACAGCGTGCTGACCTTCTGGTTGAACGGCGCCGGTGGCGCGACGCGGCTCATGTTTGGCCGCAGGCGCGTAAGCACGAAGATCGCGCCTACAAACAGGAATACGAGAATGATGCCCGGAATAATTCCGGCGATGAACAGCTTGCCGATATGCTGGTTCGTCAGAATGCCGTAAATCAGCAGCGGCGTGCTCGGCGGGATCAACATGCCCAGCGTGCCGCCGGAAGCGACCGCGCCGGCAGCAAGACCACCCGAGTAGCCGTAGTGGCGCATGGCCGGCAGCGAAACGCGCGCCATAGTTGCCGTAGTCGCGAGAGAACTGCCGGTCACGGCCGCAACGCCACCGCAGGCCACGACCGTCGCCATCGCCAGGCCGCCGCGCAAATGCCCGAGCCAGGCCTGCGCGGTTTCGTAGAGCTTGTCGGAAATTCCGGAACGGTGGGTGAAAATACCCATCAGAATAAAGAGCGGAAGCGACGCGAACTCGGTGCTGGTCGCGAGGTCGAGGATCGTCTGCCCCGCCATTTCCAGCGCGGGCCCGGTGCCGCGGAGATAAGCGAAGCCGCCGACCCCCACGACGATCATCGCAAAGCCCAGCGGAAAACCGAGAAAAGCGATCGTGAGCAGGATCGCAACGCCTATCAGCGAAATTGTCATTTGACTGGCCGGGCCGACGACAGCGCGATCCAGCAATACCAGAGCTCGATCGCAGCGGTTATGCCGGTAAAGATGCTCAGCACATATGCGCTTGGTGCGAGCGGCAGTTGCAGGAAGATTGTCGTCGAACGCATGGCATGCAAGGTGTCGCCCTGCTGCCACAAAAGGATCGCCATAAGCACCAGCACGCAGGCGCTACCGAAGTAGGTGCCGATCGAAAGAACGCGTTTCGCCAGCCCTCTGATGGCATTTTCGAACAGCGCCATTTTCACGTGCTGCCGATGGGCTGACACCATCGGAATTGCCAACGCGATGACCCCGGCCATCAGTACTTGCGTGATCTCGGACGAACCAGGCAGCGGAAGAGACAACAGGTAGCGGCCGATGACGTCGACGAAGGTCACCGACATCATCAGGAACATCACGATCGCGCTGATAAGGCGCAAAACCGCGAAAGCACGAGGCGCAGGCATTTCCGCGCCGGAAATGCCTGCGATTTCGCTGTCGTTCACTTGCGGTTCTTCGCTTCGATTTCGCTAGCCTGCGCGCGGAAGAACGCCAGCGCGGCCTTGCCGTCAACGCCCTTCTTCTGCGCAGCTTCAAGCCAGCTGTTCTCGATCGGAGAGAGGCGGCGCTTGAGCTCTGCAAGCGCGTCGGGCTTCAGCGCCACCTGAGTGATGCCCTCCGCCTTGATTGTGCTCTCGGCCTTCGCATTGGCGGCATCCCACGCCTTGCCAGACAGGCGCGCAAAGGCTTCGCCACTCACCGAAGTAATCGCCTTACGGTCTTCCTCCGACAGGCTGTCCCACTTCTGCTTGTTCACGATCAGCGCGAATCCCGCGCTGTAAAGGCCGCCCGGAATCCGGGTGAAATTGCGCAACTGCGAAGTCAGCTTGAAGTTGACAACATCGACCACGCTGAATCCGCTGCCATCGACCACGCCGTTCGAAACCAGCTCGTAGGCTTTCGGTCCGGGTTCCGCGACCGGCGCAACACCGAGCGCGGACGAAAGCTCGCGAATATAGACGCCCGTCATGCGGATTTTGAGACCGCGCGCATCCTCGAGCGACGCAACGGGCCGCTTCGTGGTCCAGAGGTGGCTCGCGCCCGTCGTAAAGAAGCCGAGAACGTGCACGCCGTCATATTCATTGGCTTTGGTGAAGAACTTTTCGTAGGTCCGCCACAGCGCGACACTCACCGCTTCGGTGTTGTCGCCGATGAACGGAAATTCCGCGATCTTCACAAGCTCGAAGCGGTTTGCGTTGAAGATGGTCTGGTCGATGCCGACGTCGGCGACACCGTTCTTCACCATGTCGAACTGGCGCGGCAGCGGCGCAAGATTCGACGCGGAGAATTCGATCTTCACCCTGCCGCTGGTCGCCGTCTCGACCTGTTTGCTCCAGGGCTCCAGCACATCCGTATAGACATGATGGTTTCTCGGCACGAACAGGTTGAACAGTATCTTGGTTTGCGACAGCGCAATATCCGCACTGAAAAGCAGCATGGCAGCGGCCCATGCGGCCACGATCGGTTTCTTATTCATGGCGTCCCCCTCGTATGTTGGCCGTTTTACCCGGCAACTATTTTTAGTTCGCGCAAGCGGATCGGAGCGTTCCTTCCGCTAATGTCCGTCAGTAGTTGTTCGATATTTTTTCTGCTCTTGTAGGCGTGCTCGATCGCGAGTGCTTCCGCACGCCCGCTCTGGCCGGAGCGGAGCGCATCGAAGATGTCGCAATGCTCGGAGTGCGCCTGCCGCATATAGTGGAAAGCGAGATCGAGATGGCTCGCCGTAAACGCGATGGCGCCGGCGGCAACGAGCGGAACCCGGTTGTTGAAGGCGATAACGTCATGCAACCGCTTATTGCGGGTGGCATCCACGATCAAATTGTGGAACTTGACGTTGAGTCTGCTCCAGCTCTGCGTATCGGCGTTGGTCAGCTTCCCCTTCGCAAGCAGGGCCTCGCCCTCATGAATGCAGCCGTTGAGCGCCGCGATCAGGTCGGCCGAAAGACCCTTCTCCACCGCAAGCCGGCACGCGAGTCCCTCGAGCGCGCCGCGAATATCGAAAGCCTGAATGATGTGATCGAGCGTAATCTCCCGAACCGTAAAGCCGCGGCGGGGTGCGCTTTCGAGCAACCCCTCCTGCTCCAGCACGCCGAGCGCCAAACGCACCGGGGTGCGTGACACATTCAGCTTTTCCGCGAGCGGGATTTCGGCGACATGCGAGCCCGACTGGAATTCGCCATCCAGAATCATCTGCCGGATCTGAAGCAGAACACGCTCGAACTGCGTGCTGTTTTCCCCAGATTGCATTCAGTTTCCTTTCAGCGCTGCCCAATACTTCACAAAATAGAGCATTTTCCAATTGCATGCAACTATTCTGCATGCAAAACTGCATGCAATCAAGAAACCATAATTCAGGAGGCCAGCATGCCGAACGACAAAGCCACCAAGTTTTTTACGCACGTTGCGCTGTATTGCCGGGACGTGAACAAGACCAAAGACTGGTACTGCCAGGTGTTCGGTATGAACGTGAATGCCTCGGCGCCCGGCCGCTTCGCCGCGCTGTCGTTCGGATACAAGCATCACGACCTCGCGCTGGTGCAGGCTCCGGCGGAGTTCCAGGATCCGCAGCCGCCGCGGGTCGGCCTCTATCATTTCGCCGTCGATACCGGCTCATTCGAAGAATCGATGCGCATTTTCGAGCGGGCCAAGGCGCTCGAATCGGAATTCGTGAAAGCGATCGATCATCGCATCGGCAATGGCATTTACGTTCGCGATCCCGACGGCAACATGATCGAACTCTGGAACGAAGCACACGCGACGATGGACGAAGCTGTCGCCAGCCTTCACGGCCTCAAGGAAGAATTCGAAGTCAACCCGATCGGCTTCCCGCTCGACATCGACGCGACCGTTGCCGCGAAAAAGCCGGTACGCAAGCCGAACGCCGCGCCGCCGAGCCCGACGACGCACCGCTGACCGCAACGTCAAGGCAAGCATGTCGAACCTTCCGATAGTTATTATTGGCGGGGGTCCGGTGGGACTTTCGCTGGCGGCAGAACTCGGATCGCATAACGTCAATTGCGTGCTGCTCGAGCGCAGCGAAGGCGCGAATCATCACCCGCGCGCGAATGTCGTGGCTGCGCGCACGATGGAGTTCTTTCGGCGCTGGAGGATCGCCGAGCAGGTCGCGCAGTGCGGCCTCCCCGGCAATTATCCGGCGGAGATCGTATTCTCCGACCGGATCGCGAATGAGGAACTGTTTCGTTTCTCTTTCCCGACCGCGACCGTGGCCCGCACGGCTTCCGCCGACGATCCGCTGAACGCCTCCCCGTACTTCAAGACTGCCGCAGGACAGGACGGGATAGAGGAGGTTCTCCGTCAGCATGTCGCAACGCTGAAAAGCGTTTCGGTGCGGTTTCATGCGAACGTCATCGATACGGCGGAAGAGAACGACCACGTCGCTGTTACGTTCGAGAACGAGGTCACGAAGCGCACCGAGACGATACGGGCGAGCTACGTCGCGGCTTGCGACGGCGGAAAGAGCGCAATCCGCACGCGGCTCGGAATAGGCATGTCGGGAAAGAGCGATCTCGGCCGCTTCGTCAGCATTTATTTGCGCTCGCCCGAATTCAACACGCGGCATCCGCGCGGATTTGCGACGCTCTATTGGGCGCTCAACGATCGCGCACCGGGTATCTTCATCGCGATCGACGGGAAAGAACGCTTCACCTTCCAGCGCACCCTAAGGCCCGGCGAAGACGGCACGGATATCGATGCCTACGCAACCGTACAGGAAGCGTTCGGGGCCGAACTGCCGTGCGAGATACTTTCCGTGCAGCCGTGGCGCGCGCATGCGCTGGTCGCGGATCGCTATCGTCACGGCCGTTATTTCCTTGCCGGCGACGCCGCGCACCTCTTCGTGCCGACCGGCGGCTTCGGCATGAATACCGGGATCGGAGACAGCGTCGATCTCGGCTGGAAACTCGCCGCCGTGGCAAACGGCTGGGCCGACGACCGCCTGCTCGATTCCTATGAAATTGAGCGCAGGCCGATCGCCGTTCGAAATACGACCGAAGCCGCCGACAACTATCTCGCCATTCTGCCGGCGTTCCGTGACGCAGCTTTCCTGCCCAAGGAACCCGCGCAGCGCGCGGCCGGTCTTGCCAAGCTGAGCGCGGACCTTACGAAGCAACGCAAGCACTTTTCGGCAACGGGTATTCATCTCGGCTATCGGTACGAGGATTCACCTATATGCTGGCATGACGGCACGCCGCCGACACCCGACGATCCACAGATCTACGTCCCGACAACTCGTCCCGGTTCGCGCGCGCCACATGTCTGGCTTTCGGAAGACCGCTCGACGCTCGACCTGTTTCGCCAGCGCTTTACGCTGCTCGTGATCAATGCCGCCGATGCGGACAGGCGGGCCGCAGAGGCTTTGGTATCCGCGGCACCGATCCCGCTGACGATGGAAGCGGTCGATAACGCGGAAGTAAAACGCCTTTATCAGACGAGGTTTGTGCTCGTGCGCCCGGACGGCATGGTGGCGTGGCGCGGAGACCAATTGCCTCGCGATCCAGGCCGGCTGTTCGACGTTCTCCGCGGCGCGGCGGCCAGAACCGCGGATATTGAAGCCCTGCCCGCATAATCCTGAAACGGACGCATCGATGACCCTCACGCTTTATCATTTCCCGGCATCCGTTTGCTCGCAGCGCGTCCGCCTCGTGCTCGCCGAATTGGAGCTCGCGTGGGCTTCGAAGGTCGTCGACATTCTGAAAGGCGAACAGTTCCAGCCCGAATACCTCGCGCTCAACCCCAACGCGGTGGTGCCTACCCTCGTTCATGACGGAAACGTCATTATCGAGAGCAGCGTCATCAGCGAATACGCGCAGGATATAACGCCAGGTATCGATTTGCGGCCGGTTGATCCGGTGCAGCGAGCCCGCATGAGAATGTGGGCCAAGCGTGTCGATGAGGGATTTCATCAGGCGTGCGGCATGCTGACAGCGGGCGCCAAAAACGAACTCATTCGCAAGCAGATCGAAAAGTCGAACGAGACCGTTGAAGATTACGTGGCGCGTATTCCGGATCCGGCCCGCAGGGAGCGGCAACTGGCAGGCTTGAAACAAGACCCTGGCGCTCCGGTTTTCACCAACGCCATCCGCCAGTGCGTGAAAGTCGTCGATGCGATTGAGGAAGCGCTGTGGGAGGCGGCTTACCTTGCCGGTGACCGCTACAGCCTTGCGGACTCAGCGATCACGCCGTATCTGCTGCGGCTTGAACGTCTCGGCATGGAAAAGCTGTTTTTGGAACGCGAGCATCTCATGCGCTGGTTCTCCGAGATGAAAGCGCGGCCCAGCTTCGCGACCGCGGTGACGGCATTCGACAGTCCGGCCACGATCAACATGCTCATGTCCGGCGGCGCGAGTATCTGGAACGCAGCGTCCGCCGCGCTCTCGGACACTGGCGCGAAATGAAAGCTGTCTTCATTCGCGAGCCGGGCGATCCTGACGTACTTGAGCTGCGGGACGCGCCGACGCCGGTTCCAGCAGATGGCCAGATACTCATTGGGGTGAAGGCGGCAGGAATCAACCGGCCGGATATCGCGCAGCGGCGTGGCACCTACCCCGTCCCGGCTGATGCCAGCCCCATCCCCGGCCTCGAAGTGGCCGGGGTCGTCGTTGGCACGGGCGGCAACACCGACGGATTCAAAGAAGGCGATGCCGTTTTCGCGCTCACGCATGGCGGCGGCTATGCGACGCACTGCGTTGTCGATGCGGCACATGCTTTCAGGCTGCCTGCGAACCTGAGCTTCGTGGAAGCAGCGGCCCTGCCTGAGGTCGCGTTCACCATCGAATTCAACCTGTTTATGCGCGCTTCGCTCGCAAGCAGCGAAACCGTGCTGATCCACGGCGGGTCGAGCGGAATCGGCGCCCATGCGACGGCGCGTGCAAAATGTGCCGGGGCAACGGTCATCACGACCGCCGGCGACTCGCGAAAATGCGAATTCAGCCGCGCGCAGGGTGCAGACCACGCCCTCAACTACCGCGAAACCGACTGGGTCGAGGAAATCCTCAAACTTACAAATGGCCGCGGCGTCGATGTCGTTCTGGATATGGTCGGCGGCGACTATGTCGACCGCAACATCCGGTGCCTTGCCGACGACGGCCGATACGCCTTGATTTCATTGCAGGGCGGCAAGCGCACTTCCATCGATCTCGAAAGCATTCTCCGGCGGCGGCTCTCGCTGATCGGGTCGACGCTTCGGCCGTTAAGCCATGCGCGAAAAGCCCGCATCGCCGACCGCATTCGCGACAACGTCCTGCCGCTCATCGCCGAGGGAAAGCTGTCACCGCCGATCTACCGGACCTTCCCGATTACCGCAGTACATGAAGCGCATCGGCTCATGGAAAGCGGCGATCATCTAGGGAAAATAGTCATAGAGGTGGGAGAAGCATGAGCCGGATAGCGCTCTGCCTAGCCGGCGCCAGGCCGGGTTTCGATCAGGCTGTCCAGCCACTCCCCAATCGCGATCCGGCCCCGGTCCGAGATCCCCGGTAGAGATTCTTTCATGCTGTTTCGGAGTCCGGTAATTTCGATCCCGGCCGCCGCCAGTTCACACGCATGACCGATCAGCCAGCGTTCGGCTTGCGCAGGCTCGGCCTCAATATGAAATTGCAGGCCAAGAACATTGTCACCGTAGGAAAACGCCTGATTGGGCGTTACGTCTGTCTCGGCGAGACGCCGCGCGCCGTCCGGGAGATCGAATACATCTCCATGCCAGTGCAGGACCAAATTTTCCGGCCCGAGATGGCGAAGACATGACCGTTCGCCTTCAAGGCTCAGCCTTATCGGGTGAATGCCGATTTCCTTCCGGGCCCCGGGATATACCGATGCGCCAAGCGCGCGTGCGCAAAGCTGGGCACCGAGGCAGATTCCAAGGAGCGGAACCCCAATCTTCAACGCCCGCTCGATGAGGCGCAGTTCATCCAGAACGAATGGGTACTGTTTCTCTTCGTATGCGCCGATAGGCCCGCCGAGAATTACGACGACATCACCCGTTTGAAATCCGATCGACGCAAGGTCGTCGACACCGGCCTCATAGTAAGCGGGACTATACCCACGACCGACAAGTTCTCCGGCGAGCAGGCCGAGATCCTCGAAGGCTACGTGACGGATCGCGATTGCGCGCCTGATCATTCTTGATCGGTCTTTCCGCCCGGCACGGGATTAACTACGCATCTGACGAACGACTTCGGCGACCTGCGCCTGCGACGCGCCTTTGATGCGCGCGTTCGGCCGCGTGCCACCCAGAAATGCAACGATAAGCAGCACTTCATCCGGATGAGGCGCATCCGCGACCGAGACGGTCATCGTATCCATCGCGTCGTAGTCCCACGCATCTTCGATGCCGCCGAAAATTATGTCGATTGAAGTCCCCGGCCCGCCGACTTTTCCGTTACCGGGTATCAGCGCGGGACCGCCGCCGGCGCCCTTTCGCATCGCAAGCCCGATCCGCACGTGAATCATGCTGGCGCCGTGCTCGAGGTCGCCCGCCGTGCCGACAATAACGCCCTTGCCGTAGCCGCGCGGCTTCAGATCGCCGAGTGCTGCCAATGCGCGAGCCGTGAGAACTTCCCCGGCTTGAACGGAAAGATCGACCAGGGGTGAGAAGTCATCTATCGGCGCCGCGCCGGCATAGGGATTCTTGAGCACTCCACAAGCCGCAACCCGAACGCATGGCTGTGTCAACTCACGGCCCCCTTCGCTAAGCACTTCCTGACGCACGAGCGAAATCTGACGAAATTTCATCGGGGCCTCCTCATTTTTAAACCTAAGGATATTTCCCAGCACAAAACCCAGATAGATGGTCGAAGCGCGACCAGCGGCAAAACCATATCAACCAATAGGTTTCTTTACGGAATGAAATCAAGCCGGGCCTACCTAATGGCAGGCCCGGCCTGCATCGGGTCAGGCCACGCGCTTTAGCTGAACGGACGGAAAGTCGACCGGCACATTCAGCGCGACATTGACGTAGTTCGTGAAGAGGTTGAGCGCCGTATGCGCGATGATCTCAACCACGCCTTCGTCGTCGAACCCCGCTGCCTGAGCGCCGAAACATCGGTCTCGGTTATCGCGGCGCGCTCGCGAACGACCTTCAGCGCGAAGGTCAAGGCAGCAAGGGTACGCGGATCTTGCGACTTTCCGATCTGCGCCGCCGCCATGTCCTCTGCCGAGGCTCCGGCCTTGCGGCCCAGCGCGGTGTGCGCGGCAAGGCAGTATTCGCAGTTGTTGGCATTGGCGATCGCCACGGCGATCTCCTCGCCAAGCCGCGCGCCGAGCTTGCCGCCACCGAGCGCGCCGAACGAGCCCCACATGCTGCGCAACGCAACAGGCGAGTTGGCAACCGCCTTGAACATGTTCGGAACGACGCCAAAGGCACCCTTGATCTCATCGAGTGTCGGCTTTACAGCGGCGGGCGAAGCCGCTGGATCAACGAGTTTCACATATGTCATAATGAGTTTCCTTCTCTGATGCTTGGAGGGGGAATGAAGAGGCGGTCCGGCGATGGCAGTCGCCGGGCCGTTTCTGTTCCGGGGCTATTTGCCGGGAACGACTTTGCCGGGCAGCGACAGGTTGCCCGATGCAACTTTGAAAACGTTCATGACGCACAGCAGCGGCGCATGAAGATTTGCGTTGATCCGCAAGCCCGCGGTCACTCCGTCGAACGACGCGTTTGCGATCGCTCCGATTTTATCGAGCGGAATGTGCACTTCGACGAGGTCGCCCTTGAGCTCGGTCTTGTATTCAGGGCTGTCGATCAGGATCGGCGCACCGGGCCACGTCTCGGGAAGCCTTGGCTTCGTGCCCTCGGGAATATCCTTCACCTTGAGACCGCCGGGACACGCCTTGTCTTCGGCGAGAACGACCCAATGCGGATGCCAGCGGTCGCGATTCCTGGCGCCTTTCGCGGCGTCATCAAAATCCGGGTGAAAAGTCACCGCAAGCGCGACAATGCCCTGATCCTTGTCAAAACCGACATCGGCGGAGTTGAGGGACGTCGGCCACACATAAGCATAGACGTCCGACCCTTCGAACTTGCCATGCGCTTTCGGCGTCAGCTTGCCGGCATCCCCACGCACGCGGGTGCGGAAAATTGCATGACCGTGATCGGTGAAAATCCGTGTTTCGATGATATCGAACGACGCCATCACCGCCTGATCGGCTTTTACCTTGATGTCGTGCGCGGATACCTCTGCGGAAACGCAATACAATGCCGCAGCAGCGAGGCATAAGCCTCGTGCAGACTTGATCGTCATTGATGTTTCTCCTTCTCGCTACTGATTAGGCTTGGAGGGCGGTCGATCCCTTTGTGAACGCCGACCAGGTGGCAGCCTGGACAGCAGGATCGGCCGCTTCATGCTCGCCACAGTCGAGCCGGAGATCCCGGCTTCCGATAGCGGCGTTCACAAAGGCACAGTGATGGGGTTTTTCCTCGCGCGGGTGCGCATGCGGCCGGAAATGGCGGCAAGAAAGGCACATGCGCTGCACCGGAATGGCGTCCGCGATCTGTAACTGCCGGATGAGCGAAATCTGGGTCAGCAGCAAGCCTTCCTGTTCCGCGGGCGTCAGCCTGGCGAGCGCATTGCTGACCTGCGAAGCGGCCTGTCCAATCTTGACGCCAAGCCGCAATCCTTTGGCCGTGGCGCGAACGATGACCGCTCGCGCGTCGCGCGGGTCCGGTTCGCGCCGCACCAGCGACTTCCGGTCCAGCGCGCTCAAGGTATCCGCGATACTCGGAGCGGAGACGGCGCAGAATTCGGCAATCTCTTTCGGTCTCAGTCCGGCAGGCCGGCTCGCCAGCAGGTTTAGTACCTGCGCCTGTATGGGATTGAGCCCCGCCTCCCCCGCGGCCGACCATTGGTCGGCGCGAAGCACCAGCGCGATTCGCTCGAAGCCCTCGCGCAGGCGAACAAGAAGCGGGTCAGACCTTGTCGCGTGATCCATAATTCAATTATTAGGACTCCTTACTAAGAGTCAAGCCTGCTAGGATGAAGATGGCGCGAACGGGAGTTCAGAATGTCCGATATCCAAAAGAACCTGGCGGCGGTTAGAAGCAGGATCGCGCTCGCGGCCGTCCGCTCCGGCCGTTCGGCCGCGGATGTGCGCCTCACGCTCGTGACGAAAACCGTTGCACCGGAACGCGTTCGTCAGGCGATCTCGGCCGGCCAGCACTATCTTGGAGAGAACAAGGTGCAGGAGGGGCGCCTGAAAGCCGAGGTTCTCTCCGACCCGGCCGTCCGCTGGTCCATGATCGGCCATCTACAACGCAACAAGGTCAACGACGTTCTTCGCTTTGCGTCCGACGTGCAGTCGCTCGATCGCCTCTCGTTGGCCACTGCGCTGGAGAAACGGCTTCAGCATCTCGGCCGTGGCCTCGACGTCTTTGTGCAGGTGAATACGTCCGGCGAGGCCAGCAAATACGGTGTCGCCCCCGAGCATTTGATGCAGTTTCTCAAAGAGCTCAAACCTTTCGATGCAATAAGGCCGAAGGGCCTCATGACGCTGGCGATCTTTACGAGCGACGAGACAAAAGTGCGCCGCTGCTTTCGCCTGCTGCGCGACCTCCGCGACCGCGCGCGCCTGGACGCCCCGCAAGGCGCGGCCATTGCCGATCTGTCGATGGGCATGTCCGGCGACTTTGAATGGGCAATCGAGGAAGGCGCGACTATCGTGCGCGTAGGACAAGCCGTTTTCGGCGCGCGGCCACTTCCCGACTCTCATTACTGGCCCGGCGTGGCGCTGGCGAAGTAGCCACGCCGACGATCTTCCAGCCAGCACTACCGGGCAGGCAACATCAGCAAAGCAAAATATCCGCCGCCCTGCCCGAAGTAGCTACCGGCACTTCACACTCTCCGCTTTGATGATCTGGGAGTTCGGATTGGACGGAGAGAACAGATGAACCTTGCCGGTTCCTGTTACGACTCTGCCCGGCTGGCATGCGGCAGGCTTTGCGCTGTCGGTCAGAATTATGGCGTCAGCCTTGCAAGGTTCTGATTTCTGGTCGCGGATAATGAACGCCCACTCTTTTCCATCCGGCCTTTGTGCAGCGCGCGCGATGGTCCCGGTGATCGTCACTGTGCTGCCTACGACGCAATAGCCGGAATCCTGAGCCCGGGGCGTTTCGGTACAAGCCATTGCAAATAGAAGAGTAAAAACAACGCCATAAGCTCTTGGTGATAAAAACATAAAACAACCTTTGGCATGAACACCGCAGGCGAGCTTTACACGAGGAGTTACGCGATCAAAGCCCTCATGAAAGAAAAACATGAGAGCACAGGCCCCCGGCTCTCGCGCGTTGCAGCAATACTCAAGAAATCAACGCGTCACGTGACTCGACCCCGCGCAGTCCGCCCTTCCCTGCCGCAGATCAGCCGATTGCAAAGACGTCCGCACGCTCGATGATCAGATCGCGGAACAGCCGCGCGCGATGCGACATCCATTGCGGGTCCGGATAGACCACATGCATCGGCAAGGACGGCACGGCATATTCCGGAAGCACGTGCACGAGCCTGCCGGAATTGAAATGCTCGACGGCGCACCAGCTCGGCAGCACCGCGACGCCGAGGCCCTCGAGCGTTGCCTGCGTCATCACGTCGGCGTCGTCGCAGGCAATGGACGGCTGGAAATCCACGACGTAGCGGCCGGTCTCGGATTCGAAAGTCCACTGATCGCGCGGCGACAGGCGCGAATAGCTCACGCAGGGAATGTTGCGGAGGTCGTCAGGGAAGCGCAGCGGCGCGTGCCGCGCCAGCAGCGAAGGTGCCGCCGCGAGCAGCCTCTTGATCGTGCCGACGCGGCGCGCGACCAGCGAGCTCGAATTCAGCATGCCGATGCGGATCGCGATCTCGGTGCCGGTCTCGATGAGATCGACGAACTGCTCCGTGAAACGGACGTCGAGCCGCACTTCCGGATAGCGGCGGATGTATTCGGCGAAGATCTCGCGAAAGAAAAAGCGCCCGAAGGAAGTCGGCACCGTCAGCCGCAGCGTGCCGGATGGGCTGGGCAGCGAGTTCTTCGTTGGCGAGCCCGCGCTTTCAAACAGCGCGACGATGTCCTTCGCGTATTTATGCACCCGATCCGCTTCCGGCGTCGGACGGAGGCGGCGCGTGGTGCGGACGAACAGCCGGCAGCCGAATTCGCTTTCGAGCAGAGCAATGCGCTTGCTGATGGCTGGCTGGCCGAGCCCGAGATCGTTCGCGGCCTGCGAGAAACTCCCCGACTCCATCACCCGGATAAAGGTGCGCAGTGCGTCCAGCCGATCCATATATTCCTCATTGGAATGAGTAATATTCTTGTCATTCCCTATATGAAGAACGGCCTGCTGGTCTAGCCTCCCGTCAACAGGGAGGACCAACCATGAGAAAATCCATCGGCATTGTCGGCGCCGGCATCGGCGGGCTGCATCTGGCGCTTTATCTGCAAAAGCATGGGGTGGAGGCCACGGTGCTCACCGACCGCGAGCCGGAGCAATATGCCTCGACCCGGCTGATGAATACGGTCGCCCATCACAGCGTTACCGTGGCGAGGGAAAACGAACTCGGCGTGAACCACTGGGACGATCCGCACTACGTCTATCACCACCATGATCACTTCTTTAATTTTCCCGACAGCCCGCTCCTGTTCCGCGGCGCGTTCCGCAATCCGAGCCGGGCGGTCGACTACCGCATCTATCTCCCCGCGCTGATGAAGGATTTCACCGATCGCGGCGGCAAGATCGAATATTCCAACATTCAGGACGACGACGTGCCGGGGCTGGTATCGCGTTTCGATCTCCTGGTCGTCTCGACCGGCAAAGGCGCGCTCGGCCGCATGTTCGCGCACCGGCCGGAGCACTCGCCCTATTCGCAGCCGCAGCGCCTGCTCTGCGTCGGTCTCTATGACGGCGTCGATCATGGCCACCCGGACGGCAAGGACCCGCGCGGCGTCACGCTCTCGGTGTCGCCCGGCCACGGCGAGATGATCGTCATTCCGACGCTGACTTTCGGCGGCATGAAGACGGCGCTGCTCATGGAAAACATTCCGGGCGGCGACATGGCCGATCTGGTGTCGCTGAACTACGACGCGGACCCGGCGGCGTTCCGCCAAACCATTCTCGACAAGCTCGAGAAGCATCATCCGCACACCTATAACAGGATCGACACGCACCGCTTCGGCCTCTCGCAACCGCTCGATCTCCTTCAGGGCGCGATCGTGCCGACGGTGCGGCAAACCTCGGTCGCGTTCGACAACGAGAAATATGCGATCGCGCTCGGCGACGTGCACTCGGTCGTCGACCCCGTCATGGGCCAGGGCGCGAACATGGCGTCCTATGCCGCCTTCGAAGTCGGCAAGGCGATCGTCGAAGCGGTCGTGTTCGACGCGCGCTTTATCGAGGACGTCGATCGCAGGCGCGAGAACCGCGTGCTCGCCGCCGCGGCATGGACCAACTTGATGCTGAAGCCGCCCTCGGAGGCCGTGGGACGGCTGATCTTCACCATGGCGCAGGACCGCGCGCTCTGCGACGAGTTCACGGAAAACTTCAACTATCCCGAACGCCAGTGGGATCGTCTCGCGAGCGACAGGCGCATCCATGCGTGGCTCGACAGCCGCGCGCCGATCGCCGCCTGACAGGTTTCAAACCGCGAGCCGAACACGACCCGCCGGCCCGAGCGCAAGCACGCGCCGGCGGAGAACCGGACGCCCTTTCCAGCGAGGAACGCCATGCATTGCCTTACCGTGCTCTACCCCACGCCCGACGATACGAAAGCGTTCAAGGCCTATTATGTCGAGAAGCACCTGCCGCTCGCGGCGAAGCTGCCGGGCATGATCCGCAGCAACTATGCCTTTCCCGACCAGATGGGTCCGGGCGATGCGCCGTTCTGCATCTTCCAGGCCTATTTCCCCGACGCCAGGGCAATGGAAGCCGCGCTCACGTCGGAAGCCGGGCAGAAAGTCGCGGGCGACGTACCGAATTATTCGCCGAAGGGAGCCTCGCTTTGCCACTTCGCCGTGAACGGCGGATGAGCGCGCATCCCGATCCGGCAAGCTTCCGGGCAGCGGCGGCGCGTTTCCTGACCGGCGTGACCGTCGTTGCCAGCAGCGGCCGCGACGGCGCTCCCGTGGGCATGACCGCCAACAGCTTCACCACCGTTTCGGCAAAGCCGCCAACGGTGCTTGTTTCGCTGATGCGTGGCCGCACCTGGCAGGCGATCATGGATTCCGGAATCTATACCGTGAGCGTGATGCATGCCGAAGACATCGCGAGCTGCGCGCACTTCTCGGGCAAGCCCCTCGCCAACGGCGCGCCGGCGCTGATCGACATGGATGGATTTCCGGTGCTGTCCCACGCGATTGCGCGGTTCGCCTGCAACGTGGTTCAGTCCATCGACGTGGCCGACCATACGCTCTTCATCGGCGAAGTGGCGTGGTGCAGGCATCAGGACGGATCGCCGCTCGCCTTCTATGCCAGCCAGTTCCGTAACGGCCCCGGTGCCACGATCGGGACAATCGATTCAACCGCCTGTCTCCCCGATGAATGGACAATATAGAAAAGAACCTGAGGAACGCGCTCATGATTGAACTTGGAATGACGATCGACGGCCGCCAGACCGGCGCCGCCAACCGCTTCGCGGTATCCGATCCCGCTACCGGCGAAGTGGCGGGCTATGCTCCCAATGCCGGCCTGAACGATCTCGATGCGGCGGTCGAGGCCGCCACGCGCGCCTTCGTAGTGTGGTCGCAAACCAGCGACGAGGAACGCAAGAAAGCCTGCGAAGCGGTCACCGCCAAGCTGGCGGAGCACGCCGAAGAAATCGCGCAGCTCATTACCCTCGAGCAGGGCAAGCCGCTGAACGGGCTCGGCTCGCGCTTCGAAATGGGCGGCGCGCAGGCGTGGGCCGGATATACTTCCGGCCTCTCACTGCCGATGAAAGTGCTCCAGGACAACAACGAAGGCCGCGTCGAGCTTTACAGAAAACCGATCGGCGTCGTCGGCTCCATTACGCCTTGGAACTGGCCGGTGATGATCGCGATCTGGCACATCCTGCCGGCACTCCGCACCGGCAACACCGTCGTCATCAAGCCGTCGCCCTATACGCCGCTCTCGACCCTGAAAACCGTCGAGGTGATGAACAAGGTGCTGCCCGCGGGCGTGGTGAATGTCGTCACCTCGGACGACAGGCACGCGAATATCGGCGCGGCGATGGCCGCACATCCCGGCATCCGCAAGATCGTCTTTACCGGCTCCTGCGCTACCGGACAGAAAGTGATGGCTTCCGCGGCCGAGACGATGAAGCGGCTGACGCTCGAAATGGGCGGCAACGACGCCGGCATCGTGCTGCCGGACTGCAATCCGCAGGCGATCGCGGAAGGCCTGTTCTGGGGCGCCTTCATCAATAACGGCCAGACTTGCGCCGCGATGAAGCGGCTCTATGTGCACGACAAGGTCTACGATGAAGTCTGCGACGCGCTCACGGCGTTTGCGCGCAATATTCCCGTGGGTCCGGGCTCCGATGAGAAATCCGTGCTCGGACCCGTCAACAACAAGATGCAGCACGACAAGGTTTCGCGGCTGGTTGCGGACGGCAAGAAGAACGGCCGCGTGCTGCTCGGCGGCGAACCCGGCGACGGCCTGTTCTTCCCGATCACGCTGATTGCGGACCTGCCCGCCGATGCGCCGCTGGTGACGGAAGAGCAGTTCGGCCCTGCCCTTCCCATCCTGCGGTTCACGGACGTGGAAGACGCGATCAGGATGGCAAACAACTCCGAGAACGGCCTCGGCGGTTCGGTCTGGTCGCGCGATATCGACGCGGCAAAGCGCATTGCGATGCGGATGGAGTGCGGCTCGGTCTGGATCAACAAGCACGGCGCGATCCAGCCCAACGCTCCCTTCGGCGGCGTCAAGAAATCGGGGCTCGGCGTGGAGTTCGGCGAAGAAGGGCTGGCGGAATATACCGATCTGCAAGTCGTGTTCAGTTGAACTGATTGGGATCACTTACGAATGAATCGTATGCATCCCCTGAACACCGGCAAGCGCATTGGAAAGCGCTGAAAGCCGCCATTTGCGTGTGTTGGCGTGCGGAAATAATCACTGCGCGCTGACCACTGCTTGTTCAATGCAGTTGATGCGAGTTTGCGCGACGATCAAGTGCTTGAAATATTGGCGACCCCGGCAGGAATCGAACCTGCGACCAACAGCTTAGAAGGCTGCTGCTCTAATCCGCTGAGCTACGGGGCCGTTGGCTTGTCAGGGACAGGGACGCTTGGAAAAGCTCAGTGCGTCCACTGGCCCATGCGTCTGAACGAAAAATTATCCGCGTAAGCCATCTTCTTCGCCGCCTTCGTGTGCGGCTCGCTCACCTGATAGGGAATGCCGTTCTTCTCGCAATAGGCGACCGCAGCTTCCTTGCTGGCGAAGCGCATCCGCACCTGCTGACGCATGTCCGACGAAGAGGTCCAGCCCATCAGGGGCTCCACGCGGCGCGGCTGCTCCGGCTCGTAGTCCAGCACCCAGTTTTTAGTGCGGGCTTCACCCGACTGCATCGCCGTTTTGGCCGGCTTGTAAATCCGCGCGATCATTCCGCTCTCTTCGCTGGCGCCGGGCGAGGAATCAGGCTTCCCCGCCGCAGATATCGTTAGCCGCCGCTCTATAGAAGGTCCGCCGCGGCGAGGCTAGAATTTTCCTTGTCCTCAGGTTTTCTCAAGAATCACAATAGTTTGCCCACCCGGAAGAAACGCGGGCGGGCGGAAGCCGAGTTTGCGCGCAAACAACGCATACATGTTCCGCTCCGTGAAGACGTTCATGGGCGCCTTCGCGTCGTTGCGCCGTTGCGCGACCGTCCCTTCGAAGACAGGCCACTGCGCCTCGTCGCCGAATTCGAGGAAGGAAGCGACCACCTTCCCGCTCGGCTTCAATACGCGCACCGCTTCCGCGAGATAGATGTAGCTCTCCTCGTGCCGCAGATGCGTGAAGACCGAGAAGAACGTCACGAAATCCGCCGCCGCGTCCGGCGCGGGAATCTTCAGGTCGATGCAGCGCTGAAAACGAAACTCCGGTCGCGATTTCGTGCTCGCGTAGTCGAGCAGCTCCTGCACCACATCGGTGCCGAGATAATCGACCCGCGGCGCCTGCACGCGACGCGTGATCGCGGCGGGCAAACGCCCGCTGCCGCAACCGACATCGACGATGCTGTGGCCTTGTGCGAGTCCCGCCTTCAGCAGCACATCGAGCAGATGATCGCCCAGTGCCTCGTAATGGCCGCCGACTGCCAGCGACATCGCTTCGTCGTAGGATTCATTGCTCGCAACGAGGGATTTTACGTGCGCGCGGTAATCCGTGACGTAGTGGGGCTCGGGCTTCCGCTTCGGCTGTAGAAAGGCAGGAAGCCCCAACCAGCTTTTCAAACTCATTTCCGCAATCCCGGCGAAACCCTGTCGCGACACGAAAAAAAGAACCGACGCAGTCGTGTGAAAATCTCTGGCGGCGAGGGAAACATATGGTCGGAGCGGCAGGATTTGAACCTGCGACCCTCTGGTCCCAAACCAGATGCGCTACCAGACTGCGCTACGCTCCGATCCCGGCGAGGCATTACAGGAGCCATCCGGCCCCGGCAAGGCATGGAAAAGCCGCCTCAGCGCCGGCCGAAAATCCGGTGCGAAACCCTGTCGCCCGGGCTGATGCCGTATCGATCGGCGGTGCCGGCCACGACTTCCAGTACCCCTTTCACGAAGCCTTCCGAATAGATGCTGCGCTCGGAGAGCGGCTCGGTGTTGCGCGCGATATTGGCGATGGTCCCGTCGGCACGAATGAAGATCATGTCCAGCGACACATACGTATTGCGCATCCACATCGCGACCGGCTGCGGGCGCACGAAATCGAACAGCATGCCCTCGCCGTCCGGAAGCTGCTTGCGATGCATCAGGCCGATCCGGCGCTGCTCCTCGGTCTGCGCGAATTCGACCTGGAAAACGCGGATGCCGTTCCTCGTCAGGATTTCCAGATTCTCGAGCGGCAGCTTCGGTTGCGGCCCGTCCTGCGCGGCGGCGGGAGACAGGACGAACGCCAATACCAATGCGAGCGCCGGAAAGCGCAGAAAACGGACGAACACGGACATGGGCTTAACTCAGTGCGAGGAAGGGCCGCTTCCGGTATCGGGCCGGACTTCGGCAGCCATAAGGCCTTTCGGGCCGTCGCCGTAACGGACCAGTACCATCTGGCCGGGGCGCAGCTCGGTCAGGCCGAAGCGGCGCAGCGTTTCCATGTGCACGAAGATGTCGGGCGTATCGTCGCCGCGCGTCAGGAAGCCGAAGCCGCGGATGCGGTTGAACCACTTCACCCAGGCGCGCTCGAGGCCGCTGGTCGGTACGATGTTCACATGGGTGCGCGGCGGCGGAAGCTGCGAGGGGTGGATCGCGGTGGAGTCGTCCATTGAGACCACGCGGAAGCACTGATAGCCCTTCTGCCGCTCAAGGACCTCGCAAACGACCCGCGCGCCCTCGTGCGCAGTCTGAAAGCCGTCGCGACGCAGGCAGGTGACGTGCAGGAGCACGTCGGGCATTCCGTTGTCGGGGATGATGAAGCCAAAGCCTTTCGAGACGTCGAACCACTTGATGTAGCCCGTAATCTCGATCAGTCCCACCGGAGCCTCTTCGGTGAGATCTTCGATCCGCGTCCCCTGCTCGCCTTGCGCGAGCTTAGACCCCAGCCGGTCCGAACCCATGACGCTTAAAACTCTAGCCGCCCATAAAGAACCGGCGGGACGCCGATTCGTTGCAATTCAACGATAACATTGCCGCAAGTTCTGGAAACATCAAAAAGCGACTCCCGACTCAATGCAATGGGAGGTGCATCAAAAAGCGGCGTCGTGCACAACGAGTCGCACTAGCTGTCAAGAAAGACTTCCAGAACGTCGCCGATGTCCTCCCGGATCACGAGATCGGCGGCGTCGTCGAGGTCGGTCGGTTCGCGGTTCAGGATCACGAGCCGCGCGCCGTTTCGTTTCGCGCGTAGCGGGAAACCGGCCGCCGGCCACACCACCAGCGAAGATCCGATCGCAATGAACAAATCCGCGGCCAAAGTCTCGATTTCTGCCTGCCGCATAGGCTCTTCCGGCATGGACTGGCCGAAGGAAACGGTCGCGGACTTCACCGCGCCGCCGCAGTCCGCGCAATCGGGGGCGCTGCCGCCGGTCTTGTCGAAACGCTCCCGGACCCAGTCGAGCTCGTAGCGGATTCCACAGTCGAGGCAAGTGGCATAGGAGCCGTTGCCATGCAGCTCAATCACCTTGCCGGCTGGAATGCCTGAAACTTGATGCAAATTATCAATGTTCTGAGTGATGACCGCCGCGAGCTTGCCGCGCTGCAAGAGCGTTGCGAGTGCGCGATGGCCACGTCCCGGCTTCGCAGCGCGAAAGGAATCTTCCATCGCGAATTTCCGTCGCCAGGCCTCGTCGCGCATCTCCTTGCTGCGCAGAAAGTCGGAGAACTCGATCGGCCTGTTCTTCGTCCACAGGCCGCCGGGCGAACGAAAATCCGGAATGCCACTTTCGGTGGAGATGCCGGCGCCGGTGAAGGCAACCGCGCGGCGCGACACTTCAACCATTTCCCGCAGCAGATCGGATACGGACTTGCGGTCAGGAGCGATCATTCTATTTTCCGTAAGCGAAGCCTGCGGGATACCCAGGCTTTTTCTGTAATTCGGGAGACCAGTCCGATGCGTTACCTCCATACCATGCTGCGCGTGCGCGACCTCGACAAGGCGCTCGATTTCTATTGCAACAAGCTCGGGCTGAAAGAGTCGTTCCGCATGGAGAACGAGACCGGGAAGTTCACACTGGTGTTCCTCGCGGCGCCCGAAGACGAAAAGCTCGTGGCCGACAGCAAGGGCGCCGGGCGTCCCGCGCCGCTGGTGGAGCTCACCTACAATTGGGGAACCGACGAGGACATGAGCGAGGCCCGCTATTTCGGCCACCTCGCCTATGAGGTCGACGACATCTATGCCGAATGCGACCGGCTCATGAAGGCAGGCGTGACCATCAACCGCCCGCCGCGGGACGGCCAGATGGCCTTCATCCGCTCCCCGGACCTGCATTCCATCGAGCTCTTGCAGAAGGGCAAGGCGCTGCCCAAGCAGGAACCCTGGGCCTCCATGCCCAATACAGGGCACTGGTAGCGCGGCATTTTTGCCCGCTTGTGCGGGGCGGCATGCTTTCTTATAAGGGCCGCGGTTCGGTTCGCCCGGCCTTCTGCGCTCCCTTCGTCTATCGGTTAGGACGTCAGGTTTTCAACCTGAAAAGAGGGGTTCGACTCCCCTAGGGAGCGCCATTTCTCTTTTGATTTTATGCCCTTACAGCCATCCAATGCGCACCTGACCGGGCTTGGCCTGCTCGCCGTCACGGCGATCGGCTGGGGCCTGAACTGGCCCGCGATCAAGTTCGTGCTCGCGGACTGGCCGCCGCTGTTTTCACGCGGCCTGTCCGGCATCATCGCGGTAGCGCTTCTCACCATGATCTGCCTCGCACGCCGCGAGCGCCTGCGCGTTCCACGGAACGCCATCCTGCCACTCGTGGCAGCATCCTTCACGAACGTCTTTGCATGGATGGGCTTCACCACGGTCGCGATGAAGTCCCTCACCGTCGCCGAATGCGCGCTCCTCGTTTACACGATGCCGATCTGGGTCACGTTCCTGAGCTGGCCGATCCTCGGCATTCGCCTCACCTTGACCAGCACGCTCGCCCTTGCGCTCGGCTCGGCCGGAATCTTCACGCTGTTCGCCGGCCAGCACATCGACTTCGGCACGGGCAAAGGCATCGGCGTCATGCTTGCGCTCGGCGCAGCAATCCTGTTCGCCCTCGGCAGCATCCTGAACCGGGAGAAACCGGCGCTCGCGCCGTTCGCCTTCGTCACGTGGCAGGTCGGCCTCGCCTGCGTGCCGATGACGATCATCGGCTTGTGGTTCGAGCAGCCGGATTTCGCGGCGCTGCGCGCGCCCGGCTGGTATGCGCTCCTTTACATGGCGTTGATCCCGATGGCGCTTTGCTACGTCACCTGGTTCGGCGCACTGCGTTTCCTTCCCGCGCCCACCGCCGCGATCGGAACGCTGGCGGTGCCGGTGATCGGCGTCGTTTCCGCAGCTTTGATGCTTGGCGAACCGCTCGGCACGCGCGAAATCATCGCGGTCGCCCTCACGATTGCGGGCGTGTGGCTCGCGCTGAAGCCGCAAAACGGTACGGCAGAGGCGGCGTAGCGCGCCGGGCAGCAGCCTTTTTGCGAGTGACTCCGAACCGAAGCGGCTCGGATCAGCTTTTTCGCTCCGCATAGAACAGCAGCGACGGGCCGTGAATGTGATCGGGCTCATGCAGCCCCAACGTCACGGCGTAACCGAGGTCTTCCAGTATTCCGAGAATGTCCTGCCGCTCGAGCCACTGGCTGCCGATTGCCCCGGCGCCGCAGAAATCCTTGCGGTCGTGCGCTTTCAGGTAGCGCTGATTATATTTTCTGATCTCGCGCGCACCGACACTCTTTACTTCCGGCGTGGGCTCGAACTTCTCCCAGAGCTCGGGCACACGCGCGAGGATGCTGCGGTCGAAGTAATGCGTCCAGATTCCGATGCGCGGCGAGACGCGCGCCATCGCGATCAGCAGTTCCTCAGGATCGGACATGTGATAGAGCACGCCGCTCGCAAGCAAAAAGTCGAACCTCTCATCCGTTTCCTTGAGGTACTTGCGGAAATCCCCTAGCAGAAACTCGGCGTCGAATTTCAGGCTGTGCTGCACGATCAGGCAGCGCATGAAAGCCCGCCGGTTCGCTTCGATGCTCACGATCCTTCCGGCGCCGCCCTTCGCCATCATAAAGGTGTGGCCAGCTTCGAGCGGGCCGAGCTCCAGAATCTTCTTCCCGGCAAAGCCGCCGCATTGCCGGCCCAGCCAATCGAGACGCCCGTCCTGAAAAAGCGGCATCGGGCCGGAGTCGAATCCTGGTACGGCTGACGTCCACTCGCCTTCGAAAAGTGCGAACGCGTTGCCCGGCTTCGGATAGTCCGTGCTGTAAAGGGCAATGACGGAATCGGCATTGGCGCTCGTCATGGGCTTCGAGCGAAAAACGTTCTTCAGGAAGGAAATCATGACGGTCTCGAATGCCGGAGCGATGGCCGAAGGCTAAAGCAGGACTCGACTGCCGGAAAGGCAGCAAAGACGCCGCGATTGCGCGCGCTCAGACCAGTGCCGTAAGCACCGCGCCATAATGCGTGCCTGCGGCGGCAACGACGAAGCTGTGCCAGATCGCGTTCTGGTACGGCAGGCGCTCCCAGAGATGAAAAATCACGCCCACCGTGTAGAGCAAGCCGCCGATCGCCAGCAGCGCGAGCGCGGCAACGCCGAGCGAGGTCAGGATCGGCTCCAGCGCGATGATGCCGACCCAGCCGAGTGCGATGTAAAGGCCCGTGGTCACGCCTTCCAGACGCTTCGGCCACAGCAGCTTGATGACGACACCGAACGACGCCACCGACCAGACGATCACGATCAGATAGACGGCCCACTCTCCCTTCAGCATCAGCGTCGTAAACGCCGTGTAAGTGCCTGCGATCATCAGGAAGATGCCGGAATGATCGAGCCGCTGGAAGAATTCGCGATAGCGGCTTCTGCGCGCGATATTATAGAGCGCGGAGCATGAAAACATGAGGATCATCCCCGCCGCATAAATGCTGACGGCGATGACTTCGACGTACGTGTGATGGAGTGCGGCAATCGCGATCAGCACAATCGCACCGATCACGCCGGCGATTACACCGACGGCATGAACGATCCCGTCCGCCACCAGCTCGCGGCGGCTCGGAATGCGGATCCCGAGCGCGGAAGCCGTGGCGGTAATGGTTTCGTTCATGGTCACGAGGCTAAATCCCGATTGATGTCATGCGCGCGACAGGCATCACGCCGCATAGCGGCGGCGCAAGGCTTCATAAAGCGCCACGGCCATTGCCGTCTTGAGCGCGGTTGCGATCCAGAACGGCGTCAGGCCCGTGGCGATGGCGGCGCTGAAACCCACGAGATGCGTGAGCCAGGCGACGCCGAGCAGCAGAATGATGACATGGCCCGCGAGCATCCATGCGGTGTTGGAGGCGAGCGTCTTCATCCAGCCTTTGTCGGACGCAAAGCCGACAGCGAGTGCCGCGACCAGAAAGCCGAACAGATAGCCGCCGGTCGGGCCATACATATAAGCGGCGCCGATGCCGCGCTCCGGCGTGTTGGCGAAGACCGCGAAATTCAGGCCGCCTTCGAACAGATAGAGCGCCACCGCGGCGGCGCCCGCGCGCGCGCCGAGAGTTGCGCCGATCATGAGGACAACGAAGGTCTGCATCGTCATGGGCACGGGCCAGAACGGAATCTGGATCTTCGCCGAGAGAATAAGCAGCAGGTTCCCGGCCAGAATTCCCGCGACGCGCTGGGCCGGGGAAAGATCGAACAAGCCGGTCCTGATGACCGAGGCGTTCGCGCTCATGCACTTGTTTCCTTCGTTATCGGAATTGGCGGAGAAAATCGCTATTCGACCGCTTTGGCAATCGCTAATTCGACGCGGGTGACGCTGCGTCAAATGCCGTCATAGAGCCAGGCGACACCTTTATAGGCATCCTGCGGGTTACGGGCGCCGAGCGAATCGTTCCTGAGTTCGGCCTTCACGCCTTCGGCGTGATACAGTTCGCCGTAAATGCGGGCCATGATCTGCACCCAGGCGGTGCGCTTGTAGCGCGCCTCCTGATAGGCGACGAAAGCGTCCGCAATATCGCCTTCTGCCGACAATTTTTCGGCAAGCACGACGGCGTCTTCCGTCGCCATGTTCGCGCCCTGCGCCAGATATTGCAGCATGGGATGCGCGGCGTCGCCGAGCAGCGTCACCCTGCCCCTGGACCAGTGCTTCACCGGCTCGCGGTCGCAAAGCACCCACATGCGCCAGGTCTCGATGCGCTCCAGCATGCGCAGCACTTCCGGGCGCTGGCCTTCGAAATGCCGCCAGAGCAGTTGCGTGTCGCCCTCGGCGTTCCAGCCTTCCACATACTGCTTCGAGTGAAACACCGCGACGAGATTATAGAGATCGCCTCGGCGCAATGGATAATGCACGAGGTGGGTGCGCGGCCCGGCCCAGAGCACCACATCGGGTTGCCACAGGTCTTCCGGCACTTCGCTTTTCTTCAGCACCGCGCGATAGGCGATGTGGCCCGACACGATCGGCGCGCCGTCGCCAATGATCTGCTCGCGTATGCGCGACCAGACGCCATCGCAGCCGATCAGCGCCTCGCCTTCCACCTCGTCACCGCTATTTAGCGTGACCACGACGCGATTGCCTTCATCCCGGAAACCTTCGACCCGGCGGCCGGTCTCGAGCGAGATCAGCGCGTGCGCCTTGCAGGCATTCAGAAAGGCCGCAAGCAGATCGTGGCGATGGGTGACGCCGTAAGGCTCGGTGAATTTCGCGCGGAATTCGTCCGCAAGAGGAATTCTCGTCACCCGGTTGCCGGTCAGCGCGCAGCGCATTTCCTGCGCGCCGGGCTGCCAGGCGTCGGCCAGCACCGCATCTTTCAGATCGAGGCGTGAAAGCGCCTTGAACATATTGGGGCCGAGCTGGATTCCGGCCCCCGCCTCGCGAAATTCCGTTTGCTGCTCGAACAGCCGCACCGCGAAGCCCTTGCGCGCAAGTGCAAGCGCGCAAGCCAGGCCGCCGATTCCACCGCCGGCGATCAGAAAAGGTTTGCCCATGCGTTCCGCCTACCGCCTAGAGACAATCTACCACTTCTTCCGCGAGCGAGAGCGAGGACGTGAGGCCCGGCGACTCGATGCCGAAGAGATGAACCAGCCCCGACAAGCCGTGCTGCCGAGGCCCCTCGATCACGAAATCCGCCGCGGGCTCGCCGGGTCCGGTCAGCTTCGGGCGAATGCCGGCATAATCGGGCTGCAAGGAATGATCCGGCAGGCGCGGCCAGTAGCGGCGGATGCTCGCATAAAAGGATTCCGCCCGCGCCGGATTGACGTCGTAATTTTCTTCCTCGATCCACTCGACGTCGGGACCGAAGCGCATGCGCCCGGCGAGATCAAGCGTGACATGGGTGCCCAATCCGCCGTCGATGCGCGGCGCCGGATAAATCAACTGCGAAAAGACCGGACGGCCCGCATAGGCGAAGTAATTGCCCCGCGACAATTGCAGGCGCGGCACGCGATCCTGCGGATAGCCTTCGGTATTTCGCGCGAGCGCCGGCGCGCCGAGTGCCGCCGCATTGACGACCGCATCGACGCCGAACTGGCCCGCTTCCGCACCGGAATAGTGAACGATCCAGCCCGTCGCCCCGCGCGCGACACGTTCGATCTTGGTATCGAATGCAATCGCGCCGCCGCGATCCTCGAGATCGCCGCGCAGCGCGATCATGAATTGATGGACGTCGATGATGCCGGTTTCCGGCGAATGGAGTGCCGCGACGCAATGCAGCTCCGGCTCGCGCGCCCGCGCATCCGCGCCATCGATCAGCGCAAGTTTCTCGACGCCGTTCGCGATCCCCTGCCGCAGGATCGCTTCCATCTTCGCGGCCTCGGCGTCTTCCGTGGCGACGATCAGCTTGCCGCATTTGCGATGCGGCACGCCATGCGTCGCGCAATATTCGTAGAGCATGCGGCGCCCGCGCGGGCAGTGAAGCGCACGCAGCGAGCCGCTGGGATAATACATGCCGCCGTGGATCACTTCGCTGTTGCGCGACGAAACGCCGTTGCCGATGCCGCGCGTCGCTTCCCCGACGATGACGTCATGGCCTTTCAGCGCCGCGGCGCGCGCAATCGCAAGACCAACGACACCGGCGCCGACGACAAGGACCTGCATGGGAGACTATCGCGCCGTCAGCGGATCGGCGGGCGCCGCGTCGGAAATTCTCATCTCGATCGTCTCGCGCCCCTGCCAGCGATTGACGGAAAGCGTGCCCGCGACATGCATCGCCTGCCCGCGCGCGCCCAGGAGCGCCTGCCCGAGCGGACGATCCATCGCGCGAAAAGCAACCGCGGAAATGATCGCGCCATCGTTGGAGCGCAACCGCACGCGCACATGATTTTGGCCGACCGGATCGGCATAGGCAACGATATGGGAGGGCAGCGCGAAAACCGGCTCCGGATTGCCGGAGCCATAGGGCCCGGCGCGCTCGATCATCGAGAACATCTCGCCATTGGCGCCGCGCGCGGTGATCGCCGCGTCGATCTCGAGACAATCTTCGTGCCGCGCCTTCTCGACCGCTTCGCGCAGGCGCGCTTCGAGATAGGCCCGCAGATCGCCCAGACGGTCGCGCGTGACGGTCAGACCCGCGGCCATGGCGTGACCGCCGCCCTTGACCAGCAGCCCTTCCTCGACCGCGCCGCGCACCGCGCGGCCAAGATCGACGCCGGGAATGGAGCGGCCCGAGCCCGTGCCCTGCTCGCCCAGCATCGCAATCGCAAAGGCGGGCCGCGAGAAACGCTCCTTCAGCCGCGCGGCGACCAGACCGACCACGCCCGGATGCCAGCCATCGCCGCTTGCGATCACCACCGCGCCCTGCTCGTCGATGCCCAGTGAAGCGTAAGCCTCGGCTTCGGCCTGCTCCAGCGTTCGCTTCTCGACCTCCTGCCGCTCGATGTTGAGCTGATTGAGCTTCTGCGCGATGGCGTTCGCCTCGGCGGGGTCGTTCGTCGTGAGCAGTTTCGTGCCGAGCGTGGCGTCGCCGATGCGGCCGCCCGCATTGATGCGCGGCCCCAGGAGAAAGCCGAGATGCCAGGCTTCCGGCGGGCCTTCGAGCCGCGCGGCGTCCATCAGCGCGCGCAGCCCGTGGTTCTCGCGGTTGCGGAGCGAGAGCAGGCCCTTGGTGACGAAAGCGCGGTTCAGCCCCTTCAGCGGCACCACATCCGCGACCGTGCCGAGCGCCACGAGATCGAGCAACTGGAGCAGGTCGGGCTCGAGGCGCGTTCCGTTCCAGTGGCCGCGCGAGCGCAGCTCACGCACCAGCGCAACGGAAGCCATGAAGGCAAGACCGGCCGCGCAGAGATGACCGAGCCCGGAAAGATCGTCCTCCCGGTTCGGATTCACGAGCGCGGCGGCAACCGGCAGTTTCTCGCCGGCCTGATGATGGTCGATGACCACGACATCGAGGCCGAGCTTGCTCGCCTCCCCAAGCGCCTCCGCGCTGGTGGTGCCGCAATCGAGCGTGATCAGCAGGCTCGCGCCGCGCGCCTCGAGGTTGCGGATCGCCTCGACGCTCGGCCCGTAGCCTTCGAACATGCGGTCGGGAATGTGAAAGAACGGATCGCTGCCGGCGGCCCGCAACACCCGCACCATCAGCGCGGTCGAGGTCGCGCCATCGACGTCATAGTCGCCGATGATCGCGATTTCCTCGGAGTGCTGCACGGCGTCGGCAATACGCGCGGCCGCGCGATCCATTTCCGTCAGCACATTCGGATCGGGCAACATCTTGCGGATCGTGGGGTCGAGAAAATTTTCCACCTCGTCGAGCGCGACGCTGCGTCCCGCGAGAATGCGCGACAGCAATTCCGGCAGGCCGTAGCGCTGGCCGATCGCGGTCGCCGACTGGGTGCCGCGCAGGTCAAGCCGGTCGCGCCAGACGCGGCCGCTCGCGGAGCGCTCGACCCCCAGAAAGGCGCGCTGCGTATTCGGAATGATGCCGGGCAAAGTCATCGTGTCAGATTCGTTTCGCCATCAGTATGTCATGCTGGCCCGGGCCGTTCGCGTCCGGCAGCACACCGACTACGGCATAGCCGAGTTGGATGTAGAAGGTGAAGGGATGGCCTTTTACCTCCGCAAGCGCTTTCAGCTTGCCGAGCACATCGGGATACAGGTCCTCGGCGAAGATGCTGGTTCCGCCGAAGCCGTCGTCCGAGCCGAGCCAGATCGTGTTCATGCCGGCGCCCTTCGCTTCCGCCTCGAGCGTCGCGACCAGTTTCCGGCCGATGCCGCGGCGCTGGAATGCGGGGCTTACCGCGAGCGGATGCAGTTCCCAAGCATGCGAAGACTGGTCGACCGCACCGATCCAGCCGGCAACAGCATCGCCTTCGCGCGCAGCCCAGGCCCGGCGCTCGGGGCCTTCATTGAACGAAGCAACTTCCGCCCGCGCCTCTTCCATCGTTTTCCAGGCAGACGGCTCATGCGCAAAGGCGCGAACGAGAATCTTAGCGGCCTGCTCGCGCTGGGCGGCGGTCAGGGAAGCGAAGCTTGCGATTTCAACCATTGCACTCCGCGTATCGTCATGATGGCCGGGCAGGCCCGGCCACGACGCGAACGAGTCCTCGGACTAAAAAATCTTCCGGTACTGAATGAAGCCAGAGCGGTCGGCGATGTTGTCGTAGAGCAGCCGCGCGGTCTGGTTGCCCTCCTGCGTCAGCCAGTGCACCCGGCTTGCGCCCTGTTCTTTCGCCTTTGCATAGACCGCTTCGATCAGCGCGCGGCCGAGCCCGAGCCCGCGCGTATCCTTCGCAACGAACAGGTCCTGCAAGTAGCAGTAGTCGCCGGTGGTCCAGAACGAGCGGTGAAAGAGATAGTGAACGATGCCGAGAAGCCTGCCATCCACATACGCGCCGAGCGCGAACATCGGTTCGCGCTCATCGTGAATGCGCCGCCAGGTTTCGTCGGTGGCCGCCTCCGTCTGCGACGACTGGTAGAACTCCAGGTAGCCCTGCCAGAGCGGCGCCCACGCCGCGCGCTCGCCGGCGCCGATCTCGCGAATGAGAACGGCGGGCTTTTCCATCACAGATGGAATTTCTCGAGCTGGCGATGTTCGGCCTCGATCCAGCGCGTGGTGCCGGTCGCGGAGCGCATCACCACGGTATGCGTGAAGATGCGGCCGCCCTTGAACTTCACGCCGCGCAGCATCGAGCCGGTGGTGACGCCCGTCGCCGCGATCAGACAGTCGCCGCGCACCATCTCGCTCATGTCGTATTTCTTGTTGGGATCCTTCACGCCCATCTTGGCCGCGCGGGCGCGCTTCTCGTCGCTGTCGAGAATGAGGCGGCCCTGCATCTGGCCGCCGATGCAGCGAAGTGCGGCCGCCGCGAGCACGCCTTCCGGCGCGCCGCCGATGCCGAGATAGATGTCGATGCCGGTTTCTTCCGGGTCGGTGGTGTGGATCACGCCGGCCACGTCGCCGTCCGTGATCAGCGCGACCGAAGCGCCGGTCGCGCGGGTCGCCGCAATCAGCTCGGCGTGACGCGGACGGTCCATGATCAGCGCCGTGATTTCGTTGGGCTTCACGCCCTTGGCTTTCGCGAGCGCATTGATGTTGTCGGCGGGAGATGCATCGAGATCGATGATGCCCTTCGGATAGCCGGGACCTACCGCGATCTTGTCCATGTAAACGTCCGGCGCGTTGAGCAACGTCCCGCCTTCGGCCATGGCCATGACCGCGATCGAGCCCGGCATGTTCTTCGCGCAGAGCGTGGTGCCTTCCAGCGGATCGACCGCGATGTCCACGAGCGGTCCCTTCCTGGTGCCGACCTCCTCGCCGATGAAGAGCATCGGCGCCTCGTCGCGCTCGCCCTCGCCGATGCGGACGGTGCCGCTGATCGGGAGCTTGTTCAGTTCGCGGCGCATGGCGTCGACCGCCGCCTGATCGGCCGCCTTTTCATCGCCGCGACCGCGAAGACGCGCCGCCGACACCGCCGCGCGCTCGGTGACGCGCGCGATTTCCATGGACAGGATTCGTTCGATGAAAAGATCCGGCTGAACTTCGACCGCCGGGTTCGCTTGCTTCGCCATTTCCCCCTCAGTTCTTCTCGATGCGGATGACCTGCGGATTTTCCGCAAGCACCCCGTCCTTCTTGATTGCGTTCAGCGCATTGCGCATCGCGTCTTCGTTCGTCGCATAGGTGATGAGCACGACCGGCGCGGGCGCGCCGGCATTCTGCTTCTTGTCGCGGCGATGCTGCACGATGGATTCGAGCGAGATGCCCTGCTCGGCCATGCGGCCCGCGATGGTCGCGGCGGTGCCGGGCTTATCGACCGCGGCCAGACGGACGTAATAACCGCCTTCGTGCTGCTGCATGGGCGCGCGCACTGCCTTGGTGAGCTTCGCCGCACCGCGGCCGAACGGCGCCACGCGGCGGCCGCTCGCGAGGTCGACGAGATCGGCGACCACCGCGGAAGCCGTCGCCGCACCGCCCGCTCCCGGGCCCACGAGCGTGAGATCGAGCGCGTCGGAATCGATCGCGACCGCATTGGTCACGCCGTCGATTTCCGCGATCACCGAGCCCTTCGGCACCATGGTCGGATGCACGCGCTGCTCGATGCCGGTTTCGGTCTTCACCGCGACGCCGAGCAGCTTCACGCGATAGCCGAGATCGTCGGCGGCGCGCAGGTCGTCGAGCGTGATCGACTGGATGCCCTCGACATAGACCGCATCCGCGTCCACCTCCGCGCCGAAGGCGATGCTAGCCAGGATCGCAATCTTGTGCGCGGTATCGAAGCCGCCGATATCGAAGGTGGGGTCGGCTTCGGCATAGCCGAGCTTCTGCGCTTCCTTCAGGCAGTCCTCGAAGGAGCGGCCTTCCTTCTGCATCTGGGTGAGGATGTAATTGCAGGTGCCGTTGAGGATGCCGTAAACGCGCGAAATTTCCGCGCCGCCAAGCCCCTCGCGCAGCGTCTTGATGACGGGAATGCCGCCGCCTACCGCCGCCTCGAAATTGAAGGCGGCGTTGTTCTTCTCCGCGAGCCGGATCAGCGAGGTGCCGTGCTTTGCAATCAGCGCCTTGTTCGCGGTCACGACCGAACGGCCGATCCCGAGCGCGGCCTCGACCGATACCTTCGCCGGGTCGCCGGAACCGCCCATCAGTTCGACGAAGACGTCGATGCCCTCGCCGCTGGCGAGCGCCACCGGATCGTCGCTGCGCCTGATCGCGGAGAGATCGAGGCTCTGGTCGCGCGGCGGATCCTTCGAGGCAACGGCAACGAGATCGATCGGCCGCCCCGCACGCATCGCGAGCTTGTCGCGCGTGCGGAGCAACATTCCGGCCACCGCCGAACCGACGGTGCCAAGACCGGCAAGACCAACGCGCAGCGGAGCTTCCATCGAGCTATTCTTCTCTTGTGCCTGTGTTAACCCCGCGCCGCGAGCGGCACGACATTATGCAGAATGGTGTCGGCGGACTCGAGGAACTTGCGGACATTGCGCGCGGCCTGACGAATGCGCTGATCGTTTTCCACGAGTGCCAGACGCACATAATCGTCGCCATGCTCGCCGAAGCCGATGCCCGGCGCCACCGCGACTTCCGCCTTCTCGACCAGAAGCTCCGCGAACTTCACGCTGCCGAGCGGACGGAAGCGCTCCGGGATCGGCGCCCAGGCGAACATCGACGCCTTGGGCGACGGAATTTCCCAGCCCGCGCGCGCGAAGCTCTCCACCATGGCGTCGCGGCGCGTCCTGTAGATCGTGCGCATCTCCTTGATGCAGTCCTCCGGCCCGTTCAGCGCCGCGGTCGCCGCGACCTGCACCGGCGTGAACGCGCCGTAATCGAGATAGGATTTGACGCGCGAGAGCGCCGCGATCACGCGCTCGTTGCCGACCGCGAACCCCATGCGCCAGCCGGGCATGGAGAACGTCTTCGACATCGACGTGAATTCGACCGTGACATCCATCGCGCCCGGCACCTGGAGCATCGACGGCGGCGGGTTGTCGTCGAAATAGACCTCGGCATAAGCGAGATCGGAGAGCACGAGGATTTCGTGCTTCTTCGCGAAGGCCACGACGTCGCGATAGAATTCGAGATCGGCGACGCAGGCGGTCGGGTTCGACGGATAGCAGA
>CAZNPX010000003.1:0-121355 GCA_964575175.1 uncultured Hyphomicrobiales bacterium | reverse complement strand
GAACGGCCAGAGCGCCGACGAGAACCAGGTGTCGAGGACGTCTTCGTCACGGGTGAGCGGCTCGTCCTTGCCGTAATGTTTTTTCGCTTCTGCTTTGGCCTCGCCTTCGTCGTGCGCGACGAAGACTTTCCCGTCCGGCCCGTACCATGCCGGAATCTGGTGGCCCCACCAGAGCTGACGCGAGATGCACCAGGGCTGGATGTTCTCCAGCCAATCGAAGTACGTCTTTTCCCAGTTCTTCGGAATGAAGGTGGTGCGGCCGTCGCGCACCGCGCGCAGCGGCTCCTGCGCCATAGTCTTGGCGTCGACGTACCATTGATCCGTGAGATAGGGCTCGATCACGACGTTCGAGCGGTCGCCATGGGGGACCATGTGCGTGTTCGGCTCGATCTTCACCATGAGCTCGCGCGCCTCGAGCATTTCGATAATCGCCTTGCGCGCCTTGAAACGGTCCTGCCCGTCGAGCGCAAGCACCTGCTCGAGATCGTCGCCGCCCGTTCCCGTCAGGAAGTCTTCGTTGCTGCGAAGCGCGAGCTTTGCCTCGATCGTGAAAATGTTGATGAGCGGCAGCTCATGCCGCTTGCCGACCTCGAAGTCGTTGAAGTCGTGCGCGGGCGTGATCTTCACCGCGCCGGAGCCCTTCTCCGGATCGGAATACTCGTCGGCGACGATCGGAATTCTGCGGCCGACCAGCGGCAGGATCACATTTTTGCCGACCAGCCCCTTGTAGCGCTCGTCGTCGGGATGCACGGCCACCGCGGTATCACCCAGCATCGTCTCGGGCCGCGTGGTCGCGACCACGATGAATTCGTCCGAATTCTCGATCGGATACTTGATGTGCCAGAGATTGCCCTTGACCTCGATCTGCTGGACTTCGAGGTCCGAAATCGCTGTCAGCAATTTCGGATCCCAGTTCACGAGGCGCTTGTCCTTGTAGATCAGGCCCGCGCGATAGAGCTCGACGAAGACCTTGAGCACCGCGCGCGAAAGCCCCTCGTCCATAGTGAAGCGCTCGCGGCGCCAGTCGCAGCTCGCTCCGAGACGCTTCAACTGGTTGACGATGGTGCCGCCCGACTCCGCTTTCCATTCCCAGACGCGCTCGAGGAATTTCTCGCGGCCCATTTCGCGGCGGCCCGGCTGCTGGCGCTCCATCAACTGCCGCTCGACGACCATCTGGGTCGCGATGCCGGCGTGATCGGTGCCCGGCTGCCACAGCACGTCGCGGCCGCGCATGCGCTCGAAACGCGCGAGAATGTCCTGAAGCGTGTTGTTGAGCGCGTGACCCATATGCAGCGAGCCGGTCACGTTCGGCGGCGGGATCACGATGGAATAAGACGCCGCATCCTTGCGCTCAGGGCGCATGCAGTTGAACGCGCCGGTTTCCTCCCAGGCGCGATAGATGCGGTCTTCAATTTCGGCGGGCTGATAGGTCTTTTCGAGCATGGGAATTCCGACGCGGTTGCGCCTAAAAGACAAAGCAGCGCTTGGGTGTCAAATGCGGTAGCGGCCCGGCGGTCAGCGCCCGCCGCGGGATACCCGTTCGATTTCGGCGCGAACCATCCGCTCGACGAGGCCCGGCAGGTTGTCGTCCAGCCACGCCTTGAGCATCGGGCGGAGCATTTCCCGCACGAGGTCCTCGATGGTCCGGGAATTCTCGGACAAAATGGTGGTCGCGAGCGAGCCGAACGCCGCGGAAACCGCCGCATTCGTCTCCGCCGACAGCAGGCGCTCCGCGGGCAGCGCGGGTGCGGGGTCGAAATCGGGCGCCGAAGACGCCATCTCGCCTCCCGGCTCCTCCCTGAATACGACATCGCTTGCCGGAACCTGCCGGAACGCGGGAGAGGTCACGGGTTCGATCCGCGGCGGCGACACAGGGTCGACCAGCTCCAGCACACCGTCGTCCTCATCCGAAGCCTGATCCGCGAGCATGGCGTCGATGTCGTCCTGGCTCATGGCCGACTTCGGGGAAGCGGCAGGTGCTACCGGCTTTGGCTGCGGCGCAGGGGCCGCGGCCACCTGCGGCTTGCCGCCTTCCGGATTGTCGTCCGCAATGATCCGCCTGATGGAGGCAAGAATTTCCTCCATTGACGGTTCCTGTGCCCGCGCACTCTGAGACATTGTCTTGTTGCCTGCCGCAATCCTTTGGCAGCGCAGAGAGAATCACCCTATGCGCCCGTTTGCACTATGGCATCGCGATTTTGCGTGGCAAATGCCGCCTGCTGCTTAGACCCAGTATTTTAAGCTGCGGCAAAGCGACTCTGGCGGGCGCCAGAGTCCGGAATTTCCGGCTAACGGCCGTCGGGCGTGCGTAGCCCGAACCAGCTATCCCGAACCTGATCGTAGTGAACCTCGGGCTCGTAGGTCTGCTTCTTCTGCGCGAGTCTGAGTTCGACGATGCTGAGGCGTCCGACGGAAGACAAGAGCGAATAGGACGCCACCACGCGATCGCGTTGCGCCGTGATCAGCGCCGAGCGCGCATTCACGAGTTCGGCCTGCGCGTTCAACACATCGAGCGTCGTGCGCTGCCCGACGCGGTATTCTTCCCGCACACCATTCAGCGCGATCTGGGCCGCCGCCACCTGCGCCTGCGCCGCTTCCACCTGGAAGCGCGAAGCCGAGGCAAGGCCCCAGGACTGAATGACGGCCGCGCGCACCTGATCGCGCACCACGTCGCTTTCAAGCTTGCGCTGTCCGGTGAGCTCCTTGGCCTGACGGACGCGCGAATATTCCGCGCCGCCCTGATAAAGCGGCACCGTGAGGCGCAGCCCGGCGGTCATGTCGAAGTTGTTGTAAACGGTGGTGTTCGGATCGGAAAAGCGCTGCGCGCTCGCTTCGAGATTGAGCGTAGGCAGGAGCGAGCCTTCCGCCACCTTCACCTGAAGCTGCGCGGTGTCCACGCCGTGGCGGGTGGCCTGGATCGCCGGATGCTTCCCGAATGCCTCGGCAATGGCGGCGTCGAGCGAAGCCAGCGCCAGCTTTTCGTAAGGACGCGGCGGCTTCAGGTTGCCCGGATCACTGCCGATGTCACGGCGATAGGCCGCGCGCGACGCATTGAGGTTGGCCTGCGCGGCGCTGAGCTGCGATTCCGCCGCGCGAAGACGCGCCTGCGACTGCGCCACATCGGTGCGCGTCAATTCGCCGACCTGAAAGCGATCGTTGGTCGCGCGGAGCTGTTCGTTCAGCGCCTGCACGTTCTGCTGCTGCAACTGCACGATCGCGGTGTCGCGGATGACGTTCATGTAGGCAGCGACGGCATCGAGCAGCACGTTCTGCTCGGTGTTCCTGAGCGTCTCGCGCGCCGCCAGCACCTGGCTCTCCGCGGAGCGGACGAGATTGCCGGTCTGGAATCCGTTGAAGAGATTCTGCTGCGCCGTGACGCCATAACCGCGCGGATAATTGCGGGTGTTGAACGTGCCCGCCGGAGACTGCGTCCGGGTGCGGTCGATATCGGCCTGCGCGTTGCCGAAGACCTGCGGGCGATAACCGGCAAGCGCCTGCGGCACCTGTTCGTCGGTCACGCGAACGGCCGCGCGTTGCGCGTTGATCGTCGGATTCGCGAAATAGGCGTTGAGCAACGCCTGTTCGAGACTCTGGGCCAGAGTCGCGGTGGTCGAAGCGGCCAGAATGCAGGCTGCGCCGACGAGTCGGATGGCGCGCGGGTTTCTCGACTTCATAGGCAACTAACGCACCCTCGCCATCCGTCTTATGCGGTGGTCGCCGGGTTCCCTGATGTGTAGCGGACAATAGTGGACCGGATGGCCTTGGCAAACCGGCGAAGGGCTACCCGCAAGGCTTTCCCCAGCGACTGCTGCGCTGCCGCAACACTTCAAGGGCGACGGCGCGCAATTCCGCTACGGAACGGACTAAAACACGAAGGTCTTGGGTGCCTCGAACCCCGGAAGCGGCGGAATGGCCGCGTCGAAAAGGTGCCGCGCGCTGATATGCCCTGCGTTTCGGACATAGAGCATCGCCTTCGCGGCGTTGCCCTTGCGAATCACGGCCGCCAGACGGCCGCCCTCCCCAAGCTGCCCGGTCAGCGATTGCGGCACTTCCTCCACCGCACCGCCGATCAGGATTGCGTCGAACGGCGCGCCTGCCGGCCAGCCCGCGGCGGCCTCGCCCGAGACGATCTCGATATTCGGCTCGCGCAGGAGCTTTTTGGCGGTCGCCGCAAGCGAAGCGTCTTCTTCGAGCGCAACTACGGTTCCCGCGATGCGGCTCAAAACCGCCGCGGAGTAACCGGTGGCGCAGCCGACATCGAACACCTTCGCTTCCGGCGTGATTTCGAGCGCCTGGAGCAGCCGTGCGAACACCATGGGCTCCATCAGGTAGCGCGCGGCCTTGTCGCCCGCCGCTTCCAGCACGCAAAGATCATCGTCGATATAGGCGAGACTGGCCCGCTCCTGCGGAACGAAATTCTCGCGCGGCACCTCCAGCATCGCGGAAATGATTGCCGCGTCGGTGACGTCGTTCACGCGGACCTGGCCGTCCACCATGGTACGCCGCGCTTGCGCAAAATCGATCATCGGAGTGCTTCTCGGAACCAGCTTCGGGGCAGAATTGGTCGAATGTGCCGCAAAAGGCAAGATGGCGCATGATCGCGCGGACTAAATCCGTATCGTCAATTGCTCCCTAACCACCGCTTTGCTACACCGCCTCCGCGTCCCGCGGACGATTTCGCGGTGGGATGGCCACGTGGCGGAGTGGTTACGCAGCGGACTGCAAATCCGTGTACCCCGGTTCGATTCCGGGCGTGGCCTCCATTCTTCCTCTTGAGACTTTTATCCATGGGCAAACCGGCAGCTCAGGAAGTACCCGCGGGTTTTGAGCTCCACGACCGGAAAAGCCCGGCTACCGAGCCGTGGGAGCCGATCTACCGCAAAAGAACGGCCGATGCGGTCATCCTCGCGGTACGGCTAGCAAAGGCCCATACCAACACGCGCGGGTTCGCCCATGGCGGATTCATTTCCGCGCTCGCCGACAACGCCATGGGACATTCGCTCAGCACCCGGCTCGACCCCGCGGCGGCAAAAAGCGCGATCACGGTCAGCCTTTCGGTCGATTTTCTCGGCTCGGCGCAAGTCGGCCAGTGGGTTGAGTTCACGACCAGTTTCATCAAAACCGGGGCGACGCTGTGCTTCGCCCAATGCTTCGTGACGGCCGACGGCATCCCCTGCGCACGCGCCAATGCGACCTTCCGGGTCGTGGGGCGCGCGGACTGACAAAATTGCGGGGACTAAAGGAAAATGGCTCCGCGGGTAGGATTCGAACCTACGACCGATCGATTAACAGTCGATTGCTCTACCACTGAGCTACCGCGGAACGGCGCGGCGAAGCGCGCGGGGCACCTATAAGCAGCTTCGGCCGGTGTTGCCAAGCAGATCGTTAGGGCTTCTCCGCAGCCGCCGGCGTCCCGGGCAAGGTCGCCGCAACGAACTGCCCGCGCCGGGGGTATTCGAGCTGCGTCGCGACCAGCTCCGCGGTCTCCGTGCCGTAGCGGGCAGCAATCGCGCGCAGCGTATCGTCGAACGCTTGCGCGGGCGGCCGGCCGGCAAAGGCGGCGACGCGCATCTCCGCGGGCCAGTCCGCTGCCGCTTCATCCGGCACGACGCGCAGCCCGCCGCGCGTCGGTATCGCATCGGCGGAGCTCGAGAATGTCACCGCGCGCGAGCGATAGGTACGGGACCACGCATCGGCGACCAGCGCGAGCGAAACCTCGTCGATCCCGGGCGCGAGCGAGATGCCGAGCTTCTCCCAGTTCCAGAACGCGCCGAGGTTGCGCATTACGGCAATCGCGAACGGACGATTGAAACGAAACGCATTGCTGTCGTGGCGGGCATCCCAATCCTCGATGCCGAGATCGCGCGCAACCGCTTGCGCCTTCTCGCGCCCGGCGATCGCCTCGATCAGCGTAAGCGTCATCGGCATGGATGCCGTGATCCCCGTCGTCGTTGCTACACCGCGGTCGACCACGATCCTGCGGTCGCTCACATAAACGAGCGCGGGATTCTCGCGCTGCAACTTGTCGACGAAATACCAGTGCGTCGTGGCGCGCTTGCCGTCGAGCAACCCCGCCGCGGCGACCACCTTGGCGCCCGCGCAAACGCCGATGATGAACGCACCGTTCTGCGACTGGCGCTTGAGCCAGTCCATGATCGCGGGATCGTCGTCCCGGCTCATCGCGGGTACGATCACGTAGTCCGGGCCTTCAGGATGCTTCGCATCGAATTCGGCGAGGGTCGCATCCGGCTCGACCTTGAGCGCCGGGTAGAGCGATACCGGGCCTTGCGCGCTCGCAAGCGCCACGACATCGGCAACATCCGCACGCTTGAGAATGCCGTAAGGCATCAGGTAGTCGGTGACTTCGGTCGCGTCGTTGAGCCCGATGATCGCAATCAGGGGACGCGCGCGCTTCTTCGGCTTGAGTTCGGCGAGCGCCGCGTCGGCCTCCTGCTGCGGTACCGCTGCCGCATTCGCGCCCTTGGGCGCGGGTGGCAGCAGCACAACCCACCCCGCGAAACCCACGAGCAGAAGGACTAACGCTCCCGCAAAACCGAAAAACAGATGCCGCAGCTTCATGACACTCTCCCCAAGCAGCCGCCCCCGCAGCCCGGCAACGCCGTAACCGCAGAATCGTTGCAACGCGGGGTCATCGGACGGCTCGATTGCGCGCACCGCGCATTTCCGAGGCTTGCGGGACAGCGTTGCTTCGGTCCCGCAGCCCCGCTACGTTCAAATCAATCAACCCACGAATTTTCTGTGAATTCCCCATAATGGATTTCCGCAAAGACATCGTCGATGCCGTCGGCAACACCCCGCTGATCCAGCTCTGGCGCGCTTCGCAGGCCACCGGTTGCAACATTCTCGGCAAGGCCGAATTCATGAACCCCGGACAATCCGTGAAGGATCGCCCGGCGAAGCAGATGATTCTGGAGGCGGAGAAACGCGGCGAACTGAAGCCGGGCGGCATCGTGGTCGAATCCACCGCCGGCAATACCGGCATCGGTCTTGCGCTGGTGGCGAACTCGCGCGGCTATCGCACGATCATCGTGATTCCCGATACGCAGAGCCAGGAAAAGAAGGACATGCTGCGCCTCTGCGGCGCGGAGCTCGTCGAAGTGCCGGCGCTGCCCTACTCCAATCCGAACAACTACCAGCATGTCGGCAAACGGCTCGCGGACGAACTGCGCAAGACCGAAGCGAACGGCGTGATCTTCGCCGACCAGTGGAACAATCTCGACAACCGCCGCGCGCATTATCTAACGACCGGCCCCGAAATCTGGGAACAGACCGACGGCCGGGTCGATGCTTTCATCTGCTCGGTCGGAACCGGCGGCACGCTCGCAGGAACGTCGCTCTATCTGAAAGAGAAGAACAAGAACATCCTCATCGGCTGCGCCGATCCGCATGGCGCCGCGATGTACAGCTACTTCAAGACAGGCAAGGCGGAAGCAAGCAGCGGCGACTCGGTCACCGAAGGCATCGGGCTCGGACGAGAAACCGTGATGATCAGGGACATCACGGTCGACCGGCCCTATCTGATCCCCGATGACGAAGCGCTGCCGGCGGTGTTCGATCTCCTGGAGCACGAGGGCCTCTGCCTTGGCGGCTCCTCGGGCATCAATATCGCGGGCGCGATCCGCATGGCGAAGGAAATGGGACCGGGCCACACCATCGTCACCGTGCTCTGCGATTACGGCACCCGCTACCAGACCAAGCTCTTCAATCCGGAATTCCTGCGCGCGAAGAAGCTGCCGGTTCCCGCGTTCCTCGGCCGCAAGATTCCGCTGCCGGCGAAGGACAAGCTCTTCGTCTGAACTTTCCCGCGGTTGACGCTCGTGCGCGCATATCCTTAGGTGGCCCGCCAGCCAGCGGGAATGCCCGCGAGCGAGCCTTCCGCCGCATCCATCAAGAGGCTCATCATGCTCGACGCTGCCAAACTCACCGAACTCAAGCGCAAGATCGCCGAAAATCCCGGTATCGTAATCGAGTTCGCGGCCAAGGAACATGGCGTCACGCCGCAGACCATTCTCGAAGCGCTGCCGGACGAGATGCGGAAGTTCGCGCCGGGCGACAAGTTCATCGAAACGATGGACGACATCTCGACCTGGGGCGACGTCACCACCATCATCAATACCGACGACGGCATTTTTGAAATCGGCGGCGCCATGCCCAAGGGCTCGCTCGGCCACGGTTATTTCAACCTCGGCGGCTCCGCGGGATTGCACGGCCACCTCAAGCATGACCGCTGCGGCGCGGTCGCTTTCGTCGAGCGCACCTTCAACAACAAGTCGTCGGTGTTCATCGCCTTCGTCAATGTCGATGGCGGCATCATGTTCAAGACATTCGTGGGCCGCGACGAGAAGCGCGAATTGAAGCAGGACCAGCTCCAGAAGTTCCGCGCATTGCGCGAAAAGCTCTGCGGGTGATTGCGCGCCTCTCGATTGCGTTGGCGCTTGCGGCGACCGGCGCGCTCGCGCAATCGAGCGCAATACCGAACATCGCGAAGGACACCGACTACGCCGCCGCGCGCAAGACGCTGCTTGCGCAAGGCTTCACGCCCGAACGGCTCGCCGGCGCCTCGCCTTGCGACAAGAGCGATCCGCGCTGCTTTCCCGAAGCATTCAGTTGCGCGGGCACGGGTGTCGCCGCCTGCCTCTACGTCTGGAAGCGCGGCGACGCCGTCATCGAAATACGCACCGTCGGCGAGCAGCCGATTGTCGACAGCCTGCGATGCCGCAGCGGCTGCTGACGCGCGCCGCCGCATTTCTCCGGAGTTGCGAAGTTTTTCCGGCTGGCCGAAACTGCATCATAGGCAAATTCCGGAATCGTCATGCCGCAAGCAAACACTTTCGTCACAGCCGAATGGCTGGAGGCCGAGCGCAACAAGCCCGACCTCGTGATCGTCGACGGCTCCTGGTATTTGCCGGCGATGAAGCGTGACGGCCGCGCCGAGTATCGCGCCGCGCATATTCCCGGCGCGGTCTATTTCGACATCGACGAAGTGAAAGACATCAATTCGACGCTGCCGCACATGCTGCCGCCGCCGGAAGTCTTCGCCCTGCACATGGCGCGGCTAGGAATTTCCGACGGGCAGCGCATCGTCGTTTACGACGGCGCGGGACTGTTCTCGGCTCCCCGAGTTTGGTTCAGCTTCAAGGTATTCGGCGCCAAGGACGTATTCATTCTGGAGGGCGGGCTTCCGGCCTGGCGCGCGAAAAACTACCCGCTCGAAAGCGGCAGCGTCGTGCGTGCGCCCGGCAGCTTCACGCCGAAATTTTCGCGCGATCTCGTCGCGAACATGGACCGCGTCGATCAGGCGCTGAACGCCGGCTCGGCACAGGTTCTCGACGCCCGTCCGGCCGGGCGCTTTCGCGGCGAAGAAGCCGAGCCACGAGCCGGCGTCGCTTCGGGACACATTCCCGGCAGCCTCAACGTACCCTCCAGCGAGGTCGTGAAAGACGGCAAGCTCACGTCTCCCGAGCAGCTTCAGAAAATATTCGACGACGCGGGGGTCGATCCCGACAAGCCGATCATCGCGAGTTGCGGCTCCGGTGTTTCAGCGGCAATCCTCTGGCTCGCGCTCGAAGCCATCGGCAAGCAGCCGGCAGCGCTCTACGACGGTTCCTGGTCGGAATGGGGCACCAATCCGGGCATGCCTATCGCCACCGGCCCCGCGAAGAAGCGCTGAGACGGTGATGCCCGGAAACCCTGTCGTCACCGGATTCTTTCACGAGCCGACCTTCTCCATCGCCTATCTGGTCGAGGACCCCGCCACCAAGCGCGCCGCGATCATCGATCCGGTGCTCGACTATGACGAGAAGTCGGGCCGCGTGTCGCGCCAGTCGGCCGATGCCTTGCTCGACGAGATCGCGCGGCGCGGGCTGACCGTGGACTGGATTCTGGATACCCATCCGCACGCGGATCATTTCTCGGCGGGCGTTTATCTAAAGGAAAAACTTGACGCACCGACGGCCATCGGCGACCGGATCGTCGAAGTGCAGAAGCTCTGGAAGGATATCTATAATCTTCCGGACTTTCCCGCCGACGGCTCGCAGTGGGACCGGTTGTTCGCAGACGGCGACACTTTCAAAATCGGTTCGCTGGATGCGCGCGTGATGCTCTCGCTAGGGCACACGCTCTGCTCGATCACCTATGTGGTTGGCGACGTCGCTTTCGTTCATGACACGCTGTTCCAGCCGGACTACGGCACCGCGCGTTGCGACTTCCCGGGGGGCAGCGCGGCACAGCTTTACGATTCGATCCGGCAAATTCTGTCGCTTCCGGATGCGACCCGCCTCTTCACCGGCCATGACTACATGCCCAAGGGCAGGCCTCCGAAATGGGAATCGACGGTCGCCGAGCAGAAGAAGTCGAACGCGCATTTCGGCAGCAACCCTACGCGCGAGCAATACGTGAAGCTTCGCAACGAACGCGATGCGACGCTGCCGATGCCGAAGCTGATCCTGCACGCGCTACAAGTGAATATCCGCGGCGGCCGCCTGCCCGCGCCGGAAAGCAACGGCCGCAGCTACCTGAAAATTCCGGTCGATACGCTTTGAACCGCTAGAGTATCTGCGACAGGAAACGCCTGGTGCGTTCGTGCCGCGGGTTGCCGAAGAAGGCTTCCGGCCGGTTCACCTCGACGATCTGTCCCTCGTCCATGAACACGATGCGATCCGCGACCTGACGCGCGAACGCCATTTCGTGTGTCACGATCAGCATGGTCATGCCGTCCTCGGCAAGACTGCGGATGGTATCGAGAACTTCCTTGATCATCTCGGGATCGAGCGCGGAGGTCGGCTCGTCGAACAGCATGATCTTCGGGTTCATGCACAGCGCACGCGCGATCGCCACACGCTGCTGCTGGCCGCCCGACAATTGCGCCGGATACTTGTTCGCCTGTTCCGGAATCCTGACCCGCGTAAGGAACTGCATCGCAATCTCCTCCGCCTCGGCCTTCGGGCGATGCCGCACCCAGATCTGCGCAAGCGAGCAGTTTTCCAGCACCGTGAGATGGGGGAAAAGATTGAACTGCTGAAACACCATGCCGACATCGGCGCGCACGGCGTCGATGCTGCGCAGATCGGAAGTGAGCTCGATGCCGTCGACGACGATGCGTCCGGCCTGGTGCTCCTCCAGCCGGTTGATGCAGCGGATCAGCGTGGACTTTCCCGACCCGGAAGGGCCGCAGATCACGATCCGCTCCTTGCGCGCGACCGTTAGGTCGACGTCGCGCAATACGTGGAACGAGCCGAACCATTTGTTTACGCCGCTCATTTCGACCGCGACCGCTTCCGACGTGGTGGCAAGATCGTTCATCGCAGCGCTCCTTCAACGCGCAAGACACTTGCGCCGGTACGACGCTCGAGAAACAGCGAGTAGCGCGACATCGCAAAGCAGAAGACGAAATAGACGCCGCCCGCGAAAGCAAAGCCGGTATAAAGCGTGGTCGGCGACGACCAGTTCGGATCGGAGAATGCCGAGCGAACCTGACCCAGGAGATCGAGGATCGCGACGATCTGCACAAGGGTCGTATCCTTGAATAAGCCAATGAAATTATTGACGATTCCTGGGATCACGTTGGTCAGCGCCTGCGGCAGCACCACAAGCCCCATGGTCTTCCAGTACCCGAAGCCGAGCGCGGCCGCGCTTTCATACTGATGCCTCGGCACCGCTTGCAGCCCGCCGCGCACGACCTCCGCCATGTAGGCGCCGGAGAACAGCGCGACGCCGATCAGCGCGCGCACGAGCCGCTCGATGTTCGCGCCGCCCGGCAGGAATAGCGGCAGCATGTAGGTCGCGAAGAACAGAATGGTGATCAGCGGCACGCCGCGCCAGAACTCGATGAAGGCAATGCTGGCCCAGCGGATCAGGCGCATCTCCGAGCGGCGCCCGAGCGCGAGCAGAATGCCGATCGGCAATGCCGCGACGATGCCGCTGATCGCGACGACCAGCGTCACCAGCAAGCCGCCCCACTCCCGCGTCTCGACCCAGCGCAAGCCGAAATCCGCATCGACCGGCGCAATCACGAGCGCCAGTCCCGCGAATATCGACAGCATGGCCTTGAGCGAGGTGGAAAACGCGGTGCCGAAGAATCGCGCGATGATCGCGACGGCGCCGGTAAGCAGGAGCGCCGAAGCCGCATAATCGGCCCAGAATATCGCCCGCATGCCGTTCCAGCTCGCGGCATCCACGTAGTCGGCGATGCGGATAAAACGCCCGAGCACGAAGCGCTGCGGATCGAGATTGCCGCCGGTGAGCAGCACGAAGCCCACAATGGGATACACGCCCAGGAACAATAGCGCGTTCAGCCGCTTGAACGGAGCCCGGGGAATCAAGAGCGGCACGAGCAACGCAATGCCGGCGGCGAAAACCAGATTGGGACGCCACAGTTCGCCGTAAGGATAGAAGCCGTAAACGAACTGATTGATCTTCGCCGTGATGAAAGGCCAGCACGCGCCGGTCGTCACGCTCGCGCAGGCGTTGCGATCGGTCCCGGTCCACACCGCGTCGAAGACGAGAAAGCGAAACAGCGGCAATGCAATCAGGACGAAGGCAGCGAAGCCGATGATCGTCATCGCGATGTCGCCCGGCGTCGCGAACAGCCGGCGCGACAGCCACGCCCACGGTCCTACCGACGCGAAGGGTGCGGGGCGCGCCGGAAGCGTTTCGCTGCGGACGAAGACGGCGCTCATCCTAGCGCTCCTTCAGCGCTATGCTGCGATTGTAGAGATTCATCGCAAAGGAAATCACGAGCGAGATGACGAGATAGACCAGCATCGTGATGCCGAGAATCTCGATTGCCTGCCCGGTATTGTTGAGCGTGGTACCCGCGAAGACGGACACCAGATCGGGATAGCCGATGCTCACGGCGAGCGAGGAGTTCTTGATCAGGTTCAGATACTGGCTGGTCAGCGGCGGGACGATCACGCGCAAGGCTTGCGGCACCACGACGAGCCGCAGGACACTCGGCCGCCGAAGGCCCAGCGCACTTGCCGCTTCGCTCTGCCCGCGCGGCACGGCCAGAATGCCCGCCCGCACGATCTCGGCAATGAAGCCCGCGGTATAGGTCGAGAGCGCGAGCAGGAGCGCCAGAAACTCCGGAATGATCCGCAGGCCGCCGTTGAAATTGAATCCCTTCAGCTCCGGGCGGTCGATCCCAAGGCTCACATTCAGATAGAAAAACGCGGCGACTGGGACGACCACGGTCAGCAGAAGCGCAACCGGCCACGCCCTGAGGTTGCGGCCGCTGCGCACGCGATACCGGCGCGCGAACGACACCGCGACGATCGAGAGCAACAGCCCACCGACGGCGAGCGCGGCGACGATGCCGATACCCTCCCCGAACACCGGCTTCGGCATCAGGATGCCGCGGTTATTGATGAAGATGTCGCCGAAGAACGAAAAACTCTGCCGCGGCACCGGAAGCGCCGCGAGCACCGCGAGATACCAGAACAATATCTGGAACAGCAGCGGCAGGTTGCGGATCACCTCGACATAGCCGCCGCAGAGCCGCGCAATAATCCAGTTGTGCGACAGCCTGCCGATGCCGACCAGAAAGCCGATGACGGTCGCGAAGACGACGCCCAGCGCCGAAACCAGCAGCGTATTCAGAAGCCCGACCAGAAAGGCGCGCGCGTAGGAATGGCTTTCGTTGAACGCAATCAGGGTCTGGCTGATCGAGAACCCGGATTCGATCCAGAAGAAATCGAAGCCGATCGGGATGCGCTGCGTGACGATGTTCTGCCGCGTGGTCCGATAGATGAACCACGCGACGAGAACAACGAATGCGAGCAGCAGAAACTGGATTACGAACGAGCGGACGCCCGGCCGGAAAATCCAGCTTGCACGCAGGTTTCGGCGGCGAACCTGAACATCGGTCATCCCGCGCTCCCGCGGTCCGGCGGACAGCCCGCTTCAGAAGCCGCGATCAGCGCACCGGCGGCGCGTATTGAATGCCGCCCTTGTTCCAGAGCTTGTTGAGGCCGCGGTCGATCTTGAGCCGCGAGCCCTCGCCGACGTTGCGGTCGAATATTTCGTTATAGGCGCCCACGTGGCGGACGATGCGAACCACCCAGTCATTGGTGAGGCCGAGCTGCTCGCCGTAATTGCCCTCGATGCCAAGCAGACGCTTTACGTCCGGGCGATCCGACTTCAGGCGTTGCTCCAGCGTCTTCTGGTTGATGTCGTATTCCTCGGCGTTGATCATCGCAAAAAGGGTCCATTTCACGATGTCGAACCACTGGTCGTCGCCGTGACGCACGAGAGGTCCGAGCGGCTCCTTCGAGATCAGCTCGGGCAGGATCATGTGCTCGTCGGGCTTCGAGAGTTTCAGGCGCTCGGCATAAATCTGGGAAACGTCGGTCGTGAAGACGTCGCAGCGGCCGCTCTCGTAGGCCTTGATGACTTCGTCCGCGGTGTTGAAGACCACCGCCTCGTACTTCATGTTGTTGGAGCGGAAATAGTCCGCAAGGTTGAGCTGCGTGGTGGTGCCGCTCTGCGTGCAGACCGTGGTGTTCGAAAGTTCGAGCGCGGAGCTGACCTTCGCGGACTTGCGCACCATGAAGCCTTGCGCGTCGTAATAGATCACGCCCGCGAAGTTGAAGCCGAGCTGGGTGTCGCGCGAGCTGGTCCAGGTCGTGTTGCGCGACAGCAGATCGACTTCGCGCGATTGCAGGGCCGTAAAGCGGTCCTTCGCCGTAAGCGGGAGGAATTTCACCTTGGTCGGATCGTTGAAGATGGCAGCGGCGAGCGCGCGACAGAAATCAACGTCGATGCCGGCCCAGGTACCCTTGTCGTCCGGCTGCGCGAAGCCCGCGAGACCGCCGCTCACCCCGCAAAGGATCGAGCCGCGCGCCTTGATGTCGTCGAGCGTCGCGGCATGCACTACGCCGGCAGACGCGAAAGTAAGCGCAAGCGAAAATAGGATCGTCGACCGTTTCATGAAAACTCTCCTGCCGGATTGCGGCTCTTGTTTTTGTCCCCGTATCGCGCGGAGTATGGCAGACAAATCTTGCCTTCGCGCGGGGGTTCTCCTGAGCCCCATCACAAGCTAAAACTCAATATAGGTCAAGCATTTAAGGCGGCATCTTGCACACAAGAACGGCAGCATGAAAGGTCCCGGGAACCGGTAATGTCGAAGAAAAAAAACGACCAGGGGGCCTCGTACCGCCCCGCAACGACGCTCGTCCTCGCGGGCCGCTCCCCGTTCGAATACGAGGGCTTCGTCAACACGCCGCTTTTTCGCGGCTCGACCATACTTTCGGAAACCTATCAGGATCTCGTCGAGCATCGCGGCCGCTACGTTTACGGACGCCGCGGCACGCCGACGACCGACGCACTCGCGAGCGCGCTGGCTGTGCTGGAGAACGGCGCGGGCGTGCTGCTCACGCCTTCGGGGCTATCGGCAATCAGCACCGCGTTGCTCGCCGTCACGAAAGCGGGCGGCCACATTCTGGTTGCCGACACGGTCTATCGGCCGAATCGAATCGTATGCGACGGCATCCTGAAGCGGCTCGGCGTCGAGACCACCTACTTCGATCCGCTGATCGGCGACGGCATCAGGGCGCTGTTCAGGAACAACACGAATGCGGTGTTCCTGGAAGCACCGGGCTCCCAGACCTTCGAGATGATGGACGTACCCGCGATTGCAAAAATTGCGAAGGAACATGGCGCGATCAGCCTGATGGACAATACCTGGGCGACGCCGCTCTATTTCCGTCCGCACGATCACGGCGTCGATATTTCGATTCAGGCCGGAACCAAATATCTCGGCGGACACTCAGACATCAATCTGGGCACCATCTCGGTAACCGCGGCGCATTACAAGCGCGTGCTGCAAACCCACGGCGACCTCGGAATCAATCCGGGCCCGGAGGATGTCTATCTCGCGCTACGCGGATTGCGCACGATGGGAGTCCGGCTGGAACGCCACATGGAGTCCGGATTGCGCGTTGCGCGCTGGCTACAATCGCGCCCCGAGGTCCTGCGCGTGCTGCACCCGGCGCTGGAGACCGATCCCGGTCATGCGATCTGGAAGCGCGACTTCACCGGCGCGAGCGGATTGTTCTCCTTCATCCTGAAACCGGATTACGAGAAGAATCTCGCCGCCTTCTTCGATTCCCTCAAGCTGTTCGGCATGGGCTATAGCTGGGGCGGCTTCGAAAGCCTCGCGATCCCGTTCGACTGCTCGGACTACCGCACCGCGACCGAATGGAATCCCGGGGGTCCGGCGGTTCGGGTGCATATCGGTCTCGAAGATACCGACGACCTGATCGACGATCTTGCGGAGGCGCTGGCGACGCTCGCGTGAACTAGATGCGCAGTTTCCCGACAAAGGGATGGGTGCTCGACAAGCCGCCGTCGACCGCGAAAGCCTGGCCGTTGACGTAGGAAGCGTCGTCGCTCGCGAGAAACAGCGCCATCGCCGCGATCTCGTCCGGCTCGCCGTGGCGCTGCATGGGGTTGATCTGCCCGAGCTTATAGGTCGTGCCCCTGCCCTTGGCGTATTCGAAAATCGGCTTGGTCATGCCGGTCTCGATCAGGCCCGGGCAGATTGCATTGACGCGCACGCCGGTGCCGGAAAGCGAGCTTGCGGTCGTCTGCACGAGACTGATGACGCCCGCCTTGCTCGCGCTGTAAGGGTGGCCGCCCGCGTTGGCCCGCAGGCCCGCGACGGATGCCGTGCAGACGATCGAACCCTTGCCCTGCTTGGCCATCAAGGGCGCCACGTTCTGGATCGCGAGAAACGGCCCGATCAGGTTCACGCGCAGGATTTCCTGCCACATCTCGACTGTCTGCTCCCATAGGGGAACCAGACCGCCGCTGATGCCGGCATTCGCATAGATCGCGTCGATGCCGCCGAATGCGGAAACAGCTTTCGCGACATAGGCTTTAACATCCGCTTCGCTGCCGGCGTCAGCGGCCATCGCGATTGCCTTGCCGCCGTCCTTCGCGATCAGCGCAGCGGTTTCCTCGACTGCATCGCTGATCTTATCCACGGCGAGGACAGACGCGCCTTCGGCCGCGAACAACCGCGCCGATGCCCGGCCGATGCCGCTGCCGGCCCCCGTGACGATCGTGCGTTTGCCTTCCAGTCTGGCCCGGCCCATGTCGCTGCTCCCCAATTTCCGCTGCTATTTCTGCCCGAACTTGGCGGCCAGCGTATCGGCGCCTTTCGCGACGAGCCCAAGATCGGAGCCGACGGCGACGAAGGTGTAGCCCCATTCGATGTAGCGCCGGGCTTCCTCTTCCACCGGCGTCAGAATGCCCGCGGGCTTGCCGAGCTTCTTCAGCCGCTTCGCCACGTCCTCGATCGCTTTCTGCACTTCGGGATGCAACGGATTGCCGATGTGCCCGAACGAGGCCGACAGGTCCGCGGGCCCGACGAAAACGCCGTCGACGCCGTCCACGCTCGCAATCGCTTCAAGCTGGTCGAGTGCTTCGCGCGTCTCCGCCTGCACGAGCACGCAGATTTCCGAATTTGCCTTCTTCAGATAATCCCTGGTGCGGCCATAGCGGCTTGCGCGCCCGCTGCCGGTGATGCCGCGTACCCCTTCCGGCGGATAGCGCGTCGCCGCCACCGCGCGCCTCGCCTCCTCTGCGTTCTGTACGAAAGGCACGAGGATCGACTGCGCTCCGATATCGAGAATGCGCTTGATCAATACCGTATCGTTCCAGGCCGGGCGGACGATCGGCGTCGCGGTGCCGCGCTGCACCGATTGCAATTGCGCCATCACCGCCGGCAATTCGTTCGGGGAATGCTCGGTATCGAGCAGCAGCCAGTCAAAGCCGCTATAGGCCACGATCTCGGTGACGATGTTGCTGCAAAGGCTGTTCCAGAGGCCGATCTGCAATTTTCCTGCCGCGATGGCGTGCTTGAACTCGTTACGCTGCAATTCCATTTCACCCAACCACTCTCTCTGATCTTCTCGCTGCGGCTCGCGCCATTTCATACGAGGCACGGAATTCCGCAAGGCTCAGCCGGCGCCAAGAAGACTTCGCACGGCATTTTTCCATCCCGAAAGTTTGCGGTCCCGCATTGCGGTATCCATCCGGGGCGTGAAACGCCGCTCCAGCCGCCACGAATCCCCGAATTGCTCCGGCGGCGGCAGCACGCCGGCGGCGAGCCCCGCGAGGTAGGCCGCCCCCATTGCGGTCGTTTCCTTCACGATGGGGCGATCGACGGGAGCCGCGAGAATGTCGGCGAGGCGCTGCATGGTCCAATCCGACGAAACCATGCCGCCATCGACGCGCAGCACGGTTGAGGCGCCGCTTGCCTGCGGCCAGTCGGCCTGCATCGCTTCGAGCAGGTCCGCGGTCTGGAAGCACACGCTTTCCAGCGCGGCGCGGGCGAACTCCTTGGGGCCGCTGTTGCGCGTGAGGCCGAACATGGCGCCGCGCACTTCCGAATTCCAATGCGGCGCACCCAGCCCGACGAAAGCGGGCACCAGATAGACGTCCTGATTTTCGTCGGCGGCTTCCGCAAGCGGCCCGGTTTCGGAAGCATGCTTCACGATGCCGAGCCCATCGCGCAGCCATTGCACGGCGGCGCCAGCGATGAAGATGGATCCTTCCAGCGCGTAGGTTCGCTTGCCGCCGAGCTGATAGGCAATCGTCGTCAGCAGCCGGTTCTTCGAAGCAACGGGATTGGCTCCGGTATTGAGCAGCGCGAAGCAGCCGGTGCCGTAAGTCGACTTCATCATGCCGGGATTGAAGCAGGCCTGTCCGACCGTTGCCGCCTGCTGATCGCCGGCAATGCCGCGCACCGCGATCTTTCCGCCGAGCAGATGTTCCGCGGTCGTCCCGAAGTCTCCCGCGCAATCCTTCACCTCGGGCAAAATCGAACGCGGCACGTTGAAGAGTTTCAGCAGCTCGTCGTCCCACGCGCCGCGATGGATATCGAAAAGCATCGTGCGCGACGCATTGGTGGCGTCGGTTGCGTGAACTGCGCCGCCGGTGAGGTGCCACAACAGGAAGCAATCCACCGTTCCGAACGCCAGCTCGCCGCGTTCCGCCCGCGCGCGCGCGCCGGGAACGTGATCGAGAATCCACGCGAGCTTGGTCGCGGAAAAATACGGGTCGAGCAGCAGACCGGTTCTCGCGGCTACGAAGCTCTCGTGGCCCTGCTTCTTCAGTTCCTCGCAACGGGAGGCCGTGCGCCTGTCCTGCCAGACGATGGCGCGGTGGATCGACTTTCCTGTGCTGCGATCCCAAACCACGGTCGTCTCGCGCTGGTTGGTGATGCCGATTGCGGCGATGTCGCCGGCGGCCGCACCGCCCTTCGCCATGGCCTCCCGGCAAACCTCGAACGTGGTGTGCAGCAGATCGTCCGGCTCATGCTCGACCCAGCCCGAGGCGGGAAAGTGCTGCGCAAATTCCTGCTGGCCGGTCGCCGCAATGGTGAGGTCCTGACGGAAAAGAATGGCGCGCGACGAGGTCGTTCCCTGATCGATCGCCAGCAGAAATTTGGACACCGCCCCTCCTATCGAACCCGGGTTCTTATATCCGCTCCGCGTCTTCGCGCGGCACGCTCCCCCGTGATACTACTGTACCCATGCAAAGGCACGAAATGCGGGGCCGCGCGACGTGAGAAGCCCAGACCTGGCACCGCCGGCCGGCACGGAAACCCTATCGCCGCGCCAGAACGGAAGCCGCAATATCGCGGTCGCGCTGGTCTTTCTCGCGGCCTATGTCGCGCTCGAATGGCTGAGCTTCATCCACGAATATAAAGGCGTCCCGATAACGCCTTGGAACCCCGGTCTTGGCGCGGTCTTCGGGCTGATGATCTTCGCCGGGCCGGTCCATGCGGCAGTGCTTTTCGTCGGCGTCGTGATTTCGGAAACGCTGGTCCTCAAGACCAACCTGCAATGGCCGACCATTCTCGGCATCGCGGCGATCTTTGCGGCGGTCTATGCGGGGGCCACCATGCTGGCCCGCCGCCGCTTCCGCCTCGACGTGGGGCTGATCCAGTTGCGCGACGTACTTGCGCTGCTCGGCGCCGGATTGCTCGGTGCGGTACTCGCCACGCTCCTGCTTTCGATCATGCTGGTGCTCGAACCGGGGCTGGACTGGGCGGACGTGATCGCCGCACTCGTGCCGCTCATGGTCGGCGACACCATCGGCATCGCTGTCGTTACGCCGCTGGTGCTGCGCATCCTGCACAAGCACCCGCTGCCCGCGCTGTCGCTCCTGCTGCTGCTCGAGATCACACTTTATATTGCGCTGATCTTCGGCGCACTCTGGATCATCGCAGGCGCCGGAACCGTGAGTGGCGTCAAATTCTTCTATCTTCTGTTTCTTCCCGTCGTGCTCGCAGCGCTGCGCTACGGGCTGGATGGCGCCTGCGTCGCGCTCGCGCTCGCGCAACTCGGGCTGGTCGGCGTGCTGCAATTCTTCTCCGCAGATGCCCAAACCTTCACCGAGTTTCAGCTTCTGATGCTGGTGCTGACCTCCACGGGGCTCGTCGTCGGCGCCGTGGTGAGCGAGCGCGAGCGCTCGAAGGAACTGGCGCGCGAGGCCGAGCGCCGCTTCAAGGAGAAGGAGACCGAGGCGACGCAGGCCTCGCGCTTTACCCTCGTCAGCGGAATGGCCTCGGCACTCGCCCACGAGATCAACCAGCCGATGACCGCCGCGCGGGCGCTGGCGCGCTCGGCCCAGGAACTGCTCCGCAAGCCGGAGCCGGATCTCGCGCGTGCCGACACCAACCTCTCGAACATGATCGCGCAGGTGGATCATGCCGCCGGCATCGTGCGGCGGATGCGGGATTTCCTGCGCCGCGGCCATCCGCGGGTGAGCACCGTCGATATCCCGACCATGCTCGACGACGTGTTGATGCTCGCAGGCGCCGAAGCCACCGCGCAGGGGATTCGCCTTTCCGTTGTGCAAAGCGGCGGCCTGCCCCCGGTCTTCGGGGACCGTGTGCAACTGCAACAAGTCGTTCTGAACCTTATTCGCAACGGCATCGATGCAATCAGCGCAGCCAAACGCGGCGGCCGGATCGATGTGGAAGCGCGGCAACTTTCCACACCCGATCGCGTCGAATTTAGCGTATTGGATGATGGACCGGGGATTGACGAAGAAGTGGCAGCGAAGCTGTTTCAACCGCTGATGACATCGAAGCAAGAAGGATTGGGGCTGGGGCTGCCGATTTGCACCTCCATCGTCGAGGCGCACGGCGGCAAGATCTGGCTCCATTCAAGCGCGCCGGGCGCGACCGAGTTTCGCTTCACCATTCCGCTCGAAAACGCCCGGAGCGCCTAAGAATGCCGGGCTCGACGATCTATGTAATCGACGATCAGCAATCGGTGCGCGATGCGCTTGCGGAAATGCTGATCGTGTTCGGCTTCGTGGCGGAGAAATTCGAATCCGCCGACGCCTTTCTGGGCGCCGTCGATCCGGCGCGGCCTGCCTGCATCGTCGCCGATGTCCGGATGCCCGGCACGGACGGCATCGAGCTCGTCCGCCAGCTATCGGATCGCAATATCGCCCTTCCCGTCATCCTGATTTCGGGACACGCCGACGTTCCGATGGCGGTTGCGGCGATCAAGGCGGGCGCGGAAGAGTTCATCGAAAAGCCTGTGGACGACACGCAGCTTGTGGCGGCCATCAATCGCGGCCTTGCGCGGATGCACGAAAACCTGAGTTCCACGCGCTCCCACGACGAGCTTCGCGAGCGTTTCGCGCGGCTGACCCCGCGCCAGACCGAAATCTTCCAGCTCGTCGCCGAGGGCTTCACCAGCCAGAACATCGCCGAGAAACTCGGCATCAGCGTCCGCACGGTCGAGAGCTATCGCGCTGAAATCATGGAGAAAATGCAGGCGCAAAGCGTTGCCGTGCTGGTGCGCCAGGCGATCAAGCTGGGCAAGGTAATACCGTAATATTACTCCCCATCTTGTACGAATATTCCTGCATCCAGCCGCTAACTACCTTCGATTCCTGACCCACAGACCGGCCCGCAAGGGGCCGTCCGTCAGGAACCGACGATGTCACTCCCGGGCCTCGAGCCTACGCGCCGACACGCCACCGCCAGCGATATTCAGGATTCGCGCACGCGCCTCCGCGTCCTCTTTATTCTGGGCGCCCTTCCGGCCGCCTGTATTGCCCTGTTCGCGCCCAAGGCGGTCGCCCTGCCGGCCGCGAGCCTGGTTTCGATCCTGCTCGCCGCCGCCATTGCCATCTACGCCTATCGTGCCCGTGTGGATTACCGCGCCAAGGGGCTGACATTCTGGGATCTGGCCGGAATGCTCGCCTTTGTGGGATTCGGTGCCGGGGCTATGTCCGAGCCGCTTGCCGCGCTCGAACTTTTCGGGATGAGCACAACGAGATAGTTTCACATTTCATAACGAAGACCGGGCCCCTCTGGTAGTTCACCCGAACTGCGATGTCGGTCTTAATTCAGGAGAGGGTCCGTGGACCTATTATCGCACGACTACACCTTACGTTGCCTGTTTGAGTTCGCCTCGCGCAAAGCGGGAGGCGAAGCATGAGTATCTTCACCAGCATCATGCCCGCCGATGCGTGGGTCGCGCTGTTCCAGGTCATCATGATCGACCTGGTGCTGGCGGCCGACAACGCCATCGTCATCGGCCTTGCCGCGGCGGGTCTGCCGAAAGAACAGCGTGCGAAAGCCATCCTGATCGGCATCATTGCCGCGACGGTGCTTCGCATCGGCTTCGCCGCGATAACGGCGCAGCTCCTTTCCATCGTCGGCCTCCTGCTCGCGGGCGGGCTTCTGCTGCTGTGGGTCTGCTGGAAGATGTGGCGCGAGCTGCGCACCAGCGCTCACGAAGAGCACGATGCGATGGAGGCCGTCACCGGCGAGGATATCAACAAGGACGGCACCATCGCGGGCGGCGCTCCGCGCAAGAGTTTCGCGCAGGCCGCCTGGCAGATCGTCATTGCCGACGTCTCGATGTCCCTCGACAACGTGCTCGCGGTCGCGGGTGCCGCGCGCGACCACCCGTGGGTGCTGGTATTCGGCCTTGCGCTTTCGATCGCGCTCATGGGCCTCGCCGCGACCTTCATCGCGCGCATCCTGCAAAAGTATCGCTGGATCGCCTATATCGGCCTTGCGGTGATCCTCTACGTGTCGCTGGAGATGATCTTCCGCGGCGGCATCGAAGTGAAGCCGTACCTGGAGGTCTATACCGGCAAGCTGTTCTGAGCGAACCGGCTCCGATCAGGGCGCGGCCTTCGGGCCGCGCCTTTTTTCGGCAGTCGTTCTCGTCCCCTGGCGTTTGCATAGCCGTCGCGCCCTCTCCTATGGTCGCGCCGGGAGCATAGGATGTCCGATCACGTTCTCGATCTGCGGGGCCTGAAGTGCCCGCTTCCCGTTCTGAAAGCCCGAAAGACCATGCGTGCGCTTCAGGCGGGAGACCGGCTGGTTCTCGAATGCACCGATCCGATGACCGCAATCGACGTGCCGCATTATGCGAACCAGGAAGGACATACACTCGAGCGGCAGGAACGGCGCGGCGATCTCTATGTCTATGCCATTGCAAAAGGCCGCTAGGCTTTCTCCGGCTGTCGTAGCGCTGCTCGCGGGCCTCCTGTCCTCGATTCCAGCGGCGCAGGCCGAGCCGCGCTGGACGCAATTGCCGCCAACACCATCGCTGCCGGAGGCCGCGCGAAGTGGCCATGTCCTGCACAACGGTGCGCGGCTCTGGTACGCAACGTTCGGCGACGCGCGGGCCCCCGCCGTTCTGCTCCTCCACGGCGGCGGAGCGGATTCCGCCTATTGGGGACATCTGGTGCGCGAACTCTCGCGCGCCTACCACCTCGTCGTCATGGACAGCCGCGGACATGGCCGCAGCACCAACGAAGCCGCTGCAATCACCTACGAGCAGATGGCGCAGGACGCGGTTGCCGTGCTTGACCACCTGGCAATCGGGGCGGCCGCAATCGTGGGCTGGAGCGACGGCGCCAACACCGGCTTTCATCTCGCACTTCAGTATCCCGACCGGGTTCCGGTGCTGCTTGCTTTCGCCGGCAATGCGACGCCCGCAGGCTATCAGCCGAGCACCAATCCGGCAGTAACGGCGGCCTATTTCGCGCGCACAAGACGCGAATATGAAACGCTGTCGCCGCAACCGGAGCGGCTTGCTTCGGTCATGAACGCGCTGTCCATCATGTGGAAAACGCAGCCGTCGCTCACGGCGAAGGATCTTCGCGCCATTCGCGCCCGTACCGCGATCTTCCACGCCGAGCACGACGAGATCATCCGCCGTTCCCACAGCGAGGAAATTGCGGCCCGGATTCCGGGTTCGAAGTTCGTTCTGCTCCGGGGCGTCAGCCACTTCGCGCTGCTGCAAGACCCGGAACGCTTCAACGAGGCCGTGCGGGCGTTTCTCGCCGGCCAGTAGCGTCAAGTCTTGAAGCGCGGATCCAGATAGTCGCGCAGGCTGTCCCCGAAGAGATTGAACGCGAACACCGCGAGACTGATGGCGACACCGGGGAAGATCACCATCCACGGCGCCTCGCGATAGAAGTCGGCGGCATTGCCGGAGAGCATCAGCCCCCACGCCGCCGTCGGCTCGGTGACGCCGAGGCCCAGGAAGGACAGCGATGCTTCGAGCAGGATCGCCTGTGCGATGAAGGCCGTGAACATGATCAGAAACGGCGCGACCACGTTCGGCGCCATGTGCCGGAAGATGATGCGGGCGTCGGAGTATCCCGCCGCCCTCGCCGCGTCGATATAGGGCATCACGTTCACGGAAAGCGCGGCTGCGCGCACGACGCGGGCGACCCGCGGGATGATCGGGATCGCGATCGCGATGATCAGATTCATGTCGACGCCGTAGATGACCGTTTTGCGCAGCGCGGCGACGACGACGAGCGCAAGCACGATGATCGGGAATGCGAGGAGAATGTCGACGAAGCGCTGAATCCAGTTGTCCACCCGCCCGCCGAAATAGGCCGAGGCAATGCCGAGCACAGCCCCGATCGACGAACCGAGCGCCGAGGAAGCGAACCCGATCACGAGCGCGGTGCGCGAGCCGTAGATGATCCGCGAATAGATATCCCGTCCATAGGCGTCGGTTCCGAGCCAATGATCCCACGACGGAGCGGCGAGGATCGAAGCGAAGTCGATGTCGAGCGGATTATACGGCGCGACCAGTTGTGGAAAGAAACCCGCGAACATCATCAGGAAGATCACGACAAAGCTTGCAGCGCCCATCGGCTGCTGGCGCGCGAAATGCAGGATCGGGTTCGGCCGCTTTGGCAATACGAACTGCGAATTCGCCGCGACTGTGGGTGAAACCTGTGCCATCAGTTGCCATACCGGATGCGCGGGTCGAACACCGCATAAAGCAGGTCCACCACGAGATTGATGAGGACGTAGAAGCCCGCAATCATGATCACCATGCCCTGAATGAGCATGAAATCGTTCCGGGACACGCTTTGCACGAAAAGCTGGCCGATGCCGTTCAGGTTGAAGACCTGCTCGGTCACCACGAGGCCCCCGATCAGGAACGCAAATTCGAGGCCCATGACCGTGATTGCCGGCAGGAGCGCATTCCGAAGGGCGTGGCGCGAAACCACGAGCTTCTCATAGACACCCTTCGCCCGCGCCGTGCGGATATAATCCTCCGCAAGCACTTCGAGCAGCGACGAGCGGATCATGCGCGCCGTGACCGCGCAGTAGCGATACCCGACCGCGAGCGCGGGCCAGATCAACTGCGAAAGATTGGCGACGGGGTCCTCGTAGATCGGCGTAAACGTAATCGGCGGCAGCCAGTTGAAGAGCGTGAGCAAACTCACGATGATAATCATGCCGAACCAGAACGATGGAATGGATAGTCCACCGATGGTCAGAATCCGGACCACGTAATCGATCCATGTATTCCGGAAAAGCGCGGCCGCGGTCCCCAATGGAATTGAAATCATGGTCGCGAATATCGTCGCGAGGATCGCAACCTCCAGCGACAATTCGAGACGGATCATGATTTCCTCGATGACCGGACGCTCCGTCCACATCGAGATGCCGAGGTCGCCGCGCGCGAGGCCCCACATATAGTCGCCGAACTGCACCAGAAGCGGCCGGTCCAGCCCGAGCCGCTTGCGCTCCTGATCGACGACTTCCTGCGTGACGTTGCCGCCGTCGCCGCGCAGCTTCACTTCCACGATGTCGCCGGGCACGACGCGCAGCATGAAAAATACGAGCACCGCGACCCCGATCAGCGTCGGGATCGTCAGCAGCAGCCGCTTCAAAGTGTATAAAAGCATCCCGGAAAACTCGCGGCCCGGCCCGAGCCGGGCCGCGATTCCTCTTGTTACTGGTTAAGCCAGACTTCGGCGAGGTCGGCACCGAGATTGTGGCTCGGCGACATTTTCCAGCCCATCACCGTCTTGTGGCTCAGCACGATACGGTGCCACCACAGGATCGGCTGCTGGTAGCCCTGCTCGAACAGCCGCTTCTCCAGCGCCTGAATGTGCTGCCTGCGCTTTTGAACGTCACCTTCGCGGAGCTGAAGCTCGTAGAGCTTGTCGATCTCCTCGTCGTTGGCGCGCGACAGGTTGAGCGGGTTGTTCTTCGCCGACAGGAACTTCGTCATCGACAAGGTCGGATCGTCGTTGAAGAGGTTCGAGAAGTCGATCGCGACTTCGAAGTTGCCGCTCCGCATTGCCGCGATGTAGGGCGCGGTGTCGGATTGCTTGTGCTCGACTTCGACGCCGATCTGCCGCCACTGGTCGACCAGGAAGACACCGGCCGGGGTGTACGGCATCGCGAGGTTACGGTTCCAGAGCACGAACTTCAGCTTTTCGTGACCTGCTTCCTTCAGCAGCTTCCGTGCCTCTTCGCGGGCCTGCTTGATGTTCTTCGAGAAGCCGGGAAGCTTCACGAGTTCGGCTTCCGGCGTCGCCAGCGGCGAGCCCGGACGCACGACACCGCCGACGGCGCGGAGCGTCGAGATCTTCGACAAGCCGGTGCTGCCGCCCCAACGGTCGATCGCCATCAGGAGCGCCCTGCGCACGCGAACGTCGTTGAACGGCGGCTTCTCGGTGTTGAAGAGCACGAGCAGGTTCAGGGTCCAGCTCGACTCCTCGACCCGAAGCTTGTCGCCCATGGCCGCGATCATGCGGTCACGCTCGGCCGGCGAAACGCCGCGGAACTCCGCAAGCACCTGGCCGCCCTGCAGGGCGTTCAGCATGGCCGCCGCCTGGAGCGTGAAGATGCCGCGATAGCTGTCGAGATAAGGCAAGCCCTTCTTGAAGTAGTTCTCGTTGCGTTTGCCCGAAACGTGGCTGCCCTTCACGTGCTCGACGAAAGTGAACGGCCCGGTGCCGTTGATCTTCGTGCGCGGCGCGTTCGCATCGGCGGCCAGGTCTTTCGCGGAATAGACGCAGTTCCACGGGCTCGCGAAGTGATCGAGCATCGAGGAGTTGATCGCCTTCATCTTGAAGACGACCGTGGTCGGGTTCGGCGTCTCGATCGTGTCGATATCCGCGAAGGTCGCCTTGCGGTTCGAAACGACGCCCTGCGCAGGATTGCGCAGACGGTCGTAGGTCGCCTTGATGTCCTCGGAGGTCAGCGTTTCGCCGTTGTGAAACTTCACGCCGTCGTGGAGCGTGAAGGTGTAGGTCAGCTTGTCCGGCGAAACCGTCCAGGATTTCGCGAGATCGCCCTCGACCTCGGGAAACTTGTTGAGGTTGTAGCGCAGCAGCGTCGAATAGAAAGGCGACGAGAAGTGGAGCGTCGCGTAGGTGTCGCTGCCGTGGCAATCGTAGTGCGGGGTTTCCGCGCTGATCGCAAAGTTGAAGTTACCGCCGCGCTTCGGCTGTTGTGCCTCCGCCTGCGGCCCGGCGAACGTAAGCGCTGCCGCGCCGACGAGGCCAAAAATTAGCCTTTTCATTCTTATTCCTCCCATTAGCCCGTAAGGTCTAGCTTGGCGTCTTCCTGTATCGCGTGCCTGTTCCCGGCACTTGTAATCCCGTCTCACTCCGCATGGTGGCACGCCACCACATGCCCCGTCTTCAACTCACGGATACTCGGAACATCCTGCTTGCAAATGTCCGTCGCAATCGGGCAGCGGGTATGGAACACGCAGCCCGACGGCGGGGTCAAGGGCGAAGGAATTTCTCCACGCAGTGCGCGCGGCGCGCGTGCGCGCTCGACGCGCGGGTCCGGAATTGGCGCGGCGTCCAGCAACGCCCTCGTGTAAGGGTGCATGGGCCGCTTGTAGATTTCGTCGCGGTCGGCAAGCTCCATGATCTTGCCGAGATACATGACCGCGACCCGATCCGATATGTGCCGCACCACCGCGAGGTCGTGCGCGATGAACAGGAACGTCAGCCCGAGCCGCGACTGCAACCCTTCCAGCAGGTTGATCACCTGCCCCTGAATGGAAACGTCGAGCGCGGAGACCGGCTCGTCGCAAACGATCAGCGAAGGCTCCAGCGCGAGCGCCCGCGCAATGCCGACGCGCTGGCGCTGGCCGCCCGACAGCTCGTGCGGGTAGCGCTCGGCCATGTAAGGAAATAGTCCGACCTGGCTCAGCAGTTCGCCGACCCGGTCGAGCCGCGCCTTTTTCTCCGGCACGATGCCGTACACCTTGAGCGGCTCCGCGATGATCTCGCCGACCGTCATGCGCGGATTGAGCGACGAATACGGATCCTGGAAGATGACCTGAATTTTCCGGCGCAGGTCGCGCATATTGCGGCCGCTGTGATGCGTGACATCGACGCCGTTGAACTTGATCGAACCGCCAGACGCTTCGTCGAGGCGCAGCACGACGCGGCCCACCGTGGTCTTGCCGCAGCCGGACTCGCCGACAAGACCCAGCGTTTCGCCCTGGGCGATCGAGAACGAAACATCGTCGACGGCGCGAACCGTTGCCATCTCGCTCGAGAAGAATCCGGCACCCGCCGCCTTCACCCCGAAATACTTCTTTAGGCCCGATACTTCGAGAATCGGCGTCGCGCCGATCTTCGCCTGCGAATGCACCTGGTTGCCGCTTGGAAACTCGACCTTCAACGCGCCCGAATGGATTTCGTCGACGCGATGGCAGCGCGCCTCGTGGCCGTTGCCGAGATCGATCAACGAAATCGGCAGCGAACACTTCTCAAGACGATGCGGACAGCGCGGGGCAAAGCGGCAGCCTTCCGGCGGCATCCGCAGATCGGGCGGCAGGCCTTCGATGGTCTGCAACCTGGTCCCGCGCGGCTCGTCGAGGCGCGGCACGGAACGCATGAGGCCATTGGTATAAGGATGCGCGGGCTTCAGGAAGATGTCGTCCGCGGATCCCTTTTCGATGATGTTCGCGGCATACATCACGTTCACGCGGTCGGCGTAGCGCGCGACGATACCGAGATTGTGGGTGATGATGACAAGCGCGATGCCGAGCTCGCGCGACAGGTTCTTCATCAGCTCCAGAATCTGCGCCTGGATCGTGACGTCGAGCGCCGTCGTCGGTTCGTCGGCGATGATGAGCTTCGGCTTGCAGGCCAGGCCGATCGCGATCATCACGCGCTGGCGCATGCCGCCGGAGAGCTGATGCGGATACTGCGAGAGGCGGCGCTCGCCATCGGTGATGCCGACCTGCTGCATCAATTCGAGCGCGCGCGCCTGCGCCTGCTCCTGCGTCATGTTCAGATGGATGAGCAAGGGCTCCATGATCTGCATTCCGATCGGCAGGACCGGATTGAGCGAGGTCATGGGCTCCTGAAAGATCATCGAGATTTCGTGGCCGCGAACCGCGCGCATCTCTTCGTCGGAGAGATCGAGCAGGTTGCGGCCCTCGAGCAGAATGCGGCCGCCGGTGACGCGCCCCGACTTCGCCAACAGGCGCATGATCGTGAGCGCGGACACGGATTTGCCGCAGCCGGACTCGCCGACGACGGCAACCACTTCTCCCCGGTTGACCGTATAGGAGATGCCTTCGACGGCGCGCACGGTACCGCGCGACGTTTCAAAGCGAACGTGCAAATCCTCTACCGCGAGCAACGGCACGGGCGACTGCGCCGCACGCGACTTGGACTGAACTTCTACTTCCACCCCGAGACTCAATTCTTACTTCGTTCTTGTTGTCCCTATTGGTTTTATAACCAATCGATTTTGCAATGACTAGAATTCTAAACTGGCGGCTTCATATTGACGCGCGAAGTCTTGCTGCGCTGCGATAACCACATCGGCGGGTTACGGCCGCCGAATTGCTCTCGAAGCCGCCATGCGGTCGATTTCAGCGCTCGAGAATCCGTATTCGCGCAATACTTCGTCGGTATGCTCGCCAAAAATTGGTGCGCTGCGATGAACGCCACCGGGTGTTGCTGAAAATTTCACCGGCGCGCCGAGGGTCTTCACCGGCCCGACCGCCGCATGATTCACTTCGACCACCATGTCCCGCGCCCTGGTCTGCGGATCGGCATGCATCTGCAATACATCGAACACGGGGCCGGCCGGGACCTTCGCCTGCTCCAGCGCCTCGAGCCATTCCGCGCTCGTGCGCTTCCTGAACTCCGCCGCGAGGGCGTCGGCGAGCACGGCCCTGTTCACGAGCCGCCCCGATGCTTCCCTGAAGCGCGGGTCCTCTCCGAGATCGGGACGCTGCAACACTTCGAGCGTGCGCTGCCACGTCGTCTGGTTCGCGGCGCCAAGATTGATCCAGCCGTCTTTGGTCGCGAAGCATTCGTATGGCGCGTTCAACGGATGCGCCGACCCCAGGGGACCGGGCGCGACACCCGATGCGAGTGCGATTGCCGACTGCCAGTAAGTGTGAATGATACCCGCCTCGAACAGCGAGGTATCGACCATCTGGCCCTTGCCGGTTTGCGTGCGCGCGTGAAGCGCGGCGAGAATTCCCATGGCTCCCAGAATGCCCGCGGTAATGTCCGTCACCGGCGCGCCCACCTTGACCGGCGGCCTTCCCGGCCCCTCGCCCGTGATCGACATGAGCCCGCTCATGCCCTGCGCGATCAGGTCGAAGCCGCCGCGATCGGCATAAGGACCGGTGCGGCCGAAACCTGAAATCGCGCAATAGATCAGGCGCGGGTTGGTTTCCTTCAGCGTCTCGTAGCCGAAGCCCATGCGCTCCATCGCGCCGCGGCGATAATTCTCCGTCACGACATCGGCGTCTTCGAGCAGGCGGCGCAGGATCTTCTTGCCGTCCTCCGTCTTCAGATCGACCGCGATGCCGCGCTTGTTGCGGTTCATCATCATGAACGACGCGGCTTCGTCCCCGATCTTCGGCGGCACCGTGCGGCGGGTATCGTCGCCGCCCGGTATCTTTTCCACCTTGATGACTTCGGCGCCCATATCGGCAAGCATCAGGCCGCAAACGGGACCCGCCATCACGTGACAGAGCTCGATGACTTTCACGCCGTGGAGCGGGCCCTTGCGCTTCGTCATCAGCGGCCCTTGAACTGCGGCTTCTTCTTTTCCAGAAACGCGCGATAGCCGATCTGGAAATCCTCAGTCCCGAAGCAATCGAAACTCTCGTCGATCTCGTCTTCGCGAAGCGGCCTGGGCTCCAGCAGACGCCGCACGAACTTCTTGTGCCAGCGGGCCGCGAGCGGTGCCCCTGCCGCGATCCGCTCCGCGGTGCCGTAAACTTCGCGTTCCAGTTCCGCATCCGGCACGACGCGATTGACGAGGCGCATGCGGGCGGCGTCCTGCGCACCGATTATCCTGCCTTCCAGCAACATCTCGATCGCGGCCGCGGGGCCGATGATGTCGAGCAGCGCCTTCAACTCGGCATAGGCGACCACGAGGCCGAGGCGATTCACCGGAGCACCGAAGCGCGCGCTTTCCCCGGCAATACGGATGTCGGTGCGGCTCGCGATCTCAAGCCCGCCACCGACGCAGGGGCCGTGGATCATCGAAATCACCGGATGCGGACATTCGGAGATCGACACCAGCGCGGGATGGATCGCCTTGCCGTAGGCGCGGGCGGATTCGATATCGTACCGCTCGTGCTCGAACTCGGCGATGTCGGCGCCGGCGGCAAAGGCGTCGCCCGCGCCACGCAGCACGATGCAGCGAATATGGTCGCGGTCATGGGAGAGCTCTTCGAACGCCGCCCTGAGCTGCCGCCACATCGGCAGCGACAAGGCATTGAGACGGCCGGCATGTTCGATCACGACGGTCGCGATGGCGCCGTCCTTCGTGTAGCTGACAGTTCCGCTCATAGCGCTCTCCCTTTCCGGTAAGCCCTACCCCGCGTCGGCAACAAACTCCGCAGCCTTGATGCCGGCGATCGCCGCAACTTCGTCGTTATCCGATGTGTCACCGGAGACGCCGACGGCACCGATGATCGCGCCGCCTGCGTTGCGGATCAACACGCCGCCGGGAACCGGAATGAAATCCCCGCCGAAGACATGCGCGATGGCCGCGCCGAAATGCGGACGCTCGCGCACGCGGGCGTCGACCGCGCGGCCGCCGATGCCCATGCCAAGACAGCCATGCGCCTTGCCATGCGCGATCTCGAAGCGGCGCAAGCTCGAATTATCCTCGATCGCACAAGCGACCATCGCGCCGCGCGCGTCCAGCACGACGATGCCCATGGGCTTGAAATTCGCATCGCGCGCGTGTTTCAGCCCCGCGCTGACGATGGTCTGGGCTTTCGCCAAGGTGAGTTCCGACATCCGTTCCTCCCGATTTTTACATTTCTCTTTATACGCTTCGTTTTACGCGCGCGTTACAGGCTCCGCGTCAAGGCTTCGGGCCAGTACCCGCGCGACATGAACGGCCTCGCGCCCGGTGCCGAAGCTGATCTGCTCGCGGCAGGAAGTGCCGTCGGCAACCACAATCGTGCTTTGGTCCGCATTGCGCAGCGCAGGTAACAGGCTCAACTCGCCCATCGCCAGCGAAACCTCGATCGTATCCTTGCCGTAACCGAAGCTGCCGGCCATGCCGCAGCAACTCGACTCGACCGTTTCAACCACGAGTCCCGGCACAAGTTTCAGCGTCTGCTGCACGGGCGTGAGTGCGCCAAACGCCTTCTGGTGGCAATGGCCATGCAACAGCGCTTTTTCCGAAACCGGCTTCAGGTCGAGCTTCATGCGGCCGGCGGCGGTTTCCGCCGCCACGAATTCCTCGAACAGCATCATGCTGCCGGAGAGCGCCGCCGCATCGGGGTTGTCCTTCAGCAGCGCCGGGATCTCGTCGCGGAAGCCGAAGACGCAGCTCGGCTCCAAGCCGACGACCGGCACACCCATCCGCACATACGACATCAGCACCTTGAGCGTGCGCTCCGCTTCTTCCTTGGCTTCCTTCACGGCGCCCACGGACAGGAATGTCCGGCCGCAGCAGAGCGGACGGCCGCCGCCATCGTCGCCGAAATAGACGCGGTAGCCCGCCGCTTTCAGAACATCGCGCGCGGCTTCGAGATTCTCGCGGTCGAAATAGCGGTTGAAGGTATCGGCAAACAGCACGACCTCCTTGTCGCCCTCGCCGGCGCTCGCACCATATTCGTCGAAGGTGTCGTTTCGCCATTTCGGCAGCTTGCGCTTGGCGCTGAAGCCGGTCAGCCACTCCGAAATCTTCGCCGCCCCCGGCAGAATATCGCGCAGGTTCAGGAGCCAGCCGAACTTCGCCGCATAAGGCGCGTAGCGCGGCAGCCAGCCCACCAGCCGGTCGCGCAGGGAATAGCCGTGCCTGGCCGCGCGCGCGGCCAGCACCTCGATCTTCATGCGCGCCATGTCCACGCCGGTCGGACATTCGCCGCGGCAGCCCTTGCAGGAGACGCAGAATTTCATCGTCTCGGCCATTTCGTCCGAGGTGAAGGCGTCCTTGCCGAACTGGCCCGAGATCGCGAGCCGGAGCGTGTTCGCACGGCCGCGCGTGACGTCGCGCTCGTTCCGCGTGACGCGGTAGCTCGGGCACATCACGTTGCCCGCACTATTCCTGCAGGCGCCGTTGTTGTTGCACATCTCGACGGCGCCCTGAAAACCCTCCGCTCCGCCGGCATAGTCCGACCAGTCGAGCGCGGGCGCGAAGTTCGCGACGCCGTAACCCGGCGCGTAACGAAACTTCTCACGATCGTCGAACTTCGGCGCGCGGACGATCTTGCCGGGATTGAACAACCCTTGCGGATCAAAACGATCCTTGACCTCCTCGAAAGCGCGAACGAGCTTCGTGCCGAACATCGGCTCGTGAAACTCCGACCGCACCATGCCGTCGCCGTGCTCGCCGGAATGAGAGCCTTTATATTCGCGCACCATCGCGAAAGCCGCCTCGGCAATCGCGCGCATGGACTTTACGTCCTTCTCCTGCCGCAGATTGAGCACGGGCCGCACGTGGAGGCAGCCCACCGAGGCGTGGGCGTACCAGGTGCCACGGGTGTCGTTCTTCTCGAAGATTTCCGTGAGCCGCGCGGTGTAATCGGCGAGATGCTCGAGCGGCACCGCGCAATCCTCGACAAAGGAGATGGGCTTGCCCTGCTCCTTCATCGACATCATCACGTTCAGGCCGGATGCGCGCAATTCCGCGATTGCCGTCTGTAGCGCGGGCGCGGTGATATCGACGACGCCGCCCCATTTCGCGCCCTGTCTTTCCCAGCCGAAGCCGAGATCGTTCATCACATCGTGCAGATGAGAAAGGCGCTTCCTGTTCTCCTCGTCGCCGGAATCGAATTCGACCAGCAGGATGGCCGCCGGATTGCCGCGCACGAATTGCTGCAAGGTCGGCCTGAACATCGCAATCTCGTGCGCAAGCTCGATCAGGGTGCTGTCGACGAGCTCGACCGCAATCGGGCCGGTCTTGACGAGATGCTGGGCAGCATTCATCGCCTCGTAGAAGCTGCCGAAATGGCAGGCGGCGACGATGCGCTTGCCGAGAACGGGCCAGAGCTTCAGCTCTACCTGTGTCGTGAAGGCGAGCGTTCCCTCGGAGCCGATCAATATGTGCGCGAGATTGAGATCGTTCCTGCCGGGCGTCAGCGCATCGAGATTGTAGCCTCCGACACGCCGCTGCACTTTCGGAAATCTTGCTTCGACCTCGGCTGCCTCCCGCGCGCCGATGGCGAGCAGATCTTTTGCAAGCGGCTTCAGCGGGGACGAATCCGGAATGTCGGAAAGATCGCGATTGGCCCGGCCGAAATGCGCGGCGGTGCCGTCGGCGAAGACCGCATCCATCGACAATACGTTGTCGCGCATGGTGCCGTAACGAAGCGAGCGGCCGCCGCAGGAATTGTTTCCCGCCATGCCGCCGATGGTGGCGCGCGAGGCCGTCGAAACATCGACCGGATACCAGAGCCCGTGCGCGCGGAGCTGGCGGTTCAGATCGTCGAGCACGATGCCCGGCTCGACTACGCAGCGCCGGTTCGCGACGTCAAGTTCGAGAACGCGGTTCAGGTGTTTCGAGCAGTCGACCACCAGTGAATGATTGATGGTCTGGCCGCACTGGGAAGTGCCGCCCCCGCGCGCGAGAACGGTGACGCCTTCTTGATTGGCAAGTCCAATCGCGCGCTTGGCCTCTTCTATTGTGCGAGGCACAACGACGCCCGCGGGCATCAACTGATAATGCGAAGCGTCCGTGGCGTAACGTCCGCGGCTAAAAGTATCGAACAGCACGTCGCCGGATATTTCCTGACGCAGCTTGCGTTCGAGTACGGGCATCAGCACGGTCATCGGGTGCGCCTCTTTATCGCTGCATGGCGGCTACGGCGCGCGCGCTGCTTGACCGGGATGCGTGTATAATCCAGAGGACTCATTACTCGTTTATTCAATCACGCGCACCGTTCGTGCGCCAAGGACTACCGGGGGATCAAAGTGGCGTCCAATCGTTCGCGCACCGCAGGCAGACATTTTCTTCAGATCCCCGGCCCGTCCCCCATCCCCGACCGCGTGTTGCGGGCAATGGACATGCCGATCATCGACCATCGCGGGCCGGAATTCGGCAAGCTCGGCCGCCGCGTCCTCGACGGCATCAAAACGATCTTCAAGACCGCGAACCCGGTCATCATCTATCCCTCGTCCGGCACCGGCGCGTGGGAAGCGGCGCTCGCCAATACGCTTTCGCCCGGCGACAGCGTGCTGATGTACGAGACCGGCCAGTTCGGCGCGCTGTGGAAGAAGATGGCGGAGAAGCTCGGCCTCAACCCGGTCTTTATCGAATCCGACTGGCGGACGGGCGCCGACCCGAAGACCATCGAAGCGAAGCTGCGCGAGGACAAGGAAAAGAAGATCAAGGCGGTCGCGGTCCTGCATAACGAAACCTCGACCGGCTGCGTTTCGCTGATCCCCGAAGTCCGCAAGGCGATCGACGCCGCAGGCCACCCGGCGCTGCTGCTTGTCGACACGATTTCCTCGCTCGCCTCCATCGACTATCGCCACGACGAATGGGGCGTCGATGTCACCGTCGGCGGCGCGCAGAAGGGCCTGATGCTGCCGCCCGGCGTTTCCTTCAATGCGATCAGCGACAAGGCGCTCGCGGCGTCGAAGACGTCGAAACTTCCGAAGTCCTTCTGGGGCTGGGAAGAAATGCTGAGCATGAACAAGACCGGCTTCTTCCCCTATACCCCAGCCACGAACATCCTCTATGGCCTCGCCGAGGCCATCGACATGCTTCACGAGGAAGGCCTCGAGAACGTGTTCGCGCGCCACGATCGCCTTGCAGAAGCGACCCGCCGCGCGGTGCGCGCCTGGGGCTTCGAGACCGTGTGCAAGGAGCCGAGGCACTATTCGTCCACGATCACCGCGATCCTGCTCCCCGAAGGGCATAACGCCGACCAGTTCCGCACCAGCGCGCTCGAGCATTTCGACATTTCCTACGGCATGGGCCTCGGCAAGATCGCGGGCAAAGCCTTCCGCATCGGCCATCTCGGCGACACCAATGACGGCACCATGCTCGGCGCTCTCGCGCTGACCGAAATGGCGCTCGGAGTCGCCGGCATTCCGCACAAGAAAGGCGGCGTGCAGGCGGCGATGGATTACATGGCCGAAGAGAGCAAGAAGCAGGGCGCGAACTAGGCGCTACGCGACGAAGCGCCCGCCCAACTCGTCCTCTATATGCAGCTTCACGATGTCGTCGAAAGTCTTTTCGGCGGTCGTGAAGCCGAGCGCACGTGCGCGTGACGTATCGAAATTCCGCGGCCAGCCGGCGACGATCCCCATGATCGTCTGATCCGGCTCGCGCCGGATCCGCTTCGCGACGTTCTTGCCCCCGACGCGCTCAAGGCCGGCGATCTGCTCCCCGACGGTAACGGAAAGCCCCGGCATCGACAGGTTCACGCGGTTGTTCAGCGCGGCGATGTCGATGGTCGCCGCATGAATCAGGAAACCGATCGCGGAGCGCGGCGACGCATGCCAGTGGCGCACCTCTTCGGAAACCGGCAGCACCGCCTCCTCGCCGTTCAGCGGTTCGCGAATGATGTTCGAAAAGAAACCGGACGCCGCCTTGTTCGGCTTGCCGGGGCGCACACAGATCGTCGGCAGCCGGATGCCGATCCCTTCGAGAATGCCGCGCCGCGAATAATCCGCGAGCATCAACTCGCCCATCGCCTTCTGCGTGCCGTAGCTCGTCAGCGGCGTCTCGAAGAACTCGTCACCGATGGCATCGGGGAACGGCGCGCCGAAAACGGCAATGGAAGACGTGAAGACGACGCGCGGCTTGTAGCCGCCGCCCACCCGCCTGATCGCGTCGAGCAGCAAGCGGGTGCCATCCAGGTTGATGCGATAGCCCTTGTCGAGATCGGCCTCCGCCTCGCCGGAGACGATGGCGGCGAGATGAAAGATCATGTCCGGGCGGAGCGCGACCAACTTCTCCGCCTCGCCCGGCAGCGAGAAATCCGACGCGGATGCGTTAACCGGAAACGGCGCGTTCGCCGGCACCTCCGGCGCGACGACATCGTGCAGCGTCAGCTTCGAAATTTCGCGCGAGCCGATGCGGCCCGTTTCGAGCAAACGCCCGGTGAGCTTGCGGCCGATCATACCGGCCGCACCTAGAACCAGAACATGCATGGCTTATTCCTTGACCGCGCCCGTCATGGCCGAAACGTAGTGCTCGACGAAGAAGGCGTACAGCACGACGAGCGGGATCGAGCCCACGAGCGCGCCCGCCATCAGCGAGCCCCAGCGATAGACGTCGCCATCCACAAGCTCGCTTACGATCGCGACCGGCACGGTCTTGTTCGGCGTCGAGCTTATCAAGGTCAGCGCATAGATAAATTCGTTCCAGCACAGCGTGAAGGAAAAAATGAACGCCGATATCAGCCCCGGTATGGCAAGCGGGAGAATGATCTTGGTCAGAATCTGCCAGCGGCTCGCGCCGTCGATCAGCGCGCATTCCTCGAGCTCGAACGGGATGGTCTTGAAGTAGCCCATCAGCAGCCAGGTCGAGAACGGGATCAGGATGGTCGGATAGACGAGGATCAAGGCGAGCGGGGAGTCGAACAGGCCGTAGAAGTGGATGACCGACGCCAGCGGAATGAACAGGATCGACGGCGGCACCAGATAGGCCATGAAGATCGTCGCGCCGACGATCTGCGCGCCCCGGAAGCGCAGCCGGGCGATCGCATAGGCTGCAAGCACGCTCGCGAAGATCGAAAGAAATGTAGATGCCGCCGCGACATACATCGTGTTCCAGAGCCAGCGCGGATACTCCGTTTCGAACAGGAGCTTGTTGATGTGCATCAACGTCGGCTCGACAACCCAGAACGGGTTGTAGGTGTCCATGTCGATGAGCTGCGCGTTCGGCTTTATCGACGTCAGCGCCATCCAGTAAAACGGAAACAACAGAATGAGCATGATGAGGCCGAGCGGCAGCCACAGCGTCACGATGCGCATCGGCACCGACTCGAGGTAGGTCATACCCTGCTGCGAGTCGTTGGTCAGAATGTGCGTGGTCGTTCCGGGTTTCTCGACGGCAGCGTCAGTCATTGTTTTCACCGTGCTGCCATTTGCGCCGCTGGAGGCCGAACCACGAAATCATGATCGCCGCGAGCAGAAACGGGATCATTGCGGTTGCGATCGCAGCCCCCTCGCCCAGCCGGCCGCTCAGGATTCCGCGCTGATAGGAGAGCGTCGCCATCAGATGCGTGGCGTTCACGGGCCCGCCGCGCGTCATCGCCCAGATCAACTGAAAATCCGTGAAGGTAAAGAGCACCGAGAACGTCATCACGACCGCAATGATCGGCGTGAGCAGCGGATAGGTCACGTAGCGGAAGCGCTGCCACGCCGAGGCCCCGTCCAGCGTCGCGGCTTCGTAGAGCGACGGCGACACTGTCTGCAGACCGGCGAGCAGCGTAATCGCAACAAAGGGCACGCCACGCCAGATATTCGCGAAGATCAGGCTTCCCCGCGCCAGGTTGCCGTCGCCGAGGAAGTTGATGTTCTGCTCGATCAGCCCCATCTGGCGGAGCGACCAGGAGATGATCGAAAACTGCGAGTCGTAGATCCACCAGAACGCGATCGCCGACAGAACCGTGGGCACGATAAATGGAATGAGCACCACGGAGCGGATCATGGCCTTGAACGGCATGTGCCGGTTCAGGAGCAGCGCCAGATAAAGCCCGACCGCAAACTTAATGACGCTCGCCACGATGGTGTAGAGCAGCGTGTTGAAGACGGAGAGCCAGAAGATGCTGTCGTCCCAGAGCCACTCGTAATTCTCGAAGCCGATGAAGCTGCCCGGCCGCGCCAGCCGCGCGTCGGTAAAGCTCAGCCAGACACCGAGAAGCAACGGCCACGCAAGGAAAAGAATGAGAAACGCCGCCGCCGGCAGCATGAACCATGCCGCCAGCCAGTTGCGGTTGACCATCAAGCGGCCCCACGCGGACAGCTCTTTCATTCCCGAAGCGTTACGCTCGGCTTCTTGGACCGTGCTCATGCAAGCCGCTTTGGCTGGAGAAGGAAAACGGCGGCACGGTTTCCCGCGCCGCCGGATTTCTGCTTAGCGATAGATACGCCGCGCCTGGCGCTCGGCGATCGCCATCGCACCCTTGATGTCTTCGCGGCCCGTACAGTAGTTCGCGAACATATCGACGACGACGAAGTCGGCGATTGCCGCGGCCGCCTTTTCGCCGAGGGTGCCAAGACCCGCGGGCGTCAGCGTGCGCTTTGCCACGTCGCGATAGACGGTGCGCTTCGGGTCTGCGGTCCAGACCGGGTTCGAGTCGTAGGCACCGAGGAAGTGCGAGAGATAACCCTGCGCCGCTCCCACCCACGGATCGAAGTTTTCCTTTTCCTGCATGAACGCCGCGAAGGCTTTGCAGGCATTGGGGAACTTCGTGAAGGAGAAGGTGAGGATCGGGAACGCAAGATGCAGCTCGGTCGGCCTTCCAATCGGACCGATCGGCATATAGGCGTGATCCATGTCCTCGGCGATTGCCTTGGCTTCGCGGCTCGCGGTCACGTAAACCGAGATGCCGTTCAGCGTCAGATAAAGCTCGCCCGCGACAAAGGCCTTGTTGTTCGACGAGTCGTTCCAGGACGCGGTGCCCGGCACGAAGTTGTCGTAAAGTGCCTTCACGTATTCCAGCGACTTCGCGGTTTCCGGCGAGTTGATGACGACCTTGTCGTCCTTGTCGACGAGGTTGCCGCCGAAGGCCCACAGCGCCCAGTGCAGCCAGGTGTTGGCGTCGCCCGACGCATGGCCAAGCGCGAAACCTGCCGGGGTGTTGTTCTTCTTCAGGGCGCGGACGAGTTCGAGCATTCCCGCGGTATCCTTCGGGAATTCCTTGAAGCCCGCCTTTTCGCAGGCGGTCTTGCGATAGTTGATGAGACCGCCGGTCGTCGCGACCGGAATGCAGATCCACTTGCCCTTGGACTTGCCATAGGCTTCCGCGGACGGGAACCAGCCGCCGTATTTCTTGCCGAGGTAGTCCGCGACGTCGGTAACGTCGAGGCACTTCTCGGGGAAGAGATGCGGCAGCGAATAGAGACCCCATACCATGTCGAGGCCCTGGCCGGTGTTCGCGGCGACCGAGGCTTTGGGCTGAATGTCGTCGAAGGATTCGTTCGAGATATTGACCGATACGCCGGTCGCCTTCTGAAACGCATCGACCATCGCCATGAAGGCCTTGTCTTCGGCTTCGACGAAACGGCGCCAGCGAAGCACGTTGATCCTCGCGCCCGCTTCCGGTTTCCACGGCGCGGCCTGCGCCCAGGCAGTCGCATAGTTCAGCAGTTGATCGGCACCTACCGTAGCAATCGTCGCCGCCGCAGCCGAACCTTTCAGCAGCGAGCGGCGGTTCATTTCCAACTTCCTGTCCATGATTTCCTCCCGTGGACGATCTTGTCTTGGCTTCGCTAGATTCTTTTTCCGCTATCTTTGGCGAAGAGGTGAGCTGTATCCGCGCGCGGACGCAGCAAAATGGTGTCGCCGGGCTTTACGCTCTGGCGTTCGCGGAAGACTGCAATGACTTCCTGACCGCCGATCCGCGCGACGATCTGGGTTTCCGATCCGGTCGGCTCGACGACAACGACTTCGGCCGGCAAGCCGCCCTCGCCCATTTCGAGATTTTCGGGGCGAATGCCGTAAACAACATCGCGGCCGCTATCCCCCACTGGCATGGTCTTGAGCGGCAGCTTGTGGCCGCCCACCGTCTCGACATAGGCCGAGCCGTTCGCCTGCAATTTGCCGTCGAGGAAATTCATCGCCGGCGAGCCGATGAAGCCGGCGACGAACTGATTGGCGGGACGGTCGTATAGATCGAGCGGCGCGCCCATCTGCTCGACGATGCCGTCGTGCATGACCACGATCTTGTCGGCCATGGTCATGGCCTCGATCTGGTCGTGGGTCACGTAAACCGTGGTCGTCTTCAGCCGCTGGTGCAGTTCCTTGATCTCGGTGCGCATGGCGACGCGCAGTTTCGCGTCGAGGTTCGACAGCGGCTCGTCGAACAGAAACACCTGCGGATCGCGCACGATCGCCCGGCCCATGGCGACGCGCTGGCGCTGGCCGCCTGAAAGCTGGCGCGGAAAGCGCTCGAGCAGCGGCATCAGGCCGAGAATATTCGCGGCCCTCTTCACGCGCTCATCGATTTCGCTTTTGCTCGCGCCGCGCAGCATGAGCGAGAAGCCCATGTTCTTCGCCACCGTCATGTGCGGATAGAGCGCGTAATTCTGGAACACCATGGCGATGTCGCGTTCTTTGGGGTGAACGTTGTTCACCACGCGCCCGCCGATGGAGATCGTGCCGCCGGTAATGTTTTCGAGGCCCGCCAGCAGGCGCAACAACGTCGACTTGCCGCAGCCGGAGGGGCCCACGAGCACGACGAACTGACCATCCTCGATCGGAACGGTCACGCCATGCAGAATTTCGACGTCCCCAAACGACTTACGTACGTCCTGAATTTGCACGGACGCCATGGAATTCCTCTCCCTGTATTCCCGGGCGTCGTCCGGCTGTCGCCGGCGCGGCTCTTCTTTTTCTTGCGGTTAGTTTGACCGCTGTTGGTAGCGCTGTCAACGACGTGCGCCTTGTGGTATGTGAGTGCGATGACCCGCAAGCTTAAAAAGACAGGGCCGATCCGGCTCACGGAAGTTGCAGCGCTCGCCGGCGTGAGCCCGATCACGGCGTCGCGCTTCTTCCGAAACCCGGCGGCGCTCTCCCCGGCCAAGCGCGAACGGGTGGAAAGTGCTGCCAAGGAACTCGGCTATGTTCCCAATCTCGCAGCGCGAGCACTCGCTTCGCAGCGCACCGAAGTGGTCGGCGTCCTGATCCCGTCTTTGACCAACAACGTATTCAGCGACGTGCTGCGCGGCATCTATGATGCCTCCGAAGGCAGCCCCTACAGCATCCAGCTCGTCAACACGCGCTACAGCATTCTCCAGGAAGAAAGACTGCTGCGGCTGTTTCAGGCGCAGAAGCCCGCGGGCCTCATCGTCACCGGCATCAACCAGACCGAGGAGTCGCGCGCGATCATGGAGGCCATGAGCTGCCCCATCGTGCAGATCATGGAGATCGGCACCGACCCGGTCGATATGATGGTCGGATTCTCTCATAATGACGCGAGTTTCGCGGCGGTTTCTCACCTGATCTCGCAGGGGCGAAAACGGATCGGTTTCCTCGGCGCGCGCATGGATCCGCGGGTGCAGCGCCGTCTGGAAGGCTACCGCGACGCAATGAAAGGCGCAGGGCTGTTCGACCCGGCGCTGATCCTGACGACGCCGACACCGACCGCGACAACGCTCGGCGGCACCCTGCTCGGCGACCTGCTTTCGCAGGCGCCCGACCTCGACGCCGTTTTCTGCGTCAACGACGATCTTGCGCTCGGCGTGTTGTTCGAATGCCAGCGGCGGCAGATCGCCATTCCCGAACAACTCGCGATCGTCGGCTTCAACGACCTCGAATTCATGGCTTCCGCCGTGCCGTCGCTGTCGAGCGTGCGCACCAACCGCTACGAAATGGGCCACAACTCCGTGACCATGCTGATCGAGGCCATCGAAGGACGCCGCCCGGCGCAGCCGGTGGTCGATCTCGGCTTCGAACTCATGGTCCGCGAAAGCTCCGCCCTGCATGGCGGCTAACCTGCTGACGCCACAGAAAATGGTAGCGCTGTCTTTTCGCCGGCACTAGTATCTGGCTGCCTTACGTGCGGGAGCAAGCCATGGCGAATTCCGGAAATGGTGGAGACAAGCCGAAACTTCGCTCGCGCTTGTGGTTCGACGACGCCCACGATCCGGCGATGACGGCGCTCTACCTCGAGCGCTATCTCAATTACGGCCTGACGCGCGAGGAACTGCAATCCGGCAAGCCCATTATCGGGATCGCGCAAACCGGAAGCGACCTCTCGCCCTGCAATCGTCACCACCTCGAGCTTGCCCATCGCGTCCGCGAAGGCATTCGCGAAGCCGGAGGCGTCGCGCTCGAGTTTCCGTGTCATCCGATTCAGGAAACCGGCAAGCGCCCCACCGCCGCGCTCGACCGCAACCTCGCCTACCTCTCGCTTGTCGAAGTGCTGTTCGGCTATCCGCTGGACGGCGTCGTGCTGACCACCGGCTGCGACAAGACCACGCCCGCCTGCCTGATGGCGGCGGCGACCGTGAACATTCCGGCGATCGTGCTTTCCGGCGGGCCTATGCTCAACGGCTGGCTCAACGGGGAGCGCATGGGCTCGGGCACCGTGGTCTGGAAGTCGCGCGAGCGCCTCGCCGCGGGCGAGATCGACTACGAGCAGTTCATGGAGATCGTCGCCTCTTCAGCGCCGTCGGTCGGCCACTGCAACACCATGGGCACGGCTTCGACCATGAACTCGCTCGCGGAAGCGCTGGGCATGTCGCTGCCCGGATGCGCCGCGATCCCAGCGCCCTATCGCGAGCGCGGGCAGATTTCCTATCTTACCGGCAAGCGCATCGTGGAAATGGTGTGGGAAGACCTGCGCCCCTCCGACATCCTGACGAAGCAGGCTTTCGAGAACGCGATTGTCGTGAACTCCGCAATCGGCGGTTCGACCAACGCGCCGATTCACCTGAATGCGCTGGCGCGCCATGTCGGCGTCGAGCTCTCGGTGCAGGACTGGCAGCGCGTGGGCCACAAGATTCCGTTGCTGGTGAACCTCCAGCCTGCGGGCGCCTATCTCGGCGAGGAATATCACCGCTCCGGCGGCGTTCCCGCGGTGGTGCGCGAACTGATGTCCAAGAAGAAAATCCACGAAGACGCGCTCACCGTGAACGGCAAGAGCATCGGCGAGAACTGCCGGAACGCGCTCCTGCCCGACAATGACGTGATCTGGTCCTACGACAAGCCGCTGGTGAACGACGCGGGCTTCATCGTGCTCTCCGGAAACCTGTTCGACAGCGCGATCATGAAGACGAGCGTGATTTCGAAGGAGTTCCGCGACCGCTATCTTTCCAACCCGAAAGACCCGGACGCTTTCGAGGGCCGCGCCGTCGTGTTCGAAGGGCCGGAAGAGTATCACGCCCGGATCGACGACCCCTCGCTCAATATCGACGAGCACTGCATTCTGTTCATTCGCGGCACCGGGCCCATCGGCTATCCGGGCGGCGCGGAAGTCGTGAACATGCAGCCCCCGGCCGCGCTCATCAAACGCGGGATCAAGTCGCTGCCTTGTATCGGCGACGGCAGGCAGTCGGGCACCTCGGGTTCGCCTTCCATTCTGAATGCATCGCCGGAGGCGGCTGCCGGCGGCGGTCTCGCCATCCTGAAATCCGGCGACATCGTCCGCATCGATCTTCGGAAAGGCGAAGCCAATATCCAGATCTCCGCTGACGAGATCGCGAAGCGGCGGGCCGACCTGCAAGCCAAGGGCGGCTTCCCCTACCCCGAACATCATACGCCCTGGCAGGAGCTCTATCGCAGCACGGTCGGGCAGCACGCGAGCGGCGCGTGCCTCGAGCTCGCGACGCGCTATCAGGACATCGCCGCGAAATTCGGCACACCCCGTCACTCACATTAGTAGAAGCCGGCAATCATGACTGGAAGACTGCAAGGGAAACGCGCATTCGTGACCGCGGCTTCGGCCGGTATCGGCCGCGCCTGCGCTATCGCTTTCGCGTGCGAGGGCGCGCAGGTATTCGCAAGCGACATCAACGAAGAGGCGTTCGGCGAGCTCAAGAAAGCGGGTGTCGCGGAAGCCTTCAAGCTCGACGTGCTCAGCACCGCAGCCGTCAATGAAGCGGCCGGGCGCATCGGCACGATCGATGTCCTCCTCAATGCCGCGGGCTTCGTGCATCACGGCACGGTGCTCGATTGCAGCGACGAGGATTGGGACTTCTCCTTCGATCTCAACGTGAAATCCATGCACCGCACGATCAAGGCGTTCCTGCCCACGATGCTTCAGGGCGGCGGCGGCTCGATCGTCAATATTGCTTCGGCGGCGGGCGTGCTGAAGGCCGCTCCCAACCGTTATGTCTATGGCGCCACGAAAGCCGCGGTCGCAGCACTTACCCGCGCCGTCGCCGCCGACTTCATCGGCAAGGGCATTCGCTGCAACTGCATTTGCCCCGGTACCATCGAGACGCCCTCGATGCTCGGCCGCGCCGCGGCGCAAGGGCCCGACGGCATGAAGAATTTCGTCGCGCGCCAGCCGCTCGGCCGTCTTGGCACCGCCGATGAAATTGCCGCCCTTGCCGTTTATCTCGCGAGCGACGAAAGCTCGTTTACCACGGGCGGCGCTCACGTCGCCGACGGCGGCTGGACACTTTGAAGGAACTGCCATGAACAAGATCGATCTTTCCGGCCGTGTCGCCGTCGTCACCGGCGGCGCGCAGGGCTTCGGCCGCGCGATAGCCGAACGCTTCTCGGATTCAGGCGCGCGTGTCGCAATCTGGGACGTGGACCAGGTTTACGCGCAGAGAACGGCGAACGAGTTGGGAAACGGCGCAAAGTCGTATGGCCTCGACGTTTCCGAGCTTGCGGCCGTCGAAAAGGCGCGCGACGACACCATCCGGGATTTCGGCAAGATCGACATCCTGATCAACAACGCCGGCGTCGCGGGCGCGAACGCGACCGTATGGGACACCCCGGTGGAGGAATGGCGCCGCGTCATGCGGATCAACCTCGACGGGCCCTTTGTCTGCTCGAAGGCGGTGGTGCCGCACATGATCGAGCGGAAATACGGCCGCATCGTCAACATCGCGTCGATTGCGGGCAAGGAAGGCAATCCGAACGCCGCGCATTACTCCGCGTCGAAGGCCGGGGTCATCGCGCTTACGAAATCGCTGGGAAAAGAGCTCGCGGCTTACGACATCGCAGTGAACGCCGTGACGCCCGCGGCCGCCAAGACCGCGATCTTCGATCAGATCACGCAGCAGCATATCGACTTCATGCTGTCGAAAATCCCGCGCGCGCGCTTCGTGAGAGTCGAGGAACTCGCCGCACTGGTCGCGTGGATGGCGTCGGAAGACAATTCGTTCACCACCGGTGCCGTGTTCGACATTTCCGGCGGCCGCGCGACCTATTGAACTTCCGCGAAGCTCGATTGCGGGCCGTTAACAGCGGCGGTTGCATCAATCGATGGCTGCGATCCAGTCGCCAGCCCTGACGAGGCCGGTGACGGATTCGCGCAGCAGGTCCGCGATCGCCTGCACGTCGCAGGATTCCCCGCTCAGCTCCGATGTTTCCACCGAAACATGCCAGTGCGGCGCTGGGTCGACGATCGTCGTCGCGGCCAGCGTGCCCCGCGCGATTTCGTCGGTTACCGCAAAATGCGGCAGAATGCAGTGATAGCCTTCCTGGCAAAGCTGCGTGATCGCTTCCAGCGCGAATACATCCAGCCAGACCTTCGGCGCGATCTGGATCGACGGCGCGATGTCGTCGATTACATCCCAGAACGCATTCGGCCTCATCGGCGCCACCAGCGGCAGTTGCGCGACTTCGCCGAGGGAGATGCTGTGCTGGTTTGCCGGCGTAGCCTTCGCGCCTGAAATCAGCACCAGGTTTTCGACGATCAACGCATCGGCGCGCGCTGAGCGGAGCGGCGACCTGTAAACCAGGCCGATATCGGGCTGGCGGCCGGGCTTCAGCAAATGCAGCAGGTTGATCCTGCCCTGAAGCACGCTAAGCGAAATTTCCGGGTACTTGTGAGCCGCGGCGACGACCAGATCCGGAACGAGGCGATGTGCGACCAGCGGCCCCAAGGCCACGGCAACGTCCGCCGGCGGCGGCGCATCCGTATCTTTCACGACGCGCTTTGCGCCGTCGATGCTCGCGAGAATGTCTTTCGCCCGCACGTAGAAGCGCTGTCCGGCATCGGTCAGCCGGACACCCTTGGCATGGCGCGTGAACAGTTGCGCACCAAGTTCGTTTTCCAGTTGCTTGATTACCAGGCTGAGCGAGGGTTGCGCGGTGTTCAGCGCCCGCCCGGCAGCGGAAAAACTGCCGCTGTCCGCAATCTGGACGAATGCCTGGAGGTGCTTCAGGTACATGCTTCTGTCTGGAAGATCCGCGCCGCTGGGTGTGCCGAGATTTGACAGCAATTATTATCAATCTCCTTACCCGCAATCGCTCTAAAAAGTTGGAAAACGCCAGAATTCCTAGGCAGTTATCATGAGGCAACGAAGCGCCTCCATATGGCTGCGCTATATGAAGCCGCAGGCAATCTAACTCACTATAAATAAACGATAATTTATCGCGCTCTACCGTCAGGATGCGGATTATTGCGCGCGTGCGTGGCCTGAAGCCGTCGCCGTCAGCGGAATTTCTTCTGGTAATCCCGCGCGCTTATCCCAACGCGGCGCTGAAACGTGCGGGAAAAATGCTCGGGATTCGAGAATCCCACCCGCGCCGCGACGTCCTGGATGGGTATTTTCGCGCCCTCGAGGAGCGCCTTTGCGGTTTCGATTCGCCGGCGCAGCACATACTGATGGGGCGTTTCGCCGGTGGATTGCTTGAACGCCCGCAGGAAATGGAAACGGCTGAAGCCGACGACCGCCGCGAGCTCGGAGAGCGAAAGGTCCTCCGCGAGACGCTCTTCAATCAAGCCGACGACACTGTCCAGTTGCCGCGAAGTAAGGCTCGCCGTGCCCGGCGGCTTGTACGTTCTGCCGGTCAGGAAACTCGCAAGCTCCATTTCGAGCAGCTTCGCGAGCGTCTCTACATAGAGCGCGTCGCCCGGAAATTCTCCCGATGCAACCGCGCCGAGCTTCTGCATGGTCTTGAGGATGGTGGCGCTGGAAAAATAGGGAGCCGGACGCAGCCGGTCGAGCACGGACGACGCGGCCTCGCCCTTGTCCGGATCGAGGTGGACGGCCGTGAAAGTATGGTCGCCCTCGATGACGGACCAGCCTTTCGCCTGCGCGCCGACGGGCAGGAAACTCATCGTGCTGTTCAGGTCGAGGCGCGTCGAGTGGCCGATTGAATCGAACGTCGTCTCGCCGTCGAGACGCTCGATATCCAGCAGCGCTACATAATTTCCGGATGCGGGGATCCTGAACTCATACTCCTGCCTGCCGGACAGCCGGACATACTCGACGGCAAAGCCCGCCCATTCGCGGCGAAAATAGGAGTTTCCCTTGTGATGGGCGTACTCGTCCGCAATCTTGATCTTAACTTGTCTGGGCAATGCAATACTGCCTTTCCTACCCTTCGCCGCCGGAAACCTTGGGGGTAGGCGTTCGCAATTCAGATTGGGGCCAATCCGCCCTTCGCAACAATTTCCACAATCAACAAAAGCCGGAACATTCGCCGCGCCCGCGGCGCGATCGATTCCGCCTGAAGCGCATACTGGAAAGCGCTATAGTAGCAAACGGTCCAATTCAGGAACATGCGGCGTATTGTGGTCCACGTGCCCCCACACTGGCTTCGGCAAGCGCTTCCGGTAGCTGTCCTCCTGCTTGCGCTGGGCGGCACGACGGCGCAGGCGCAAGACTCAACCGGGCAGCCGAAAGTGCGCAATGTCACGCCGGACAATATTCCGGTCATCATCCTGCCGCGCCGGGACGATGCAAAGACCCGTGCCGATCCAGGGAACTCCGATCACCCTGTTCCAGGCGACGCCGCGACCGCCACGATGCTGGAAGACGGCACCGTACTGGCAGACGGCAAGGCGCTGCGGTTCTTCGGCGTCTCGACGATTCCCGCCGGCCTGCTTTGCGAACACGCCGGCGGTGGCCGCTGGGCCTGCGGCCTTCGCGCTTACGTGGCGCTGCGTAACTTCATTCACGGCAAGGAAATCAGATGCGAGACGCTACAGCCGCCTGCCGGCGCATCTTCACGCTGCTATCGGGAGCGCGTGAACCTTTCCGAATGGCTGCTCGCGGAAGGCTGGGCACTTTACGACCAGAAGGCGCGTGACGAGGCTCTGTTCCGCATCGCGGAAGATGCCCGGAAGCAGGAACGCGGCCTCTGGGCGAACGGCTCTCGTCCGGTAACGGAGGCGCAGCCGATGCCGCGCTAGTGCGGGCGGCAACAAAGTTGACGGGCCGCAATGATCCTATTCAGGATAGCAAATCTCCTCACCCGCACGAAAGGTCTTCTCCATGCGCCTCGCCGGAATGAACGCGATTGTCGTCGGCGGCTCCAGCGGCATCGGCGCAAGCATCGCGGAAGGATTTGCGCGTGAAGGCGCGCGCGTCGGCATCATCGGGCGGCGGCAGGAGAAGATCGACGCTGCGCTTGCCGCGCTTTCGGCGATACGTCCCGATGCAATCGGCCGGGCGGCCGATATGCGTGGCGCGCGCGCCTGCGCCGAGGCGATCGATGCGATGACCCGCGAACTCGGCCGGCTCGACATTCTGGTGAACAGTCAGGGGATCACGGTCATCAAGCCTTCCGCCGAGCTGAGCGAGGCCGACTATCTCGGCGTCATCGACACCAACCTGAACAGCGTCTTCTTCTGCTGCCAGGCCGCCTACCCGCATATGCGCGACAAAGGCGGCTCGATCATCAGCATCGCGTCGCTGGCGGGCCATCGCGGCTGGCCTCTCGCCGCGCCCTATGCCGCGAGCAAGCACGGCGTGCTCGCCTACACGAGAACGCTCGCCACCGAATGGGCGGCCGTGAACATCCGCGTCAACTCCATCTCGCCGGGATATTTTCGCACCGAGCTCACCAGCGTGCTGAGCCCCGAGCGCGTGGCGCTCGCGACCTCACGCACGCCCATGGGACGCTTTGGCGAGCTTGGCGAACTGGCCGGAGCCGCCGTTTTTCTGGCCTCGAAGGAAGCAAGCTACGTCACCGGCGCGGATCTCGCGGTCGATGGCGGCTTCCTCGCCAAAGGCCTGTGACGCGCCGAGCGCGCTTGTGCCATGAACATGGTTAACGGCACTGGGGCAAATGTAGAGAAGTTTTAAGCGCCCGCATTAATCCGATCTAGACCGATCATTGGTACGCTCTCCGACAGTTGTGCGACAGCCGAGAGAGAAATCCCCTTATGGATCAGCAGACGATCGGCGTGGCGGCGCCCCAATCAGGTACGGCGACGACACAGACCCTCGGCCACGTCCACTCGGTCAGCGGCTCGCAGGCGACCGTGGGCCTGCTGGATTCCGCGATGAGCGGCCCCAACCGCGCCGGCATCACCGTCGGCCGCTTCATGAAGATTCAGACGTCGAAATCGCAGCTTGTCGGCGTCATCACCGAAGTCTCCATCCAGAGCTCGCTCGCCCGCGACTACTGCGCCATCGCGCGCGTCGATCTCATGGGAGAGATCGTTTCGAACGCCGGGACACCCGGCTTCCGCCGTGGCGTCGCCGGTTATCCCACGATCCGCGACGCCGCACTGCCCCTTACCAACCGCGAGCTTCGGATCATCTTCGACGAAGCGGGCAGCAACACCATCAGCATCGGCACCTTGCAGCAGGACACCTCGGTCAATGCCCGCACCGATGTCGACGAAATGCTGAACAAGCATTTCGCCGTGCTCGGCTCGACCGGCGTCGGAAAATCCACGGGCGTCGCGCATATCCTGAGCCAGACGATGAAGGTCCGGCCGCAACTCCGCGTCTTCCTGCTCGATGCACACAACGAGTATCATCGCTCGTTCGGCGGCAAGGCCGACGTGATGAATCCCGGCAACCTGCGGCTTCCGTTCTGGCTCTTCAACTTCGAGGAGATCGTGGATGTCTTCTTCGCCGGCCGGCCCGGCCTGCAGGAGGAAACCGATATTCTCGCGGAAATCATCCCGGTCGCGAAAGCGAACTACAACCAGTATCGCGGCGCGAGCGAACGGCCCGGCATCAAGCGGCCGGACGCGAAGAACGTCGGCTACACCGTCGACACGCCGGTGCCGTACCGGCTCGCGGACCTGCTCGCCACCATCGACGACCGCATGGGCAAGCTCGAGAACCGCTCCTCGCGCATGATCTACCAGCGGCTGATTACGCGCATCGAAACCGTCAGCAACGACCCGCGCTATGCCTTCATGTTCGAGCGCGCCAATGTCGGCGGCGACACGATGGCGGAATCGATCAGCCAGCTGTTCCGCCTCCAGCCCCACGGCAAGACCATGACGATCATGCAGCTCGCCGGCTTCCCATCGGAAGTGGTCGAGCCGGTCGTTTCGGTGCTGACGCGCCTTGCCTTCGATTTCGGCCTGTGGAGCGACGGCGCGGTACCGCTGCTCTTCGTCTGCGAGGAAGCGCATAAATACGCGTCCGCCGACCGCACCGCGGGCTTTGCGCCCACGCGCCGCGCGCTCGCGCGGATCGCCAAGGAAGGCCGCAAGCACGGCGTCTATCTCGGGCTGGTCACGCAGCGCCCGGCCGAACTCGACCCCACGATCATTTCCCAATGCGGCACCCTTTTCGCCATGCGGATGTCGAACGACCGCGACCAGGCGCTGCTACGATCCGCAGTTGCGGATCACGGTGCCGATCTCTTCGCCTTCGTGCCGTCGCTCGGCACGCGCGAGGCGCTGGCCTTCGGCGCGGGCGTGCCGCTGCCGACGCGGCTCACCTTCCCGGAAATGGCGGCGAGCGCGATTCCGAAAAGCGAATCCTTCGCAAGCAATCACGGAATCAACGCCGATGCGGTGGAAGCGGATTTCATCAGCGCTGTCGTGGACCGCTGGCGTCGCGCGACCATGAGCCAGCAATCCGCGCATGACGAGCCGGTGCAGGTGGCGATCGGCACCGCTCCGGCCGCCGACGCGCCCTCGCTACAACCCGCGGCGCCCATCGAAGCGACCCGGCTCAGCCTCCTGAAGAAGCCGCTTGCCGCCCCGCTGGATGAGCCTTCGCATTACCGGCGCTGACTTCGAAAAGCGCCGGCCCGATAATCCCGCCAGAGGCTTCAGCTGGCGCGAGCCGGAACGACCTGCCGTCCGCCCGAGCGGCCGGGCGTACTGACCCGGCTTTCCTGCGTGCGCTCGCCGAATCTCGCGGTGGGACGAACTTCATCAAGGAAAATCGGCTTCGAGAAATAGAAACCCTGCGCGAGCCGGATGCTGCTCGCGGTCTGGAGGTACATCAACTCCTCCCTGGTCTCGACGCCTTCCGCGACGATGCTCATTTGCAGCGAGCGCGCGAGCGACTCGATCGCTTTCAGCACGCTCTGGCTGCGCGGGCGCTCGTGAATGCGCGTGATGAACGAGCGATCGATCTTGATTTCATCGGCCGTGATGTCCGCAAGCGCGCTCAGCGAGGAATAGCCGGTGCCGAAATCGTCGATCGAAATGCGGACGCCATACTGGCGCAGGCCCGGCAGCACGGCGGTCTGGAAGACGCCGTTATCGATGATCGCGTCCTCGGTCAGCTCCAGGATCAGCCGCTCGCCGTAGCCGCTTTCGCCGATCGTCTGCGCAAATGCCGACATGAACGCGAGATCGCTGGCCTGTTTCGCGCCGACGTTGATGCTGACGCTCGTGCCCGGTCCGAACGCGGCGTCCAGCCGCTCGATGGCGGCAATGGTTTCCTTCAGCACGAAATTGGTGATCGGATTGATCAGGCCGAGCTCGATGGCGAGGCTGATGAACTGGCCCGGCGGATGGATTTCCCCGTCGCTGTCCCGCCACCGGACCAGCGTTTCAAAGCCGACGACTTCCTGGGTGTGAATATCCACTTTCGGCTGGAAGGCGCAGACGAAGCGGTGATCGCGGATCGCGAGCCGCAGACGCTGCTCCGCTTCCATGCGCGCGACGATCGCCTGGCCGAGGACATCGTCGAAATACATGGCCTGACCCTTGGCCCGGGTCTTCGCGCCGTACATCGCGCCGTCGGCGTTGCGCCGCAAGGTTTCGTAATCCCTGCCATGCGCCGGATAGAAGCTGACGCCGATCGAGCAGGAGCTGAATATTTCGAAGCCCTCTAGATAAAACGGCTTCTTGATCTCGGCGAGCAACTGCTCGATGGCCGGAGTCACGGACTCCTTCGAGTCATATCCGCCGAGCAGCAACACGAATTCGTCGCCGCTGATCCGCGCCAGCATGTCGCCGGGCCGCAGCCCCGCCTTGATCCGTTCGGCAATCTTGATGAGCAGCGCGTCGCCGATGGCGTGGCTGTAATAGTCGTTGACGTGCTTGAAGTTGTCGAGATCGATGAAGGCGAGCGCGAACGCGCGCGGGTGCGTGCTGTTGATGATCGCATCGGTGTATTCCGCGATCCGGACGCGATCCGGCAGGCCCGTCAGCTTGTCGATATGCACGCGCTCGGTCAGTCTGCGCTCGACTTCCTTGTGCTTGGTAATGTCGACCGAACTCGAGATCAAAAGCGTGTTGTTCGTGATCGACACCGGCGTGTGCGAAGTCAACAGAATCCGCTCGCCCTCGAAATCCGACACGCGGGTCTCGGTCATGAGCGTTTTCCCGCCCGCGACGACGCTGCGCTCCCATTCGCGGCGGCTGATCGCCTCCTGCGGCGTCAGAAAATCCGCGGGAGAGCTGCCGAGCAGATTCTCCACGGAAACCGCGAGATCGGCCGCCGCCGACGCATTGGCGAGCACGAATTTTCCATTGCTGTCCTGCACCGTGAGGCTGATCGGCAGGTGGTCGAGGATCACCTTGAGCAGATGCAGGTCCTGTAGCGCGGGCTGCGCCGCGCGCGAATTTTCTTCAGCCGCGTCCGCGAGAACCGCGCCGCGGGCAAGGATGCTCGCCATGCTCACGGCCGAACAGGCACGGGCAAGAGCGAGCGATTGCTCGGCGGTAGCGGCATCGCGAAGTACGAGCACGATGACGCCCGCGCTTCCCGCTACGCCGACCGGAATCGTGAGCGCATTTTCGCCGGCCGTCACGGCGGCGCCGAGCGGATGCTTGCTCTCTCCGGCGCGCAGCAGGCGCACATGAAGCAGCTCCGCAATCGGCACATAGGGTAGGACGATCGCGGTTTCGAGCTGAGGCTCGGATTCTACCGAGTTTGTGCCCGCCTCGCCCGGCCTGAACAGAATTGCGCGTTCGAAGGAAAGCAGAACGCCAAAGGCGCCGAAAAGCGCATGGGCGGGCAACGTGCCGTCGCCGACATCCATCAGCGTCTTCAGGACGCCGGCGATGGCTTGCGCGCGCGCTTCCTCCGGCGCTGCACGGGACGCGCGTGCGGTCACGGCCGGAAGGGTTGCGGAAGCGGACACAGAATCACCTTGGCCGATTTATCGGCCGATCAGCTTTAGCGGCTAATTATTGGGAATGGGTTTCGATAGGCTGCGCCCCGGCCCCGGAACGTTAACGTTTCATTCACCAGAAAAACCCCGGCGGCTACACGCTCACCTAGTTTCTGATCGTGAATTTGAACGGTCCTGAGACGAAGCGGCGGATTGGCGACGGCAGAATCCCCGAAATCCGGGTGAGGATGCCGAAGACCGCCGGAAACAGGATGATGCCCCGGTCGCGCCCGAGCCCTTTCGAGATATGCCTTGCCGCGGAGGCCGCCGTCATCAGGAAGGGCTTGGGACCCGTCTCGGCACGGCTCATGCGCGTATCGACGTAGCCGGGGCACACGACGCTGACCTTCACGCCATGCGGGCGCAAGGCGTCGCGCAGCGACCTTCCATAATTGATGAGTGCTGCCTTGCTCGCGCTGTAACTCGGCGCATGCGCCAGCGGCACGAAGCCCGCAACCGAACTGACGAGCGCGATCTGCCCCGCCCCGCGCGCCACCATCAATGGAATCACCGGCTGCACGGTATTGGCGACACCCAGAATATTCGTCTGCATCAGCGCATAACCGGCATCGCCGTCCTCGATCGCGCCGCTCTCCGTCGAGCCCGCGATGGTCCCCGCATTGGCGATCAGCAAATCGACCGGATTTTCGCGGTCGATGCCCGTGAGCCACGCGGACATCGCGGCGCGGTCGCGCACGTCGAGCGCGGCGAGAACGACTTCCGCGCCCTTTTCACGGCATGCCGCCGCAACCGCTTCCAGCCGCCCGGCATTTCGTCCGCAAATCGCGATAAGGCGCCCCTTCGATGCATATTCCAGCGCGAGCGCTTCTCCGATCCCGCTCGAAGCGCCCGTAATCACGATTGTCTTCATCGAAAAGGATGCCCCGCTTTCAGTTCAGCGTCCGGCATTATGAACCGCGCCACGGCGCGGCGCTATATGCCCACCTGAATCCGGTCCATCCGGTCGCTGACCTTCTTCAATTCTTCCGCGGCGACGCCGAGCGCATGCTCGATATCCTCGAAGGTGTGCGCCGTATTGAGGAAGAAACGCAGCCGCGAGGTCTTCGGCGGAACGCCGGGATAGAGCACCGGCTGAACATTGATGCCCCGCTCGAACATCTGCTGCGAGAGCATCGCCGCGGGGATCGAGTCGCCGACGATCACCGGGCAGACTGCAGTCTCCCGGCTGGTGCCGAGATCGAGGCCATGCTCCTTCGCAACTTTGGCGAAATGCCGCGCGTTCGCCTGCAATTTCTGCACGCGCTCCGGCTCGCGATGGAAAATCGTAAGCGCCCTCTCCGCGCTCGCGGCGATCACCGGCGGCATGCCGACGCTATAGACGAAGGCATTGCCGAGCGAGCGCAGGAAATCCACCATAACCGCGCTGCCTGCGATATAGCCCCCGGTGCCCACGAGCGTCTTTGACAGCGTGCCCATCCAGATATCGACGCGCGACGGATCGACGTCATGCAGCTCGGCAATGCCGCGGCCGGTCGCGCCCAGCACGCCCAGCGAATGCGCTTCGTCCACCATCAGCCAGCAGCCGTATTTTTCCTTGAGCTCAAGAAGCCGCGGCAGATCCGGGTAGTCGCCATCCATGCTGTAGTGACCTTCGACCACGATCAGCACGCGCTCGTAGCGGTCGCGCAACTGCGCGAGCTGTTCATCCAGCGCCGCAAGGTCGTTGTGCGGAAAGCTGCGCCGGGTGGCGCCCGACATCACCCCGCCGGTGACGATGCTGTTGTGCGAGGCGGAGTCGAAAATAATGAGGTCCTTCGCCCCTGCAAGCTGCCCGATGACGCATACGTTGGTGCCGTATCCGCTCACGAACAGCAGCGCATCCTCAGCGCCGTAATGCGCGGCCAGACCCTTTTCGAGCTGCCGGTGGACGATGCGCTCGCCCGCGACGACGCGGCTCGCCGAGCAGGAGATGCCGTAATCGTCGATCGCGGATTTTGCCGCGGCGACGATCTCGGGATGGCCGTTGAGACTCAAATAGTCGTAGCAGGAGAAGTTCAGAAACTCGCGGCCGCCGATCCGCGTGCGCGGGCCCGCCATGCCGTCATGCATCTTGAAGTAGGGATTCTCCAACCCGAGCTTTTCGCCGAACGCCCGCTGCATGCGGATTTCGTCGAACCCCGGCAGGGTCGAAAAGTCGGTGAATGCCGCGCGGCGCAGCTTCTGCGCCGCCTCGGCGGCGTCGCGGCCCTTGTCGGACTGCCGCATGGTCTGGACGCGCGACATAAGCCGGTCCCGCGCGGACGTCTCAAGCCCCGGCTTTTTCGCCATTTATCTGAACCCGGTCGACTTCAGGTTCGATTCTCTCACGACCTGCTCGGCAATGACAATCTTGTCGGCGGAGACGGCGGTTACATGGGTTTCGGCAAAACGGGCGACGGCCGTGTCGCCGCCATCCTGATTGCCCTGGGCGTCGTTGACGATGGAATCGGCAATCGCGGCCACCGTCAGGCTACCTGCGGACGCCGACAAGGGAACGCTGATGGCGAAGGTCTGCTCGAGTCCGGAGACCAGTTCGAGCGCCATGAGCGAGTCCAGACCGATATCGGCGAGCGGCCGCGTGCGGCTGATGTCCTCCTCGGCCGCGTGCAGGACCCGCGCGAGATGGGTGACGATCACGTCGCTGATCTTCTGGCGCGTGGTATCGATGCCTTCGGCCTTGAGAAGCGCCCTGACATCGATCTGCACCGCGCCGGCATCGGCGCTGCGGCCGGTGCGCGTCAGGCGCGCATAGGTCGGCGATTTCAGCACCGGCAGCAGATCGCTCGAGAAGCCGCCGTCGTTCGGTGAAATCGTCATCACCGCGGCGTCCGGATGCAGCGGGCTGTAGGCCAGCGCGCGGTGCATGAATTCCAGCGCCTCGCGCGCGCGCAATCCCGAAACGCCCATGACCTTCTTCAGGTTCTGCTGCAGCTTTTCGTTCCGCGCGAGCACGCCGACATCCATGATGGGACCCCAGCCGATCGCAAGCGCAGGCAGACCGGCGGCCCGGCGGCGGCGCGCAAGGCCCTCCATGTAGGCATTCGCGGCGACGTAATTGCCCTGCCCCGGATTGCCCATCGAGGTCGTGACTGACGAGAACATGACGAAATAATCGAGATTGCGCCCGCGGGTGACGGCGTCGAGATTGTCGGTGCCGGCAACCTTCGGGCTGAGCACGGCCGCGAAGCGATCATAGTCGAGATTGGGGATGATCGCGTCGTCGAGCACCATCGCGGAATGAATCACGCCCGCGAGCGGGGGCATCTGCGCGTCGATCTTCTCGAACAGCTTCTGCACCTGCATCGCATCGCTGACATCGCAGGCTTCCGCCAGCACGTTGATGCCCGCCGCGCGGAACGCGGCCAGCGCCTGCTGCGCTTCCGGCGTCGCCGCGACGCGGCGGCCGACCAGAACGAGGTTGCGCGCGCCACGATCGACAAGCCACTTCGCCGTCTCCAGCCCGAACCCGCCGAACGCGCCGGTCACCAGATGGCTTCCGGCGGAGCTGATGACGAAAGGCGGCGGCGCCATCTTCAGGTCCTGCGGCCTCGGCGGCTGCACCACGATCTTGCCGACATGGTGCGAGCGCTGCATCAGCTCGAAGGCATCGGCAACATCGTCCGCGGCGAAAACGCTATGCGGCAGCGGGTTGTAGGTACCCTTCTCGAAGCCTTTCATCACCTCGGCGAATACCTTCTCGCCGGGCGCGCGATGCTCGCCGGTAAGCTGGTCCACGTCGACGCCGAAATAGCTGAGATTCCGGCGGAACGGACGCAGCCCGATATGGGTATTCGCCACGTAGTCGCGCTTGCCGAGTTCGACGAAGCGGCCGAAGGGACGCAGGCAGGATATGGAGCGCTCCATCGCTTCGCCGGCGAGACTGTTCAGGACGACATCGACGCCTTCCTTCACGATCCTGCGGACGTCTTCCGCGATATTGACCGCGCGCGAGTCCAGCACATGCTCGACACCGAGCGAGCGCAGCATTTCGCGCTTCGCTACCGATCCGGCGGTAGCGATAATCTTCGCGCCCCGGGCCGCGGCGACCTGCATAGCCGCGAGCCCGACACCGCCGGCCGCGCCGTGGATCAGCACCCATTCGCGGCGCCTGATCTTCGCGAGCGTCACCAGCGAATAATAGGCGGTCAGGAACGCGACCGGGATCGTGGCCGCGCTTGCGTAGGACAGGCCGCGCGGAATTTTCGCCACCCGCTGCGCGGATACCACCGCGTGCGTCGCGAAAGCCGAAGGCGCCATCGCCACGACGCGGTCGCCCGCCTTCACGTTCTTCACCTTTGCGCCGGCGCGGCTGACGCTGCCCGCGCATTCGAGGCCCAGCGCCGGGCCGGTATAGCCGTTCTCCAGCATGTCGTCGGGCAACAGCCCGAGCACCCACATCAGATCGCGGAAGTTGAGGCCGGTGGCTTCGACTTCGATCTCCACCTCGTCTTCGCCGATTTCGGTGCGGCGCGCCGGCTGCCACGCCATGCGGGAGCTGGAGCGCATTTGGCGCACCAGCCTGGCGCCTGAGAGCCGGGGCTCAGGCGACTGGATCGAAAGATTGTTGAGTTCCTGGAAGCGGACGACGCGAATGCCGCTGTCGTCGATCTGGAATTCGGTTTCCGGGGTCTCGCTTCGCAGGAGTGCCGCGAGCAGTTCGGCGGCCTTCTCGGGGTCGCTGCCTTGCGCGATATCCACGCGGCGCACATCGAGTTTCTGGAATTCGTTCGCAAGCACGCGCGAGAACGCCCAGGCTGCCGTCTCCACCGGGTCGGCGGAGCCGCCATTCGCGCGGGCGCCGGAGAACAGAAGCCAGAGCGCCGCGGGCGCATTCGCCATCCGCTCGGCGCATTCCTTGATCGCGAGGCAGCGATTGGCCACGCGCTCGACACTCGTCGCGCCCATCGGCGTCTCGGCCTCGAACACGACCGCATCGGGCGCAACCAGATCGTACTCGCCGATGTCGCGGCCCGTGCTCCATATCTCAAGCCCGTCCGCCGCGGCCAGAAACGCAACGAGCTCCGGCCGGCCCGCGACGAGAACTTTCCTGCGGCTGGATTGCGCATCCGCGGCCTGCGCCGCGCCTTCCGGCATTGCCGCATCCGCCGCTTTCGGCGCCGCGGTCGCGACCAGCAGCGAGCCGGATTCCGCCCCGTACCGGATCGGCAGCGCCTGCACATCGTCGAACGCCGCGCGCTTCAGGTCGGAGGCCCATTGATTGCCGGCCTGCAACGCCCCGATGGGGAAGCCATCGACGCTGTTGGCGAACCATTCGGGATCGAAACCAAACGCGAGGTCCTTGAAGAAGGACGGATTGGGCTCGATCGCGATGAACAGGCCGCGCTCGGTCAGCAGTTCACGAATGCCCGCGAGCGTTGTGTTGCCCGGAAGCCGGTGCAGACCGTGGGACGACAGGATGAGATCGAATTCTCCTCCGACGCCTTGGGTCGCCGCGTCGATCACGGTCACATTGGCGAAGGGAGCAAGCCTGCGCCGCGCCCGGTCGAGCGAGCCCGCGGCCTCTTCCAGCACCGTCAGCTCGACAGAAGCGTGCTTCCCCGCGGCCAGAAGATCGGCAATCGGCGCATCGCCGATCAGCAAAGCCCGAAGCGTGCGCTTCGCGGGCCAGAGCTCTTTCATCTCCGAAAGGGTTTTCCAGAGCGCCTCGCTCGCGTTCCGGGTCGCCGTGCTCGCGTATTCGTAGAATTCCGCGACCGCCGGCGCGATAACGCGCGTGCTTGCGAGCTTCCTGTCTTTTCCAACCTTGGCCGCGAGACCCGAAATCGCGCCTGCGATCAGCACTTCCGCTGCGCGCTGCGGCTGCTCGCCGAGCAGCGACTTCACGACTTCGGTGCTTTTCGGCAGCGACCGATCGCGAACGACCTTCCAGACCTCCGCGCCCGCCTCGCTCGCGAGACCCGCGCCTTCGAGCTGCATCAGGATGTTCTGGAGCCAGAACTTGTGACCGGCCTGAAGGCGATCCGTTTCCACCAGCAGGCCAACGTCGATACGGCCCCTGGTCGAGAGGCCCAGCACGATCTCGTGCGCCGCTGCGGTCGCCCAGCCTTCGATCAGCATCGCAGCTTCGTCCAACGCATGCTGATCGGACGAATGAAGCCCCTGCTCCCGCGCCGCCGCGAGCACATCGATGGGCTGCACCGGGGACGCGCTTGCGCCGGCGAGGCTGCCCGAAATGTAGCGCTGCGTTTCGACCACCGCCGTGTCGAGGATGGCGCGAGCGCGGCGCAGCGGGATGGCGTGACAACGCGCGCCGCGCAACGACGCGATCGCGTTGTTCTCGGCGTCGTAGATCGAGACATTCAGCAGCATGGAGCGCTCGGACTTCGCGAGAATCTCCATCTCGGCGCGCACCGGCACGCCGCCCGGCTGATACAGCTCGGCTTCGTCGACGCGGATCGGCACGTAAGTAATGCCGCGCTGTTCGGTATCCAGCTCGGGGAACGTCGTCAGCATGCCGTGCAGGCACGCATCGAAGCGAACGGGATCGGCAAGGAACGGCGTCGTGGCCGCCTGCGGCGGCAACAGTTCCACCGAGATCGAACGCGGCCCGCGTACCATCGCTTCCTCCACGAGCCGGAACGCCGGTCCGTAATTCAGCCCGGTCGCCGCACCCAGAAAGTAAAGCCGTTCGTGCGGGACGACCAGCGTAACCGGCGGCAACGACGGCGCAGACGGCGCCGCATTCGCATTGGTGCGCACGATCTTTGCCCGGCTGTGCAGAGTCCAGGCCGACTGCGACAGGCGCTGGCGGCTGAACATCTCGATGGTGCTGGAGCCCGAAGAAATGCGCGTCATCACCTCGCGCGTTTCGTTGTTCGACAAGTCCATCGGCCGCAGAATTTCGCAATCCGCGATCAGGAAGCGCTCGCTCTTCAGCCAGCGCGACGCGGCGGCAAAGGCGATTTCAAGAAACGCGGTGCCGGGGAAAATCGTCTGGTCCGCGAGCTTGTGGTCCGAGAAGTCGGCAAATTGCGCGGTATCGATATGCGACCGCCACTCCAGCATATCCCCGTTCAAGCGGTAGCCGAGCAGCGGATGAATGTCGCTTTGCGTGCCGATCGATTCCACCGACGGCGCGAAGCGAAACTCGACCTGCTGCCACGGATAAAGCGGCAGCGAGACCGATGGACCGGGATCCTCTCCGAATACCTTGCGGACATTCACCCGGGCTCCGGCGACAAAGGCTTTCGCAAGCGCCCGGACGAACGGATCGGTGTCGCTGTCCTGCTTTTCGAGCACGGACAGCTTCGCCACCGCGAAAGGCTCGTTCTCCAGCGTGTTTTCGATATGCCTCGTCAGCGTCCCGCTTGGGCCGATCTCCACGAAGCAGCGCGCGCCGAGCTTGGCGGCGGCGCGGACGGCGCCGGCAAAGTTCACCGGCTTGCGGATGTTCCGCCACCAGTAATTCGCGTTCAAACGGCTGCCCGGCATCGCCGCGCCGGTCACCGTGGACATGAAGGGGGTCGTGGCGTCGCGCGGCTGGATTCCCTTGAGATCCTCGACCAGCGGGCCCTCGATCTCGTCGAGCAGGCTCGTGTGGAACGGATAATCCAGGTCCAGCTCGACCATCGGAATACGCTTGGTGCCCGCGACTTTCTTGAATGCCTGAAGGGCCTCGTCGGTGCCCGCCACGGTTACGGCGCGCGGGCTATTGATCGCGGCAATCTCGATCCCCGCAATCCCGCTGATGAGTTCGTTGGCTTCCTCCGCGGACGTCAGCGCGACAGCCATCCGCCCTTTCAGCCGCACGAGCTCCTGATGCTTGCTGCGATAGAAGATCACCCTCACCGCGGTCTTGAGATCCAGCGCACCCGATGCCGTCGCGGCGGCGACTTCGCCGATGCTGTGCCCGAGCACCACGGCCGGACGCAATCCGCTCGTCTTCAGCGCTTCGGTCGCCGCATACTGGATCGCGAAAATCAGCGGCTGGGCGACCGAAGTAAGTTGCAGGCGCTGCTCCAGATCGTCGGCGAACATCGCGTCCTTCAACGACCAGCGCGACAATGCGGAGAACAGGGCATCGACCCGATCGAAGCTCTCGCGGAACGCATTGTTGTTGCGATAGGCGGCGCGGCCCATGCCGGGCCACTGCGAGCCGTTGCCCGAATAGACGAAGGCCACCGGCGCATCGCCGGCAACGACATTGCCGGCAACGAGATGATCGTTTTCCCTCGAGGCCGCGTAATCGGAGAGCGCCGCGCCAACGGTATCGCTGTCGGAAGCACAGACCGCTACACGCAAGCTCATATGCTGGCGGCGGTGCGCGACGCCGCTTGCAAGCTTCGAAACTTCCGGGTCCGAGCTCTGCGCGACGCTCTGCGCATAGGCGCCGGCCAGTTCCTTCAATGCCGCCTTGGATTCCGCGGAGAGGAAGAACATCGACTGGTTCGCGTGGCCCTGCGGCCGCGCGTCTTCGGCGCCCGTCTTCTGCTCGGTGCCGCGCTCGATGATCGTATGCGCATTGGTGCCGCCAAAGCCGAAAGAATTGACGCCCGCGAGCACGCCGGTGTCCGGCGAGAGCAACAGCGGCTCATCGCAGACAGTGAGCCTGAGCTTCTGCAAATCGATATGCGGGTTGATTTTCTTGAAGTGCAGCGACTTCGGCAGAATGCCGTGATTGAGGGCGAGCATCGCCTTCAACATGCCAGCGAGACCGGACGCCGGTTCGAGATGGCCGATATTGGTTTTCACGGACCCGATCGGCAGCGGCGTCGAGCGATGCACGCCGAGCGCGCGGCCGAGCGCGGTGGCTTCGATGGGGTCGCCGGCCTGGGTGCCGGTGCCGTGCGCCTCCACGAAGGCCAGATGATCGGATTTCACATCGGCACGCGAATAGATGCGCGAAAGCAGCGTCTCCTGCGCCTCGAGCGACGGCAGCGAAATGCCGTTGGTGCGGCCGTCCGAGTTCACGTCCGTCGCGACGACGATCCCGTGGATGGGGTTCTGGCTTGCCTTGGCATGCGAGGCCTTGCGCAGCACGAGCACGGCGCCGCCTTCGGCGCGCACGAAGCCGTCTGCATCCTCCGAGAAGGCGTGACAACGCCCGGTCGGCGAAAGCATCGACGCCTGCGAGAACGCGATGAACGCGGCCGGGCTCGAGATCGCATTGATGCCCGCGACGATCGCGGTTTCGATGCGGCCGGAGCGCAGCGCTTCCACGGCCTGATGCAGCGCGACCAGCGAAGACGAGCAGGCCGTATCGACGGTCAGGCTCGGGCCGCGCAGATCGAAGGCGTAGGAGATGCGGTTCGAGAGCACCGCGAGCGCGGTGCCGGTCGCGAATTGCGAATCGGCAATGGCGTGATCGGAGAAGAAGGTCTGGCCGTAATCGGATTGCGAACCGCCGACGAAAACGCCCGTTTCGGAACCTGCGAGGGAAGACGGCCGGATGCCGGCGTCTTCGAGCGCCTCCCACGCCATCTGTAGAAGAAGACGCTGTTGCGGATCGATCTGAAGCGCTTCGCGCGGTGAAATGCCGAAGACCGTCGGATCGAAGCCCCAGAGGTCGTCGAGTACACCGGCAGCCCAGGTGTAACTCTTGCCTCGCTGCTGCTTGCGGGGATGCGCGAAACGGTCGAGGGCAAAGCGGTCAGGCGGTACCGAAGACACGGTACACTTGCCATCCAGCAGAAGCTCCCAGAACTGCTCGACGGTATTGGCGCCCGGCAACCTGCATGACCAACCGACGACAGCGATTTTATCACGCAGGTAGTGAACGGAATTCATGAACCTTGGACCGAGTCGTCACAGAAGGAAGGGTTACAAGTCTAGCAAGTTCGGTAAGTCTATGAAACGATTGACAAGATCGAGATGATACGCTCGGGGATAGAACACCATATAGTCGCTTCGCTACCTTCGTATAGCGTAAACGTATACCCCCAAATGGGCTAAGGTCGGATGGTGGCGCGTGGTTCTGGGTACATAATTACCGCCGCCAAGCTTTGCAGGTCAACATGACTGCCGGCCCACAACGAACGGTTTCGGTAGCTCTCGCAGCCTATAATGGAGAGCGGTTTCTCGCGGAACAGCTTGCGAGTCTCGCGGGCCAGACTCTCAAGCCGCTCGAGCTCGTCGTTGTCGATGACGGATCGACCGACGCAACGCTTGAGATCGTTCGACAATTCGCAACCAACGCGCCCTTCCCCGTCCGCGTTTTTCGGAACCCGGCGCGGCTCGGCTACGCAGGGAACTTTCTTCGCGCGGCGGAACTTTGCGCGGGAGACCTCATCGCCTTCTGCGATCAGGATGACATCTGGGCGGACGACAAGCTGGAACGCACCACGAGCGCGTTTGACGATTCGCAGGTGCAACTGGCCTATCACAATGCACGGCTGATCACCGCCGCCGGCAAGCCGCGCAGCTATATTTTCAACCCGAACCAGAAAAGCGCTACGCTCACGCACGAAGACATCGAGCCGTGGCGCATCGTGCCCGGCTTCGCGCAGGTCATCCGGCGCTCATTGCTCGCCCATACCGGCCTGCACGCTGAATCGCTCGACATGTTCAGCCTCGACGAACCCATGCCGCACGATCAGTGGTTTCTCTTTCTCGCGACCGTGCTCGGAAAAGTCGCCTGTCTCGCGGAGCCGCTCGCCAGCTACCGGCAGCACGATCGCAATACATCCGGCTGGCTGCCGGCGAAGCCGCTTGCCTTCGTGCTGCATAACGTCGCCTATGCTTCGTACTATGTTCGCGCCTCCCACAACGCGCTGCAAAATCGCATCGGCCTTCTCCAAAAACTGAAGGCCGCCGCGCCCGCGTCGGAGGCCGGCAAGATCGACGCCGTAATCGCGTACTACACCCATGTCTCCAGCTACGTGCAGCGCCGGCTCGATCTCTATACGGAAAAATCGTTGCGAGTTCGTCTTCGGTTGCTGCTTTCGATGGCGCGCGGCCGGACCTATAGCGACGCCAAGGTGCGGTTCGACCGCGGCAGCATGCTGCTCGACACCCTGATCGGCGTTCCGTTCGGAAAGACCTTGCGCTGACCCCGCACGCGGCGAGCGCTATTGCGGAAACTGCTTCGGCCTTTGCCACAGCTTCCAGTCATAGCGGCGAAGTCCGGCCGCGTGCGCGGGCGCGAGCGCGGCGAGTTGCCAGATTTCAGGACCCAGCAAGCGCGACGGCCGCGCGGAAGTCGCGCGCAGAAGATAGCGCGGCACGCGCGCGTATTGCGCGGTGCGGATGGCGAGAAAAGCCAAATAGGCATTCAGCGTGAATTCGCGCTCTGCGAGAACCTCCCGGGGCGTTTCCGGCCAGTTCGCAACGATCCACGCGGTACATTCTTCGAGCGCCCGCTCCATGGGCTCGACATGCAGCGAAGTGCTGTCACTTCTGATCCGATAGCCGGTCAGGCATTCGGGGATCACTTCAAAGCGGCAGACGCCCGCGAGCGCGGTATAGAACTTCCAGTCCTCCCCCAGGCCAAGCGCCTCGTCATAGCCGCCGACCGCCTCCACATATTTCGTGCGGATCAGCGGCGTGCTGCCGCAACTCAGGATACCCGACTTGATAATCTCATGCAGGACGTCGCCCGACGCGCGGCTCGCGTTCCAAACCGGCAGGACGATTTTTTCGTCGTCGTCGATCCCCGCCGCCCAGCAATAGACCACGCCGGTGTCGCGCCCCGCCGCCTCCAGAATTGCCAACTGGCGCGCGAGCTTGTCGCGGGTCCAGAGATCGTCGGCATCGATGGGGGCGATGTATCTGCCGTGAGCCCGCGAAATGCCGAGGTTCCTCGCCTTTGAAGCGCCACGTTGCGGCGAGCGCAGAAGAGAAATTCTTCCGTCTTTGGCCGCCGCTTCCTCGACCAGCGCCGCGGTGTCGTCGGTCGAATTGTCGTCGACCACGATGATTTCAAGATCGCGATGGCTTTGCGCGCAGACAGAGGCGATCGTTCGCGCGATGTATTTTCCGGCGTTGAACGCCGGCATGACCACGCTGACGAGCCGGCCGGGGTCGCCTGCGCCCACGCTATTGCCGCTCGACCAGTTGCAGCAGGTAGCGTCCGTATTCGGTGGACTTCATCGCGTCGCCCCGCTCCAGCAACTGCTGCTCGGAAATCCAGCCGAGGTGATACGCGATCTCCTCGAGGCACGCGATCTTCATGCCCTGCCGGTGTTCGATCGCGCGCACGAACTCGGCGGCCTCGAGCAGGGAATCGCAATTGCCGGTGTCGAGCCATGCATAGCCGCGGCCGAGCCGGATCGCGTGCAACTCGCCGGCCTCGAGATAATGGCGATTGACGTCGGTGATCTCCAGTTCGCCGCGCGCGGAAGGCCTCAGCGACTTGGCGATGGAAACGACCTTCTCGTCGTAGAAATAAAGCCCCGTCACCGCCCAATCGGATTTCGGCTGCGCGGGCTTCTCGACGATCGACAGCACCTTGCCGCCGGCGTCCATCTCCGCCACGCCATACTCGCTCGGATTGCGCACCCGATAGGGAAAAATCGTGGCGCCGGTTTTGTGTTTCAGTTCGGTGCGAAACAAGGACGGCATGCCGCTGCCGTAAAAGACGTTGTCGCCAAGCACGAGCGCCGAAGGCGAGCCGTCCAGAAAGCGCTCGCCGACGATGAAGGCATCGGCCAGCCCGCGCGGCGCGCTCTGCACCTCGTAGGAGATGGAGATGCCCCACTGGTTTCCGTCGCCGAGCAGTTCCCTGAACATCGGCACGTCGCGCGGCGTCGAGATCAGGAGAATTTCCCGAATCCCGGCGAGCATCAAAATCGACAGCGGGTAGTAAATCATCGGCTTGTCGTAAACGGGAAGCATCTGCTTCGACACCGCGCCCGTCAGCGGCCGCAGCCGCGTGCCCGAGCCGCCGGCGAGAACGATACCTTTCCGCGGTTTTGCGACGCTCATGGCAGCCCCTATTCCGCCGCCAATTTGCCGAGCCGCTGGCCCTGATAGACGCCGCTGCGAACCGATTCCCACCAGTCGCGGTTCTCAAGATACCACAGCACGGTCTTGCGCAGGCCGCTCTCGAAGCTCTCGCTCGCGCGCCAGCCAAGCTCCCGGCCCGCTTTCGCCGCGTCAATCGCATAGCGCTGGTCGTGTCCCGGCCGGTCCTGAACATAAGAGATCAGGTCGCGGTGCGGATGGGCCTTCGGCGCCAATTCATCGAGCAAGGCGCATATCGCCTGCACCACATCGATGTTCCTGCGCTCCTCGTTCCCGCCGATGCAATAACAATTGCCGGGCTTGCCGCGGTTCAGCGCGTTCAGCAGCGCGCGCGCGTGATCCTCGACATGCAGCCAGTCACGAACGTTCAGTCCCTGCCCATACACCGGCAGCTTCTGCCCCTCGAGGCCGTTGATGATCATGAGCGGGATCAGCTTTTCCGGAAACTGCCAAGGGCCGTAATTGTTCGAGCAGTTGGTAATCAGCGCCGGAAGCCCGTAGGTGCGATGCCACGCATTGACGAGATGATCCGACGCCGCCTTCGACGCCGAATAGGGCGAACTCGGATCATAGGCCGTGGTCTCGACGAAGTGCCCGTCGGCGCCGAGCGACCCGAAGACCTCGTCCGTGGAAATATGCACGAAGCGGAAGCGGTCGCGCGCCTCTCCGTCCAGCCGCCGCCAGTAGTCGAGCGCGGCCTGCAACAGGCTGAAGGTGCCGACCACGTTGGTCTGAATGAAATCGCCCGGCCCGTCGATCGAACGGTCGACATGGCTTTCCGCGGCGAGGTTCAAAACCGCATCCGGCCTGAAGTCCGCGAGCGCCGCGCGCATCGCATCGAGATCGGCAATGTCGGCCTTGACGAATGCATAGCGGGAACTGCTTTCGATAGCCCGGAGCGCGGCCGGGTTCGACGCATAGGTCATCTTGTCGACGACCAGTATCGCCGCGTCGGTTTCCTCGACAATCATGCGCGCAACCGCGGAGCCGATGAAGCCCGCGCCGCCGGTGACCAGTATTCTCTTTGTCATTTATTCAAAATTTCCCAACTCGCCCTGTCGTCTCAAAATACTTCAGGAATGTCTTTCAACAATGCGTTCTTGGTATCTTTCGCCGAAAGCACGGGAGCCCCGGATAAAGGCCAGCGAATTCCGAGCTGCTGATCGTCCCAGCGAATTCCCATCTCGTGTTCCGGCGAGTAGAAATCGGAAACTTTATACAGAACTTCGGTGTCCGGTTCGAGCGTACAAAAGCCGTGCGCAAAACCTACCGGCACGAAAATCTGCTCGCCGCCCGTTGCGGTAATTTTCGCCGCCACCCATTTCCCGAACGCCGGAGACGCGCGGCGGATGTCGACGACGACGTCGAGAATGGAACCGCGCACGACGCGCACCAGCTTGGCCTGCGCCTTCGGCGGCACCTGAAAATGAAGGCCGCGGATCGTCCCGGCTTCCGCCGACAGCGAATGGTTGTCCTGCACGAACTCGGGCGTGATGCCGGCTTCGGCGAATGCATTCTTGTTGAAGGTCTCGACGAAGAAGCCGCGATGATCGCCAAACTTTTTCGGGACGACGACCACGACACCGTCCAGGCCGAGCTGTCTGACTTCAAGCATGGCTCTCTCGCCCCGGGGATTGTTGCTGGCGGACCAGAGTTTCCGTGACCGCTTCGACTTCACCACGCCACGGACTGCCGCGAAACCCGAATGTCTGCTCGAACTTCCCGCAATCCAGCGCGGAGTTGGCGGGCCGCTTCGTGCGCGTCGGATATTCCGCGGTCTGGATCGCTGCCACGGTGACTTCGCGGCCGGTCAGGGAGCAGTATTTTCCGACCGCGGCGCTCGCAAAGCCATGCCAGCTCGTCACCCCATCGCCGGCGAAGTGATAGGTTCCGTATTTTCCGGAGTCCGCAACGAGCGCGGGCGCGATTCTCAAAATCGCGCGCGCAAGATCGCGCGTCGAGGTCGGGCAGCCGTGCTGATCGGAGACGACACGGATCATGTCCCGCTCGCCCGCGAGACGCAGCATCGTTTTCAGGAAGTTCTGGCCGTACTCCCCATAGAGCCACGACACACGCAAAATCGCGTGGCGCGCGCACGCGCCGCGGACGGCGTCCTCGCCGCGCGCTTTCGTCATCCCGTAATAGCCGATGGGCTGCACCGGATCGGTTTCGACATAGGCGCCCGCCTTGGATCCGTCGAAGACATAGTCCGTCGAAATATGCACCAGCGGCACACCCGCCGCTTCGCATTGCGTGGCAAGCACCGACGGGCCAACGATATTGCCCCGCTCCGCATCGGCACGATTGTCTTCCGCATCGTCGACGCGCGTATAGGCGGCGGCGTTTACGACGATTGCGGGATTGCTGCGTTCGAAAACAGCGCGGACGGCATCGCGATCGGAAATGTCGGCATCTGTTCGCGCAACCGGAACCAGATCGATGCCTTGGCTCTTGGACGCTCGCTGAAGATCGGTCCCTAGCTGACCGCTACTTCCAAAAAGGAGAATCCGGCCACGCAACGCATTCATCAACAGGAGCCCAGGACTTTATAGGGGCGCTATCCAGCCTCAGGGATAGCGCACGACCCGCTTGATCCGGCAGCGCGTCTGCCAGGACGGACGCCATGCGCCGTCCGTCGGACGAAAATTATCGGCCCCATCGCGTACCCGCCACCAACCCGTGCGGCAGACATGCTCCGTTTCCACGACCTGCCGCAAGGGCGTCTTGCCCTTCGCCAGGGCGGATCCGTCGAGCGCGAAAACAAGAACGAGCAACGCGAATGCGCCGGTGCCGGCGCGGCACAGAGAGGAAATGCCGTGAGCGGGGCTGCGGGTCATCGCTGGGTCGCCACGCTGACTGTCGCGGCTGGCGCAACCACCTGCCCGACCATCTGCAGGAACTTGCGAACCGGAACTGCGGTCGATGCCGACACGTAGAGAATGTCCTTGTCGCGCATCTGGAACGAGCGCGCGAGGAAGAAGGATTTGGTTTCGCGCATGTTCACGCGATAGACCACCGGCGTGACGCTGCCCTGGGCGCGGTTCTCGAAGCCGGGCGCGAGCTTCCTCACGAGCTCAACCGGCTCGAAGCGAAGCAGGAAAACGCCGGTCGGATCGGCCGTCTCGTCGAGGAAGCCGCCCGCGCGCGCAATCGCCTCCTCGAGCGTAATGCCCGAGGCATCGAACGGCACCGAGGCATTCTTGCCCGTGCTGCCGAACGCGGAGAAAGTCTGCGGAATGCGCACGACGGTGATGACGTCGTCGGGATGGACGTAAATATTCTCGCTCGGCGTCGCGAGAATGGAATTGAACGCCACGCTCACGGTCGCGTTCTTGCGGGTAAGACGAACGAAAGTCTCGTGCGCCGCCGTCTTGATGCCGCCCGCCGAGGCGATGACATCCAGCACGCGATCGCCGCGGACGGTCAGCGGAATGCGCGCGCCCTGCACGACTTCGCCCGTTACGGTCGCGGCGTTGCTGACGTTGCGCGTGATCGTCACCACGGCCTGCGGCTCGATCGCCTTGCCTTTCAGGCGCTCGACAACCAGCGCCTCGACATCGGCCGGACGCAGCCCGAGCACGCGAATGCGCCCCGCATAGGGAACCTGGATCGCGCCGTCGCGCGGCACCACCTGTTCGGGGATCGTCGCGGTGCGGGAGCCCGCGCTGATCGTGCGATCGGTGGCAGACGCGGAGAACAGGCCGCCCGCGGCCGCTTCCCAGATGGTGACGGTAATGGCGTCGCCGACGCCGATGCGAATATCCGGCGCCGGGCGCAGATCGCCGAAAACCCGAAGCGTGTCCCTCGGCTGCGCCGCCCAGATGCTGGCCACGCGCTCGTCGACATCGATCAGCACATAGCCGCTGATGGGGTCGGACTGGTCTTCCTGCTGCACGACTTCCATCGTGAACGGGCCGGAATTCGGCAACGCCTGGCACGCCGCCAAGGCGACGGCGATCACGGCGGCGGTGGCTGCCCGAGCCCACAATTGTCCTGCTTTACGCAGCATTCCCCCGCCCAATACTTCAAATTCCCGCGCGAACACTATGTGATAAGCGCCGGCACACGGCCCCGATATAACAGATTTCGTATGCCACGATAGCGCTATCGTAGCAACGAAAGGCAGCGATTCGCCAACGAATTCAGTCGCTTAATTCGCGAATAATAGGCGGTTCCGTTGACTCAGGCAGTCCCGAAAGCGACAGAAATCACTGGCTATTGTGTTTCTGCCACACCCCGAAATCCTGCTCCTCACCCTTTCAGATGACAATTAACATATTCCTTCTGTGTATAATCGAGCGCTTGCCTGAACCGGCCCGGAAACTTGCCTTCGGCATTTCGTGATACTCGTGAATCGATGAACGCAATCAAAGGCTCTGTCGCAATCTGGAAGGATCGGCTGGAGGCCGTCAGTCTCCGGACGACGACCGCTTCCCGCGCGCTGACCGGGTCGCAGGTGGTGCGGCGGCTGGGCCTATTCGGCATGAGCTTCCTGCTCTGCGTGGTGCTGCCGGCGGTGCTGTCCTTTCTCTACGTGGTGCTGATCGCGTCCGAACAGTTCGAGTCCGAGGCCCGCTTCGCGGTTCGCTCGCCGGACACCAAGCCCTCCGCCGCCACCGATGCGCTCGCCGTGCTCTCCACCTTCACCGGCGTCAAATCGACGGTGCAGGACGCCTTCATCGTCGCGGACTACGTGCGCAGCCGGACGATCATCGAGGACCTCGGCGGCAAGAATGCCGTCCATGCGCTTTACGCCCGCAGCAACGTCGACTGGCTGTCCCGCCTGAAGTCCGATGCCTCGCTGGAGGACACGCTGTTCTACTGGCGCCGCAAGGTCCAGGTGGCGATCGATACGCAATCGAACATCGTCACGCTTCGCGTGCTGGCCTTTCGCCGCGAAGATTCAAAAACGCTTGCGGAGCAGATCGTCAAGCGCAGCGAAGCGCTGGTGAACGAAATCTCCCTGCGCAGCCGGCGCGACGCCTATGCGCGCGCGGAAACCGAAGTGCAGATCGCCTTGCAGCGGCTCGGGACCATGCGCGCGGCGTTGCTGTCCTTCCGCAACCGCGCCAGCACCATCGATCCGGTCGCGAGCGCCACTTCCGTCGGCGAAACCCTGACCCTGCTCACGCGCGAGAAGCTGGTGCTGGAAGGCAACCGCGCCAGCCTTCGCGCCAGCATGGACGACAACTCGCCGACCGTGCGCTTCCTCTCGACGCAGATTGAATCGCTCGACAAGCAGATCGCCGCGCTGCAATCGCGGCTGACCGGGCACGTCAAAGGGCTCGAGACCTTCGCCGGCCAGCTCGCCGATTACGAGGACCTCAAATTGCAGAGCCAGTTTGCCGAGAAGCTGCTCGAGATCGCGCAGGCCGGCTTGGAGCGCGCGCGGCGCGAGCAGGAACAGCAGCAGCTCTATCTCGTTACCATCGTGCAGCCCACGACCCCGGAAGAAGCGCGCTATCCGCGCCCCTTCACCGGGCCGCTGATCGTCTTTGCGCTATGCTTGGTGATCTGGAGCATGGGCGCCCTCGTCGTCGGTTCGGTCAACGACCACATCGGATAGATCGGGGCCGCAATGCTGTTTCACATCGAGCGATATGGACGGACCATCGGAGGCTGGCTCACGCCGGACAATCCCGCCGATACGCCCAAGGTCCAGATCATTCGCCCCGACGGCAAGACGGTCGAGCTCGAATCCAACGCGGTCCGGCCCGATCTCGTGGAAGTAAAACTGCACCCGACGGGCAAGGCCGGCTTTGGCATCGACCGCAAGATCATACCGGACCTGGACGACATCATCGACCAGATCGAAATCCGCGACGCGGCGACCGGGATCACGCTCTACCGTCCCTATGATCCCGCACAGCATGTAGCGGGGCGGATATTCCGTCTCGAATTGCAGGCGATGCCTTATGCGGCAATCGAATCCGCATGGAGCCGGAATTTCTCGCTCTACTACAACGCCGTCGAGCGATACCCGTTCGAAACCTTCTTCGGCATCCTGAACAATCCGGTTTCGAAGTCGCTCGCCCTGTCCGGCCGGCCCAGCCTGCATCGCTACGAGCAACTGTTCCGGGACCGCGAATACAAGTTCGTCACGCTGTTGCGCGACCCGTTCGAGGAGCTCGCGGAGCGGCTGCTGTTCGTCCGCTATACGCTCTCGCCCAATGCGCCCGCCGATTTTCAGCACCACCTGACCGGCCTTGCCGACCTGCGCGCGGTCACGCAGCGCATGGACCTCTCCAACTTCGACACCTTTCTCGAGGCCTTCTCCTACCTGTCGGATCGGCAGATGGACGACCTTTCCAATCCGCTGGTCAGGGCGCTCGCCTGCAATGTCGAAGACCCCGAGCCGCGGCCGCACCATGTCGAGCTGGCGCTGAACAGGCTCGCAACCTTCGATCTCGTCGGTACGCGGCCCAATTTCGGGGCCTATAAATCCGGGCTCAGCGAGCTTCTGGGCCGCGACATTCTCGGCGGCGAGGAGATGATCAACATCGACCTCGTGCTGAAGATCGCCGACGAGCTGAAGAACGTGAAGCTGGCGCGCGCGCTTGTGGCGCTCGACGCGGAGCTTTACAAGTTCGCCTCGAAGGCCGTTATCCGGGCGATCGACACCGCAGCTCTTAGCCGAAGCGAGGAGCAAGATGCGCAGCCTGCCTGACCATCGCAGCTATTCGCCGCTTTCGACGAGTTCCATCTATCTGGATGCGATCGCGAGCCAGGCGCGCGTGGTCAAGGCGCTCATGCTGCGCGACATGCGCACGCGCTTCGGCCGCACCCTGTTCGGCTACGTCATCATCATCGGCTGGCCGCTCAGCCACCTGCTTGCGCTGATGACGATCTATCTGTTCCTGCGGTCGATCATTCCGGTCGGGACCAGCCCCGCGGTGTTCTTCGCTACCGGCCTCCTGCCCTATATCCTCTTTCTCTACCCGTCGCGCATGATCATGATGAGCATCGTGCAGAACCAGCCGCTGCTCTATTTCCCGATCGTGAAATCCTTCGACGTCATTCTTGCAAGAGGGCTGCTGGAAACCATCACGTCGTTCTGGGTGACGGCGGTGTTCTGCTTCATCCTCGTGCTCTTCCGCGTCGACATCGTCCCGGTCTATCCGGAGGAAGCGCTGCTTGCGATCTTCGCCACGATCTATCTTGCATTTTCGCTGGGCTTCTTCAGCGCAATCATTTTCAAGATGTTTCGCGGCTGGATGGTGGTCCACATCGTATTCGTGATCGTGCTCTACTTCACTTCGGGAGCCCTGTTCCTGCCCAGCGCCCTGCCCGACACGGCGCAATATTTCCTCTGGTTCAATCCGCTGCTGCATTCCGTGGAGTGGCTGCGCTCCGCCTATTACGACGGCTACAGCTACGGCATGCTCTCAAAGGAATATCTCCTTGGGTTCTCGACCGCGCTGCTGTTCATGGGATTTGTCGGCGAGCGCGCGTTTCGCGGCATTCTTCTCCAGACCTGACCGATGATCCAGATCGAGAACATTCACAAATTCTACCGCATCAATCGCCTGAAGAAGGTGGTGCTGCGCAATGTCAGCTTCGACTTCAAGGCCGGGCGCAGCTACGGCATCCTGGGCATCAACGGCGCGGGAAAATCCACGCTGATGCGGCTGCTCGCGGGCACCGAACTTCCCAACGGCGGCAAGGTCCGGCGATCCGTGCGGGTTTCCTGGCCGCTCGGTTTTGCCGGCGGGCTGCACTCGAACATGACCGGGCGCGACAACATTTCCTTCGTCGCGCGGGCTTACGGCGAGGACATCCGCCGCGTCGTCGATTTCGTGGAAGATTTCGCCGAGGTGGGACCCTATATCGATGCTCCCGTGAAGACCTATTCGTCGGGCATGGTGCAGCGGGTCGCCTTCGGGCTTTCCATGGCCATCGATTTCGACTGCTACCTGATCGATGAAGTCATGGCGGTCGGCGACGCCCGTTTTCAGGCGCGTTGCCGGGTCGAGTTCGACAAGCGGAAAAAATTCTCGGACATTATTATGGTTCAGCACAATATGGCGGCGATTCAGAGCTACTGCTCCGAAGGACTGGTGCTGGCCAACGGCGAACTCCATCACTTTCCCAAGGTGGAAGACGCCATCGAAACCTACCGGCGCCTGAATATGTAAGCGGCCTGCGAAATGACGCGCGTAACAGAAACCCGCTCGAACGATCTGGTGTCGAACAAGGCGCCGGACGGCGAGATTTTGTCTCAGGCCGAACGGATTTCGCGCTCGCTAAAAGACATCACCAGAGAAATGCGCAGGCCGGCCGGCGTGTGGACGCGCTTGATGACGGACTCGCGCGGCCGGCCGCTGAATTCGTTCGGAATCGGCATCATCTTCACCTTTATCGGCTTCGTGCTGCTGCCGGTGTTTGCCTCCGCTTTCTATCTCGCGATCTTCGCCTCCGACCAATATGCCGCCGAGATGCGCTTTGCCGTGCGCGGCGGCGAGCAGCGCGCCAGCTCCGATCCGGTATCCAGCCTGATGGGCGTCTCGACCGTGCGCGTGCAGGACTCCCAAATCGTCGCCCAATACATCAAGGGTCAGGGCATGGTCGAAGCGCTGGAGCGGACCATCAAGCTGCGCGAGATGTTCGCCTGGCCGGGGAAAGCGGATTTCATCTTCGGCTTCAACACGTCGCGGCCGATCGAGCGGCTCGTGAAATACTGGTGGTGGCAGGTCGATGTGGAAATCGACCGTCTCTCGGGAATCATCACCGTCGTGGTGCGGGCGTTCACGCCGCAGGACGCGCTGGCAATCGCGCAGAACGTGATCGCGGCAAGCGAAACGCTGGTCAACGAACTTACCGAGCGCTCGCGGCGGGACGCACTGAAGCAGGCGCAATCCGAACTCACCCTCGCCGAGCGCATCCTGCAAGGGAAGATCCAGGCCATGCGCGAGCTGCGCAGCGCCGAGCAGATTCTCGACCCGACCAAGAGCTCGGAAGCGCTGACCAAGCTGATCGGCGACATGCGGCTCGAAACCGTGAAAATGCAGAGCGACTACGAGGCGCAGAAACAGTCCGTCTCGGAGAACTCGCCGCAGATGCGCGTGCTGGCCGCGAGGATCAAGGCCGTGCACGACCAGATCAGGCAGCTCGAAGAGCGCATGACCGGCACCAATCCCAACCAGAATCCGGCGCTTGCGGACAGCATGAGCCGCTTCGACCGGCTGCGGGTGGAGTACGAATTCGCGCAGAAGCAATATGTCGAGTCGGCCGCCGCCCTGGAGCGCGCGCGCATCGAGGTCGAGGCGCAGCAGGTTTACCTCACCACCTTCCTGCAACCCGTACTTGCCGAGGAGGCGCTTTATCCGAAGCGCTGGTGGATCATGGCGGCGATCCTTTCGATCTGCCTTGCACTGTGGGGCATCGGCGTCGGCATTGCCGTACTGGTGCGCAATTATTCGGCGTGACGGCGCCGTGCGGCTGCGGCTACGTTGACTGCGGCGCGGTTGCTTTCATCAGGCTTTCATAAAGCTCCACATAGCGGTCGCCCACCTTGTCCATGCCGTAGTCCGCGCTGCGCGCCACGGCGTTTCGCGCAAATTTTTCGCGATGCGTGCTTTCCGTCATCGCGAGCATCGCCCGGGAGATGCTTTCCGCGAACGCCACGTCATTGGCGAGCGGCGCAACGACGATCCCAGCCGCCTGCTCTGCCGCGCCAACCATCGCGGAAATTTCGCCCACATCCGTCGAGATGACGGGTCTGCCCGCCTGAAACGCCTGAATGATCGTCAGGGGATAGGATTCGCCGACAAAGCGCGTCGGCAGGAGCGCGCAATCCGAGATCCGGAAAAGGCCGTGCACGCGATCCTGGAACCCGAGGAATTTGATGTCCTCGTCGGCGCCGAACTCCGCGGCGAGCTCGTCCGCCAAGGGACCCGATCCGCACAAGAGCAGCACGAGCCGCTTCGATGCCCGCCCGTTCGCGAGGCGAAGCGCCCGGATCGCCTCCCGCCACCCCTTTCCTTCGACCGCGCGCGACACCAGCGCGAACACGACATCGTCTTCCCCAATGCCCAGCTCGCTCCGGCTGCGCTCGAAGGGCCGGTCGTCCGGGACGACGCCGTTCGGAATCCTCGACAGGGCCGGCCGCTGCTGCGCGGGCAAGCGCTCGAGATGCCGGATGTTGTTCGCGGTCAGATAGACCCAGTGATCGACGCCCGCGCCGATCTTTTGCAGCGTCTCGTCGTCGATGTCGGCATTTTCATAGGAGCCGTGCAGCGTCGCCACATAAGGCACCGGCAGCCGGCCGCCGCCTTCCAGGAGCAGCAGGTATTCCAGCCGGATATAATGCGTATGCACCAGATCGATGCCGGCGGAATCGATGAAATCATGCACGCCGGTCTGCAACAGGTGTTCCTTGTCGTAGATCGCGATCCGGCTATCCAGCCGCGCGCGGATCTCGGGCAGCTCTCCGACGTAATCGAGCACCAGCACCGATACGACATAGCCGCGCTTCGTGAGTTCGTTTGCGAGTGAAATCGGAAAGATCTCGCCCCCGCCCAGATAGAACCCGAGCAGGCCGATGAGAATGTGCCGGGGCTTGCGCGGAAGCGGGACGATCTCGTTGCGCGGGCAGAGCGTGTCGAAATCGCCGATCGGCTGATGTTCGCTAAAGTGGTCGAACTGCGCGCGCAGGCGCTCGTAGTAGCGCGTGACGACCGCCTGCGGCACGTTCCAGCGCCGGTGCAGCCAGCGCATGAAGCGATGATGCTCGCGGTAGAAACCTGCGGTTGTGAAACTGGTGACCGAGGTATTTCCGTCGTGTTGCCGAAAGTACGCCACCCCCCCCGCCTCATAGGCGAGCCGGCCACCGCCACCGATCAGAGCGTAAAGATACCAGTCGCCCAACACATGGTAGGTGAATGCATCGTTCCAATCGTCTTCGGTGAGATCGACTTTGCGGAAGACGCAGCCGCCGACGTTGGGGATAATGTTAGCGACACCAAATGCACCACGAAACCACGCAGCGGCGCTGCGGATTTGCGGCCGGTGCCAGATGCCGGCTTCCGCCTGTTCGCGATAAGCATCGAGGCCCGGGCGAAAGCGGCCTTCCGCGTCCGCGAACTGAACGCAGCCGAAGGCAATCATCACGCTGCGGTCGAGAAAATGCGGCACCATGTGCTCGAGAAAATCCGGCTCGCAAAAGTCGTCGCTCTCGCATATCCATACGAGTTCTCCGGCCGCTTCCTCGAGTCCGCGTCGCCATTGCCGGAATACGCTTCCGGAGTTGCTGCGGCTCAAAATACTTCTAATCCGCCCCGGATACCTGCGCGTGTAGTCTTCGATGATCTGGACGCTTTGGTCCGTAGAGGCGTCGTCCAGAATGATGATTTCAATATTGCCGTAGGTCTGCGACAGGATGCTTTCGATCCGCTGCCGCAGGAAGCGCGCGTGATTATAGTTCGGAACGACGACGCTCACGGGAGGACCCACGGCCTCGCGTGCCTTCATACGCGCGTAAGGCAGGACGGAGCGCTGCTCGAACTGTCCCGATTCCAGGAAATGTAGCAGCGGATTTATGCTTTCCGAGCGCACGTCTGCGTGCGCGCGCAGATAGTGGCCGGTCGAAAATTTCGCAGACGGATCGCGGCCCTCGCGCCAGCCGAATAGAAGATAATGAAGCAGCGGGTTCTCACCGCTTGCGGCTACATCGGGGTTCGCTTCGAGATAGAATGAGGTATCGAAATATGGATTCGGGTCGCGCCCTTCGCGCCAGCCCCACTCCATATAGTGCTCTAAGGGATCGACCCCGGCCTCGGCGACATCAGGATTCTGCTCGAGGTAAAAATCCGGGTCGATTAACCGATCGGCGCCAGTCTCATGCTTGCCGACGTCATGCTCGCTACTCTCAAATGAACTGGCCATATCGGGGATGTTACCGGTTTTATGACAACCCAATTATGAAACCATACTAAGCCGCTGAACGCTAACCTGGGCCATGCCCGAAGTAGCTTGCCGTATTTTTGGGATTGGTTAGCGGTCGACACGAAAAAGCATCGTCAAATCACCGCCCGCTCGGTCAAACCTGAACGGTGCATAGCGTTGTATAATCGATCGAAGTTCAGGATCATCGTAATGTCTATTTAGAATCTCGGCCCAAACGAAATTACCAGGCGCCAAAGGAACAGAAATGTCTTGTTGCACGCCTGATCTTTGCTCAAAAAATGACGTGTCACTTTTGGAGAGCATAATACGCCGTGCAACACGCAACAACGCGTTGTTATTGTCTGGATAGACATTAATTCCGGCGTGGAATGCGACCTCCGCTGTTAGAGCCATCGGAGTCAATGCAAATGCATGATAAGCTAAAGCTCTTCGCCCTCTGGAGATTTCTGTCAGAAGAACTCCACTTTCATCTACCGAAGCAACACTAAGACGCAGCGTGTCCACGCTTCTCGTCAGCAAATCGCATCGTCCGGTCGCCGCGGCAGAGAATGCGCTTCCAGCTGCAGCCCAACTGGCAATGTTGTTTCTGATTTTATGCCGATCTACAAATTGCCAATTACGATCTGCCAGTTTCGAGATCCAGTCCTGAACTCCGGCATTGTCTATCTTCAAATCATCGAAGACCATTAGGTAGGTCATAGCGATTGGAACAGTGGCCCAGATTCTATAGAGTTCCCCTTGAAAATTGGCTGCACCTAAAAGCCCCTCTCGTTGAGCCCATTCTTCAAGCCAACGGGTAATACATTCAGCAATCGCTTTCCGGGCTGACGAATTGCTTGAATATCTGTAGAGATTACCGAAGCCAACAAGTTTGCTGGTAAAATTTCGCACTTCGCTTTCGCGAGCAATAGCTGCGCGATAAGCATCCTTGTCGATTATCGTTGCTTTTTGATCTGTGTAAAAATTTACGCCAGATAAAGAGCTAACGACATTGGGAACTACGGGACATAGAAAATCGTCACGTGCGCTATAACCGTCCTTTATCCCGTTAAATGGGGATCTCGGCGCAACGCATTCAACGGCCCATCCCGTTGCACATCCGAGATGGGCGAAGACAGCAACGCATGCGAGCACCCGTTGTCTAATAGACTGTCTCCCGATATCGATCCGCTCGAAATATACTCGACAGAACGAAGCATTAAGCGGGAATACTCAACGGAAATATTGACCCTAGATGCCAAGTGACAACAACAGTTAAGGCACCAATTACTTCGCCGCTCAATCTAACAATGCAACCCTTGATTCCACATTTGGCCAAATAGTTTCAACTCTATTGGGAGAAACCGAAAAATGATAAACTGGCCACAAGCGCACTGGGCCCTTCGCTTCTTCAATTTTTCTTCCGACAACTTTGATAGTATCCCGGTGAAGACGAATATCCCGTAAAATTTCCTTTTGAACAAACTCTATTGCTTTTTCCTGTCTTTTTGTTCGCGCATAACAATCAAACGTGGAAAGCTTTACATCGAATCCGTGCGCCGCCGTCAGGTGAGCCAGCTCCCAAGGAGCGTATTCCCGGTCATGACGATCTGTATCCTTACCGAATACACTGCCCATAACATAAGGCGTGCTGCCATTTATCAGATCGTAAACGGCAACATGTCTCGCAATATTGACGGTAGTGATTACAATCGCTCCTCCTAACTTGAGAGATTTATTGCATTGAAACAATGTATACGCCGGGTCGACGCCAAGATGCTCGATAACTTCCGTTAGAATAATAATATCGTACATTCCAGCATATTTAGTGAACCATTCTTCCGTTTCGACATCTTTATCGTCACATACATCTACGGACGCCCCCGGGCAGAAATACTCGATCAACTGCTTAGTGAATCGAGAGCCAGCAACGTCGAGTATACGCGACGAGCCAGAATGTAGCGCAGCTAAATCACTAATTAGAACGGCAAACCGCGCATGATGCGTGACTATATATCTGTGTAGTGAGCTGGCCGAATCCACATGGAAAACATCAGTTGCAAACCTCCATACATCATCTGATGTGATATGGCGGGCGTTCGTAGCCTTAACGTCATCCAGCACGGCGTTACTTCCCTATTTCCAGCTACAACACAAACTCAAATTGCCACCAATTTTGTTCCGCTGGCTATCAGCTGCCTGAAAAACGCATTGCGTTTGTGTACCAGCACAAATGCAATATCCTTCGCTCCCGTAACCTCATCTTCCAGATCAACCGCAAAGGCGAAAACGGATGGAATATGCTGGCCGAAGCGCTCCGAAATATTTTGACCGTATTCTCTATAATGCCCATGTCGTTTTGGATCTGGGAAACCCCATTCACGGGTAGTTTTGTATTGGAGTGGAGCCGGAACAGATAGGAATAGAGTTCCATCAGGCTCTATTACGCGCACAAGTTCCTTCATTGCAGCGCCGTCGTCTGGAACGTGCTCCAGGACATGGTTGCAAATTATAAGATCATAAGCTCCAGTCGGCCTATCAATATTTTGAATATCGAGTGAATTCTGCTTGCCGAAGATACTAACCTCGTACTTTTTGAACCAGACTGGCTTAACGCTGAAATCGTTAGAAAACTGTAGAACCGATAATGTGGAGTATATTCTTGGCGAGTATGCTTGTTGGAAAAATCGCCTGAAAGCTCTGTGCCGCTCAAGCGACTGACACTTCTCACATCGTGGCAGCTTCTTTGTTGTCGAGACTCTACCACCGGGACCGAAGGCAAATGTTGTACCGTCACAGATGATACACTTCACTTTTCCGGTTTCCTCTCCTGATCCTTCCGTCATGACCGCTCGAAACATTTTCCTAACCACCCACCCTCAGATTCTACAGGAACTTAAGCAATTACATTTTGTAAGAGATAATCCTCACAAACGAGCCGGCAGCATAAGATCCAACGCATTATAATTTATAGTAGTTGTACCCGAAAACTACAGTGTAAAAGTTGCCTTTCCTGACACGCCTTTGCGCCCGTCCTCAAAAGCACGCTCGACAACATACTGATACTTTTTAAGTTCTTGCGGTGCTCTCTTGCTGACTTTTTCAAGCCAAGCACCCGCGAACTTGCGGGCCTCTTTCTCGCATTCCTCCCGCAACATCGGGGCGAACCGTTCGCCAAAGAGAAGAGAATTGCGACAGAAGTAATAGAGATAATGACGCGCAGGCAGTCCGTCGGCCTCGGATTTTTTATGATTTCTTGCTATTAAATCCGGATAAATCATTGGGCGCTCTCCGGTCTTCTTCGTGTAGCTGACAAACCAATCCGTTTCCTCGAAATAAAGAAAGTATTGTTCTGGCATGTATCCAATACGTTCCAGCGCCGAGGTGCGACCGAATATATTTGCGCCGGTAAGATAATCGCATTCAAAGGACCCTGAGGGCAGCTCTGAAACCATTTTACCCATGTGGAGGTGACTTGGTTTGCCCCCCTGATCCAGACGGACCTCTCCTCCACAAAATAGAACGGTGCTGGGAGCATGTGCAGCAACAAGAGTTGAGCCGAAGAAAGCGTTGCGTTGGTTTCCTTGCGCTCTGCCAACCATCTCTCGCAGATATTCAGCGGGAATATCGATATCAGGATTTAGAATCCAGAAATATTCCGGTTTGATCTGCCGACAAGCCCAGATGCCAAAATTATTCGCCGCAGCGTAACCAATATTGCCCTCGGATTGAACGGCTACGATACCAGGGAAAGCGTTAGCGATGACTTTAGCGTCCTCGACTGTTTCACTGTTTGAAATAGCAATAATGCCAAGGTCGTCGCCTTGTAACATCAACTTGCTGATGCACCTCTTCGTGTCTTCCACATCGCGATAGTGAAGCACGACAGCGACGCAGGTTTTCTTTCGCAAGTTTTCGAGGTCTCCCCGCACGAACCATAGTCGATTTGAACTTGGCAAACTAATACGCTTGGGCACACCGAAGTCACTACCCTCAAAATGAAGCCGAATTTTCTCTGCGGTGTCTTCCCACCTAAAAGACTTCGCGGTGCGGAGCGCTTGCTGTCCTACGCGAGAACCGAGCTGTTCCGCAGACCTTAAGAACATCCGCATCGCGGAAAGAAGCCCCCCCTCCTCATAGCTGAAGCCATTTTCTTCATTCACCACGAGATGTTGAAGAAGACCGGAGCGAGGGCAGATCACCGGCAAGGCGTAAGACATGGCAAGCAAAACAGAACCAGAAGTAAGCACGTTCTTGTACGGCAACACCATGACGTCGGCTGCCAGCAAATAGATCTGCATCTCGTCGTCTGGGACGAAGCCTGGGCGAAAAATCGCATTTGGAAGCTTCGAAATCTTTTCCTTCAATATAGACTGATTAACACCGAGGACCTTACCTGCGATTATGAGACCAACTCGCGAATCCGAGGCAACTTTAGAATAAGCCTCGAGCAGATCATCAACTCCTTTGTATTCCCGTATTTGACCTAAGAACAAAAATACCTTTACCGCAGGAGGAACTCCTAACTTGGCTCGCGCCTCTTCGCGGCTCATCGTAATCGGAATCGTTCCGACGTAGTTTCCATGTTCAGCGACCAGCAGCTTATCGGCAGGAAGCTCGTAATATGGCTTTGTGAAATTGGCCGCCGCCACGTGGTGCACGTGAATTTTCTCAGCAAGCTCGACTACTCCACGGCTAAGCCTGACCTCCTGCTCGAGATACTTAGGCTCGTGAGATACAACGTTGTGCACGGTCCATAGAATACGACCTCCAAGTGCAACAAAGAGTCGAGCCCTGGCTAGAAAGAGATCGACAAAATGCTCTGCTTCTGACGGATCCTTTGCCGGCGCAAAAATTGGAGTGAGCCAATGCAAATGGAAAATAACCCGAACATTAGGTTCGCGGCTCGATGTGATGAGCTTTAAGCTTTCATCGATAGTTCCCGCCGCAACATCGTAATCGGCGAAATTCTTATAAAGCAGCGACTGATAAGGGTTGCTAATTCGGTAATCGGGAAAGAAACGAACCTTATAACGACAAGTGGGGTTTGCCGCTTCAAACCTGGAATTCGACATCGCAATGCCGGCACCGGTGTCGATGGAATCGACGTTTTCGCGCCGAAAAGAATGCTTCTGTTTGATTCTATCGACAAATGCGGGAAGCTCGCCATTTACATACTCCGACTTGGTAATCCTGTTAAGAAGATTGCCATCGTAATAGCGAACGCCAACAAATGGCGCGTAGGAAACCAGCCTGTCCGCAGTAGCGCGAAGAATGAGATCCCAGTCAACAAGCCTCGCAAGCTCGGTATCGAAGAGCTCAACAGGCTTATTTCCGTCAAAGCACAGCGAACGCTTATGCACGAAGCAGTTTAGATCAATGTAATTTGACTTTAGACATGCAGACCACACAAAAATGTCGCCACGATAGAAGCTATCCGCTTCGCTATCACCGTAAGCTTCAATCGCGGAGTAGGCAGCGTCCAGATTCTGAGACGCCAAGAACGTGATCATCGTTCTTAGAAAATTGGGTGCCCAAGTATTGTCGCTATCGATGTAGGCTATCACTGCCCCCGTAGACGCTAGCAGCCCACGGTTCCTTGCAGACGAAACGCCCCTCCGTCCGTCGGGCAGGTACTTGATACGCGGATCAGCCACAAACGAACGAACTACATCTGCAGTAGAATCAGTACTCCCGTCATCTACAATGAGCAGTTCCCAATTTGAGTGATTTTGAGCTTGGACAGACTTTATCGCCTCTACAATCACACCGGCACGGTTGAACGTCGGCAAGATGATCGATACTCGCGTCTGATCAATTGTCTTATGATCTGATTGATACAGCTGCTCAATTTTGTCCAGGAATCGCTGTTGGCGCCCGAAGTCAAAATTTCGATAACTACGCAATACAACGGCTTTATCTACTTCAATACGATCTTCTTTCTGCTCTGAACTCTCGACCTCGTTCAGCTGGCTTTTGGCTGACTTCTTTTCACCTTCACGCTGACCTTGATAAACAGGTCCTGCAGCCAAGTTCGCTGCCTTCTTGGATATCTTCGTATAACGTTCTGAGTGTCGTATAGGATCAAATGTTGGGTGCGGCTGTCGCCCCTCCTTCCATCCAAATAGATAGTATTGAACAAGCGGGTTCTCGCCGGACGCCGCTACATCCGGATTCTTTTCAAGATAGAAGGACGTATCGAACATCGGATGGGGATCGCGCCCTTCGCGCCAGCCCGTAACCATATAGTGTTCGAGCGGATCTATGCCTGCTTCTGCTACATCAGGATTTTGCTGCAGGTACCACTCCGCATCAAACAGCAGATGGTTATTCTCCTGCCCATTGAATGGCGCACTCATGCGTAACTCTCTTAACTCGGCGAAACGTGGTTGCCCCAATCAACCCCTCGCCGCCTTGATGGCACGACCCTCGACCTTTCCGTATCTCACATAATGAATCAAAGGATTGTCACCGGATGCAGAGACATCGCGGTGTTCGGACAAGTAGTATTTTGTGTCAAACGACGCACTTGGATTGCGGCCTTCCTTCCATCCGAATTTGCAATAGTGCACGAGCGGATTCTCGTTCCGCGCTAGAACGTCGGGATTATTCTTATAGTAATATGACGCATCGAACAGCGGATGGGGGTTCAGGGGAACCTTCCAGCCTTCGGAAACATAATGGTACAGCGGGTTCGTACCCGAACGCACAACTTGAGAATATTCCCTCAGATACCAACCTGTATCGAATAGCGGGTGTGGATTGAACCCCGCAGAGAATCCCATGCTCGCATAATGGGCAAGTGCGCTCATCCCGCTTTCGGCGACCTCGGGATGCTGTTCAAAATAGTATTTGCTGTCGAATAGTTCATGCACCTTGCGTGCTTCTGCTTCGCCAAAACAAAGGAAGTGAAGAAGAGGATCTTGCCCCGATTCGGCAACGTCGGGATAGCGGGTAAGGTAATCGAACGCGCTAAACAGCCTCGAGGAGCGAATTGCCTCCGCCTCCCACGCTTTCCCTTTATATTCTGGGCGTTTCCAACTCGAAAATAGATGAGCCAACGCTCGCATCAAAGCCGTCCTGTTCTTGGACGGCTCTTTTCTGGTACTTAGTGCGAGCGCTTGCGATTTCAACATTTTATGCAGTTGTTCCAACTGCGCCTTGGCAACAAGCAACTCCTCTGTACGCGCCTTTTGTGCCTGCTCCGTCCGCCGTAATTTCAGGCGGACGGCCTCCACCTCTTGTTGAACCCCATTGACTTCAGATTCAGTGCGATCGTCCCAGTCTATTGCGGCACCCAACTCGGAGCGAAAATGTTGGAGTCGTGCCACTTCGGATAGTAGCTGAGCCACTTGTCTCGATGCAGCGTCACGCTCCCTAGCGGCTCGAGAGGCCTCCTGCCGTTGAAAAGCGGCCGTAGTGCGGATGGTTTCCATTTCGCCTTGCAAAGAAGCAATGGTGCCTTCGCGCTCCGCAATTTGTTCAGCCAGTTCCGTTTGCTCCGCCGCTGCCTGCTCCGAGGCACGCAACAGCTCTTGCCGCGCACCATCGAGCTCGCCCGCCAATCTCTGGGTTTGGCTTTGACTGTCACGCAGCAGATCGTTTGTGGCCTTGACATACTGTCCAAGCTCTTCGATGCGCTGCAGTGACGCTTCTTGCTCAGACGTAAGGTGTGCGATTTGCCTGGCCTGTCGGGAAACAGCCGAATTCGATTCTGACAACTCAGCTGCAGTCTTCGCGTGCGTCGCCTCCGAACCACGCAGTTGCTCCTGCAGTTTCTCGATATCGCCTTGCAGGGCCTGCCTTTCACGGGACTGGGCAACTCTATCAACGGGAATTCGTTGATTTAAGATGACGTTCCATGAATTCGAGATGTCGGCTTCACGTAATTCGGCTGAGGGCCTTCCATGCACCCAAGCCTGAACCTGCTGTTCCATTTGTATGCAACGATCGATTTCCTGACGCGTAACAAGCACGCCAAGCTCGGCAAACACCGCCATAATGATTTTATTGATCGCGTGAGGTGTGCCAGCAGACGGCGGCGCGTAGCTTCTTATCCGGATTAGACCGTCCCGCAGCCCACGAAACACGAGATACCCAAACTCGATATCTGGCTTAAGCCGCCACTCCTGATCGAAGAAGTGGGTTTCGCCAAACTCATCGCGGATCAGATTAAAAGGTGCCGCGTCGAAAAACCTTCCATTAACGTGCTGCCGAAATGTTTCTCCGTTCAGCGATTCAATGCGGCATTCTCGCAATAGCGCGTCGACCCAAACCCGAGCCCAATCGGCAATCTGACCAATTGTCCAATTCGGCTTGTTGACGATAGCCGATAGCTCGTTCCACCAGTTCGTTCCGCGCCGAAACAGTTCCGGCTCTAAAACCTGCTTGATCGGAACTGCCGGCTGCTCCGAAGTCGTGAGCGAATGCCGCCCGACGACCAATTCGCTTCCGACTTGGATAAAGGTCGTCGCTTTTGCAAAGGCCGGATGACGATCAACCGAGTAATGCCAGCCGATTTCCTTAAGCTGCTGATACGGCTTGGTGGCATCGGCATTGGCCCCGGCTACAACAAGGAAGGAGTTCGCCAGTTCTCCGATAAGATAGTTCCTTCCCAGCACGGACCATGCCTGTTCCAACGAGAATGCAGGATCGGCCGGCCGCTGTGGATCGTTGGGAGCCGCTTGCGTTGCCAATATTGCCGCAAGGTCCGCATGCTGCGTCAGCATCGCGCCCGACAACACCGTCGTTGGAAGTTTGTAATCCGGGCACGGAACGTACCAGGCATGGGCATGAAGCCCGCTGCGGTTAAGGAGGTCTGCCAGCTCGGAGGCACCGAATGTCGCTACCGACCCCTCGCGATAGCCGTCATTGATGCCGTCGAAGGCCCTGCCGGTGTGGTCTTCCGGTGCGCCTGCAAGATATTTCAGGCCGAGCTTGTTCTCGATGGCAAGTAGGACAACGCCTTTCTCGCTAAGCAATTTCCGAAGGCTCTTCAAGAAAGCGACATGCGGATCTGCCTTGTCATCATTATATACTGCTGCGTACTTAAGCGCCCCAATCGAGGTCACGACATCGAACTTCACGTTTGGTGAAAATTGCTCGACGCGATCGCAGACGACCTGCACATTGCTCAAATCGGATGTGCGAAGCCGCGCGATTTTTGCGCGGCGCGCGCTCGCTTCGACCGCAACGATATTGCCGCCGTTCTCGCCGAGATAGCGCGTGATCGCGCCGCAGCCGGCGCCGACTTCCAGAACATTACCGCGCAAAAGCGAAGCAAAGGGCCGGAGCAAATTCGCGCGCTTGGGCGACAAGTGGTAGAGTGATGCCCAATCGCGAATTCCTGCCCGGATTCTTTCGCCAAAAAGAGAGCGGTCCTCGGCTCCAGATATCACATCGAGCAGATAATTCTCCGCGGCATCGCCATCGCTATAGGCGAAACTCTCCTGCGCTTGCGCCTTCGGAAACGCGATGCCGTCTTCGACGATGTAACCGTCCGGGAATTCATTTTTGCGGGGCGACGACACGATCACTCTACCTCAATCAAAGCGAACCGTGCCGGTACAGGATACGGAAAAGACCGCGCAGATGCGCACCGCTGCCGGAACGCCGCAGATCGCCCAGCATCTCGTCCCGCAGCGGCTCGCCGATTTCCGTCAGAAACTGGTACACATCTTCCAGAGCGTAAAGCTCGCGATAAAAGATGTCGCGCTTCAGCAGCGGCAAACCCAGATACTTGATGAACAGGAAGCCGCCATGATGCATCTGGTTGTTCTGGCTGATCGAAAAAACGATCTGATCCGAGAAGATGCCGACGCTGAGCTGCTCCATCCCGGCGGCGCGCGCATTGATCCGGCTCAGCTGCGCGTCGACGCCGCGCGCCGGCACGCCATGAAGGCGCCGCACGCCTGAGGCTATCGCCTCGACCGCCGAAACAGCGGCGGGACTGAACTTTTCGCCGAGCACCGGCAGAAAATTGGAATAGATATCTCCCCGCACTTCGGTCGGCAGCAGGCGGGTCGCCTCGATCACTTCGCGGGATGGCCGCCTCTGGAGATGCGCCAGCAAATGTGCGGCCTGATACAGAATGTGCGGCCTGAATCCCGCCTTGGTCATCATGCGCGTCAGCCGGATCTCACCGCGATGAATCGTCCAGCGCCGCGTATTGATCGGAAGATAGCGTTTCCAGAATTTGACGAAGGCTTTGCTCTTGATCGCCGCCCGCCCGAAGGAGAGCAGAAACGACTGCACATGGTAATGGAACTGATGGACCTCGGTCACGCCGATAAAATCCTGCGGGCCGTTCAGATCCGCGATCAGCTTGTCCAGCGTTCGCCGCATGAAGAAGACGCTATCGTTCATGAGCACGATGCGGCTGGCCTCGGGGAATTGCTCCAGAACGTAGTTGACGCCATCTTTATAGGCGCCGAAATCGCGCCCCACGTTCTTGCGCTCGATCAGCTTATGGCATTTGTCGAGAATCTTAGCCTTTACCAACGGCGCGAGTGTCGCGTTCGAAACGACGATCAGGTTGTGCGGGCTGCGCGCAATCGCATCCAGGCCATTCTCGGTAAATTCCGGAAGCTGCGACTTGGAGTAGAGCACAAAGACGTAAAAGACGTCGTCCTTCCTGGCGACCGTGCCTTCGCTCACCTGCTTTATGCGCAATGACTGAAAATACACGCGCGGATCGAGCGCATACCAGAGCCGCATCAGAAACTCGATCGGCAGAATAACCAGAACGAGTTCGATCACGCGCCAAATCTGGTAGAGCAGCCGGCCGATATATTTCAGGATGTCATGGAGTATCATGTCGACTTACATTCGCTCTGACTGCCGGGGGCGAAGCTTCAAATAGCGCGCTTCAGCGCGTCCCCCAAATCCTGCTCCGGCGCCGAAAGCGCCCTGCCCGATGGTCAGCACGGCCCCAATTCTATGCTTCAGTGCCAGCCGCGACCGGCGCCCATTGCTATTCCTGATAGCCGGAAAAATTCACACGCGCAAAGACTTACGAGGTGAAAGGGCGCGGGGCACATCAAGCGGGCCCGCATCGCTCCGTTATTCCCGCGGATTTTTCGGCGCCTGATAGCGTTCCCGTTTTTCAGCAACAGCCCCGCCAGCCATCAAAAGCTGCAAGAATCAGCCGGATCGAGGCACCTCAGGGGCGCGCGCGCTTGCTCAGGAACTTGACGCCGATCTCGTCTTCCCGCCGCCATACCTTCTCGCAGGCCCGCACCACGCTCATGAAATCGCTGAGCACTTCCTTGCGCGCGGTGAAAGACAGAAAGAACTGCTGCGGAACCTCGACTTCCGCCCCGCCGTCATCCTTGTCTATTTTCAATCTCGCGCCGGTTTCAGACATGTCCTGCACCATGCAGCCGCACAGTGCAGAGCGATCCCGCCGGTATATCGTTGCGGGACAGGACAGGCGCTTCCGCTCGCTATTTCGCTTTATCCAGCGCATGCAATCTCAAACGCATTCTCTGAAATCGGACCTTCATTAAAATTCCGCCGCTTCACTTGCCGAAGGCGACATTCACTTCGACAGCCGGTTCACGGCTGCGCGCACAAACCCGCTCGAAAAGAGCGGGAGGAAAAACGAAATCACATTCTCCGATATTCATCTGGAACATCGATCTTAAGCAGGTATTGTTGCAAGCAATGGCTAACAAGTTTTTAATATACCGGATTGAGGCTTTGTTGGGCCGATTCCCGCGCTACTGGGAAATGGATTGAAGCTGCAGGAAATCCAAAGGGCCCCGCTCCCGTGCGGCCGGCCACGGCGGCGCCCCATCAACCCGACCCGAGTACCCCGTTGCCGTTATCCGCGCCTTTGGGTCGCCACCGGCAGCAGGAGCAACAGCATCCCGAACGAAGCCAGCAACAGCATCGTCGACATCGCGGCGACGCTGGGGTCGGTATAAGACAACATGTGCTGCATCAGCCGCAGCGGCATGGTGTCGTTTCGCGTCACGAACAGCGACAGCGAGATGTTGTCGAGCGACAACAGGAAAGACGCAATCGCGCCCGCGACAACGCCCATTCTGATGTGAGGCAGCGTTATATGGAAAAACGTCCTCATGGGGCCGACGCCCAGATTGAGCGAGGCTCTTTCGAGCGAGCGGTCGAAACTGCCCAGCGACGACAGCACCATTGCGGCGACATAGGGAATGCCGAGCACGGCATGGCCCAAGGTCGCGGCGAGCAGGCCGATGCTCAATCCGTAAAGCGGAGTCGCGAACAGAATGCCCAGGCCGAGCACAATTGCAGGCAACGCGATCGGCAACATCAAAACCGTCTGCACCACGGCGCGGCCGGAGAAGCGGTAGTGATTCAGCGCAATTGCCGCGCCGGTCCCGCAGATCGTCGCAATCGCCGTGCTCGCCACGGCGATGATCATGCTCTTGTAGAAGCCGTCCATGAGCAGTTGCGACTGCAACACCGCGCCGAACCAGCGGAGGCTGAAGCCTTCCGGCGGAAACACCGCGCGTTCGCCTGCGTTGAACGCCACGGCCGCGGCGATCACGATCGGCAGCAGCAGGAATATGACGACGACCGCGCCATAAGCCGCGAGCGGAATGCTGATCTTCTGCGGCGCGCCACTCATAGCGTCGACGCCCAGGGTGCGAGGCGCTTCAGGGTCAGGTTCATGATGAACAGGAACAGCGCGACGATGGCGAGCACAAGCGTTGCCATGGCGCCGGCGAGCGCCCAGCTCGAATTCGTGACGGCTTCATAATAGATCGCCGGCGCCGCAAGCTGAAACTTCGTGGAGCCCATCAGCGCCGGCATTGCGTAATCGCTGAGCACGCCTGCGAATACGAGCTGGCTGCCCGCCACGATCCCCGGCAGCGAGATCGGGACCGTGACCCGGAGCCAGGTGAGCGACTGCGAAGCGCCCAGGTTTGCCGACGCCTTGTAGAGATCGGTGTCGATCTTTTGCAGCGCCGCGATCAACGGAATCAGCATCAGCGGCAGATAGCGGTGAATGATGCCGATGGTCATGCCCTCGACTTCGAACAGCATGCGCACCGGTTCTTTTATAAGGCCGAGCGCGAGCAGCACCTCGTTCACCAGCCCGCTATCCGCCAGAATGATGGTCCAGCCAAAGGCGCGCATGATCACGCTGACATAGAGTGGTACGTAAACGCACCACAGCATCAGCGTCGCGCTGAAACCCACGAGCCGGACGATGAGCTGCGCAAACGGGTAGCCGATAATCAGCGTCGCAATCGTGCTAATCGCCGCGACCGTAAGCGTATTGGTGAAGACGGTTACATAATATGGATCGGTGACGACCTTCAGGTAGTTCACGCCGGTGAAGGCTGGAACCAGCAGCCCCATTGGGTCGTCGATATAGAAGCTGTTGCGGATCACGATTCCGAGCGGCAGCAGGAAGAACGGAATCAACAGCGCCCCGGCGGGAAACAGCCAAAGCCACGGCGTTAACGAGCCCCGTTTCATGGCGCTCAGCCTGCCGGACTCAGGCGGCAGCGATGCGGATCGAAGTCGATATAGACCTCGGCTCCCGGCTGCACCGCGCGCTGGCCGCGAACGGCTGCGGGGCGATCGACGATCACCTGCTGGGAATCAATCTGCACGACGACACGCTCCTGTGCGCCGAGGAAGGTCGAGAAGGTCACCACGCCCGGCTTGCCGCCATGAACGGCACTGGGGCCATCGGCCAGGATGACGTCTTCGGTACGAAGATGGAGCAGGCCGTTGGGCTGTGCCGCGATTTCATCCGGCACGGTATCCAGCAGAAATTCGAGACCCGGCGCCACGCGAGCCTTCGTCCCCGATGCGTCCCTGACGAAATCGACCTTCAACCGGTTCGAGGAGCCGAGGAATTGCAGCACGTAGCTGTTCACCGGCGTTTCGTACATTTCGCGCGGCGTACCGATCTGCGCGATGCTGCCGGCCTGCATCACCGCCACGCGATCCGCCAGCGAGAAAGCCTCCCGCTGATCGTGCGTAACAAGGATCGTGGTGATGTTGAGACGCCGCAGCAGCAGCGAAAGCTCGAGTTGCATTTCCTCGCGCAGATTGCGGTCCAGCGCGCTGAAGGATTCATCGAGCAACAAAACGTCGGGGTCGATCGCAAGCGCACGGGCGATGGCGACACGCTGGCGCTGGCCGCCGCTCAACTGCGACGGATAACGCTCGCCAAGCCCGTCGAGCTTCAGCAAGGCAAGCATGGCATCGACCCGCCGCCGCGATTCCGCCGCGTCCTTGCGGCGCGCCTTCAGGCCATAGGCGATGTTGGCCGCGACCGTGAGGTGCGGAAAAAGCGCGTAATGCTGAAACACCATCGCGACATTGCGCCGGTGCGGGGGAACGTCGTTGAGGACGTTGCCCCGCAGCCGCACGGTGCCGCTATCCGCGCTCTCGAAGCCCGCGATGATGTTGAGCAGCGTCGACTTTCCGCATCCGCTGGGCCCCAGCAGCGCGACGATCTCGCCGCGCCGCACCGCAAGGCTGCAATCGCGGGCGGCGAGAACGCCCGCGAAAGCCTTGTTTACTTCAACGAGCTCCAGCTCGACGTTCTGCTCAGCTCCGACGCCCTTGCCTTCGCTCATCTAGCTATCGCTCAGTTCTGGACCTCGCGCGTGTAGCGGTCGAGCCACTCGCGCTGCTTGGTTGCCGAATACTCTTCGTCCTGGAACCAGATCTTCGACGGATCAAGCGTAACCAGTTTCGAGACGTCCGGCGAGACGTCGAGGCCGACGCGCGACGGCGTGCAGAGCAAGCCTTCCACCAGCTTTTCCTGCACCGTCTTGGTCAGCGTCAGGTTGATGTATTTGCGCGCGAGTTCCGGGTGCTTCGATCCCTTGGTGATGCAGAGGTCGTAGGGGATCGCAACGATGCCTTCCTTCGGCGTCGTCTTCACGATGTGCGGCGATACCCGGGTCTGGTTGGCGATGCGCACGCCGAACTGCGGCGCGATCGAAATGTCGCTCCGGTCCATCAGCTGACTGGGCTGAATGCTGTCGGCATAGAACACGCGGACGCTCGGCTTCAGCGCTTTCAGGCGCGCGAAGGTTTCGTTGACCGCGGCGTCAGAGCGGTCGTCACCGGCAACCGCCTTCAGGATGCAGGAAATGAAAGCGAAGGTGGCGCCGCCATTGGCTGCCGACGGCAGCGCCGTCTTGCCCTTGAACTCCGGCTTCCACAGATCGAGCCAGGAAGTGATCGGCTCCTTGACCTGCTTGGTGTCGATCATCATGTCGTAGGTATCGAGCGCCATCGCGATGCCCCAGCCGCCTTTCGGCAGCGCGTCGGGAATCAGGCTCTTGACTTCCGGGAACTCGGACGCGGAAACCTTCTCGATCAAGCCCGCATTCAGCGCGCGCAAGCCGAACGGACGCGAGACCATCGCAACGTCGAACGGCGGGTTGCCGCGCTGCGTCTGGAGCTTGGCGATAACCGACGGGGACACCTCGACATCGTATTCGACGCGGCCGAGCTTCATCTCCCGGAACGGCTTGCCGACCACCTCGTTGAGAATCTGGTACGGGCCGCCGAAATGCGTCGAGCGCAACACCGCTTCCTGCGCGAAGGCGGAACCCGTCTTGCCCATCAATGCAAGCAGCGAAGCCCCGCCCGCACCAACCAATGCCGATCGCCGAGAAATGTTTGCCATGTGCTACTCCCTCCCGCAGCTCATTCCATATCAAATAATTTGATATGAAATAATATGCTATTAGCTCCCTTCGGAAGTTGTCAACGCCGGGTCGGCGCGCCGCTGTCTAAATCAGCTTTCCGCCCCAAGGATTTTGCGGGTCCTGTGCGCTCGGAAATTGCGCAAACTGCACGAGCAGATGCGAATAAATTGCACTTGCAGCCGAAGCGAAGCGCGCGCAGGACGATGCGCCCTTGCCGCCCGCTTCCGTCCTGTCCGGCACCGGTTTTAATTCTATAGCGAATTATCCGGCACAGAAGTATATTGGATCTGGCGCGCCGTTTTCGGCTTTCGAATCCGGAACCGAACAGGCCGCGCCGCGGCCGATGCGCCGCAGTTGTCGCGAGGCCTTCGGCTAATCCCGGACTGCGCTTCGCGAGCGTGACGATGCAACGGCCGGTGCGCTGCGTCCCTGGCCCGAGCAAGCCATAATATCGCGCAGCCGCGGGAGCGTACCTTGAATCGTTCGACAGCCATTGCAGTGATCGGCGCGGGCCTCGGAGGCATGACGGTCGCCGGACTGCTTCAACGTGCCGGCTTCAATGTAAAGGTTTTTGAGCAGGCCCCGGCATTTTCGAGAATCGGCGCGGGCATTCACCTCAGTGCGAACGTGCTGAAGGTGATGCGCCGGCTCGATATCGAAACAGCGCTATGCGATGTCGGCCTGCATCCGGACGCATTCGTCAGCCGCAAATGGGATACGGGCGAAATCCTGTTCGAGCTTCCCTTCAACGCCGAGAGCGAAGCTCATTATGGCGCAGCCTATATCAACGTCCATCGCGGCGACCTTCACACCATCGTGGAATCCGCGCTGAAGCACGGCACGGTGCAATTCGGCAAGAAGCTGCAAGACATCGAGAGTGCCGGCGCGAAATCCCGGCTGCTCTTCGCCGACGGCACGCATGAAGACACCGACATCGTAATCGGCGCGGACGGGGTGAACTCGCGGGTGCGTGAATTCGTGGTCGGCCCGGACCTGCCCCACTATACCGGCCATGTCGCCCATCGCGCGGTTTTCCCGGCATCGCTTCTAAAGGGCCTGCCGATTCGCGCCTGCTCAAAGTGGTGGGGCGAAGGAAACCATATCCTCGTCTATTACATGACCCAGACGCGCGAGGAGGTTTACTTCGTTTCCAGCGCGCCGCAGCGCGAGTGGAACGAGACGGCTTCCTTCGTGCCCTGCGACCGGGACGAGTTCCTTACCGTCTTCGATGGCTATCACCCGGAATTGCGCACCGTCATCGAGGCTGCGCCGGAAGTAACGAAATGGCCGGTCTTCGAACGCCAGCGCGTATCGAGCTGGCATAAGGGCAACATCGTACTTCTCGGCGACGCGGCGCACGCCATGCGGCCTTACATGGCAGCGGGGGCCGCCATGGCCATCGAGGATGCGGCGATCCTCGCCCGCTCGATCGCGGACGACGGCGCGAAGGATGCCGGAGAGAGCTTCGCGCTCTACGAGGCCAACCGGATGCCGCGGGTCAACGAAGTGCAGACCATTTCGGAAACGAACACCTGGTTCCGCAAGCCGGTCGATCCGACCTGGTTCTTTGCCTATGACGCCTGCGCTGTGCCGCTGATCCGGCCGTAAGAGCTGGGGCGGCCGGGAACTGCGGCTGCGCGCGCCATGCGCGCAGGCTGCGGACGTCGCTCTTCGTCAGGAGAACTCGATCACCCGGCCCGAACCGTCGGCACAGCCGATGGCCAGGGAAGCGCCGGTCGAACTCCATTCGAGCGCGGAAACCGCCGTGCCGGTCGCGTTCTTCAGCAGGATTTCGGCCTCGTCCTTTATGCGAATGAGCAGCACCGCGCCGTCGGCGTAACCGACGGCGACGACGTCATAGCGTGGGTGGGACGCAACCGCGGTGGAAACGGCCCGATAGCCCGTCAGCAAGATCGGGACGTTGCTCAGCGGATTTTGCGGCTGGCGAATGGGCCACAAGGCAAGATAGCGCGCGCCGCTGGTCGCAAGCCAATGCCCGCCGGCAGTCCAACTGACCGACCGGACCGGGCCGGAATAGCCCTCCATCACATGCTCGCCGCCTTCCCGCAGGCACCAGCCGTGCAAGGCGGGATCGCGCATGCGGGTGACGACGAAGTCGCCATCGGGATGAAAGGAGATCCCCATGTGCATGCCATCGAAGTTCAGTGTTCTTTGGCCGCCGCTTCCGACGCGCGGCCATAGGGTCACGCCGTTGTAGTGCGCGATCCCGAGCGCAGCACCGGAGAATGCAAGCCCACCCACCGTCGAAGGCAGATCGATATGACTTACCTCGCCGCTCGGCGCACGAAGATAGACCTGCTTCCCGGCCGCCCAGGCGATTGATCCCGCGCCGTCCGCGGCAACGTGATCGATCCAGCGGCGCTTGCTGTCCGTTGCAATCTCGCGACGCTCGGAACCGGGCGTGAACTCCACCACGCGGCCGTCGTCTCCGCCCGCGATCAGCGCATCTCCCGAAACCGCCGAAGCCAGCAGCGCGCCTTCGAACAGCGAGACGCTTTGCCGTTCCGCATTCTTCGGCTCCAGCAAGAGGTCGCCGTTGCCAAGCACGAAGACGGCGGTATCGCCAAGGAAATGAATCCGCTCGACCGAAGCGGCTGCTTCGATCTTGCGGATCGCCTTGACGAAGAAATTTTCGGTTGCTTGCCCTGCGGACATCAACGGCTCCGCGTCCATGCGCAGGGCTTCAAAGTCGAAGCCCGGCACCGATGTTTCCAGTGCCGGGCTTTATACGACTTAGTCCTTGAGGCCAAACGCCAGCGGACGCAGCGGCGAGCCGGTCGCCCCTCGCAGCCGGATCGGGGCCGCGATGAACGCGAACTCGTACACGCGATCCTTCGCGAGCTCCTCGAGATTGAGGCACTCGATCTGCGGCAGGCCCACTTCGGTCAGGAAGTGGTTATGCACGGGCAGCCAGTTGTCCTCGAAGTTGGACGGCGTGTGCTCGACGGCTTCGTTGTCGGCGCCGACGGTCACGATGTTGTGGCTGGTGAGCCACTTCGCGGTTTCGAGGCTGACGCCCGGGCTGTCACCGAACACCTTCGATCCGTCAGGCCAGTAACGCATGCGGCCGGTGCGGAGAAGGACGGTGTCGCCTTCACGCAGTTCCACCTTCTGCTTGGCCAGCGCTTCCTTGCAATCGTCGATCGTGATTGCGTAGGACGGCGTCAGGCATTCGAGGCCCTTGCAGGTCGCGACGTCGATCAGGATGCCGCGCGTAATCAGCGGGACGATTTGCTCGGCGCCGTTCTTCTGCCAGCCGCGGCTACCGAGATGCTCGTCGGCGTCGTAGCCGTTGTAGATCTCGCGGCCGTAGCCGAAGTGATTGAGTGAGTCGATGTGGGTGCCGGTGTGCGTGTACATCAGGATCACGTCACCCGAGTAACCGCAGCAAAGGTTGTTGGCCCTGCCCTGACCGTTCAGATTGTCGACGACGGTGCCGCGCGGCGTGTGCGTCATATACATCTGATAAGCGGGATCGCCGGCAGCCTGGAAGCTCGGCATGCCCACGAAGTAGTCCACGCTCAGATCGTAAACGCGGGCACCGTCGACGCGGGACATGATCGCCGCGCGCGACTTGGCGTCGATGCGGTTGAGCTGGCCTTTCTGGTCTTCCGGACCCCAGGGGCTTTTGCCGACCTTGGGCGGTGTTTCGTAACGAAGCGCCATTGCGACCCCCTTACTTCACAGTCGCGTCGGTGAACTCGTAGTCACATACCGCGCGCTCGGCGAACATCGGCGTGAGCTTCTCGACCACTTCCTGATGGAACGGATGATCGGAATAGGTTTCGAGAGCGGCGAAAGAATCGAAATCGCAGACCAGGCCGTAGTCCCAGAGGCCGCCCGAGTTTCCTTCGGCGCCGGTGTGCTTGCCGAGCGTCCAGGTGCGGATGCCGGGCACTTTCACCGGAAGCTCGTTGAGGATCCGGAGGATTTCCTTGGGGTCGGCGCCCGGCTTCACTTTGTACAGGAAAATGTGGCGTACCATGTTTCGTTCTCCAGACTGATTGTTGACGCTCTGCCCGGCGGCCCATCGAGAGCGGCTACCGGTTGGTTGCGACCGATATTCCTTTCGTATCGTATATTTCGATATCGAATTATGTCAATTGGAGGGGCGGCCCCGCTCCCAGCCGGCGGTTTCAATGTTCCCCGAGATGTCGCAGTTGACTTCGCCGCTGCCGCCGCGACATATAACTATTCGTTCGATATAGAACTATTTAGTGCCTATCGATCGGCCGAGGCCCGGCCGGTTCAGCTGGCAAGCGGATAACAAAGAAATGCAGTCAATCATCGATATGCACGCCCATTACGTTTCGCCGGCCCTGATCGAGGAGGCTGCGAAGAACGGCACGCGCTATGGCGTCCGAATCGAGCCGAGCTCGAATGGAAGCGGCAGTCCGATACTGGTGTTCGAAGACGGCGTCAGGCTGCGCCCCTTCTTCAACGAGCTCTGCAATCTGGAATGCCGCCTTGCGGAAATGGATGCCGCCGGGGTTGCGATGCAGGTCGTTTCAACCTGGACCGACATGGCGGGCGACAATCTTCCCGACGAGAAGAGCGCGGCGTGGGCACGGCTTCAGAACGATACGCTGGTCGCCGACGTGCGGAAAATGAAAACGCGGTTCGCGCCGATGGGCACCCTACCCATGCGCAATGTCGGAATGGCAATCGCGGAGCTCGAATATCTCGTCAACGAACTCGGCACGACGTCCGTCGAACTCGGCACCAACATCAACGGCACCGATCTCGACCACCCGGATTTCAAGCCGCTCTGGAAGAGAATCCACGAACTCGATGTCTTCGTTCTGCTGCACCCGCCTTTCCGCCCCGTCGGACTTGAGCGGACCGGCGACTACTTCCTGAACAATCTGATCTCCTACCCGGTCGACACCACGATCGCGGCGGCGCGGCTGCTGTTCAGCGGGCTTATGCAGGAGTTTCCGAACCTGAAAATCTGCCTCGCGCACAGCGGCGGCTTCCTGCCTTACCAGATCGGGCGCATGGACCGCGGGTTCGCGGCGCACCCCGCTTGCAGCAAGCACCTGAAGTCGGCCCCATCCGAGCTTCTGGGCAGCTTCATCTACGACTCGCTGACCCACAATGATCAGGCCCTCTCCTTTCTCATCGACTCAGTGGGCGCCGACCGGATCGTCTATGGCAGCGACTACCCGTTCGAAATGCTGGACCCGGAAGGGCCGAAGCGTCTGCGCAAGATGGAAAACCTGCGTTCCGAGCAGCTTGACGCCATCCTGAGCGGGAACATCCGTAGCCTTTTGAACGGCTTGAGCGCATAATCGGGAGGGGATACAAATTCGGGGCATGCGCCGGGGGTCGAGGCGCATTGTCAGGCGGGTAAATTCACCGACAAAGCGGTTGCTTACTCGAAGGTAGTACCCTGCACTGTGGCGGACTGCTCAATAGACGGGTTATTGCCTTGCCAAGAAAATTAGCAACATCCAGGCCGTTTCCGAAAAATCAATTTGCTCTGCCTCGCGTGGCAAAAGGCGGCGTGGCGTCCGCAAGCAAGAAAAAGGGAGCTGACGACTCGGTCGTGGAAACAATTCTGACGCAGTGGAAGCAGCAGCATCCCGATCTGGACTTCGAGCCGATGGCGCTGATCGCCGCGTTGACCGAGGCGTATCATCTTACCTCGATGCCGATCGACCAGATGATGACCAAATACGGCTTGACCCGGGGCATGTTCGACGTGCTCGCCACGCTTCGGCGCGCCGGCCGCCCCTATGAGCTGACCCCCAAGGAGCTCTCGGCTTCCTTGCTGCTCAGCGGCGCGGGACTCACGAACCGGCTCGACCGACTGCAGTCGCTGGATCTGATTTCCCGCCTGCCCGACCCCACCGATCGCCGCTCGCTGCGCATCGCGCTCACCAAGCGCGGCAGGGAATTCGTCGACCACATCCTTCCCGAACTGCTCGAAATCCAGAGAATGGCGTTCGGCTCCAACCGGAAGGCCGGGAGAGAGCTGACGAAGCTGCTGATTACGATGAACGAGCGGCTTTACCAGAGTTTCGACAACGGCCCGGCCCTGCCACCATCCGACTGATTCACGGCAGTCCACGGCGATCATTTTCGCTGGAGCTTTTCGTCCGCGGCCCATATATTTCGATATCGAACTACTTTTGAGCCGCACCTTCCGGCGCGGCATGGGCCCGGTTTCGTATGTTCACGCTGAAGGATAGACGCGCGCTTTCGCTGCAATCGCTTGCGGCCGATCTGGCAAACGGGAAAATCACCAGCCGCCAGCTCGTCGAGGATTGCCTCGCGAAGATCGAAGCAGGCGACGGCGAAGGAAAGCGCGTCTTCATTGCAGTCGATGCGGCCGGCGCCCGCAGCGCCGCCGACGCCTTCGACAGGTTGCGCGCGAGCGGTTACGCGCCCTCGCCCTTCGCAGGCATCCCCATCTCCATCAAGGACCTGTTCGACATTCGCGGCATGCAATCGCGCGCAGGATCGATTGCGCTCGACGATGCGCCCGCGGCAACGAGCGATGCACCGAGTGTCGCGCGCCTTCGCGAGCGCGGATTCATCCTCATCGGCCGCACCAACATGACCGAATTCGCCTATTCGGGACTTGGCCTCAATCCGCATTACGGCACGCCCAAAAGCGTCTGGGATCGCGGCACCGGGCGGGCGCCCGGCGGCTCGTCTTCGGGCGCTGCGATTTCGGTTGCCGACGGAATGGCGCATGCTGGCCTTGGCACCGCTACCGGCGGCTCCTGCCGGATTCCCGCGGCCTTCAACTATCTGACCGGTTTCAAGCCGACGATGCGTCGCGTCACCCGCGCGGGTCTCGTTCCCCTGTCCACCAGTCTCGATTCCATTGGGCCGATCGCGCGCACGGTTTCATGCTGCTCCATTCTCGACGGAATCATTGCGGATCGTTCCCGCCGCAATGTCGTGGAGCGGAAAGCCCACCACATCCGGATCGGCGTGCTTCGCACGCTCGTCGAAACCGGCATCGAGGCGGCGGTATCCGAAGCCTATGAAGCCGCGCTGGCAAAGCTCTCGAAGGCGGGCATCGAGCTGCACGATCTGGAAATTCCCGAGTTCGACGAAATCCCGGCACTCAGCGAGCATGGCGGGTTGGCTGCGGCCGAGAGTCTCGCCTGGCATCAACCGCTGCTGGAGCGCAAAGGCGACCAGTACGATCCGCGCGTGAAATCACGCATCCTGCGCGGTGCCGAACAACCGGCGGCGCATTACGTACGCAATCTCGACCGCCGGCGAAAGTTCATCGAAGCAGTCGCGAAACGGATCAGCGCCTTTGATGCCATTGCGATGCCCACGGTGCCCGTGGTGCCGCCGCGCCTCAGCGCGCTGGCAGGCGACGACGATTATACGCGCGTGAACCTGCTCGTGCTGCGAAACCCGACCATCGTAAACCTGATGGATGGCTGCGCGATTTCCATTCCGGTCACGGCGCCGGACAATCCGCCTGTCGGATTGATGCTGGCGGCCGCAAGCGGACGGGACGCGGAGCTGCTGGGCATTGCCGCGACGGTGGAAGCGATTGCGGGCGAGTAACGGCGCGACCGTCGGCTGCAAATGCTGCCGGACGGTCAGCGCCCCAGTTGCCGCATATCCGGGAGTGCGGCGCGAACCGCGTCGATAATTCCCTGATAGCCGGTGCAGCGGCACAGATTCGAGGAGAGCGCCTCGATGATCGTGTCGTCGCTCGCGGCAGGATCGGCCTCGACCATGCCGGAAACCAGCATCAGAAATCCCGGCGTGCAGAAGCCGCACTGCAAGCCGTGATGATCAATGAAGGCCTGCTGGAGCGGATGCAGCCGCTCGCCTTGCGCGAGACCTTCCACGGTGCGGATTTCCTTGCCCGCGGCCTGAACCGCAAACATGAGGCAGGCCCGAACCGGCTTGCCCTCCACGACGACGGTACAGGCGCCGCAAACGCCGTGCTCGCAGCCGATATGCGTGCCGGTCAGCCCGCAATTATCGCGCAGCGCATCGGCAAGCGTGCGGCGCGGCTCGAGCGCAATCTCATGCTCTTCGCCATTTACGTTCAGCGTTATGTTCATCACGGCCATTGCAGCGCTCTACGGGCTCAGTTCGCGGCCGTTTCCGGCGCAAGTTCCTTGGCAAAGTTATTGAAGAACTGATCTGCAAACTTCTTGGCGACGCTGTCAATCAGGCGGCCGCCGAGCTGCGCGAGCTTGCCGCCGACATTGGCTTCCACGTCGTAAGAGAGCAAGGTGCCACCCTCTGGCGCATCTTCGAGCCGAAGCTTCGCGCCGCCTTTTGCAAAGCCGGCGATTCCGCCCTGTCCCTCGCCGCTGATCGTACAGCTATTCGGCGCGTCGATGTCCGCGAGCGTCACCGCGCCGCTGAAGCGCGCCTTGATCGGACCCACGGCGATTTTCACCCGCGCGCTGAATTCCGTATCGCTCTTCTTCTCCATCTCTTCGCAGCCGGGAATCGCTTTCGCGAGCACTTCCGGATCAAAGAGCGCAGCCCACACCTTCGCCCGCTCGGCCGGGAGGGTTACCGCTCCCGTCATCGTCACTGCCATGGTCGTGTTCCTTCAAATCCCCGTGCCGCGGGCTGAAAACCCCGCCCGGAACGGCTTGCCAGATTGACTTAAAACCGGGGGGTTTATAGCATTATTTCCTTCGCTATCAAACTATCTAGGTGGATAGCCGGCCGGGACGATATGACCACGGTGGCTTTCGAGGGTATGTAGTTCGGACCATGAAATCTTCTTCCTTCACGTATCACGCGCCGAAATCGGTCCCGGAGGCGCTGGATCTGCTCGACAAGCTGGCCGACCAGGACCCGCGCATCATCGCGGGTGGGCAGAGCCTGGTTCCCATGATGGCGTTCCGCATGGCGCAGCCGGGACATCTCGTGGATATCAACGGCATCAGCGCCCTCACCGAGATCGGCATTGCCGGCGACGCGCTGCGCATCGGCGCGCTGGTTCGCCACGCGCAGTTCGAGAAGCCCGCGGTCGATGGACCGCTTGGAAAGCTGCTCTCCTATGTGATGCATCACATCGCGCACGCGCCGATCCGGACCCGCGGCACATTCTGCGGCAGCCTCGCGCATGCCGATCCGGCTTCGGAGTGGTGCCTCACGGCGGTCACGCTGGATGCGAAGGTGGAAGCGCAAAGCAGCCGCGGCACGCGCCTCATTGAAGCCGATGAACTGCTCACCGGCCTGATGTCCACGACGCTCGAGCCCGACGAGATCATCGTCGCCGCGCATATCCCCCTCCTCTCCGCGCAAAGCCGATTCGGCTTCTATGAATTTTCGCGGCGGCCGGGCGACTATGCGATGGCGATGTCGCTGGTGACGCTCGAGATCGAAAACGGCCTGATTGCGAATGCGCGTGTCGGCATCGGCGGTGCGGAAGACCGGCCACGGCGCAGCGAGGCCGCCGAAAGCGAATTGAACGGCAAGGAAGCGAACAAGCAGGCGTTCGAAGCCGCGGCGAGTGCCGCCGCATCCGCGATCGAACCCATGGAAGACATCCAAGCCTCTGCGGCGTACCGGCGCGATCTCGTTCGCGTGGTGGTCCGCCGCGCGCTGGAGCAGGTACTATGAGCCAACACAAACACGGCGCCGATGCCGGCTGGATCGGCCGCCCGATCAAGCGGGTCGAAGATCTCCCCCTTGTCACCGGTCAGGGCACGTTCACCGGCGACCTGCCGGCGAAGTACTACGCAAGGTTCGTCCGCAGCCCGGTCGCTTCCGGCCGCATCGTCGGCATCCAGGGCCCGGAAGGCGCGAAGGTCTTCACCGGCGCCGACCTCAAGTCGGTCAAGCCGATCCATCTGGTGCTTCAGAACTATGAATACGTCCCGGTGGCGCAACCGGTGCTGGCGGTCGATTTCGTTCGCTTCGTGGGCGAGCCGGTCGTCGTCGTGCTCGGCCGCTCGCAGGAAGAAGCGGAAGATATTGCAGATCAGGTCGAGGTATCGATCGACCCGCTGCCGGCGGTCGTCACCATTGCCGATGCCATGGCCGAAGACGCGATCAAGGTTCACGACCATGTTCCCGGCAATCTCGTCGTCAACGGGAAGATGAGCAAAGGCGAATTGCCGGCCGAGGGCGTCACCCGCGTCAAAGCCCAGATCCGTTCGGGACGGCATGCGGCCCTGCCCATGGAAACGCGGCATGCGCACGCATCCTATGACCGCGTCAGCGGGCGCACGACGCTGACCTGCACGACCCAATCGCCTCACCTGTTCCGCACGACGATTGCGGATCTCATCGGCATGCCGGAATCGGAGCTGCGCGTGGTGGCGCCCGATGTCGGCGGCGGGTTCGGACAAAAGGCGACGATGCCGCCGGAATTCGTCGTGATCGCCTGGCTCGGGCGTCAGCTGAAGACTTCCGTGGCCTGGGTCGAGGATCGCCGCGAGAACCTGATCGCCGGCTTTCACGCACGCGATGCCGAGCTTTCGGTGGAGGGCTATTTCGACAAGGACGGAAAGCTGCTCGCGATCGACGCCGATATTCTCGTCAACGTCGGCGCCTATTCGTCCTTCCCGACAAGTTTTGCCGTCGAACCGCTGATGTCGATGACGGAGCTTCCGGGCGTTTACGACTTTCAAATCTATCGCTGCCGCTCGCGCGGCATTGCGACGAACACCTGTCCGATGGCGCCCTATCGTGGCGTCGCGCGACCGATGATCGTGCTGGTGATGGAACGGCTGATGGATCGCGCCGCCGCGGCGCTCAACATGGAGCCGACGGAACTGCGCCGACGAAACCTGATCTCGCAATTTCCCTATGTATCGGCAACCGGGCTCAACTTCGACGAAGCGACCTATCAGGAGACGCTGGCGCAGGCGCTGGAGACGATCGATCTCGGCGCGTTCCGGAAGCAGCAGCAGGACGCGCTGGCAAAGGGCCGCTATCTGGGCATCGGCTTTTCGACGTTCTCGGAACGCACGGGTTTCGGCACGCCTACTTTCGCGGCCCGCAAGATGCAGTTCGTCATGGGCTGGGAGAAAGCCGAGCTTGCCATGGACCCCTCGGGGTTCATCGAAGCACGGATCGGCGCGAGCCCGCACGGCCAGGGCCTGCGCACCACGCTTTCGCAAATCATCGCCGATGAAATCGGCGTCGACCCCGGCAAGATCAAGGTGATCCACGGCGACACCGACCAAACGCCTTACGGCTGGGGCACGTTCGCGAGTCGCTCGCTGGTCATCACCGGCGGCGCCTGCAAACTCGCCGCCAAGAAAATCCACGACAAGCTCACCCAGATCGCGGCGCAAATGCTTGAAGTACCGGATTCGGACATCACGCTGCGTGACGGCACAGCCTTCGCGCGCGGCAGCAATCGTTCGATTACGATCCCCGAGCTAGCGCGCGCGATCTACCACCAATATCCGAAGTTCAAGGACACGATGGAGCCCGGCATCAGCGAGAGCGCGTCCTACGATCCCTATGGGACCTTCTCGAACGCCTGCCACGTGGCGCTCGTCGAACTCGATATCGAAACGGGAGCGGTCGACCTCCAGCGCTATCTCGTGGTCGAGGATGCCGGCCGGCTGATCAACCCGATGATCGCGGAAGGCCAGATCCGTGGCGGCGTCGTGCAGGGCATCGCCAATGCTCTGCTCGAAGAAATTGTCTACGACGAGGACGGCAATATTCTCACCGCCACGCTCGCGGACTTCCTGCCCCCCACTTCGCTGGATGTTCCGCGGATCGAAATCGGCCATCTGGAAACCTACACCAGCGCCTCCATCACGCAGGCGAAGGGATTGGGCGAAGGCGGCGCGATCGGCCCTCCCGCCGCGGTATTGAACGCGATCAACGATGCACTGAAGCCGCTGGATGTCGAAATCAATTCGATACCGGCAAGCCCCCGGCGCATTTATGAAGCGCTTCAGGCGCGACGCGGGCAATAAGAGGCATAACGATAAAAACAGAAAAGGCCGGCGCAAGCCGGCCTTTTTTATGCGCGTAGCGATGGCGGCAAAAAGAAAGGCCGGCTTGCGCCGGCCTTTCAGTGAGGTCCGTAACCTGGGAGAAGTTAGCGGCCCTTGAAGAGAAGCGAGCGGTTCCCCGAAAGAATTTTCTCGCCGTCGGCCCCGAGCGCACGGATGTTGTTGACGAAATCGCGAACCGCCTCGCGGCCGCGCACTTCCTGCGGATAGTCTGTCGCGAACACGATCCGGGATGCCGGAATTTCGACCATGGTCGACTTCAAGGCGGTCATCGAGCCGCAGATGCCCGCGGTGTCGTACACGAAGTGGTTCTGAATGTAGTAGTCGAGCGGCTTCTTGGCCTTGATGCCGTGCCGCGGATTGCCGGTCGTGCCCCAGTATTCCTTGTTCTCGTAGGAACGGATGCGGCCGAGCAGCGCGCCGATGCCGCCGCCCATATGCGACATGTGAATGAGCAGTTCGGGATAACGATCGAACACGCCGGAGCCGATCAGGCGAATGATGGCCATCACCAGCGAGAACTCGCGGCCGACCGAGCGGGCCATGTCGTAGCCGTCGTACTCCTTCGAATAGGTCAGCTTCAGCGCAGGGTGCACGAACACGAACTGCTTCAGGCGAACCGCCTCCTGCCAGAACGGCTCGAACTCCGGCGCGTCGAGGAACAGGCCGTCCATTTCGGACGGGATGATGACGCCCTGGAAGCCGAGCTCATGCACGCAGCGCTCGAATTCCTTGAACGCTTCCTTGCCGCCGAGCGGATTGACGTGCGCGCAGCCGAAGAAGCGACCGGGATAATCCTTCTCCGCCTGGCGGGTGTAGTCGTTGACCTTTTTCGAAATCTCGTTGTTCGCGCCAGTGCCGGCGCCGCTGCTCAGATAGGCGGCGTCGATGCCCGCCGTATCCATCATCGCGATGTGTTCATCGAGATCGTAGAGCATGGAGTGGAACGTGTACGAAGGTGCTCCATTCTCGTCGTAATAGGTCTTCAGCTCGCCCGGATCCTTGACGAATTCCCGTGGCGTGAAGTGATGCTGAAAATCGATGATCATGTCCTGTTTCCTTGCTTGCATATTCGGGATTTCTATTTCGACGGCGACGCGCGCAGCTTGCGCAGCAGAAAGCGGTCTCGCGACCCGATCACGTGCTTGCGCATCAGCGACTCCGCCTTGCGCGAATTGTGAGCGGCCAGCGCATCAACGATTTCGACGTGCTCGTGGCTCGACACCAGCCTGCCGCCCTCTTCTTCAATTCCGTGACGGCTGATCAGGTGGATCTCGTTCATCATCTTGCGGAAGGTCGAAAGCAGTTTCGGATTTCCGACCATTTCCACGATGCAGTCGTGGAACGTGATGTTGAGCGGATAGAACTCATCCACGTCCTGCTTTTCATAGCTGCGCTTCATCCCGACCAGGATGCTGCGAAGCTCCGACACCTGCGCCTTGGTAATCTTTGGCGCCAGTTCCCGCCCCGCATAGGCTTCGAGGCAACTGCGAAGGTCATAGAGATGCATGCCCTCTTCGGGGCTGATCTCGCGGACATAGACCCCGCGGTTCTTGCTTGAACGGAGCAGGCCCGCTTCCTCAAGCCCCCGGAACGCCTCGCGGATCGGGCCGCGGCTGACGCGGAGGCGGAGCGCAAGCTCGCCTTCCGTCAGCTTCTCGCCCATCTTGAGCTGGTTGCTCAGGATAAGCTGAAGTATCTGGTCCTGCACGACTTGCGGGAGGGTCTTGGTCTGGATGATCTGCAAATCGCTGGCCGTGGAGAGCCGCGACGTCATCGGAACGACCGCGGCTCCACCTATCCTCGTCGCACGACGTTTTGTGTCCAGTTCAGCTTCCATGGCCATGATCAGCTTTTTGCGGTTTCCGCCGTGCGCCTGTCTTCGATCAGCTTCCACACGGCAGGTGGGGTAAGAGGCAATTCCTCGATTTGCACGCCGAACGACGACAGCGCATTGGCTACGGCATTACACGCCACCCCGCCGACCGCGATAATGCCGCCCTCGCCGGCGCCCTTGGCGCCCAGCGGATTATTCGGCGACGGATAGTCGTCGAGCGTCACCCCACGAATGACGGGATAGTCGTCGGCCAGCGGGATCACGTAATCCGCGAGCGAGCCGGTGAGCAACTGCCCCTCGTCGTTGTAAATCAGGTGCTCCATGAAGGTGCTGCCGAGACCCTGCACCACCGCGCCGATGATCTGCCCGTGCAACGTCAGTGGATTGATGATCTTGCCGACGTCCTCGACCGTCACGTAGTCCAGCACCTCGACATGCCCGGTGCCGGGATCGACCGCGACATGGGCGCAATGCGCGCCATAAGCATAAGTGTGCTTGCTGTTGGTGAACGACTCTTCGGCGCTGATATCGTCCGCCGCGAGATCCTTCCAGTAAACCGAAGCGCCGCCCGGCGATACCGCGCGGTCGTCGATGAGCGTGACCTGCTGTTCGGAACAATCCAGGCGCGTGGCGGCGGCTTTGCGAAGCCTTTCCTTGAACGGCTCGGCCGCGAGCAGGATCGCCGACCCGCCCATCACCGTCGAACGCGAGTGATATGAGCCGAAGCCCTCCCGCAGATAGCTGGTCGAGCCATGAAACACGCGCACACGCTCGAACGGAACGCTGAGCGCATCCGCCGCGATCTGCCCCATCACGGTTTCGAGGCCCTGCCCCAGCGCCGATGAGCCCACGAACACCGAGATCGACCCGTCGGCTTCAAGTTTCAGTTTTGCGCTTTCGCGTGGGCCGGCCGCACCGCCTTCGATGAAGCAGCCGGCGGCAACGCCATGATAGCGGCCGTCGATCTTCTTGCCTTGCAGTTTGACCTTCTCGTTCCAGTCGAATTCTTTCAGGCAGCGATCGAAAGTGATGTGGAAATCGCCGCTGTCGCATTCGGTATCCGTATAGGGATCGATGTGCTGCATGGTCGCCATCGGATAAGGCATCTCGTTGACGCTCACGAGATTCCTTCTGCGCATCTCGACCGGGTCGATGCCGAGATCGTTCGCGGCGATTTCGATAAGACGCTCGACGAAGAAGCTGCCCTCGAAGCGTCCCGGCGCGCGATAGGTTCCGCAAGGCGTCTTGTTGGTCAGCCGCACCGAAACGTCGATATGGATGTTCGGTATGCGATAAGGACCCGAAGTGAATTGCGCGACGTTGCGCGGCGGGGTCAGCCCGTTCGAACGGACATAAGCACCGTTATCGACATCCACATGCCCGCGGATGCCGCGAATGACGCCGTCGGCATCGCATGCGATCTCGAGCATGGCTTCCATCTCGCGCGCATGGTTCATGGCGCTGAGATTTTCCCGGCGATCCTCGTTCCACTTGACGGGCCGGCCGAGAAAACAGGACGCGAACGGAATCAGGAAATCTTCAGGGTAGAACTCGCCGCGAGCGCCGAAACCGCCGCCGATATCGTTCTCCACCAGATCGACTGCCGACTCCTCAAGGCCGAGCATTTCGGAAACCGCGCGGCGATTGAAAAACAGCACCTTCCCTGCGCCATATACGGTGAGGCGCTTGGTGTCCTTCTGCCAGTTCGCCAGAAGCCCGCGCGGCTCCATCGGCAACGCCATGTGACGCTGCACCGAGAGGCGCTGCTTCTTTACATAATGCGCGCCCTTGAACGCATCCTCGACATCGCCCTTGATGCCCGTGAAAAGCTTCGCAAGGTTCGTCTTGTAGCCTTCAAACAGCAGGCTCTCATCTGCGGCAGATGTCTTGCGGCTCGCGACCACCGGCAGCAACTCGATATCGACATCGACGAACTCAAGCGCGTCTTCGGCAAGACCCGGCGTATCCGCAATCACGACCGCCACCGGCTCGCCTACATAGCGAACCTTGTCGTGCGCGATCACCGGCTGGCGCAGCGGAAACACCTCCGGCAGCGGTTGTAGCCGGATCGGAATTACGGGGACGTCTTTCCCAATATCCGCGGCGGTAAGGACAGCGTGGACGCCCGGCATCTTCAGCGCCCGGCTCTTGTCGATCCCGCGAATGCGGCCATGCGGCACGGAGCTGCGCAGCACCGCGGCATAGACCTGGTTCGGCAACGACTGATCGTCGACATATTGTCCCTTGCCGCGAAGGAAGCGAAGATCTTCGACGCGCTCGATCGGCGAGCCGACGAGGCGATTTCCGATTTTTGCGTGCATCGCCATTATGCGCGCTCCCGGTTCGCGCGATAGGCTTCACCCGCCTCGAAGATCGCATCGACAATCGAGAGATAGCCCGTGCAGCGGCAGATATTCCCGGAGATCACCGAGCGAATGCGCTCGCGATCGGCATCGGGTTCCGCGGTCAGAAGCGCATGCGCGGTCGTCAGCATGCCCGATGTGCAGAAGCCGCATTGAAGCGCATTGTGCTTCCGGAATGCTGTTTGCAGCGGGCTGAAGGTTTCGTCATCGAGAGCGATGCCTTCGACCGTGACTACCTCAGAGTCCGCCGCCTGAACCGCCAGCATCAAACAGGAACGCATGGCATTGCCGTCGACGATCACGGTGCAGGCGCCGCATACGCCGTGCTCGCAGGCCAGATGAGTGCCGGTTTTTCCGAGCTGATGCCGCAGACAGTCCGCGAGCGTGATGCGTGGCTCGACGTCGACTTCCACGGGCTGCTGATTGAGCACCATGCGAATTTGCACTTGCTTACTCCTTATCGCTACGAGCAGCGGCCTCGACGAGCCCCCGCTCCAGCAACGTGCCGATCAGCGCCTGCCGGTATTCGGCGCTCGCATGCATGTCACCGCTGGTGCGGACTGCGCTTCGGGCAATCTGTCCGGCGGCATGCGCGAGCTGCGCATCGACTTTCTTTCCGCTGACGAACTCCTCGACCACGGCGAGACGCTCTGGAGTTTCGCCGGTGCCGAACACACCGATATGCACGCGCGTCGCGTTGCCCTGCGCGTCTTCATGAAAGTGAAGCGCCACGCCGCCGAGCGCGAAGTCTCCCCGGCGCTTTGCAAATTCCTTGAACGCCCAGCGGCGTTGCGGCTGCCAGCGGGGAAACTTAATCGATACGATCAGTTCATCCGTCGCAAGCGCCGTTTCCAGCGGCCCGGTGATAAAGTCCTTCGCCGCGATGGTACGGGTCGCCTTGGATCCGGCGACATTGATCTCCGCGGCGCAGGCAATCACCAGCGCCGGCATTTCGGCCGCCGGATCGGCATGCGCGAGGCTGCCGCCGATCGTGCCGCGGTTGCGGATCTGGTAATGCGCGATGTTGCTGACTGCTTCACGCAACAGCGGGTGGCCGTGGATCAAGCTCTCGTCCGTTTCGAGCTGGCACCAGCGCACGAGCGCCCCGACATGAACGCCGTCATCGCGCAGCTCGATCCGGTTCAGCCCCTGAATCTTGACGAGATCGACCAGAAGCGACGGAGCCGCCAGGCGATATGCCATCAACGGCAGCAGACTCTGTCCGCCAGCAATCGGCCGCGCCTCGCCGTCGTATCGGGCCAAAAGCTCGGTCGCCTCCTGCAAGGTAGCCGGAGCCGCATATTCAAATGGCGGTAATTTCATCTTGCGTTCTTGGGTTCACATTCTTCGCTTGCGCCATGCAGTTGGCTGCAACGCAAGCGAACCGCACGCGCCGGATGTTTCCGGCGCGTGCGGCTTACCTTACTTGATGGATTCGATCTTGAATTCCGCGGCCTGCTTCTTGATCTGGTCGCGGTCGAACTTGTTGATCTCCGGCAGCAGCGCCGACGTATAGATGCGGCTGGTGGACGGCGGCTGCTTCAGGAGGCCCTGCTCCTGGAGGAAGCCGACCAGGTTCTTCCAGTCTTCTTCCACGAAGGCACCCGCGACGCCCTTGGTCTTGGGCGAGCTCCAGATCGCGAGGCGCGCATTGGCGACCGCAATGCCCTGCTGCAACGCTTCCGCCGGCGGCATGTTCTTCGGTTCCGCTTCGGGGAACAGCTTCCAGGTGATCTTAACGGCTGCCGCGGGATTCTGGATCGAAAAGAGATGGCCTCTCGCAATCGCGCGGGCAAAGCCGATCAGTTCCTTCTGCCGGTTCTTGAGCGTATCGCGCTTGGCGAGAATGCTCGTATCCGGAAGATCGCGCAGCTTTTCGCTCACCGGCAGCAGGCGGGTCTTGAGGCCCAGCACGCCGAACTTCGCGAGCGCGGCGTCGTTGAACACGAGGCCCTCGACCACCTGCTGACGAATGGCGGTCAGCGCCTGCGCGCCGACACCGATCGGAATGAAGGTCACATCCTTCTGGGGATCCAGCCCGGCGTCGCGCGCATAAGCGCGGCCGAACGAGATGCCGGTGCTGCCCATCGACAAGACACCGATCTTCTTGCCACGGAGTTCGGCCACCGACTTGATCGGGCTGTCGGCAGGCACGGAGATCGGCCAGATGTTCTGGTAATAGAGGTTGTGGTAGTACTGGACGTCGAGGTCCTTGCCTTCCTGCATGCCGATAATGGCGTCCGCCGGAGAAGCAAGACCGACATCGGCATTGCCGGCGGAAATCTGGATTGCAACCTCGTTCGAACCGCGAACGGGAAGAATCTGAACCTCAAGGCCCTCTTCCTTGAAGTAGCCGAGATACTGCGCGACGGCGACCGGCGCGAAGGACTCGTCAAAATTCGGAATCGGGATCAGCGCCTTGATCTTCTTCAGTTCCTGCGCGCCGGCATCGTGAACGGCGAACGCAGACACTGCACACGCCACCGCGATGGCGGCAGTTTGTAGTAACCTCTTAGATCTTCCCATTTTCTTCTCTCCTCCTATGAGCCGACTACAGCGACACGGTCGCTTCTGATCCAGAACACGAGGCGGCGCCCAATGGTCCGAACGATTGCGTGCAGGACGGTGCCGAGAACCGAAAGAATGATCAGCACGGCGAAAACGCCAGGCACGTCGATATTGAAGTTGAGCGCGGTGATCAGGTAACCGAGGCCGACATGCGCGCCGACGAATTCGCCGACCAGCGCGCCGATGACCGCGAACACCGCGGATACTTCCAGGCCCGCAAAGATCGTGGGCAGCGCGGCCCAGATGCGAAGCTCCTTGAATATCTGCCAGCGCGACGCGCCGAAGGCGTGCATCATGTTGAGCTGGTCCCGGTCGGTCGTGTGAAACGCCGACATCACGGCGACGAGCACGGGGAAGAAGCAGACCAGCGCCGCAATCACGACCTTCGACATGATCCCGTAGCCGAACCAGATCAGGAACAGCGGAGCGATGGCGATTTTCGGAACGGTCTGGAACGCGACGATGTAGGGATAGGCGTATTTCTCGACCGCCGGCAGCATCGCGACGATGACGCCGAAGAGAAAGCCCGCCCCTACGCCGAGCGCAAAACCGCTGATGACGGCAAGCGCGGTTGCCCGCAGATGCGGCCAGATATCGCCGCTCGAGAAAAGCTCATAAAGCCTGCGGCCGATCGCGCTCGGCGCCGGCAGAACGAACTCGGGAACCAAGCCGGCCCGCGCCACCGACTCCCAGGTGACCGCCAGCAGGATGAAGAGAGCAAGATGTTTGATCTTGTTTGACATTTTCGAACCTCAGAAATGCGCGGACGCGGACGGCCCGGAGAAGACCGTGCGGATTTCGGAGCAGAGCGCCGCAAATCGCGGATCACCCATGCTCGCGAGCGTCCTCGGCTTCGGCAGATCGATATGCGCGATTTCGGCGATACGACCCGGTCGCGGCGTCATCACGAGTACGCGGTCGCCGAGAAACACGGCCTCGGGAATGCTGTGCGTGATGAAGAGGATCGTCTTGCGCTGCTCCGCCTGAATCCGGATCAATTCGCTGTTCATCTGCTCGCGCGTCATCGCATCGAGCGCACCGAACGGCTCGTCCATCAGGAGAATGCTCGGATCGCATACCATCGCGCGACAGATCGCAACGCGCTGCTGCATGCCGCCCGAGAGCTCGAACGGATACTTGCTCTCGAAATCCTTCAAGCCGACGAGATCGAGAAGCTCGTGCGCGCGCTGCGTGCGATCGAGACCCTGTGCGCGCGCGGGAAGCAGCACGTTCTCGAGCACGGTCTGCCACGGCAACAATGTCGCCTGCTGGAAAACAACGCCAACATCCTTGCTCGTCCCGGTTATGGACTTGCCGTTGATTTTGACTGTTCCGCTGGTCGGCGTATCGAGTCCTGCAAGAATGCGCAGCAACGTGGACTTGCCGCAGCCGCTCGGGCCGACAACGGTGAGAAGCTCGTTCTCCGGCACTTCCAGATTGACATCCGTAAGCGCGTGAACGGGCTCGCCCTGACGCGTTGGGTAGCGCTTCTCCAGCTTCTCGATGCTTATCAATGCTGGTTTTTTCTCAGTCGTATTCAACGGCCTGCCCCGCTCAATTTCCATGGCCAGATATTTCCTTCGCTAACGAATATTGTCAATTCGGATTGCCTACAATCTGCAAGTTTTCAGCAGCTCGGCCGTGTTGCAGCGCAAAACATAGGCAGGCTTGCGGCAGCTCGCGGCCCAGAACGCCTTGTAAAATCGGGCTATCGCCTACCGCGCTGCAACGTAAAATCAGACTGCGGTCAAGCGCCGCTACGCAGGCGCATCAGGAGCGAAAAACTGTCCTGATCGGTTTTTGCGCACGCAGAACTAATTTTTTGCAGTCCGCCGATTTTTCCGAAAATGACCAGCGCGCATTCCGGAAGCAACGCGGATCGCTCTTTCACGTTCGCAAATGCAAGCGCATGACGCGCGGCAAATGCCACCGCATTCGCAGGCCGCGCTCGGAATGCGTGCCGGCATTCCATCCCGGAACCCGTGCGCATTGCCAACGGAAGCTCGCTGACCTATGCGGTTGTTGCCTTTTTACGAAACACCGCACGACGCGCGGCGGAACCCGCGCTGTAGTTCACGCTCACTCTTTTGAATCTCGCATCCATGAAGAAGATCGGCTTTCTGTCATTCGGGCATTGGACGCCCTCGCCTCATTCGCAAACACGCTCCGCACAGGACGCGCTTTTGCAGTCCATCGACCTTGCCGTTGCGGCGGAGGAGCTTGGCGCCGACGGAGCCTATTTCCGGGTTCATCACTTCGCACGCCAGCTCAGTTCGCCGTTTGCGCTGCTCGCCGCGATCGGCGCGAAGACCAGCCGCATCGAGATCGGTACCGCCGTAATCGACATGCGCTACGAGAATCCGCTCTACATGGCCGAAGATGCGGGCGCAGCTGATCTTATTGCGGGCCAGCGCCTGCAACTCGGCATCAGCCGCGGATCGCCCGAGCAGGTGATCGATGGCTGGCGCTATTTCGGCCAGCCGCTTGCCGATGGCGAGACCGATGCCGACATGGCACGCCGCCACGCCGAAGTATTTCTCGACGTATTGCGGGGAGAAGGCTTTGCAAAGCCGAACCCGCGGCCCATGTTTCCCAATCCGCCGGGATTGCTGCGGCTGGAGCCGCACTCGGATGGCTTGCGCGATCGGATCTGGTGGGGTGCGAGTTCAAACGCGACCGCGGTCTGGGCTGCCACGCTCGGAATGAACCTGCAAAGTTCCACGCTCAAGACTGACGAGACGGGCAAGCCCTTTCATGTCCAGCAGGCCGAGCAAATCCGTGCCTACCGGGAAGCGTGGAAGGCGGCGGGCCATACGCGGACGCCGCGCGTCTCAGTCAGCCGCAGCATCTTCGCGCTGGTCGATGATCGCGACCGCGCCTATTTCGGGCGTGGAAACGAGGACGAGGACAAGATCGGCTATATCGACGAACAGACCCGCGCAATTTTCGGGCGAAGCTACGCCGCGGAGCCGGATGTTCTCGTCAAGCAACTGGCGGCGGACGAAGCCGTCGCTGAAGCCGATACCTTATTGCTGACGGTGCCAAACCAGCTCGGCGTCGATTACAATGCGCATGTAATACGCTCGGTTCTCACTTATATCGCCCCGGCCCTCGGCTGGCGCTGACCGCGAGCGGCGGCCGTTGTTTTCGAAGCGGCTTACGGCGCGTTGCGCCGGGCATCCTGCCGGATCATATCCGCCGCCTTCTCGCCGATCAGGATCGCGGGCGCATTCGTGTTCGGGGAAACCATCGACGGCATGATCGATATGTCGCCGACACGCAGCGCTTCCACGCCGCGCACGCGCAGGCGGGAATCGACCACATCCATGGGGCCGTTGCCCATCCGGCACGTGCTGATGGCGTGCCAGGCGGTCTGCCCGCTCCTGCGGATGTAATCGATCAACTCGTTCTCGTCGGTGACTTCCGGCCCCGGCCGCGTCTCGCGAACGATGAACGGCTTGAGGGAGGGTTGCGCGGCGATCTTCCGGATCATGCGCACGGCGCGGCGGCAGGTTTCGACGTCGCCCTCATGGGTGAGATAGTTCACCTTGATGGCGGGATCGGCCATAGGGTCGGCGTTGCGTATGTGGATGCTGCCGCGGGACTCCGGCCTGATCTTGAACACGCCGATGGAGAAACCGGGAAAGCCGTCGATGCCGGCTTCTTTGCTGCGCGAATAGCGATCCTTGCCGCTGATGAGCGTGATCTGGATTTTCAGGTCCGGGCTTTCCAGATCGGGGCGCGATTTCGCGAGCGCATGCACGGTCGAGGAAGTGCCGCTGAGCAGGCCCTTGCGCGTCAGCAGATACTTCAGGCCTTCCAGATAGCGGCGCCACGCACTCGTCATGATGTCGTTGATGGTGATGCGCTGCGTGCATTCGTAGCTGAAGCGGAATTGCAGATGGTCGCTGAAGTTTTCGCCGACGCCGGGCAGTTCCGCGACCACGGGGATGCCGTGCTGCTGCAATAGCTGCGGGTTGCCGATCCCCGAAAGCTCGAGGAGCTGCGGCGTCTTCAGGGCGCCCGCCGCGAGAATGACCTCGCCGCGGCTGCGTGCGGTCCGCTTCACGCCGTCTTGCAAATATTCGACACCGACCGCACGCCGCCCCTCGAACAGAACGCGCGTGGCCACCGCATGCATTTCGATCCGCAGATTGGAACGCTTGCGAGCCGTCTTGAGATAAGCGCTATCGGTGCTGCAGCGAACGCCCTTGTTTATGCTCTGCTGCAAATAACCCACGCCTTCGAAGCTGCGGCCGTTGTAGTCGGGGTTCGCCGGAATGCCGGCATCGATACAGGCTTGCAGATAGGCATCCGACAGCGGATCGGGGTCGTAGCTGCCGCGGTTGAGGATCTTCATCGGCCCGCCATGACCGCGCACCGCAGGATCGCCTTCGGGGTAATCCTCGAGCTTCTTGTAGTACGGCAGGATGTCTTCGAAGCCCCAGCCCTCGTTGCCCCAGCTTTTCCAGCGGTCGAATTCTTCCGGCTCGCCGCGCACCCAGGCGGTGCCGTTCACGGCACTCGAACCGCCGAGAACCCTGCCACGCGGTGTGTAGATTTGCTGACCATAGAGCTCCGCTTCCGGTTCGGTCTTGAACGGCCAGACATATTTCTCGTTGGTCAGCAGCTTGCCGACTCCGAGCGGAATGTGAATCCAGACCGAATTCGTCCGGCCTCCCGCCTCCAGCAACAGTACCCTGAATGACGGCGTCTCGCTGAGACGCGCCGCAATCGCGGCGCCGGCCGAGCCGGCACCTACAACGATAAAATCGAATTCGTCTTCTGTCACTTGTCTGAAGCCGGAGCGGACCGCGCCGGCACTCCACCTTGATGATCCGGTTCGCGGCGTCCCCGCAGGAATCGCGGCAGGCAGCCGAACCCGAGGAAACGAAACGCCAGAAGCCGCGTGGAAACCACGCCCGCCCTCGAATATCAGCTATACGCAGCAAGCTGCGAGCGACGATATATATGTGAGCGGCTAAAGAAATGCGCGCAATGCCGGTGTCGCTGCCGGGCGACAAATCGAGGGGCTCTTGCGAAGGCTGACCCGGACCATCAGGACGAATATCGCGGGCGGCCTCAGCGCCTTTCATCCGGCAAACTTCGCCTACTTCCGGTTCGGCCTCGCGCTCGCGATCGGCACCGCCGGCGGGCTCGTGTTCCTGTATCTGAAACTGCCGCTCGCATGGATGCTCGGCTCGATGTGCGCCTGCACGATCGCCTCGCTGATGGGCATGCGGATCGAAGCGCCGGCGGTCGTGGTGCCCGTCATGACCGTCATCATCGGCGTCATGCTGGGATCCGGCTTCTCGCCTGCGCTCGTCGGCCAGCTTCATAGCTGGCTCGTTCCGCTTGCCGGACTGCTCGTCTCGCTGGTGCTTGGCGGCCTCGCCTGTGTTCTTTATCTCCGGATGGTCGTCGGCCTCGACATGCCAAGCGCCTTCTTCGCCGGGATGCCGGGCGGCCTCCTCGAGATGGTCATCATGGGCGAGCAGCACGGCGCGAACGCGCGCACGGTCGCGCTGATCCACTCCTCGCGTATTCTGCTCGTCGTGCTGACGCTTCCATTCCTCGTGCAGTTCGCGTCGGGTGTTTCGCTGGCGGTTCCGCAAATAGGCGGAGCCTCGATCTTCTCCACGTCGTGGGAGAGCTATGCCTTTCTGGCCGGCACGGCTGTCGTCGGCCTGCTCGTCGGCACAGTTTTGAGGCTCCGGGCGAAATACCTGCTCGGCCCCATGCTCGTCAGCGCACTGGTCCACATGACCGGCATGTCCGACTTCAAGCCGCCCATCGAAGTCCTCAACATCGCGCAACTGGTGCTCGGCACTGCAATCGGATGCCGCTTTGCCGGCATGCCGTCGCGCGAAGTCCGGCGGCTGCTCTCCTATTCGGTGGGATTCACGGCCGTGCTGCTCACGATCACGGCCGCCGTAGCAGCAGCGGTCAGTCACATCACGAACTTTGGATTTCTGCCGCTACTGCTCGCCTACTCGCCGGGCGGGCTCACCGAGATGAGCCTGATCGCGCTTTCGCTACAGACGGAAGTAGCCTTTGTGGCCGCCCATCATATCCTGCGCGTATTGATGGTCACGATCAGCGCGGGGATATTATTCCGGAGCGTGCGACAGGCATCCGGCCCAGGCCGTCAGGCGTAGATTTTCTCAGCCCGGAACTTCCTCGACCGGATACTTCTCGCGAACGACACCGATATCCGCCCGGCCACTGCTGCGCACGGCGCGCGACTCCTCGCGAATGATCTGCATCAGGGTCTTGACCGTGTTGGTCATCGGCCGCTGCTTGGATGTCACCGCCACGACATTCGATACCACCGCGGGGCGCACGAGCTTCGTGAGCATCATTTCGCCGCCATGGCGATAGCCGTAGATCGCGGGCGGCGTCAGGATCGAGCAGCCGACGCCATTGTGAACGAGATCGAGGATCGCGTTCAGTCCGTCAATTTCGAGAATGATGTTGAGCCGCACGCCGACCTTGGCCGCGATTTCGTCGATGCGCAGGCGCAGCCCGTGCGGCCTCCCCGGAATGATCAGCGGTATCTTTTCCAGATCCGCGAAGGGGATCGATTCCACGTTCGCGAACCCGTGACCGCGGGCGCTCACCAGGACAAGCGTCTCTTCCCAGAGGCGCTCGCCTTCGAGCGTGGGCGTAAGCGCGTCCTCGTAAAGAATTCCAATATCGACGCGCCCGTTCGCAACCCATTCGAGCACGTAGCCCGTGAAGCTCTCGACGATGCGCAGCTTGGAATTCGGCACTTCCTGCAAAAACCGCCGCGCGACGGCGGCACTCAGAACCTTGCCGGCAATGGGCGCGAGCCCGAGAACCGCGGAGCCTTTCGGGTTCTCGGAAATCTCGGCGACTTCCGCCTGCGCCTGATGGAGCCGCAACAGAATGGCTTTGCCATGCCGGTAAAGGCTTTCGCCAGCCTCGGTCAGCAGCGCGCCGCGGCCGTTGCGGTCGAACAGCCGGGTATTGAAGTGTTCTTCAAGACGGCGAATGTAACGGCTCAGCGTCGGCTGCGGCACGTTGAGGACGGCAGCGGCCTTCGAGAATCCGCCGGATTCCGCAACCTGGATAAAATAATTGATCCCGTGGATATCGAACAAGCCCGCGAGATCGTCGTCCTTCAATGCGCTCACCGCGCTCTCCCTTTGGACGACCCTACGCCCTTAGACGGCTGTTCGGCTGGCCGATTGCCGTTCCGGAAAATATCGCGGTCGCCGCTTGACCGTTCATACCGGAAGCGAATAGCTGGAATCCATTATCGTC
>CAZNPX010000002.1:0-121736 GCA_964575175.1 uncultured Hyphomicrobiales bacterium | reverse complement strand
CGCGATCCAGAGCGAACGAAAAAGATAGCTGAGGTAGAAGGTGGAGCCGAAAAACTGGACGTAATTGTCGAGCGTGACTCCATCACCGATCTGTGCCGGCCCGAGATTTGGCGCGAAGCTGATCCGCGCCATGATCGACATCGTGAAGAAGAAAAAGCCGATCACGATGCCCGCAGGCAGGAGAAAGAGCAGCGGCCAGCCCAGCCGCTGCCCCACCCCCACCGAGCGAGCGCCTAAAGGTGGCGCCCGCTCCGTATGTGTCGCATCCGTCAACGCCGGACCTGCACTTCACGCATCCAGCGCTCTTCCCATTTGGAATATTGCGCGTTCACCGCACTCCAATCCATCTGATAGACCTCCGGCACCGGGATCGCGGGGATCACCGTCTTCAGCTTTTCCGGAACCTCGGCCTTCGTGTTCGCCGGGATCGTGCCGGCGATGGAGGCCATCGTCGCCTGCGAGTCGGGGCGCAGCATGAAGTCCACGAACTTCTTCGCCGCCGCGGTCTGCGCCGGGCTACGGCCCTTCACGATGGAAACCGGGATGTCGGCCAGAAAGCGCGGCGCCGGCATCACGAAGACGTATTTCGAATCCGGCCCGAGGTGGCGATACACGTTGGGAAGAATGCCCCACGCGGCCACGGCGATTTCACCCGTTTCCAGGAGCTTGATCGATTCCGGATCCGACTTGTAGATCGCGTGAATATTGTCCTTCAGCTCGGCAATCTTGGCGAAGCCCGGATCGATATTCTTTTCGTTGCCCTTGTTCAGGAGCGCCGCGAGCACGAGAAAGTTGCCGCGGTCCAGCGCGAAGGACACGCCGACCTTGCCTTTCAGGCGCGGGTCCCAGAGGTCCTGCCAGGTCTTGATCTCGAACGGCACAAGATCCTTGCGATAGAAGATGCCGCGCGGAGAGAGCCAGATCGCCGAGCTGGTCGGCGTCTTCAGCGAATCCGGCACATCCTTCATGTTCGGAAATTCGGCCTGATTCAGGTTCTCGAGAAGCCCGGCCTTGGTCGCCGCTTCGACCGTGCTCGCAATCGAAGTCCATACGTCGACCTGCGGATTGGCCTTCTGCGCGGTGATTTTATTGAGACCGTCACCGGCGCCCGACTGGACGACGAATTCGACCTTGATGCCCGTTTCCTTCTGAAACTTCTCCGCGACCGGGCGGAAAATATCCAGCCACAAGCCGCCCCAGGTCATCACCTTCACTTCCTTGGCGACGTCTTGTGCCAGCGTTGCGGACGGCATCATCCATAACGAGGCCAGCAGTGCTATCGCACCGGCTACAGTTTTCTGTTTCATGACGGCTCCCCTTTTTCCAACAACACGACTTTCTCACTCACACTTTCGGCTCGACCCTGATGCAACGGCCGGAATTTCCTATCCGGAAGCTTCATCGACATCCGCGCGGGACATGATGAACTCGCCTGCACCTTCAATGTGTTCCGCAACCGCGCGCGCGACCTTGCTGGCGTCGCCCGATTCGAGCGCGGCAACGATCTCGCGGTGTTCGCGCTCGGTTCGCTCGATGAATTCGGGATCGAACAACGGCTGTGCGGCGGAAAAGTATTCCTGATAGTCGTTCACGATCCGCACCAGGCGCGGATTTCCCGCGGCCCCGATCAGCAATTCGTGGAATTTCCGGTTCAGCGCTGCCCGCTCTTCCACGGCCTTGCGCGGCAACGCTTCCATCGTCGTGCAAATCGACTTCAGCTCCCTGAGCAGGCCGTCGTTTGCGTGTTTCGCGATCTTCCGGACTGCATGCGTTTCGAGCGCAATGCGCACGTCGAGCATATCGAGGAGCTCACGCCGGAAGTCGCGGACTTCGAAGCCGCCGCCCTTCACGGGCCGGACCAGATCCCTGCCTTGCAGCAGCACGAGCGCTTCGCGCACCGGCGTTCTGCTCACGTTCAGCTCGGCCGCGATCTCCTCCTCGATGAGCCGCGATCCGGCAGGCAGCGCGCCTTGCGCGATCTTGTTTCGAAGATGCCGCTCGACCTGCATGGATACGCGCTCGCGAACAATCAGCGTCATGCTGCTGCTCCCAATAGTTCGGTGACGACCCTTGCATACACTTTCGACGCAACAACCATTTCATCGATCGCGACGCGCTCGTCGGGCATGGTGTTGTATTTTCCGCCCGGGCCGTAGAGCAGACCCGTCATTCCCGCGGCGGCGAGATGCGCGGCATCGGAGCCGAAGAATTTCGCAGGCGTATGCGCGCCGATTTTCGGCTTCTCGCCGGTGATCGCTTCGTGCGCCTTGGCAAGCGCTTGCGCCGGCTTCGATGACGGCTCCGACCAGAATGGCGGCATGAATACCCGGTCCTTCGAAACGAGCTTCACTTCGGCGCGAAACTCGGGATCCTTGCGGGCCACGTCCTGCAAGAATGATTCCACGTCCTTCAGCGCCGACTCGAGCGTTTGCCCTTTGCCGAACCTGCCCGCGCAGCGGATCATGCAGGTATCCGCGAGCTGCTGGGGGCGCCATTCGAGAAATTCGCGCGACATCGCGCCGCGAATGATGCCCACATGCACGCGATTGAGTTCCCGCACTTCCGCGGATGCGGCGCCCGAGAATTTCAGCTCGCGTAGCCGGGGCAAAATCGCTTCCATCTTGGCGATGGCATCGACCCCCTCTTCCCGCTTGGAAAGATGACGCGTGCTGCCATAGACCCAGATTTCAAAGACGAAACTTGCCGCGTGCCGCGTCAGCAAGGTGAGCTCGGTGGGCTCGCCGACGACAAAATAATCGGCACGGCGCCCGCTTTCGAGCAGTTTCAGGGTTCCGATCCCACCCTGCAATTCGCCCACGACGTAAGCGACGACAAGATCGCCTTGCGGCTTGAATCCGGTTTCGCGCAGCACCTCCACGGAGTGAAGAAAGCTCGCATTGGCGGATTTCATATTGCTGATGCCAATGCCGTAGACGAACTCGTCGTCAGCCTCGCCGCCGAGCGGATCCTTCGTCCAGCCTTCGCCGGCCGGATTGGTGTCCATGTGGCCGTTGTACATGAACGACGGGCCATTTCCGCCGCGCCAGGTGCCGATAACGTTGAACCGGCCGGGCGCAACCTGCTGCCTCTCGACTTCGAGCCCTGTCTCCGACAGCCACTGCGCCATCAGATCGGAAATCCTGTCTTCGTTGCCGCCATAGCTTTTGACCCTGACGGACTCGCTGGCCAACGCGACAAGACGTTCGCGTTTTATTGCCAGGTCGGTCGCAGCAGGATCGCCGAGCATTTGACTAGGCCGCGGTACTGGCTGCCTGCGCCGCCGGCAGCCGCCTTCCATAGCGCTGCTTGGCGTGGAACTCGCCGCCCATCAGCGCGGTCGAAAGCATCTGCAAGAGGCGATCTTCACGGAAATGAAGCGTGAAGGTTCGCATGTCGCGGTAGAACATGCCGAGGCGCTGATCGTTGAAGGTCGAGCGCGCGCCGCAGAGATCGAACGCCTTGGTCGCGATTCCGAGCCCGGCCTGCTTCGCCAGATGCAGCGTGCGCATCGACATCAACTCGGCCGCTTCGTAGTCGCCGCTCTCCCACAAGCACGCGGCGCGATAAAGCAGCGCTTCCGCCGCCTGAATTTTCGCTTCCGCATCGCCGAATTCCACTTGCGCGGTCGGCTGGGAGCGCAGGTCTTCTCTCTTCGAGAAGTAGTCGTTGATGAAATCGTAGACGCCCCAGGCGGAACCGATGTGATTGGAGGCGAAGCCGAGCGTGAAGGTGCGCGGATCGCGCTGCACCCAGTCGCCGGGGCCGCCCACCACTTCGTCTTCCGCGACCGGGCAATCCTGCAGATGGATGTTCCAGCTCACCGTCGGCCGCATGCCGAAGGTGTCCCAGTTGTTTTCGAGGCGCACGCCCTCGCGGCCCTTGGGCACCACGGCGAAGACCATGCCGTCTTCCATTTTCTGGGTGCCTTCGAGGAGCGTCCAGATCACGTAGAAATCCGCGTCGGATGCAAGAGATGCGAAACCCTTGAAGCCCGTCAGCGAATAAGCATTGCCCTTGCGCTTCAGAACCGCATCGAAACCTTCCGCGCCGCCCTTGCGGACGGAGGCTTCGCTGCCGCAGGAAGCGAACAGGCTGCCGCCTTCGGCAACGGCCGGCATATAGCGCTTGAGCTGCTGCTCGGTGCCGGCGCGCGCGACGATCCCGACACCGTGGCTATGCACCTGAAGCAGTTGCGCGGTGGAGCTGCACTGCCGGGCGATCTCCGCAAGCACCAGATAGAAGGCCAGGTAGTTCCGATCCTGCCAGAGGCCATGACCGCCGTACTGCTTCGGCACGGTCATCTTCAGAAGGCCGGCGTCCTTCAACTCCTGGAAGTTCTTCTTCGGAAAGGCCGCATCGTGATCGTAACCGAGAGAACGGGCCGCAAATGGCTGGCTGACTTCTCGCGCGATCGCGACAAGCTTCCGTTGTTCCTCGGTCAGATTGAAATCCATTTTCCGTTCCTTTCGCGCGCGGACCATTGACCGGCCCGAGGGCGGGATGGTACTGTATACAGTATACAGGATGCAATGACCTAAATCATGGATGACCAAAAATTTCGCGATGCCATGAGCACCTTCGCTTCGGGCGTGACCGTGATTGGTCTTCGTGACGCCGAGGGCAGGTTCCGCGGCATTACCGTCAGCGCTTTTTCTTCGGTTTCGATGACCCCGCCCATCGTGCTGGTCTGCATTTCGCGCACGAGCGCCTGCAACGACGAGCTCGGCAAAGGCGTGTATTTCGGGGTTTCGATCCTGTCCGAAAATCAGGCGGAACTCGCGCGCCATTTCGCGAAATCGAGCGGCAACAAATTCGGCGACGTGCCGTTCCGCTTCGGGCGCACGAGCGTTCCGCTCATCGAAGGCGCCTGCACGCAGCTCGAATGTGTCGTGCGCCAGCGCGTCGAAGCAGGCGACCACATCATCGTGCTCGGCGAGGTCATCGCCGCGGAAGTCACCAACGAACCGCCGCTGGTCTATGCGCAGCGCAGTTTTCACAAGATCGGCACCGGATGCAGCCGCGCTGCATGACGGGCCGTTCAAAGTAGCAGCAGGAAATCATCATGACATTCTCCCTTGCCGCCCGTTGCAACCGCACAGGCATGTTCGGCGTCGCCATCACGACGGCAAGCGTCGCCGTCGGCGCGCGCTGCCCGTTCGTGCGCGGCGGCGTCGGCGCGGTGCTGACGCAGAACCGCACCGATCCGCGTCTCGGGCCGCGCGGTCTCGACCTTCTCGAAAAGGGCATGAATGCGCAGGAAACGATCGACGAACTTGTGCGCACCGGCCATGTGATCGGCTGGCGGCAGCTTGCGGTCGTCGACAAGGAAGGCCGGACCGCGCATTTTTCCGGAAACAGCATCGTATCGAAACATGGCGGCTACGAAGGACCGGAATGCGTTTCGATCGGCAATCTGCTGGTATCGTCGGAACTGCCGCAGCGCATGGTCGAGGGTTTCGGAAAACGTCCGGGCGCGCATATCGCCGACCGGTTGCTCGATTCGCTCGTCGCGGGTCTGGATGCCGGCGGGGAAACCAGTCCCGTGCGCTCAGCCACCCTTCTGGTTGCGAACGAAGCCGACTTTTTCCCGGAGATCAATCTCAGGGTCGACGACCACGACGACCCGGTCGGCGAACTGCAGCGGCTCTGGAAGGTCTATGAGCCACAACTCGATCATTTCGTCTTGCGCGTGAAAGACCCCAACGCGATTCCGCCCAACCCCTAGGCCCTGCGATCGGAAGCGCTCATACCGGGGTCACATCGAACAGGCAGTGGTCATGCGTTCCCTCGCATGAACACTGCACTTCCGTGCTCGCCAGCTTCCACTTCTTCCCGGTGTTCCGGCCGGCCCACTCCAGCGCGCCCGGAAACCAGCCCGCGAACATGTAACAGGCCGTGCGATCCGCCGGGCGCGGCTCCTGAAACGTGAAGATCGAATTTTCGAGGCGCACGACGGCGGCACCCGTATCCTCGTCGACCGTTACGATACTGAACTGCGCCCAGCCCCGCTGCGACACGCGCCTCATATAATGACGGAATACGTCAACGCCGCGTAGCCCGTGGGTAACCGACTCGCGCTCACACCACTGCCAGGCCGACAGATAGCCGGCATCATAGAGCTGCTTCGCATAAACCTCGCGGCCCAGCGCCTTCTCGACCGCCGCATGGTTGTTCAGGAAGAAATGCCTTGGCATGTAAACCATCGGCATGCCGTCCGTCGTCCAGATGCCGGTATGTTCGTCTACATCTATCGGTACCGCGGGCTTCATGAACTTTCTTCCTGTAGCTGTTCGCAGCGTCGCCGCATACGAACAAGACGCCTGCAAGAATATTCGCTATGACGATATGCGCAACCTGCCGGGGCGGCATTCGTCAGCACAGCACAATCCATGACAGGAAATGTCGCCCGCCAGCTCCTGAAAGTGCTTCCCGATGCGCTCGGCTATCGCCTGCTGCGCGCACTGACCGGCAAGACGCAGGACGTCGCGTTGTCGCCGCCCGAAGTGGACGCAATGGCGCTCGCGAAACCGCTCCGATACGGGCCGAATGGTAGGAACGCCGCGTTCGAGTGGGGCGCGGGACCTCTCGTAATCCTCGTGCATGGCTGGAGCGGCCGGGCGGCGCAGATGGCACCGCTCGCCGCGAACCTCGCGGCGCAGGGATACCGATGCGTTGCGCTGGATGTCACCGGGCACGGCGACACCACGAAGCGCTTCACGCGGTTCAAATACTTTCTTCGGGATGTCGAAGCGCTAACGAACTCGTTGCGGAGCGACGTCCATGCCTATGTCGGCCATTCATCGGGCGGCACGACGCTGATGGCGGCGCGACGGCAGGGCCGCATCAAGGCGCAGCGTTACGTTTGCATATGCTCGCCGTCCTACCCGTTTCCGTCGATCAATTTCGCCGAAGAAGGATTTGGTCCGAACGCGCGCGTCATGGCGCGCTATGCCGCGCACCTTGGCGACGACTTCGGCATTCCGTGGCATGACCTCTCAAAGGGCGGCAGCTTCGCGGGCGCCGGGGACGATCTGCTGTTGATCTACGACGAGCGCGACCGGCTGGTTCCGCACCGCGATGGCGACCGCATCCACGCGCTATGTGCGGGGTCCACGCTGATAAAGACCGCCGATTACGGGCATCGGCGCATTCTCGCGGCGCCGGAACTTCCGCGCTTCGTCGGCGGCTTTCTGACGCGCGAGCCGCGCGGCCGGTAACCGGCGCGCGCAAACAGGCACGCCCCAAGCGCGGGCGTCGCCCGGGGGCGCCACTTACGCACAGCAAGCCCGGCTTTTGCGGTCCTCAGTTGATTTAGATCAAAACCCCTCGCCCCAAATGCATTGAATAGAAGCAGTGGATTTTTCCGCATTCTCTCCAGTGATGTGACCATCAACATCGGCAATTGGGTCCTATGCTCGCGCAACTTACAAAAGACGAACGGCAACTTGGTCTTCTGATTGCCGGGGCGGTAATCCTGTGCGGCCTCGCGATGGCGGTCGCTGGAAAAGGCGATCCGCTCGGGATTCACGGCGGGATCGTCGTGGTTTCGGGCCTGTTTTGCGCCTTTGCCATCATCGCGAAGTATTACGCGCCGGAACCGCCCGCGAGCCGCCTCGAAAGCTATTTCGACGATCCGACCAAGGCCGGGATCATCCTCGCGATGGGCTGGGCGGTTTTGGGGCTGTTCGTCGGCGACTGGGTCGCATGGCTGCTGGTATTTCCCGAACTCACCTTCGATGCGCCCTGGGCCAGTTTCGGACGCATCCGGCCGGTTCACACCACCGCGGTGATTTTCGGCTTCGGCGGCAACGCGCTGATCGCGACCTCTCTTTATGTATTGCAGCGGACCTCGCGCGCGCGCCTGCCCGACCAGCTCAGCCCGTGGTTCGTGCTCGCGGGATACAACCTTTTTTGCGTGCTCGCCGTCAGCGGCTACCTGATGGGCATCACCCAGTCGAAGGAATATGCGGAGCCCGAATGGTACGCCGACATCTGGCTCGTCGTCGTCTGGGTCACGTACTTCATCATCTATCTGCGGACGCTGGTGCGGCGGAAGGAGCCGCACATCTACGTCGCGAACTGGTACTACATGGCCTTCATTCTGGTCGTTGCCATTCTGCACATCGTCAACAACCTCGCCGTTCCGGTTTCGTTTGGTAACGCCAAGAGCTATTCGATCTTTTCCGGCGTGCAGGATGCGATGACGCAATGGTGGTACGGCCACAACGCCGTCGCGTTCTTCCTGACCGCGGGCTTCCTCGGCATGATGTATTACTACCTGCCGAAGCGCGCCGGCCGCCCCATCTTCTCCTATCGCCTGTCGATCATCAGCTTCTGGGGCATCACCTTCTTCTATATGTGGGCGGGCTCGCACCACCTGCATTACACGGCGCTGCCGCACTGGGTGCAGACGCTCGGCATGACCTTCTCGGTGATGCTGCTGGTGCCGTCGTGGGCCTCCGCCGCCAACGCGCTGCTGACGCTGAACGGCGCGTGGGACAAGGTCCGCGACGACGCCACGCTCCGCTTCATGATGGTGGCGGCGGTGTTCTACGGCATCTCGACGTTCGAAGGATCGTTCATGGCGATCCGCTCGGTCAATTCGCTCTCGCACTATACCGACTGGACGGTCGGGCATGTTCACGCCGGCGCGCTCGGCTGGGTCGCGATGATCACCTTCGGCGCGATCTACGCCTCGGTGCCGTGGCTGTGGAAGCGCGAGGGCATGTATTCCGCGCGCCTCGTCGAAGTGCATTTCTGGTTCGCGCTGATCGGCACCCTTATCTATGTCTTCGCGATGTGGAACTCCGGAATCATCCAGGGCCTGATGTGGCGCACCTATAGCGAAAGCGGCACGCTCACGTATTCCTTCATCGAATCCGTCGTCGCCATGCGGCCCTATTACGTCGCGCGCGCCGTCGGCGGGATGTTCTTCCTGATCGGTGCGGTGGTGGGTTGCTACAATATCTGGATGACCATTCGCAACGCGCCGCAAACTTCCGGCGAGCGCGTCGACGGACAGCCGGACGCCATTCTCGCCGGCGCCAGACTCCAGCCTGGAGAGTAACGAAATGTTTGGTTTTCACTACAAGCTGGAACGCAAGGCGATCGGTTTCGTGCTGGCCATCATCGGCGTCGCCAGCATCGGCGGGCTCGTCGAAATCGCGCCGCTCTTCACCATTCACAACACGGTCGAGAGCGCGCCGAACATGCGCCTCTACACGCCGCTCGAGCTGGCGGGCCGCAACATCTATATCCGCGACGGGTGCTACGCCTGTCATTCGCAGATGATCCGCACGCTGCGCGACGAGGTTCACCGCTACGGCCCCTATTCACGGGCGGTCGAATCCAAATACGACCACCCGATGCTGTGGGGCTCGAAGCGCACCGGGCCGGACCTGGCGCGGATCGGCGGCAAGTATTCCGATCAATGGCATGTCGCGCATCTGATCAATCCGCGGCAGGTGATGCCGCAATCGATCATGCCTTCGTATCCGTGGCTGCAACGGATCACGCTGCGCGTCGACGATCTCAGCGGCCACCTCAAAGCCATGCGCGCGGTGGGCGTGCCCTACACCGACGAGATGATCGCGAATGCGATTGCCGACGCCTATGGACAGGCCACGCCGGACTCGCCCTACGCCGAAGGCGTCGTCAAGCGCTACGGCAACGCGACCAACGTCCGCGCTTTCGACGGCGAGCCCGGCGTCGTCACCGAGATGGATGCGCTGGTGGCCTATCTACAGATTCTCGGCAAGCTCACCGACATCGCAAACACGCCGGTCGCGGAGAACAAGTGATGCCCTTCGATCACAACACGCTGGTGTGGTTCTCGAAATCATACGGTCTTTTTTATCTGGTCGGGCTGTCGATTGCCGTCCTCGCCTACACTTTCTGGCCGTCGAACAAGGAGCCGTTCCAGCGCGCTGCCAAATCCATTCTCGAAAGCGAAGACAAGCCATGGCAGTAAGCGAGCGCGATCCGCACACCGGCTATACGACCACCGGCCATGAGTGGAACGGGATCAAGGAACTGAACACGCCGGTGCCCCGGCTGGTTTATTTCTTCCTCATCACGACTGCGCTGTTCTCGGTGGTCTACTGGATTTTGATGCCGGCCTGGCCGCTCGGCGTGAGCTACACCAAGGGCCTGCTCGGCATCGACCAGCGGACGACGGTGGAGAACGCGCTGAAGCAGGCCGATCTCGAACGCGCGGCCTGGACCAAGCGCATCGAAACCGAAAGCTACGCCGCCATTCAGGCCAACCCCGAGCTGATGACCATCGTTCGTCATTCGGGACAGACGCTGTTCGGCGACAACTGCGCCGTCTGCCACGGGCTGAATGCGAAAGGCAGCAAGGGATTTCCCGACCTGACTGCAAGCGCTTGGCTGTGGGGCGGCGATCCGGAAACGCTCGCGGAAACCATTCGCGTCGGCATCAACGCCGACCATCCCAAGACGCGCAATTCCGAAATGCTCGGCTACGGGCGGACGCAGGCGCTTTCGCGCCAGCAGATCGATGCCGTGATCGCGTATATTCAGGGGCTTTCGGACGAGCGCGCGCTAAAGCAGACGCCCGCGGAAAAGCGCGAAGAAGGAAGAAAGCTTTTCGCCGCCCAGTGCGCGGCCTGTCACGGCGACGACGGGAAAGGGAAAGTTTCGCTCGGCGCGCCGGACCTGACGGACCCGATCTGGATCTACGGCGGCGACCATCAGTCCATCCTCGATACTGTCTGGAACGGCCGCAAGGGCCACATGCCGGCATGGGAAGCGAGGCTCTCCGCCACCGACCGCAAGATCCTCGTGCTTTATCTCCTCGACCTGCGCGCGAAACAGCCGTGAGGCGAAGCATGGCCGCGACAACGCAACAGAAGAGACTGATCTGGATTGCCGCGGGCGCAGGCATCGCGCTGCTTCTCGCCGCCAATGCGCACCTCGTCTATGTCGCAATGATCTCGCAGCCCGAATGCGTCGCACATACCCGCCAGGGCGAAGGCGACGGCCAGCATTTCAGCGCAGCCAAATCTTCCTGCCGGCCCGGATAACGGCGCAGCACCTCGCCACGTGAGACAGATATGACAACGATCCCCGCCCTCGTTCCGCCAACGCCGAAGCAAAATGTCTGGAGCAAGAATCTCGCGCCTGCGGCGGCGTTCGGCTGGCTCGCGGCCGGCTGGCGCGACCTCACGGTCGATCCGCTGCAAAGCTTGGCCTATGGCGTGCTCGTCTTCGCCGTCTCCATCGCCGTCGTGACCATCCTGTTCACGCTCGGATGGGATTTCATCCTGTTTCCGGCCTTCGCGGGATTCATGATCGTGGGGCCGCTGGTCGCCATCGGCCTTTACGAGAAAAGCCGCAAGCTGGCCGCGGGCGGGCGATCCTCGCTGATGCAGATGATTTTCGTGCGCCCGATGTCCGGCGGACAATTGCTGTTCACGGGCGTGCTGCTGTGCCTGCTGATGCTGCTCTGGATGCGCGCGGCCGTCATCGTCTATGCGCTGTTCTTCGGCTTGCGGCCGTTTCCCGGCCTCGACCACATCGCTGCCATGCTGTTCACGACGCCGACCGGCCTTGCGATGCTTTTCGTGGGCGGCGCCATCGGCGGGCTGTTCGCGGCGTTCTCTTTCGCGATCAGCGCCTTCTCGATTCCGATGCAGCTCAACGAGCGGGTCGATGCCTTTACCGCGATGGGCACGAGCGTCGCGCTGGTGTGGAACAACCTGCCGGTGATGCTGGTGTGGGGTGCGATCACCCTCGTTCTCTTTCTCGTCAGCCTCGCCACGGGGCTGCTCGCCCTGATCGTCGTGTTTCCCGTGATCGGTCATGGCACCTGGCATGCGTACCGGGCGATCCGATACCCGGCTGCGCCGTAGATCGAACCAAGGACGGGCCTGCCGATGAGTTGCTGCGTTGCCGATCGGGAAACACCCGATCTACCTGCCCACCGCTCCGCGGCCGATGAAATATTGCTCGCGAGCCGCGCGGTGCGCGGCGGGCTTCACGAGACCAGCCTTTCGGTTCCGGGGATTCATTGCGGCGGCTGCGTCCAGCGCATCGAACGCACGCTTGCGGCGCTGCCGGACGTGGAGGCCGCGCGCGTTAATCTTTCCACCAAACGGGCTTCCGTCACCTGGAAAGGCAGCAATCCGCCGCCGCTTCTCGACGCGCTGAAGACCATCGGCTTCGACGCGCACCTTCACGACTCCGGCGCCGACAGCAAAGACGACGGCCTGACCGAAATGATCCGCGCCCTCGCGGTCGCGGGCTTTGCCGCGAGCAACATCATGCTGCTGTCGGTTTCGGTCTGGTCGGGCGCCGCCGCGGAAACGCGCGACCTCTTCCACTGGATTTCGGCGGTCATCGCGCTGCCGACGCTGGCCTATTCCGGCCGCATCTTTTTCCGCTCCGCGTGGAATGCGCTTCGGCACGGGCGAACGAACATGGATGTGCCGATCTCGATCGGCGTGCTGCTCGCGTTCGGCCTGAGCCTTTACGAAACCGTGCATCGCGGGCCGCACGCCTATTTCGATGCATCGGTGTCGTTGCTGTTTTTCCTGCTCATCGGCCGCACGCTCGATTACGTGATGCGCGACCGGGCGCGGGTTGCGGTCAAGAGTCTTGCCCGCCTTGCCGCGCGGGGCGCCTACGTGGTGCAGGCGGACGGCTCGGAGCGCTATCTCCCCATTCAGGAAATCGCGCCGGGCATGACCTTGCGGATCGCGCCGGGCGACCGCATTCCCGTCGATTGCAGCATCGCGGCCGGAAGCTCTGATCTCGACTGCTCGCTGATCTCGGGCGAGAGCGCGCCGCGCGCCGCAAGCAAGGGCGAATTGTTGCGCGCCGGCATGCTGAACTTGACGGGGCCGCTGACGGTGGTCGCGACCGCGGCGGCGAAGGACTCCTTCCTCGCCGACATGGTCCGCATGATGGAGGCCGCGGAATCCGGCCGCTCCCGCTACCGGCGCATTTCGGATCGCGCGTCGCGGCTCTACGCGCCGGTGGTTCACCTCGCGGCATTCCTGACCTTCGCAGGCTGGATGTTCGCGACCGGCGACCTGCACCGCGCCATTACGATTGCGGTTGCGGTGCTCATCATCACCTGCCCCTGCGCGCTTGGGCTCGCGGTGCCCATGGTGCAGGTCATGGCGGCGCGGCGGCTTTTCGAGCGCGGCATCATGGTGAAAGACGGCGGCGGCCTCGAGCGGCTGGCCGAAATCGACACCGTGCTGATCGACAAAACCGGAACGCTCACCACCGGCAATGCGCAACTCGTCGATCCGGAAGCGACCGATGCCGATACGCTCGCCCTCGCCGCCGGAATTGCCGCGCATTCGCGCCATCCTTACTCGCGCGCGCTCGCGGCAGCGGCGGCGCGGAAGCGGACGATCGCGCCGGCGGCGATCTCCGAGCATGCCGGCAACGGGATCGAGGCGAAGATCGAGGATGCGGTGTTCCGGCTTGGGCGCCGCGAATGGGCGCTTGACGATGCCGGAACGGTGCCGGTTTCGGAATCCGCGAGCGTCGTGTTGAGCCGCAACGGGAAACTGCTTGCGTCGTTCGAATTCAGCGACCGGCTGCGGCGCGACGCCAAACAGGCGGTCGAACTTCTGACCGCGCAAGGACTTCCGGTCGAAATCCTTTCGGGCGATCGCGAGCAGCCCGTGAAGCAGATCGCGCAGGCGCTCGGCGTGCCCTATCTCGCGCATCTGACTCCGGTCGGGAAAACCGCCCGCATCACGGCCCTGGAAGCGGAAGGCAGAAAAGTCCTGATGATCGGGGACGGGCTGAACGATGCGCCCGCCCTCGCCGCGGGACATGCCTCGATGGCGCCCGCCACCGCCGCCGATGTCGGGCGCAACGCCGCCGATCTCGTGTTCCTGCACGAAAGCCTGCTGGCGGTGCCCGGCGCAATCGCAATCGCGAGGAACGCGAGAACGCTCGTGCGGCAGAACCTGCTGCTCGCCGTCATCTACAATGCGATTGCGATGCCGATCGCAATCGCGGGCTTCGTTACGCCCCTGATCGCGGCGATTGCGATGTCGGTGTCTTCGCTCATCGTGATCGCGAATGCCTTGCGGCTTGGCGGCGGCAAGCCGTTCCGGCAGGCGCAGCGCCAGGCGCCCGCGTTGCGGCCGGTGGAAACGAACGGCGCGGCATGACCGATTTCTTCTATCTCATCCCTATCGCGCTGGCGCTGGGCCTGACCGGGCTCGTCGCCTTCATCTGGTCGCTCAAGGACGGGCAATACGACGACCTCGACGGCGCCTCGGAGCGAATTCTGTTCGAGGACGACAAGCCGAAGAAATAGGGCGACGATTGCCGGCATGGCGGGACGGCCGCCACGGCGCCGGTTCGCGATCAGTGAAAGTCCCTGGATTTCGGCAGTATCCTGATATTGCGCGGGTGCCGCGGCGAGCGGTGATCCTGCTGCGGGCGCGACGCCTCATCCACGCGGCTCGGCGGCAACGGCGCATTCGCTTCGGACAGCCGCTTCAACTCGACGGTGCGATCCTCCAGGCGCTCGGCGACGAGATGCACGACCCCTTCCTCGCTCTTTTGAATCCGGCCTTCGACCAGCACGAGCCGCGCACCCATCACTTCCTTCCGGAACCGTTCGAACACCTTTTGCCAGACCACGATATTCGCAATGCCGGTTTCATCTTCGATCGTCATGAAGACGACGCCCTTTGCAGTCCCCGGCCGCTGGCGGACGAGCACGGCGCCCGCGCAACGGATATAGCTTCCGTTCCTTGATTCCGTCGCCGCAAGACAGGAACAGGCCCCTTCCCGCGCAAAAAGGTCGCGCAGAAATTGCATCGGGTGGCCTTTCAGCGACAAGCCGCTGGTTTGATAATCCGCGACGACATGCTCGGGCAGCGTCATGGCCGGCAGCGGCATGATCTGTTCCGGCGGATATTCCTCCTCCTCCAGCGCCGCAAACAAAGGCAAGGTTTCATCATTGGGCAGCCGTCGCGCGGCCCAGAGTGCCGCCCGCCGGTCGAGCCCGACCGAGCGAAAGCCGTCCGCGTCGGCGAGCAGCAGAATTGCGCTCTTCGGAAGCCGCGTGCGCTGCGCGAAATTCTCGAGCGAGACGAAGCGGCTCCGGCGGCATGCGAGGATCTTCTGTTCCCATTTATCCTGGAAACCATCGACATTCCGGAAGCCGAGGCGCAATGCGAATTTTCCGCTCGCCGGCTCGAGGATGTTGTCCTGCTCGCTGAAATTGACATCCACCTCGCGCACTTCCACGCCGTTCTGGCGGGCGTCCCGCACCAGGCTTGCGCGCGTATAGAACCCCATCGGCTGCGAATTCAGGATGGCGCAGCAGAACGCTTCGGGGTGATGGCATTTCAGCCATGAGGAAACATAAACGAGGATGGCAAAGCTGACGGCGTGGCTTTCGGGAAAGCCGTAACTGCCGAAGCCTTCGATCTGCTTGAAGCAGGCTTCGGCGAATTTGCGCTCATAGCCCCGCCGCACCATCCCTTCCACGAACATGCCTTCGTAATCGTAGATCGTGCCCACATTGCGAAAGGTCGCCATCGCGCGGCGCAAGCCGTTTGCCTCTTCGTCGGTGAATTTCGCGGCGGTGATCGCAAGCTGCATCGCCTGTTCCTGAAACAGCGGAACGCCGAGCGTGCGCTTGAGCACGCCTTCCAGTTCGTTCGCGGGGCCGTGCTCGGGCGCGGGCGACGGATAACTGACGAGCGTGGGATCTTTCCGCCGCTTCAAATATGGGTGCACCATATTGCCCTGGATCGGGCCGGGCCGCACGATCGCGACCTCGACGACGAGGTCATAGAAACAGGCCGGTTTCAGCCGCGGCAGCATGTTCATCTGCGCCCGGCTCTCGACCTGAAACACGCCCAGCGATTCGCCACGCGACAGCATGGCGTAAACCTGCGGGTCCTCTTCGCGCTGAACCTGCTGGATCGTGAGGGGCATATTCTTGTGCAGCTTCAGAAGATCGAATGCCTTGCGGACGCAGGTCAGCATTCCGAGCGCCAGCACGTCGACCTTCATGATCCGGAGATAATCGATGTCGTCCTTGTCCCATTCGATGAAGGTGCGGTCGTCCATCGCGGCATTGCCGACCGGCACCATCTCGTCCAGACGATCCTGCGTCAGCACGAAGCCGCCGACATGCTGCGAAAGATGCCGCGGGAAGCCGATCAATACGGTTGCAAGTTTCGTCGCCTGCCGGATCGCTTCGTTCTCGGGATCAAGCCCGGCCTGCCGGATGTTCCGCTCGGGGATTCCGCTACCCCAGCTTCCCCAGACCGTGTTCGCGAGCGCGGCGGTGACGTCTTCGGTAAGTCCCAGCGCCTTGCCGACATCGCGGATCGCGCTGCGCGGCCGGTAATGGATGACGGTCGCGGCAATCCCCGCGCGGTGTCGCCCATAGCGCCCGAAGACATATTGCATCACCTCTTCGCGCCGCTCGTGCTCGAAATCCACGTCGATATCGGGCGGCTCCTTGCGCTCTCGCGACAGAAAGCGCGAGAACAGAAGCTCGGTCTTGTCGGGCTGCGCCGCGGTTATGCCGAGCACATAGCAGACCGAGGAGTTCGCAGCCGAACCCCGCCCCTGGCATAAAATTCCCTGCGATTTCGCGAAGCGGACGATGTCGTGAACGGTGAGAAAATAATGCGGGCACTCCAGCTCTGCGATCAGCGCAAGCTCGTTCGCGAGGCTGTTTCTCACTTTCTCGGGCACCCCGGCAGGATAAAATTTTCTCGCCCCCTCCCACGCCAGATCGGACAAATGCCCGTCGGCGGTTTTTCCCGGCGGCACCGGCTCGTCGGGATATTGATATTTCAATTCCTTCAACGAAAAGCCGATGCCGTCGGCAAAGCGCAGCGTCTGCGTAATCGCCTCCGGCGCGTCGGAAAAAAGCCGTGCCATTTCAGCGCCGGGCTTCAGATGCCGCTCGGCATTGGCTTCGAGAAGCCGCCCGGCCTTTTCGATATTGGTCTTTTCCCGGATGCAAGTGAGCACGTCCTGCAACGGGCGGCGCTCGGGAGAATGATAAAGCACGTCGTTGGTCGCGAGCAGCGGCACGCCGTATTTCGAGGAAATCGTCACTAGCTGTTGCAGCCGGCGCCGGTCGGCTCCCCGCCGCAACATCGAGGCGGCAAGCCAGACATTGCCTGCATTGGCAGCCTGAACCCTGTCGAGCAGCCGCGTCGTGTCCTCGTCCCATCGTTCCGGCGGCATGAGGACGAGTTGCATGCCGAAACGAAATTCGAGCAGGTCCTCCAATCCAAGGACGCAACTTCCTTTTTCCCTCGTGGCCAGCTTGCCCTTCGTAAGAAGGCGGCAAAGCCTGCCATAGGCTTCGCGATGCTTCGGGTACGCAAGGATGTCCGGCGTGCCGTCGGCAAAAACCAGTCTTGTGCCGACGAGGTATTTCGGCGGCGGGCCGGGCAGCTTGCCGCTTTCGAGTGCCGCAAAGCCGCGCACGACACCCGCAAGCGTATTGCGGTCCGCAATGCCGATTGCCGAGAGACGAAACTCTGCTGCCCGCGCGACATATTCCTGGGGATGCGACGCGCCGCGCAAAAACGAAAAATTCGTGGTCACGCCGATTTCGGCATAAGGCACGGAGGGCGCGTTCATGCGAATAGTCCGTGCATGAACCAGCGCGGCTCGTTCGTCTCCCGATTATAAAGCCCGTCGCGGTAAAGCCAGAAGCGCCGGCCTTCCTCGTCCTCGACGCAGAAATAGTCCCGCGTCTTCGCCTGCGCGTCTCGCCACCATTCCATCGCGATCCGTTCCGGCCCCTCGGACTTCACGATCTGGTGCGTGGCGCGGCGCCAGACGAAGCGTTTTGGAGGGCCGTCGGGAATATCGATGAATGTGCTTTGAATCGGCTCCGGCGGCGAAAGCATGTGCAGCGGGCGGCGCGGCGTCTCGCGCTCCAGCCGCATCTGCGGCCAGGCGTTCTTGCTCATCCCGCGCTGCGCCGGGCAAAAGGCGGCGGCATATTCCGGAATGTGGGTATCGAGCGAAAGAAACCTGGTCACCCGGTTCGCGCCGAAGCGCGCGCAAAGCCGGTCGATCAGTCCCGCGATTTCGCGTTCGTCCTGCGAGGAATCAAATTCGGCCGCGCGATATTCGAGCGTTTCCGTTGCAAGCGCAGAGAGCCGGATCAGGTCGAAGCCAAAGCCGGGATCGAGAGGATCGCGAAGCACTTCGAGGCGCTCCGCATAGTAGGCGGAAATCGCAGCGGCATCGCGCAGCGGCTTTCCGGTATCGAGGACGATATGCCGAACAGCGCCATCGGTACGGAAGAAAGACGCCTCCAGCCTGCGCGCGCCCTGCCCGCGCTCCTCGAGCAATCCCTCCAGCGTGGCGGCGAGCGAAGCAATCGTGCGGCCGACGACTTCCGCCGTCGTAACCGGCTCGGCAAAACGCCGCTCGGCGACGTAATCGGGCACGGGCCGCCGGGGCGTTATCGGCTGCCCGTTCCGGCCAAGCGCCTGCCCCAGAAGAAACGCGAAGGCGGCGCCAAAACGCGCGGTCAGTTCGGAAGACGAACGGCTTGCGACCTCCCCGATCGTTCTCAGCCCGGCACGCTTCAGCGCATAAACGATCCTGTCGTCGATATTCAGCACGGCGACGGGAAGTGCCGAAACTGCGGCGGCCTCGTCGCCGCTCCCGACGATGCATCCGCTCGCGCCTTTTGCGAGCGCGTTGGCCGCGACCGCGGTGCCGGCAATTGCCGCCTCCACGAGAATGTCCTGCCCGCGCATAAAATCGCGGATCATGCGCAGCATCGCCGCTTCGCCACCGAAGAGATGCGCGCAGCCGCTGATGTCGAGCAGAAGGCCATCGGGAGGATTGACCGCCACCAGCGGCGTGAAGCGATCGCACCAGTCGGCGATTGCTTCCATCAGCGCGCGATCGGCTCCGTCATCCGCTTCGACGACCTCGAGCGCGGGCACGCGCGCACGCGCGTCCGCAAGCGGCAGGCCCGGATGCAGGCCATCGCGCGCCGCGCGTTCATCCACCGCCGTCAGTTGCAGCGCATTCTCGATCTTCGCGACGACGACCAGCGGCAGATCAGCCGCTGGCGCTTCTCCCCGGCGTTTCCGGTTCCGCCTGATGCGGTCGATGGGCAGCACCGGAAAGTCGAGCGCGAGAATTCTGCGGGATTTCTCCGAATACGCGGGCATCACAACTCCACTCCATCGCCCACGCGCCGGTCTGCCCATGCCGGTTGCGTGCAAGCGTTGCTTCGAACAGAGGATTTCCCCAATCCCCGACAAAATCCGGCGTGCGTTCCGACCGGATGAACCAGCGCGTCTCGGCCGTGCTCGGCAGGACTTCGGACGCGGCAATGCGAAGGATAAAAACCGTGACGCCGGACGCGGCAGCGCGCAGCGTGAGCTTGCGGCAGGCGATCAGGTCGAGCGATTTCGGTTGTTGCCAGACTTCCAGCACCACCGCGCCGAGCGTCTTGCAGGAAAGCGCATCGGCGGCGGCGCGCAGCGCTTCCACTGCATTTCTGGTCTTCACCAGCAGGAAGCGGTCGGGATCGGCCCCGAGGTCGGACAGGCCTTGCGCCGAAAGCTCCCCGCATGGGTGCGCGGTGAAATCCTGCCGTATCCATATAATGAAGCTGCGCGGACTGGTGACGCGCAACACCAGCATCGCGGCAAAAGCGGAAGCGGAAACGCCGTCGCGTTCGCCTGCATAAATCTCATGCAGCGTGCCGGGCAGGATGCCGCCTGCAAGCGCCGCGTCGGCGCCGGCATGGCCGAGCGGCACTCTTCTGTTTTTCTCCGCGAGCGAAATGCCTGCCGCCTCGATGCGGGCAATCGTCTCTCGCAGCGTGGAAATGGAAGCACGCGGCATGGCTTTCTCGTTTCTATGTTCACTATATGTTCCACTTCTCCTAAGAAGGAGTCAATGGCCCGCACTGCCGGATTTATCTCATGAAAACAAATGCTTAATAAGCGACTGCGCGCAATTTCGCGGGCCCGCGCTTTGCTTCGCCGCCCCGATGAGGGATTCCGGGCAACGAAAGGCGTTCGATCACTCGCAATCCGGTCGGGATGCCCGTTGATCGATCCGCTGCAATCGAAGGCAGGAGCGGTTTCGACGGCACGAAACTGAAAACCGAACGAAAGCCAGTTGTTCGACGCCAAATCTGCTCCCGTTCGCCGATAGAGCGCTATTGAACAGATTGCGGCCTTAGTGGCGTGTTACAAGTTCCGCAATCGCAAGACTTGGATAAGCGTCATCAGGACCGCATTTCGCCATCCTGCATGATTTGCTTGCAAAACAACTGATCTCATTTCTCGCGGGCCAGGCGCTGTGTGCGCCTGCCTATGGCTGACGCCGTACCGCAAGCACGCGGTCGCGCGGCTCGATTTTACATGAGGCCAAACATTTGACCGTTGAACGCGCGCGCGCGAACCCGTTATCGAAACCGTGGGGTGTTTCGGATCTGCTGCCCTGGAGCAGCGCCAAGGTTGACGGCGCAATCGGCGAAATCTGGTTCGAGCGGTCCAGTAAAGCGGCGAAAGACCCTTCCCTGCTCCTGAAACTTCTGTTTACGAGCCAGCCGCTTTCCATTCAGGTTCATCCCGACGATGCCTTCGCGCAATCGATCGGCTTTCCCAACGGCAAAACCGAAGCCTGGTATGTGTTGAGTGCGGTTCCCGGCGCGAAGGTCGCGCTCGGGCTGCGGGAAGAAATCACGCCGCCGCAACTTCGCGGCGCCATCGAGAGCGGGAAAATTCCCGGCATCGTGCTTTGGCGTCCCGTGGCGGCCGGCGACACCATTTTCGTGCCTGCCGGCACCGTCCACGCGATCGGCGCCGGCCTCGTCATCGCGGAGATACAGCAGCGCAGCGACGTAACCTTCCGGATGTTCGACTACGGAAGGCAGCGCGAACTTCATATCGAGAACGCGGTTGCCGTGGCCGACACCAGCCCGGCCGGGATTCACGCACGGCCGAAGCGGCTTACGGACGAACGCACCGTCCTCGTCGCGGGTCCCTATTTCGTCTTCGAAAGCATCGATCTCGCGCCGAATTCGGTCTGGTCACTGGATGCGACGCAGGAAACCTGGCTGCTCGCGATCAACGGCAGCGCCCGCGCCGGCACCTTCAGCATCGCGACGGGCGAAGCCATTTTCGCGCAATCCGACAAGGTTGAAATTCGTGCGGGCGCGCTCGGCGTGCAGTTGCTCGTCGCCTACCCGGATACGGCGCCCGCCGCACGGCTGCTTCAGTGACGCGATGAACAAAATCTACCCAACCCCCATCAACAACACGTCTGGAAATAACGCAATGAAACCTCTCCACCGTGTTGCGTTTATCGGCAACCATCTGCCGCGCCGTTGCGGTATCGCGACCTTCACCCATGATCTGCATCGCGCCGTGGCCTCGTTCAGGCCGGATCTGGAAACCTGCGTGGTCGCGATGAACGACACCGGCTCCACCTACGATTATCCCGCGGACGTGCGCTTTCAGGTTCGCGAAGACGTGCTTTCCGACTATGCCGACGCGGCCGCGCTGCTGAATCGCGAAGACTTCGACGTCGTCTCGCTCCAGCACGAGTACGGGATTTTCGGCGGCGACGGCGGCAGCCATATCGTCGAGCTGCTCACGCGCCTGAAAATGCCGGTAGTGACGACGCTGCATACCGTGCTGGCCGAACCCACTGCGGCCCAGCGCAGCGCCATGCGCCGCGTGCTCGACGTCTCCTCCAGGATTGTCGTCATGGCGGAAAAAGGCCGGGAGCTCCTGCAATCGGTGCACGATGTCCCGCTCGATAAGATCGAGGTCATCCCGCACGGCATCGTGGATTTTCCGTTTCTCGATCCGAAGCAAGCGAAAGCCAAACTCGGCTTTCAGGGCAAAACCGTCATCCTTACCTTCGGCCTGCTCTCGCCCACCAAGGGCATCGAAAATGTCATCGATGCGCTGCCTGCGATCATCCAGTCCTGCCCCAACGCCGTTTACGTGATTCTCGGCGCGACCCATCCGAACCTCGTCCGCGATCACGGCGAAGCCTATCGCGAGAGCCTGATGGCGCGGGTTCGCGAGTTGAAGATCGACGAGCATGTGGTGTTCTTCAACCAGTTCGTCGATCAGCCGACGCTGCTCGATTTCATCTCCATGTGCGATGTTTACGTAACGCCTTATCTCAATGAAGCGCAGATGACTTCGGGGACCCTCTCGTGCAGCTTCGGCCTCGGAAAAGCGGTCGTTTCGACGCCTTATTGGCACGCCAACGAGTTGCTCACCGACGGCCGCGGCGTGCTGGTGCCGTTCGGCAATGCGAAGGCATTGAGCAAGGAAATTTCGGTGCTGCTCACGAACGACGCGCGCCGCGATGCCATGCGCAAGCGCGCCTACGCGAACAGCCGCTCGATGACCTGGGCGCAGACGGCAAAGCGTTATCTCTCCGTGTTCGAAGATGCCCGCGAGACGTTCCGCCCGGACAACCGACCGTCAAATACGATCGTACTCGGCAACAGGAAAAGAGTGCTTCCGGAAGTGCGCCCCGCGCACCTGCTTTCGCTCTGCGACAGCACCGGCATTATCCAGCATTCGGTTCATTCGGTTCCCGACCGCGCGCACGGATACTGCGTCGACGATAACGCGCGCGCGCTGCTGCTTTCCTGCGCGCTGGCCAGCTCCGGCGAAAACCATTTGCCGGACAAGATCACCACGCGCTTTGCCGCTTTCATCCAGCACGCCTGGAATCCCGACACGCGCCGGTTCCGCAACTTCATGAGCTACGACCGCCGCTGGCTCGAGCCGCAGGGCTCGGAAGACAGCCACGGCAGAACGCTGTGGGCGCTGGGCAAGTGCGCGAGCGACGACCCCAACCTGTCGCGACGCCGCTGGGCGGCCGCGCTTTTCCGCACCGCGCTTCTGCCGGTCGAGCAGTTTTCATCGCCGCGCGCCTGGGCGTTCACGCTCCTCGGGCTGAACGCCTATTGCGGGCGGGCCGGCAAGGACGAACCCGCGGAGCGCATGCGCGGGCTGCTCGCCGAGCGCCTGATGGCGATGTTTGCCGCGACCCAGACCAGCGACTGGCGCTGGTTCGAGGACTATCTCGCCTATGACAACGCCCGCCTGCCGCACGCCATGATCGAAACCGGCATTGCCATGAACCGGCCGGACTACATCGATGCCGGTATCCGGTCGTTGCGATGGCTGATGACGATCCAGACCACGTCTTACGGACACTTCAGGCCGGTGGGCAGCACGAGTTTCGGGAATATCCGGCAAAAACCCTCCGCCTTCGACCAGCAGCCGGTCGAAGCCTGCGCCACGATCGCGGCCTGCGGCGCCGCATGGCGCCTCGACGGCGCCGAAGAATGGGTGTCGGGGGCGACGCTCGCATTCGGATGGTTTCTGGGCGAGAACGACCTGAGAAGCGCGCTGATCGATTCGGAGACGGGCCGCTGCTGGGACGGGCTTCACCCCGACCGGCCCAACGAGAACACCGGCGCGGAGTCCACCTTGTCCTATCTGCTCGCGCTGATCGACGTGCGGCAGCTCCAGCGCGATACGGCGACCGATCGGTCCAAGTCCAATTTCGTAAGCATCGTTCCCGAACGCCCCATAGCTTCGCAGACGCCTAAAGGAAGTTCCTTTGTCTCAACACCTATTCCTGAACCGGCAAGCCCTCTATCTGCGGCCGGACCCGGCCAGAGTAGTCGTCAAGCCGTTCAAGCCGGCGACTGAGCCGCGCGACCTCAATCCAACCGACAAGACGCGGGCGAACCATATCGTCGATCGGGTGCTGAAGCTGGACGCCGGCGCCGCGGAACAGCAATTGCGCGACGTGCTCGACAATTTCGAAGGCCGCCACCGGAATCTGCTCAGCGTCTTCGAGGCGCGGGCAGACGAGATGGAAGACGCCCTCGATCCTCACGCGAAGCTCGATATCGTTCGACGCCGGCTGGTCGGCGCGTATTTCCTGAACGAGTATTCGTTCGAAGCCTCCGCGCTCTTCAATCCGAGCATCGTCCGGGATCCGGATCAAAGCGGCATCGCCCCGAACACCTGCCGCTTCATCCTGAGCCTTCGCGCGGTCGGTGAAGGACACATCTCGTCGCTCACCTTCCGCTCCGGCACGATTTCCGCCGACGGCGCCGTCGCCATCGACCCGACCGCCCGCCTGGCTTCCGTTCCCAAAATCAAGAACCGCATCGAAGGCCGCTACGGCGAAGAAGTGGATGTGGTGTTCCAGCCCGACGAAGAGCTGAGCGAGCGGGTCATTTTTCCGGTGACCGACTCCCAGATCAACGGCATCGAAGACGCGCGCTTCGTCGAATTCACGGACGGCGGCGAGAGAACATTCTACGCGACCTATACCGCCTATAGCGGCCGCGCCATCCGCTCAGAGCTGATCGAGACGAAAGACTTCCTCTCGTTTCGGATGAAGCCGCTCGGCGGCTCGGCTTCGCGCAACAAGGGAATGGCGCTGTTCCCGCGCAAGATCGGCGGCCGCTACGTCATGATCGCGCGGCAGGACAACGAGAATCTCTATCTCATTTACTCCGACGATCTTTATACGTGGGACGGCGGCAAGGCGTTTCTGAAGCCGGAACATCCCTGGGAGTTCGTCCAGATCGGAAACTGCGGCTCGCCCATCGAACTCGACGACGGCTGGCTGCTGCTCACCCACGGCGTCGGCCCCGTGCGCAAATATTCCATCGGTGCGGTGCTGCTCGACAAGGACGACCCGTCGAAAGTGCTTGCGCGTTCCCGCGAGCCGCTGCTTCGTCCCGAGCCCGGCGAACGGGAAGGCTATGTGCCCAACGTGGTCTATACCTGCGGCGCGATGCGTCACCGCGATCACATTATTCTGCCCTATGCGGTGTCCGACACCTTCTCCAATTTCGCCACGATGAAGATTTCCGAGTTAAGAAATGCACTCGCGGGCTAGCTGACCATGCAGGCACTTTTTATCGGGCACACCTATATCGATGTCACCTTCCTCACCGATCACATGCCGACCGGCGACGACAAGCATGTGGCGGAGGATTACGCGGTTTCGTTCGGCGGCAACGCGGTCACCGCGGCTTTCTGCTGCGCGAAGCTCGGCATCAAGCCGGACCTGATCGCGCCGGTCGCAGACGACTGGCTCGGCCGCATGTTTCTGGACATGGCTGCCCGCTACCAGGTTTCGGTCCACGTCCGGAAAATCGGCAAGTCGTCGCTCTCGGTAATCATGCCGAAGGACGGAAAGCGCGCCATCCTGCGCGGCCGCGACGACGAATATCTGCATCCCTTCCCGATCCTGAATCTCTCGGGCTGCCGCGCGCTGCATCTGGACGGGCATCAGCCGGAGGCCGCGCTTCATTACGCCCGGCTGTGCCGGGAAACGGGTATTCTCACTTCGCTGGACGGCGGCGGATTACGCTCGAACACCCACGACCTTCTCGGGTTCATCGACGTGGCGATTGTCGCCGAGCGACTGTGCGAGCAGATGGAATATGAGCCGCCGGCGATGCTCGACTACCTGAAGAGCCGCGGCTGCCGCATTGGCGGCGTGACGCTCGGCGCGAAGGGGCTGATCTGGTACGACGAGACCGGCACGGTGCACAGGCTTCCCGCGCTCACCGTTCCCGCGGACAGGATCGTCGACACCAGCGGCGCGGGAGACGTCTTTCACGGGGCGTATATGTATTCGTATCTCGCCGACCCGACGAAGCGGTGGGTGGAGCACTTCCGTTTCGCGCGTGCGGCATCCGCCCATAAAATCCAGCATCTCGGCAACGAAGCCGGATTGCCGCGGCTCGACGATATAGCCGCCGTGGAGGCGGCGTTCGAAACCGCGTCCTGATCGACTTTTGAGAAAAGCAAACCGGCGGCACTCATATATTCGGAGCGCGGTTACGGCGAGCGCATCGGAATTCGGCGGGGCGATTTTTTGACGGACGCGGCCGAACTTGCTGGCGATGATAACGCCTTGCAGGTCAGATGCTATATTCTCCGCAGGCGGCGCATTCGAACATGGTCGATGTCCCGCCTTTCGGCTGGGATATGCGGTGCACTTCGCGAAAACTCCTGCTCCCGCATTTGCAGATTTTGCCTGACGTCGCGGACGTGGCCTCGTCCTTCATGAATTTGAAGTCGGCATGAAGCTCGGGAGTCTTTGGCGGCCTGGACTGTGCCATCCATGGACCCTGCACCCTATTCGCAGCTTATGTAAGGCTGCATGCAGCGAGGGAGCTGAGAAACCCAGCGCTTATCGCTGGTTAGCCGGGCCTGCCGGGCCGGGATGGCCGAAGACTGCGCTCGCGGGGGGCCGCGAAAGCCGCCGTAACGTTCGCGGGGCGCACCAACCAACAAATATACCTCCGGAACGAGGAACATAATGATTTCAGGTTCGTTGCTTCGGCAGAGCATCGTCATTCGATGATGCAGGGAGTATCTGTCATGACGAACGAACCCCGCAAAGACGAGAACCAGAACCAGCAGCAGGGCGGCGGCGGCAGCCAGGGTGGCCAGCAGAACCAGCAGGGCGAGCGCCAGAATCAGCAGGGCGGCCAGCAGAACCAGCAGGGCGAACGCCAGAACCAGCAAGGCCAGAACGACAAGGGCCCGAAACAGTCCTGACGCCATCGAGCCCCGGTCATGCCGGGGCTCATTTTCTCTGGAGAGCGGCATGCCGAAAAAAACGAAAACGCTGGACGAGCTCTTTCACGAAACGCTGAAAGACATCTATTACGCCGAGAACAAGCTGACGAAAGCCATTCCGAAAATGGCAAAAGCCGCGCAATCGAAAGACCTGAAGAAGGCTTTCGAGAAACATGCGATCGAGACCAAGGGACAGGTTGCCCGCCTCGAGAAGGTGTTCAAGAACATCGGCAAGAAGCCGCAGGGCAAAACCTGCGCCGCCATCAACGGCATCACCAAGGAAGGCGACGAGATCGCGAAGGAGTTCAAGGGCTCGCCCGCGCTCGACGCCGGATTGCTCGCGGCGGCACAGGCGGTGGAGCATTATGAAATCTCACGCTATGGCTCGCTGAAAGCCTGGGCGGAAGAACTCGGCGACAACGAGTCCGCGCGGCTGCTGAATGAGACGCTGACCGAAGAAAAGAACACGGACGAGTCGCTCACGCGCCTGGCCGAGGCTTCGGTCAATCAACACGCGGAAGCACTCTGATCGTGGCGCAACCGGCTGTCGCAGGACGATTTTGCTCGCGGCTGACGAAAAGGAATCACCTTCCCCGCATTCGCATTTCAAGCCCGAGCCTCGACAGCTCGGGCTTTTTCTTGTGCTGATTTCGCTGCAAGCCGCAGCGACGAAGCCTATGACAACGTCTCAAAGACAACTGGCCGGTCGAGATCGGCAGCCGACAGGAACAACGCAAGCATCTGGTAATAACCGGCGATGGCCACGATCTCGCTTGCAATCTCGCGGCCATGGTGAGCAAGCACATCGTTGAGCGCTGCCTGCGGAATATTACGCTGCAGCACCGCCTCGCGGCAAAGCCGGATGACGCATGCGATAGCTGGATCGACATCGCCCGCGCCCTTACCCGCCGCATGGGCAATCACATGCTCGGCGATCCCGCATTTGCGCGCGATCGCGACGTGATAGTCCCACTCATAACCGGAGCCGAAAGCGGCAGCGGTTGCGAGCGTCGCTACTTCTCGAAGCTCCAGCGGACAGCACGCGTCGAAACGAATCGCGCTGCCCACGGCCTGAATGCTATGCGCGATCGCCGGCGCATCGAGCATTGCCAGAAACGGCCACGGCACATCCTTCCGTGGTCCGCTGGCGATCGCGTTATGGACCTCACGCTGCGAGGCAGTCATCTGCTCGATGTGAAACGCGCCGATTTTTAACGCAGCGTCCGGCTTTCGTTCTTCAGCGCCCATCCGGCCCGCCGTTCATCGTGCCCGAAGGAATTCGGCGCGGACCGAGAATGGCTTTAGCGACGTCGCCCACCGCTTCCACCTTCTCTTCGACGTCCTGGAAGCAAAGAATCCGGCACGGCGACGCTTCAAGCCCTTCATAGCGCCAGGGGAACGCACCGATCACCGCGCGCTGATTCAGCATCCGTTCGATGTCGCCGCCGACATTTTCGGCGTGAATGATGCCTTCCTGAAACGCGTAGGAATGAAATGGGAATATCTCTTCCGTGACGGAACGGCCGGATTTTTTGTGCGTATAGTTATACTCGCCGAAAAACTCCTCGCAGGTCTTGCCAACCTTCTGCTCGAAGCGTTTCGCAAGATCGGGGCGCATGTGCCGGATCGACGTGTTCATGGAGTGATCCCCCGAGCCGCAATCAATACCGAACCATTTGATCTTCTTTTTGATCATCCAGTTCAGGAGATCCATGGTGCCGCCCGGATGCATACAGAAGTAACGCACAAGGTCCTGCTGCGGCTGGCCTTCCCAATAGCGATGCCAGCCGGTGTGGATGATCAGGATATCGCCCTCCTTCACCTCTACCGGCGCCTGCTCGATCATTTCCGGCGTAATAACAGCCCAATCGTCCATGTGCTGTGAAACGTCGACGACCGCTCCGGGACCAACGAGAAAATCCATCGGATAAGATGCCATGTCGCCCATGCCGTCGGTGCCATGCATCGCGCCATCAATATGGGTGCCGACATGCAGGGCGGTATCGATCCGCTGCGCAACGATCATCTTGGTCTGGAGATTCTGGGCGTAATACATCTTGTTGCCGGCGTAGCCGACCCAGCCTGGCGTGTGGGCATTCATCAAATGCGTAAGATCGACGATCTTCATTTTTATCTCCTGTTGAATTCCTGGAATGCCGGGCGTCAGCTTCCACGGCGCAGGAGCGCGCGAAACCAGCTCCTGAATACGGCGGCGATAAGCGCGAATACGCTGATGGGACGGGCCGCGACGACATCTTCCGCCGGAGCATCCTGATTCGCTCCTGCGTTTGCGCCGCTCATTTGCGCTTCCGCATTGCGGACGAAATCCGCAATCATGGTATTGGCGATCTCGGTCAACAATCCGGTCCGGCCGAATTGAGCGATGGTGCCGGAAAGCTGAACATCGGCATCGACGATCACCCTGGTCGCGCCCGCCTGCTCGACGAGTTTACAATCCATTGTCATCTTGCCGCGGCTTGCCCCTTTGCGGTCGATTCCCTTGCCTTCTACGTGCACGGACTTTGCGGCCTCGTCGTAAACGACATCAGCTTCGCCATCGAAGCTCGCTTGAAACGGGCCAATTTTTGCGGAAACTTTTCCCGCGTGCTTATTGCCTTCCCGCGCGCCGAGATATTCAGCACCGGGGAGACACTGCGCGACTTTTGGTACGTCGTTGAAGAAGGCCCAGACAACTGCCGACGGCTGCGAGACGTTGAATTCCTGCGTTATCTTCATGCGCGCTCACTCCCCTCACAAATCGCGTCCGGAAACGTGGAGACGGTAGACGTCCGTTCGCCGGTCTTCGCGTGGGCGAACCAGCACGGATCTGCGCTGCGCGGCTCTGGCTACTTCTGCATCGAAAGGCGCAATCGCAATTTTTTCTTCCGTTTCATCCGCAGGTCCTGCGAGCAGATGACCATATGGGTCGATGATGGCGGAGGCGCCGAGAAAGGAAATCCCGCCTGCCTCCCCGCCGTGGGACGCGCAGGCCATATAGACCTGGTTCAGATTGCATTGAACGGCAGCGCCGCGGAGTTGACCGATGAAGCCCATCGCGTCGCGTGGATTGGGATCGAAGCCGCGCACCCAGGCTGTCGGCACTGCGATCATGTCCGCGCCCTGCAGCGCCAATGCGCGCGCGACTTCTACAAAGCGCAGGTCGTAGCAGACGCAAAGGCCGATCCGACCCATCGGTGTCTCGACAACAGACAGGCCGCGATCGCCGGGCTCGAATACATTCTTCTCCTCGTCGAAGAGGTGCAGCTTCCGGTAGTGCAGCAACAGGCCGCCGGGGCCCACAAGAACAGCCGTGTTATAGAGGCGATCGCCGTCGCGTTCGCAGAAACCACCGGCGATCAAAACGTCGCGTGCCGAGGCGATACCCGTCCACGAAGCCAGTGTCGCGCCATCGACCCGTTCGGACGCCCTGTCCAACAGATCGCGGTTCGTCGTATAGCCGGAGATCGCAAGCTCCGGCACGACGATCAGTTTTGCGCCGCGATCGGCGGCATCACCGATCATGCGCGCAGTCTTTTCGCGGTTCGCATCGGCAAAGCCGGGCTTTGCCGAAGATTGAATAACGGCGACGTTAGGCATCCGGTGCTTCGGCGTCGTTGGGCAAAGCACCTATTGCTTTCAGCATCGGCACGTCTGCCGGGCTCGGGCCGCCGACACTAACAATCGCCACGCCCTGATCCGCCGCGACAGCATGTTTGATGCCGACGGGCACATGCACGACGCAGCCCTCGTGAAACGGAAGCGCGAGGTTGTTCGTATAGTCGTGAACCGTTCCCCTGCCTTCGAGAATGAAGATCGTGTCTTCGGAGATGGTGTGGATGTGCGGCACGTTGGCTTCGCCCGGCTCAAGGCGCACATAATTCATGTTTGCGCGCCAGGCATCGACACCGGGCCAGACCACGAAGCGCGCATCCTTCGAAATCATCGGCAGCCGCAGCGTGGGGTGGTCGCGGTGAAAAACGCGAATAGACATTACTTATCTCCCCGCTTCGCCGATGCAGCTACATAGAAATCGGGTTCGGCCGGGCATGGCCCGCCAATAAGACACATGCCTTCCTCTCCTGCCTCGAAGCGATAGACATCACTGCCCGCGATATGAATCATCGAGCCTTCGACGAGCGCGTTCTGCTCACCGCTCGTAACGTCCCGGACGACGCCCCCGCCGGCGCGCACGTAGTAAGCGCTTTCGGCATGATGTTTCAGATCGATGGTGCTCGCTTTAGCGCCGAGATTTATCGTCTGGAAACTGCGATGGATCGCGCCCATACCCGGCCAAATCACCGCGGCCGCATCACCGTCACCGACGACCAATGACAGAGCGAGGCTTTCCGTTGCGCTGTCGATTACCCGCACTTTGTTATCTGGATTACTGCTCACGGCCCGCCTTCTTATTTAATATAGTTCACTATTTTTTAATATCATAAAATTCCCATATGGCAACCGCAAGCAGGCGCCAGCGCTCACGACGGCGCTTTTCAGGTGAGAATTCGCGGGAGCCACAGCGCAAGTTGGGGGAACAACACCAGCAGCAACACCAATATGAGGTTCAAGAAGACGAACGGCATGATGCCGGCAAACATCGTCTGAATGGGTATGTGTGGAAGCTGCGACTTGATGACGAAGATGTTCATTCCCACGGGCGGCGTGATCAAACCGATTTCCGCCATCACCACCACGAAAATCCCGAACCAGATTTTGTCAAAACCAAGCGTTACGAAAATCGGCAGGAATACCGGGACCGTAATCAGCATCATGCTGATCGAATCGAGAAACATCCCGAGCACGAGATAAAGCAGAACAACGCAGAGAACGACGACGAAAGGCGACAGTTCCGACGACTTGATCCAGCCGCCGAGCGAGGCCGGGATATGCGAAAACACCATGAAGTAACTGAAGATATAGCCTGCCATGATCAGCAGGGCGATCATCGCAGTCGTTCGCACCGATTCTCGGAATGCTTCCAGAAGATTGCTTACTGCCAGTTGCCGGGTGGCAAAACCAAGCAGGATCGTCAGCAAGGCGCCGACTGCCGCCGCCTCCGTCGGGCTGAACCATCCGAGATAGATGCCACCGACCGTGACCAGGAAAAGAACGCCGATCTTCCAAAACCCCTTGAGAGCAATCAGGCGGTCGCGAAGCGGATAGCCCGGCACCAGAGGGATGGATTCCGGCCGCATGCGACCGATAATGACGATAGCGATGATATGCAGAATCGTCAGCACGATGCCCGGCAGAATGCCGGCGGCAAACAGTGCCGGTACGCTTTCTTCCGCAATGATCGCATACACGACGAGAATAACGGATGGCGGAATCAGAATTCCCAGCGTGCCCGCGGATGCTACGGTGGCGACAGAGATTTTGTTATCGTATCCGTGTCGCTCCATTTCGGGAACCGCAATCCGCGAGATGGAAGCCGCGATCGCAATCGACGATCCCGATATCGCCCCGAAGGTTGCGCAAGTTCCGACGCTCGCCATGGCGAGGGAGCCCCGCAGACCGGAGAAAAGCTTGTTGGCTGAATCGAACAGTTCGCGCGCCATATTCGATTGCGTGGCGACGACACCCATCAGGATGAAGAGCGGCAGCACCGTCAGCGAATAGTTTCGCGACAAATCGAGCGGGAGCGAGCCGATCGCGGAAAGGGCGCGCGGAAATCCCTCCAAGGTCGCATAGCCCAGAAAACCCGACAGGCCGAGGGCTATCCCGACCGGGATACGGCTCATGATCAAAACGATCAGAAATGCGATACCAAGAAGTCCGATCGCTTCCCGCGACAAGAACAAATCAGGCAATTTCGCCTCCACCCTGCTCAGACGAAGGCCTGAAGAGCAATGCCAGCTGAGCAACGAAGGAAACGGCGAAGCCCAGCAAAATTGAAACCCAGTAGTAAAAGACCGGTATCGCGAGATCCTGCGTTTCGTCCTTGAACAAGAGCGTGTCCCCGGCAAGAATCCAGGCGCGCGATCCCATCAAGGCGAGAAAGACAAGGCTTGCGACCCCCCCGGCGACAACCAGGAACTTCAGAAGCCCACGCGAGATCCGGTTATCGAATACGTTCACGATGATATTGCCGCCGGCAAGAAACACCGCCGGCATGGCAAGAAAGATCAGCCCACCGAAAGCAAACTGAATCATCTCGACAACGCCAAAGATGCGCCATGACGGATTGAACGAGCGCAGCAGGAAATCCGCCACGCTGATCGACATGATGATTGCAAGAAAAAGGGCGGCCGCACCTTCGATGCTGCGAACCGCCCAATTCAGTATTTTCACAGTTCGATTCCTGTGCATGCCGTCAGTTGAAGCAGAAGTTCGCTGATGTCGCCCGGGTTTCGTCAGCAAGTTTCTTGATTAGCGTATAGACCTGCGTTCCCGGCAACCCTTTCGCGTCAAGCGAGGCAATCCACTCCTTGGAAACCTGCTCACCGACCGCCTGAAGTTTCTTTTGTTCTTCGGCAGAAAGGCGAACGACTTCCGTGCCGCCTTTTTTGAGTGCGTCCCGCGCGCGGTCGTTCAGTTGATCCCAGCTACCGCCAATATCCTTCTCGCGGTTGGCCAGCGAGTCCTCGATAAGTTTCTTGAGGTCGTCCGGAAGCGCGTTCCAGGTATCCAGATTCATCACGAAGGAGAACGAAGTCGTATAAGCATTCATCTCGACTACATGCTTCGTTACCGGACCGAGCTTGAAAGAAGTTGTCCCCGCAGGATAGTCCATGAAGGTGCCGTCGATCGTGCCCTTCTCCATATTTTCCGCGAGTTGATCCGGCGGCAGGCCGACCGAGCGGGCGCCGAGCGCCTGCACGAATGCGCCGAGCGTGCGCGATGCCGGGCGGATTGCCTTACCCTTCATGTCCTCAAGCTTGGTCACTGGATTTCGCGAGAGCCAGAGATGCCCCGGCACATGCGCGTGAATATTCAGCACCTTCACGCCCTGATGCTCTGCATCGAGGAATTTTGCGCGGAGCTCGGCATTGTTGAGAACGCGATTGGCGTGCTCACCGCTACAAAACAGGAAGGGAAGATTGCTGATTTCGACCAGCGGAAAACGGTTAGGGGTCGCGCCGTGCAGAACCCAGGTAATATCCGCCTGCCCGCGGCGTGCGATATCGTAATAGTTGGGCGTCGGACCGAGCTGGGCACCGGGAAGAATGACGAACTTCAGCCTGCCGTTCGACTTTCCCTCCAGCTCCTTTGCCCATTTCTCGAGAAACATTCCGATGGGATGCGCGGACGGCACGAAATGCGCGATCCGCAATTCCTTTACTTGCTGCGCCGAAGCCCGGCTCGCCGGTAACGCTGTCACTGCCGCAACGATGCAAGCCGCGCTCGCCAGCGTGAGAAACTTCCGAACAGAAATCATAACTCCCCCGTTTCTACGTGGCGTTCCGGAGGACCCCGATCTCGCCCCGTGTAATTTTTGACTATTTTAAAAACCACGCGCCGTAACTAGTCTTGAATATTTAATTATGATAAATTTCCTACGTCAATCACGTGCAGAGATTTTGTGACGTTAAATTTTATGCTGCACTGCGGAAATATGAGGCTCGCGCGAAAGAACAGGAGCACACTAGATTATCTGCCAGAACACTGAGATTCCCGGCCACGACGGATAGAAACTCGCCGCCGGTCGCAACAATGCCCAGTAATGCGCCATTAAAAAATGAAACCTGCCAAATTTGATTACCTTAAACCCGAGTCGCTTCCCGCTGCGCTCAAGATGCTTGCGGAGAGACCGGCCGACATCAAAATCCTGGCAGGCGGTCAAAGCCTGATGCCGGCCCTCAATTTCCGTCTCGCCCGCCCGGCCGCATTGCTCGACATCAATGAGTTACGCGAACTTCAATATGTTCGCGCGAAGTCCGACAAGCTGCATATCGGCGCGATTACGCGGCATTGCTATTTCCATCGGCCAGATGTGAGCGGCGCACTCGGGAGCCTGCTTTCGAAGGTCGTCAAGCACATCGCCCATCATCCGATCCGGCAGCGCGGCACCTTTGCCGGAAGCCTCGCGCATGCCGATCCGGCATCGGAATGGTGCCTGGTTGCCAATACGCTCGGCGCGGAAATCGTGATCCTGTCCGACGGCGGCGAGCGCATCGTTCCCGCGGAAGATTTCTTCAAAGGCACCTTCACCACCGCGCTCTCGGAGAACGAACTTCTGGCGGAGATTCGCCTGCCCGTTCTCGACGGCCAGTGGAGCAGCGGATTCTATGAATTCTCCCGCCGCAAGGGCGACTTCGCGCTGGCAATGTCGCTGGCCGTACTACGGATTGAAAATGGAATTGTCCGTGACGCGAAGATTGGATTGAGCGGCGTTTCCGACCGGCCATTGCGGCTGCATCACCTCGAAGCCAGCCTGATCGGAGAGACATTAAGCGAAGCCGTCATTTCGCGTGCGGGACGCGACGCGCAGAACACTGCGAATATTCTGAGCGATATTCACGCTTCCGAGGAATATCGAAAGGATCTGATCTATGCCGTCGTCTGTCGCGCGCTACGCGAAGCGGCACAAGAAGCTAGAACTTCCTCCTGACAGCGCCGCAGAAGGCCAGCCGTAATATGTCCGCAAGAAGAAGCATCACCTTAACTGTGAATGGCGAGCAGTATACTTTCGCCGCTGAAGTACGACGCACGCTCGCAGATGCGCTCCGGGACGACTGTGGCCTCACCGGAACCCATACCGGCTGCGAGCACGGCGTGTGCGGTGCCTGTACGGTCATCGTTGACGGAGCACCGGTGCGCTCCTGCCTGATGCTTGCGGTGCAGGCACAGGGAAAGCAGGTGCGAACTGTCGAAGGTCTTGCAAAAAACGGGGTGATGCACCCCATGCAGGAGGCATTCCACGAGCATCATGCGCTGCAATGCGGCTTCTGCACGCCGGGCTTTCTCATGCTCGCAATCGGCGCCTATGAGCAGAACCCCGCGATCACCGACGAAGAGATCGAGGACGTGCTGTCTTCCAACCTTTGCCGCTGCACAGGCTATCAGAACATCATCAAAGCCGTCTGCGACGCGGTGCGGGAGATGCGCGCATGAATTTCGGGATCGGAAAATCGATCAGGCGGCTGGAAGATCCGCTGTTGCTGACGGGAAAGGGCTGCTTCGCGGCAGATAACAACGCGGCCGACCAGCTCTATATGCGCGTCGTTCGCTCGCCTGTCGCCTTTGGTCGTATCGTGGATATCGATATTGCCGAAGCCGCCGAAATGGAAGGCGTTGTCGCGGTCTGGCGTTACGACGACATTCGCGAACTGCCGCAAATCGACTTTAGAATGACGAAGATTCACGGCCTCGAGCCGTATCGGCAATGGGCGCTGGCGAAAGATTATGTCCGCTATGTCGGAGACCCGGTGGCAATCGTTTTCGCGACCGATCCCTATCTGGCGGAAGACGCCGCCGACATGGTGTTCTGCGACATCGAGGAATTGCCGGCGCATATGGATCCCTGCGCCGAGCCCGTGCACTTTAAACCCGACACCCTGCCCGACCTTCTCTCCGAGGCGGCCGTTATCAGAAAATCCTACGGCGACCTCGATGCTGCTTTTGCCGCAGCCGCGCACGTTGTCGAGCTTGAGGCAAAAGTCGGCCGACACACCGGCGTGCCGATGGAAACGCGCGGCGCCTTGGCCGTATATGACAAGGCGGCTGACGTCATCACCATGCATGGCGCGGCCAAGGTGCCGCATTACAATCGGAACTCGATCGCGCACATGCTTGGCCTTGCGAGCGAGCAGGTTCAGCTTAAGGAAGGGCATGTCGGCGGCGGCTTCGGCATCCGCGGCGAGCTCTATCCCGAAGACGTGCTCGTCTGTTACGCGGCAAGGAAGCTCGGCCGCCCCGTGAAATGGGTCGAGGACCGGAAAGAGCATCTGCTTGCCGCCAACCACTCGCGCGATCAGCTTTACCGGCTGAAGGCCGCAATCGATTCCAGAGGCTTCATCCTCGGGCTGAAAGCGGAATTCTTCACCGATCAGGGTGGTTATGTTCGCACGCACGGCGCCACCGTTTCCGATCTATCGGCCGGTTTGCTGCCCGGCCCATATGTAATTCCCGCCTATGCGGTGGAAGGGCATATCCGCCTGACCAATAAAACGCCCTCCGGCACCTACCGCGCGCCGGGACGATACGAATCCACTTTCGCGAGAGAGCGCCTGATCGACAAGATCGCGGAAGTGGTCGGAACATCCGCAATCGAAATCCGGCGCATCAATCTGATTCCCGAAGCATCGATGCCCTTCGATCGCGGCATCATCACGCTCGGTACGGATGTCGTCTATGACTCCGGAAAGTATCATGACCTGCTGGATCGCCTGCTCGAGAAAGTCGGCTATACCGACCTGCAAAACGAACTCTCCCTACGCCGGCAGGACGGGGAAGCGGTTGGCATCGGCCTCGCCTATTTTGTCGAAAAGAGCGGCCTCGGGCCGGAAGATCTCGTGCGGATTACCGTCAATGTAGACGGCGACATCGAGATCGTCACCGGCGTTGCCTCCATCGGCCAGGGCGTCGAAACCGCGATGGCGCAGATTTGCGCAGAAACTTTACAGATCAATCCGGAGCGGATGCGCGTCATCCACGGCCAGACTGACCGGATAGAAACCGGCCTCGGCGCGTTCGCGTCGCGCGTTACGGTAATGACCGGCTCGGCGGTGAAGATCGCCGCAGAAAGCCTGCTTGCACAGGCGATGGAGACGGCCGAGCAGCTTCTCCAAACCGGCAAGGAAAACTTTGAATACAGGGACGGCCAAGTCTTCGTGCGCAACGGAAGCGCTTCCGTCGCGCTCGGCGAAATTGCGCGGTTCCTTGAAAACAAGGGAGGGCTCAAGAGTGAGGGACGCTTTTTTGCCGATCACATGGCTTATCCCTACGGCATTCATTTCGCCCAGGTGAAAATCGACGAGCAAACCTGCGGCATCGAAATCGAGCGCTATGTCGTGGCTTACGATATCGGCCGCGCAATCAATCCGATGCTGGTCGACGGACAGATCGTTGGTGCCGTCGCGCAGGGTGTAGGCGGCGCACTCCTCGAGGAGTTCATCTACGACGAAAATGGCCAGCCGCTGGTGACCAGCTTCGCCGACTATCTGATGCCGACGTGCCACGAGATGCCGCCCGTGGAGACCCTCGTTCGCGAGGATGCGCCAAGTCCGCTCAATCCGCTCGGCGTCAAAGGAGCGGGCGAAGGCGGCATTACCGCCGCCGGCGCGGCCATCGCTTCGGCGATCGACGATGCCTTGCAGATGCCCGGCGCGGTCCGCCAACTACCGGTATCGCCGAGCAGATTGCACAAGATCCTGAAATCGAGGGCGGCTAGTCGCGCTTGAGGTTGATCCAGAGCGTTCGCACTTTCTGCGAACTGTGATTCCAGATCCGGTGCGGGCGGCGTGAACTGTACGAGATCAGATCGCCGGTTTCGAGAAGGTGCTTTGTCTGGTCCACTTCGACGGAAAGTTTCCCCTCCAGCACGAAGCCATACTCGAAGCCTTCGTGAGAAATCGGGGATTCGGAGCTTCCGGTATGGGGCTCATACTCGTTGATCGCAACGGAAACGCCGCGGCCCTGATCTTCTTTCAGCAAACGGCGAATGACATGCTGCGACGTTTCGATCGCCTGCGCTTCGGAAGCCCTCACGACAATTTTTTCGTCGATCTCCTGATCGTCCGCGAGAAGATCGGACATCGTCACGTCGAGCACGTTGGCGATAATGATGAGCGATCCGATCGACGGTGACGCGCGACCCCGCTCGACGAGACTGAGCATCCCCGGACTGAGCTTGGTGGCATCCGCAAGGGCTTGCAGCGTCCAGTTCCGAGACTGACGCAGTTCCCTGATCCGGCCACCGATCACCGCGAGGGTCTGGATCATGGAAGTATCGGTACCTTCCGGCGCCGCTTCACTCGCTGGTTCTATTGTTTTTGTCGACATTAAAAATTTCTGTTATCGCTACACTGGCATCCTGCACACAAAGCACAAGTGCACCGCGATAGTTAATATAAATAAAAAAAAGTCAATGTCCTAGTCTTGAGCGGCGACCAAACGAGAAAAGACGAGATAAATCGCCTTTTGAATCTTCCCCCATCCAGCGCGCTACTTCCAGCTGGTGCCGGAATTCCGGACGATGGCTAGTTCAATACCAGGTGTCTTTTTAACAATGCGATGAATTGAAGCTCCCGGTCTTCAAGAACGCGATCGCTCCGTCGTATCAATGACAATTGCCGGGTAATGATCGGATCAACGATTTCATGGATCTCGATCTCTCCGCTTTCAATGTGCGAGCGTACCGCGCTCACCGGTAGAATGGTGCTCCAGTCCCCGCTCTTCACAAGCCTGATCACAGTTGCCATCGAATCTATTTCCAGTTTTGGGACGACGAGAATCCCGGCATTCTGGAATGCCCTGTCAATCACGCCGCGCAACCCGTGGCGAGGCGATGGATTTGATCGCGTTTATCGACCTTCTTCCGCCTATGTCATCGGCAAGATCATTGGCGGAAACGCTGGCCGAGACTACGATTCCATCCTGAAATCAGAGCACGCTTACCTTCTCGCGCAGCACCATCTTATCGATTTTTCCGGTTCTACCCTTCGGAAGTTCTGCAACGAAGTGAAATTTATCCGGGACCTGCCACTTCGAAAAAGCCCTCAGTAAGTGCTCACGAAGCTCCGGCCCATCTACAGGTTCTCGTAGAACAACAAAGGCAACCGGCCGTTCCTGCCAGCGTTCGTCAGGCTTCGCGACTACCGCCGCTTCGACAACGCTTCCGTGCCTCATCAACTCGTTCTCAAGGGCCTGGCTGGAGATCCACTCGCCGCCGGACTTGATAAGATCCTTCGCTCGATCGACCAACCGCACATAGCCTTGCGGATCTATGGTTGCGATATCGCCTGTGCGTAGCCAAGTCTCCTGGCTCACCTGAACAAAGGACTCTTGCAACTGCGAACCGCCTTCGCCATCCGGATCGTAGTAAGCCGCCGCAGCCCAGGGGCTTCTGACCTGAAGCTCTCCAGCCGCACTCCCGTCATTGGCGACTGGGTTCCCGCTTTCGTCCACGATACGCATTTTGCAACCCGGAATGGGAAGCCCCTGCGCGCTTCGCGCCTTCCCGGCTTCGATTTCGCTTAATGTCGATTTTCTTACGTTCACCAAACCGAGCGGAGAAATCTCGGTCATCCCCCAGCAATGCGTTACTTCGACACCGAATTCCGCGAAGCCATCGATGAGCGCCTCACTTACAACTGCGCCCCCCATCGGTAGTCGGCGCATCGATTTGATGTCTTCGATTTCGATCGCGCCCTTCCGCAGTTCCTCCAAGAAAGCGAGCCACACGGTGGGGACTGCGGTCGCCACCGTTACTTTCGCAGCTGCGATTAATTCCGCCAGGCTTGCCGGGTCGGTCTGCCGGCTCGGCAGAGCGAGCGAAGCACCCGCCATAAGCGCGGCATAAGGAAACCCCCATGCATTGGCGTGGAACATTGGAACTACCGGCATGCAAACGTCTCGCTCCCGCATTGCGATGCCGTCCGCGAACAGGCACGACAATGTATGGAGCGTCGAAGAACGATGACTGTAAACGACACCCTTCGATCGGCCCGTGGTGCCTGAAGTGTAGCAAATTCCGGATGCCGCGTTCTCATCGAGTTGCGGCCAATCGAATTCGACGCTCTGATCCGCGATTGCCTTTTCATAGGTCACATGATGCGGAAGCCCGTTAAGCGCCTCGGCGCCGCCCTCGACATCTTCCATAACGACGATGGTTCTCAATGAAGACGGGAATTGCCGGTTCTCGAACTCCGGAACCAGCGACCTATCGATAAACAAGACGACGTCGCCGGCGTGCTCCATCAATTCGATCGCGCCGGTGGCGGGCAGCCTCACATTCACCGTATGCAAGACGGCCCCCATGCAGGGAACCGCCAGATATAGCTCAAGATGACGTTGCGAATTCCAGGCCAGGGTCGCGATCCGGTCGCCTTGTTTGACGCCCAGCGACTTCAGGAAATTAGCTAGCTGCGCAGAGCGACTAAGCATATCTTTGTAGGTGGCGACGTGAATGCCGTTTGCATAGCGTGTCGCGACGGTTTTCGACTGGTGCAGCGCTTCAACTCTTTCCCTGACAAGATTGAGAGTGAGCGGCACATTTTGCATCAATCCGGATAACACCGACGCCTCCATCAAACGTCTGGAACTGCTAGCGAAACTTGACATCCTTCTCCAACCGGCGCAATATTTTTTCGAATATTCTTCGAATTAGGTGGATGATGGACTTTGAATTCTCGTCCGAGCTCAGGATTTGGCAGCAGTCGGTTCGCAGCTTCGTCGATCGTGAGCTGCGCCCGCATGATTCCTCAATCGAAGAAACCGGGCATGTTCCTCCCGAAACCCTGGCCGCACTTGGACGCATGGGCCTGTTCGGCACAAACACCCCGAAAGAGTATGGCGGCCTCGGGTTGTCGATGCTGGGCAGTTGCCTCGCAATCGAAGAAATCGCGAAGGCGCACACTGCCTTTTACTATCTGAGCGGCGTGAACGTTCATATCGGTTCGAAGGCAATTGAATTCTATGCCCAGAAGGAGGTGCGCAAGCACTGGCTCCCCCTGCTCGCTTCCGGAAAAATGATTGGCGCATTTGCGCTAACCGAACCCGATGCCGGCTCAGACGCAGCAAGGATTCGCACCACTGCCAAACTCGACGGCTCCGGAAATTACATTCTGAATGGAATGAAGACATTCATTACCAACGCCCCTGTCGCCGGCGTATTCACGGTGTTCGCGCGACTCGGATCAGAAGAAGGCACCAAAAACATCGCCGCCTTTCTGGTCGATGCAAAGTCTCCCGGATTAAAGGTAGGTAGAACAATCGAAATGGCCGCCGGCCGCGGTTCGGACCATTCCGAATTGATTTTTGACGATTGCCGGGTTCCCAAAGAACACCTCTTGGGCAAGGAAGGAGAAGGCTTCGCGATTGCGATGCGATGCCTGGATGCCGGCCGCACGCATTGGGGTGCCTATTGCGTGGGCGCCGCACAGAATTTGCTCGATCTCGCGGTAGAGCGCGTTTCGCAACGCGAGGTATTCGGCAAGAAGTTGCGCGATCATCAGGGCATCGAATGGAGCATAGCCGAAATGGCCGCCTCGCTGCATGCCGCGCGTTTAGTCGCTTATCAAGCCGCCTGGCAATACGATCAGGAAGATCCGGCCAAGCGCACCGAAGCAGCGGCTATGTCCAAATTGATTGGCGCTGAAATGGTTCAGCGCGTCGCCGATACCACCCTGCAGCTCTTCGGTGGGCTCGGCTATTCGAAGGAGCAGCCGATCGAGCGAATCTGGCGCGAGACGCGCGTGGTGCGCATTCTCGATGGGACGTCCGAGATCATGAAGCAGATTGTCGCCCGCCAGTTATTCCGGGCGGCAGATCGCCGCAACAAACCAAACTGAATCCAACCGCAATCCTAATGATCAACTCCGAGATAGCGCTGCTGGATATCGGTTGAATTGCGCAGTTTTTCGGAAGTAATTTCCATCGCGATTTTGCCCTGCTCTATGACGTAATGCCGGTGCGCCACCGAAAGGCATACATCGAGATTCTGGTCGACCAGCAGGACTGCAGGACCATCGCCGCGATCGCGCAGGCGCTTCAAAGTATCGGTGATTTCGTCAACGATAATGGGAGCCAGCCCCTGTGTCGGTTCATCCAACAATAGAACCTTCGGGCCGCAAAGCAGGCCTCTCGCAATGGCGAGCATCTGCTGCTCGCCCCCTGACAGCTCATTTCCGGAGTTCTTCCGGCGCTGCTCTAGTCGAGGGAAGAACGCATAGGCTTCAGCAATGCCAAAATTGGATCTGGCGCGCGCAGCAATCAGCAGGTTCTCTTCGACTGTCAGCCCGGCAAGCGCGCCCCGATAATCCGGCACCAGAACAACACCCTTGCGGGCAATGCTGTGCGTGCGCGCGCTGTCGATCCGGTCGTTCTCCAGCGTAATGCTGCCTTGGCCGATCTGAACCAGACCGACAATACTCCGCAGCATTGTTGTCTTTCCGGCGCCGTTCCGACCGAGCAGTCCGACCATTTCATTCTGGCGAATGCTGATCGACACCTTTTCGAGAATCTGGCTCTTGCCGTAATAGGCATCAATGCCGTCGATTGAAAGCATTGTCAGACCTCTTTGCGGCCGAGATACGCCGCACGAACTGCAGGATCCTGCCTGATTTCATCCGCCGAGCCTTCCGCAATCATTCTTCCCTGCGCTAAGACCGTGATGCGGTCGCTGAGGGAGAGAATAATGCTCATGTTATGCTCGACAAGAAGTACGCTGCACTTCTCGCGAAGCTTCCCGATGAATTCGATCATCGCGGGAATATCATCAACGCTCATGCCGGCCGTGGGCTCGTCGAGCAGCAACACTCTCGCGTTGCAAGCCAGCGCCAACCCAACCTCGAGCCTGCGCTGTTCGCCATGCGATAAGGTCGCGGCTATCACGTTGCGCCTCGCATGGAGCCCTACATCGTCGATCACGGCTGCTGTGCGATCGTTGATGTCGGCGCGGTCCTCCGCGGGAAACATAACGTCGCGAAGGTGCCAGTTCGAAACCGAAGCGACGGCGGCTCGAATATTCTCTTCGACGGTCATCTCGGGGAAAATCGAGGTAGTCTGAAACGACTTTACCAAACCCTGTTGCACGCGCCGGCTAACGGCCAGGTTTGTCACGTCCTGTTCGTGCAGAATTACCGAGCCAGAAGTCGGCTTGGCGGTTCCCGCGATGCAGGAGAAAAAAGTGCTTTTCCCCGCCCCGTTGGGACCGATGACTGCTTTGATCTGATTGGGATAAAGCGCGAGCGAAACATCTTGCACGGCAATAAAGCTGCCATACGCCTTGGTGATACCTCGTGCCTCAAGTACGGGCGTGCTCGCCAGAGTGGACATCTTCGCGTCCTACCGCTTTCGAAGCGCGTACTGCGCCAACTGCTCGAATATTCCCCAGAGGCCGCCTCTTGCGAAGAAGACGACGAGCACGATCCCGAGGCCCATAAGCAGCAACCAGTGTGGCCAGATATTGGAGAGCAGATCCGAGCCGAGAATGAAGAACGTGGTGCCGAGCAACGCACCGAGCAAAGATCCCGTTCCACCCAGCACCGTCATCACAACGATACGTTCGCTTTGAAGCAGGTCGATCGCGCTTAGCGGCACCAGCCCGATGAAAAGCGCATAGAGAGCGCCGGCAATTCCCGCATAGGCTCCGGTAGCCGTAAACAGCGCGATGCGAAAGCGCGTTACGCTATATCCGATTGCCTCCGCCCTCAGTTCATTGTGTCGGATTGCGCGGAACGCCTGACCAACAGTGGAGATGGCGATGCGATGCGTTATCGTGATGATCCCGAGCAGGATCACTGCGACGAACCCGTAAAAGACCAAAGGGTTGGCGAGATCCAAACCGAGAAGACGCAGGGAAAGCCGCGGTACGCCGAGCAGGCCGTTTTCGCCGCCGGTCCAGTCCGAAAGATTGTATGCTGCGAAATAGGCAATCTGCGCCACCGCGAAGGTAAGCATCAGGAAGGTCACGCCTCCCGCACCATGGCTGCCAATGGCTGCAATCCGGCGCAGCGAGATCATGCCCACGATCAGGGCAAGCAAAGCACTTGCGAGGCCGGCTACAAGGACTGCAAGAAGAGCATCTCCAAGCGCACTACTCTGGAACTGCTGCGCAAACAGCCCGGCGACATATGCCCCAACCCCGAAAAACGCTCCCTGGCCGAAGGAGAGTAACGGTCCATAGACCAGCAGCACCGCGCAGCTAAGCGTCGCGATGGTCATAATCATGATTTCGGTCGCGAGCGGCACCGAAGGTAACACGAGCGGCATTACGATAATCGCAACCAGATAGCTGGCAACGACAAACGAAATACCGATTTTGTTTGATTTCGCGATCATGCGCTGCTCTTGCCTGGACCAGGGAAAAGACCCCTGGGACGAATGAGCAGTATCGCCGCCATCGCGATATACGCGACGAGGCTCGCGCCCGCGCCCCAAATGCTCGTTGCAAGACTCTGAAGAATTCCGATCAGCAGCGCTCCCACCAGCGCGCCGGTGAAGCTTCCAAGGCCTCCGACAACGCAAACGACGAAGGCGATTGCGAGCGCCTCGAGCCCCATATTTGGGTCCACGCCACGAATTGGCGCAACCAGAGCACCCGCCAGTGCCGCCAGCGCGGCGCCGAGCACAAAATTGAAAGTGAACAGTCGATTGACGTCGACTCCGATCAACTGCACAACCTCGCGGTTTTCCGCGCCGGCGCGCATCTTGGCTCCAAATAAAGTTCGCTCAAGAAAGAGCCACAGCGCTATTGCGCAGACGACCGCAGCCGCGATCACGAACAGCCGATAGCTCGGATAGATGAACGGTCCGATCTGGGTAATCCCGCGAAACATTTCAGGCGTGGGGACGCGCTGCGGCGCCGCGGTCCAGATCATGCGAACCGATTCTTCAATCATCATCGTTAAACCGAAGGTCGTCAGGATGTGATAGAATGGCGCGAGCCGATAAATTCTGGCGAGGACAAGCGATTCCAGCAGCAAGGCAAATATCGAAACCGCAAGCACGCTAAGCAAAGCGGCAAAAAAGAAACTTCCGGTCCAGGCCGAAAATGTGAAAACGCCATAGGCGCCGAGCAAATAGAACGCTCCGTGCGCGAAATTCACGAAGCGCATCACGCCGAAGACAAGCGTCAAGCCGACGGCGACCAGGAAATACAGCATTCCCAGGCCGACGCCGTTGACGATTTGCGAAAGATAGAGCTGCATTCGGAATTAGATCGCCTTGCACTCGGATTCCGATTGCTGAACGAAGGCCTTCCCTGCCGAAACAAGCTCCAGGAAATCGTCTGCATCGCTCATTGCCGATGCAGCCTTGCCCTTGAACAGATAGTAATCCTTGATGCATTGATGATCGAAGGCGCGAACTTCTTCAGGACCGGTTGGTCCGTCATATTTCAAGCCCTTTATCGCAGCGATGACCTGACCTGGATCGGCGGATTTTGCCTTTGCCGCACCCTCGAGAATAAGGCGCGTGAGCGTGTAGCCCGACATCTCGGAATAGGTCGGCGGCGACTTGAAGGCTTTCTGGAAAAGCGGGACGAGTTCGCGGTTCTGAGCCGTGTCCACGCGATGCCAATACTGCGCACCGATATAGACATCCTTTAGAATGTCCGCGCCAATGGCGCGGTATTGATCGAGGCCCGCCGACCAGATGACCAGGATGGTCATATTGTTCTTCAAACCAAAATCGGCAGCCTGCCTGAGCTGATCGATGGTCTGCCCGCTGAAGCTGAGTAAGCAGAGCACGTCCGGCTTCGCGGCCATTGCTTCGGTCAGGTAACCGGAGAATTCGCGTTCCGCGAGGCCGTGATAGACGTTGCCGACGTGCTCCGCGCCCTTCTCTGCCAGCACGCGCCGCGTGTTACGAAGCAGCGCCTCGCCGAAAACGAACTTTGGCGTGATCGTGAACCAGCGTTTTGCTTTCGGGATCTGATCGAGCAACGGCCGAACCGTTCTTTCGACCGCGCCATAAGTAGCGACAGGCCAACGGAAGGTCGATTTTGAGCAGTTGGCGCCGGTCAGTTCGTCCGCACCTCCAGTCGTCACGTAAACGCCGCCGCCTTTCTCAACTTCCCGGCTAACGGCAAGCGCGACGGCTGAAGATGCACCTCCAACGAAAAACTTAATTCCCCGCTGCGTGATCTGCTCGTTGACCTTTCTGACGCCCTTTCCGGGGTCGCCTTCGGTATCGATGTTCGTATAGCTCGCTTTCAACCCGAGCTTCGCACTGAGATGTTCAACGGCCAGACGCGACCCGCGATCGCAAAGCATTGCCGTGTTTGCGATTCCGGGCGCAGTCAGCTCCCAAGAACCGCAGACCGTAAACGGCTTGTCGGCGCCGAATGCCGGCAAGACCGCAAGCGGGCTTGCGGCGGCACCTAGACCTAGTGGCACGCTGCCAAGGCCTTTGAGGACAGTACGGCGACTGAATTTGTTTCCCATTTGAGCCTCCCAGATAGCGCGGCGCTGATCGCACCGTCTTGAACGCAAGCTACGGTCGGGAAAACAGCGAGTCAACAAATTTCGAATATTCTTCGAATATTAGGATTTCTCAACCCTGCGGTGCTCTCTTGCGCATTGCCGCACGTTCACTACGGTAGACATTGAACGGGGGAGCGAAATTGGCCGGTCCAGTACTCAAACTGAAGCAAGCGCGCAGCAAAGAACGCCGCCAGGCAATTCTGAAGGCTGCGACAAAGCTTTTTGGTGAACGCGGAATCGACGGCACGTCGTTGACCGAAATTGCCCGGGTAGCCAAAGTTCCGCTGCCGAGCTTGTATGACTATTTCAAAGACAAGCACGCATTGGTGCTGGATGTGCCGGAGGAAAACTTTATTGCGCTATCGGAAAGAACGGATCCGCTCCTCACACGCGGGGAGAAATCCCCCGTCGATCAGCTACGCATTATGTATTTGACCAATTTCGAATACATCAACGAAAACCCCGGCTGGGGGCGTGTATTCTTTCTGGAAATTTGGCCCAGCGTGAAAGCTTCGGCGCCACGCATCCGAAAATCCGTCGACCAATACGCAAACCGCTACGTTGATCTCGCAAAGAAAGCCATCAAAGCCGGCCTGTACCGCAAGTCGTTGGATCCCTACATCGCCATGACATTGCTTATGGGCGGCATGTGCCAACTTACGGCTGTTTGGCTGATCTACGGCCGCAAGTTCGACCTGGTCGAAAAGGGCTCAGCTCTCTTCGATACACTGGACAGGGGCTTTCGGAACCAGGACGCCGACCGAGCGCGAAGCTAGTTTTGCGCCCAAATCACCGATCAACCGCCAGCTTTTTAGCATCCCAGCGCGATCGAACCTGCGGCAGCCCATAGCTCACGAAGCGACGGAAATCGAACCCGCCGACGCCCCGGCTATTTCGTGTAATGCGTCGGCGCGCGCTCTCCGGAAGAGAGCAATTGCGGGATAAGGATTCGGTTCGACTGATGAACCAGCCATCCCGTCTCCCTCAGCTTCTGGACATAAGCGAGCCATTCCTCGTTCTTCCACAACTCGGCGCGCAGCCGCGCCCGCTCGCCGATGCTCTCATACGACCACATATGGACGAGATGGTTCACGTCGCCGATTTCGACGGAATAGAACCCGATCAACCCCTTGAGAATCCGGGTTTGCACTTTCATTCCCATCCGCTCGTAGAGATCGATGTAATCCCAGACGTGCGTCGGCTTGATCGTATAGGTCCGTTCATCGATGATCATCGTCGTTCACTCTCATCACTCGTGGTTGACAGAGGTTCAGCCCTTGAAGGGACGGACCGCTCCTCGCTCGATCTTGTATGCGGTATTGATGAAGCCATCCAAATGCGTGACGTAGGATTCCGAGACGAGAATACTCAGGCCCTCGGATTTGAGGTTCCGGAGAATCTCGGAAAGCCGCTCCACCAGCACGGGCGCCAGGCCCTCGAACGGCTCGTCCAGCAACAGCAGCTTCTGGCCGGCCATCATCGCGCGCGCCAAGGCGGCCAGCTTCTGCTGCCCGCCGGAAAGCGCCAGACATGGCCGCGGAGCCAGCGCTTTCAGTTCGGGAATCAGGCGGTAGATGCGCTGAAGATGCTCTCTAGCATTCTCAATCCGCGCCGCCCATGCCGGCAGCAGGATATTCTCCTCGACCGTCAGTTCTGGAATGAGCTGCCGGTCGCCGGGCATGTAGCCGATGCCCAATGCCACGCGCTTATGGGACGGAAGCGCCGCAAGCTCCGCTTCGCCGAAAACCGCCGAGCCGGATACGCCCAGCGCACCCATCAATCCGCGCATCAAGGTCGTCTTGCCGGCTCCATTCTCCCCGATCAGGCCGCAAACCACGCCTGAATCCACGAGCATGGAAACGTTGCGCACGATCGGAAGATTGTCGATCTGCACGGTGAAATCGGTGATGCGCAGCGTCGTCATTGGGCAGCCCTCGCCCCTTTGGACCCCGTGATGAACTGGCGGACGTCATCGCGGGACAGAATTTCCGCCGGCTTGCCGTCGGCAATGATCCTGCCGTCATAGAACGCGAGAACCCGATCCGAGAACTCCCGCACGATCTCCATATCGTGCTCGACGAACATGATCGTGGTCTCGCGGGACTTCACCGCGCTGACCGCCCTCGACATCAGCGGCGTCCGCTCCTCGAGCGAAACGCCCGCAGTCGGCTCGTCCAGAAGCAGCAGTTGCGGCTTGCTCGCGCAAGCCATCGCAATATCCAGGATCTTCCGGGTGCCCTGCGAAAGCGACCGCGCCGGCACATCGCGGTATTCCTCGATGCCGAAGGTGCCGAGCAGCGCGGCCGCTTCCCCGGCAATTTCGCCCGCCGTCATTCTGGCTTTGATCGACGTGAAAAGTGCGCCCTTGCTGTGGGCGACCGCCGTGGCGGCGGCGACATTCTCCAGCGCGGTCAGCGACAGGAAGACCTGCGGAACCTGAAAGGACCGGGAGATTCCGCGAAGCACCAGACTGCGCGAAGGAACGCCGGTTACGTCGCTTCCCTGAAAAAGAATTTTGCCGCTGCTCGGGCGGAGGTGCCCGGTGATCATGTTGACGAAGGTGGTCTTTCCCGCGCCGTTGGCGCCGATGATGCCCACTACCTCGCCCGTCCTGAACTCGCAGGTGATCTCGTGCGCCGCGACGACGGCGCCGAACGTGCGCTCGAGATCATGGACCGACAGCATCGGAGTCATTCTGCGGGCCCCCGCTGCTGTTTCCGGCGCGCGATCAGCGAGCCGATTCCCTGGGGCACGTAGAGGATCGTGAGAAGAAGGGCGATGCCGAGGATCAACTGCCATGCCTGCGGGATGAACGACATCGCCGTCGAGCGGAGCAAGGCGAACAGGAAGGTGCCCGCAAGCACGCCCGTCACCGAAGACGTGCCCGCAAGGATCGCCACGAAGACGAATTCGCCCGAAGTCGTCCAGTAGGCGAAGCTCGGGTCGACATGCCCGATCGACAAGGCGGTGATGCCGCCGCCGACGCCTGCCAATGCGCCCGCGATCGTGAGGTTGGCGTGGATCAGTTTCCGAACGGAGTATCCGAGATACTCGATGCGGATTTCGTTCTCGGCGATCAGGCTGGTCAGTTGCCCGGCGACCGAGCTGAGATACCATCGCAGCGCGAGCGCGCAAAGAAGCGTGATCGACCACGCGATCAGGAACAGCGTGGTCGCGTAGAACTGACCGCCGAGCGTCTGCCCCAGCGCCGTCGCGGTCTTGACGTGCATGCCGTCGCTCGAGCCCAGCTCCGCGGACTGCACTAGGAAACCGTAGAGAATCATCGAGAACGCGAGGCTGAGCATCGCGAAAAAGATCTCGCGGTAGCGGGCCAGCAGCGCACCGACCAGAAGGGCCAGCAGGCCGGCGAGCAATCCGGCGCAGGCCAGCAGCAGAAAGATATCGGTGACCCAGCCCTCCCGCAGCAGCAGCGCCACCGTATAGGCGCCGGCTGCGAAATAGAGCGCCTGCCCGAACGAGACCAGGCCCGCACGCCACATGATGAGCAGGCCGAGCACGACCAGACCGCTTCCGGCGGCGATCGTCGCCAGCGACTGCAGCCAGGTCGGCGCCTGCCACGCGACGAGGACGAGCGCGGCCGGAGCGATCAGAAACTGGAGAATTCTCGACAGCATTTCTAGATGACCCGCGCGCCCGCGCGCTTGAACAGGCCGTAAGGCCGCCAGATCAGAACCGCGGCCATCACCAGATAGACGATGAACATCTCGATGGACGGGAACAGATGCACCGCCGCCGCGCGGCACAGGCCGACGAGGATGGCGGCAACAAGCGTTCCTTCGATCGAACCCATGCCGCCGATGGCGACAACGGCGAAAGCCACGACGATGACCTCGACGCCGATGCCCGGCGCCACCGAAATCTTCGGCGCCGTCAATGCGCCGCCGAGAGCCCCGAGCACCGAGCCGATGATGAAGGTAATGATAAAGATGCGATGGACATTGATGCCGAACGCCGCCGCTGTCTCGCGGCTATAGATCACCGCAAACAGCATGCGCCCGAAGCGGGTCTTATGCAGGCAGAAGCCGCCGACCGCCGCGAGCAAGACCGCGAACAGCACCAGCCCGGCATCGTAGAGCGAAACCACCATGCCCCCGAACTGCACGTTGCCGGCGCCGATATAGGGAGCGTAGGCGAATATCCCCTGCCGTCCGAACAGGACGAGCAGCAAATCTTCCAGAATGAGGAAAGCCGCGTAGGTCGCGAGCACGGCGATGATCTCGTTCTTTCCGTAGAGCGACCGCAACACCAGGCGCTCGAGCGCCAGCCCGATGACCATGCCGACCGAGACCGCCGCAAGCACCATCGCCAGATACATGCCGGCGAGCGGCAGGCCGTAGGTCGTGCCGATCCCGATTGCCGTCGCGGAGGCATAGGCGCCGATGGCGTAAAACGCGCCGTGCGCGACGTTCAGGACTTTCATGACGCCGAAAATCAGCGTCAGCCCGACGGATATAATGAAGAGCCAGGCGGCGTAGACGATTCCGTCCATCAGGATGAGAGAGAATGTCATAAGGCGGCGTCCCGGGCTCGGAGCCGTATGCAGCGGCCGGAATGGCCGCTGCACACAGGCTCCTGATCACTCAGCACTTGATACTTAGCACTTCGCTCCCGGCATGCCCTTCTCGAGCCACTCGCGGGCGGTCATGCCGTCCGGCGGGTTCACGCACATCGCCGGGAAGGCGATCTGATCGACGACGCGCGGTTTGCCGCTGGCCTTGTCGAGCTGATAGATGCCCATCACGACATCCTGCACGCCCTGATGGCCACCACCGATGGACATCTTGATGGGGCCGCTCGCGGTTTCGAACTCCAGATACTTGAACGCGGCGGCGAGCTGGTCGACATCCGGCCGCTGGTCCGGCTTCCCGCCGGCAGCTTTTTCCCACGCAGCCTTCAGGCCGAGCAGGGTCTGGAACATCTGGTAGGCCGGGAAATTCGGCTCCGCCTTGTATTTCTTGACGTAGGCATCGCGGAACCAGTTGCTCAGCGTGTTGTTCTGCGCAAGCACGCCGTGCGCGCCGCGCGCGCCGATGATCGTTCCATCCGGCACGTTCTTCGCCTGACGGAACAGCATCTGCTCGCCGACCGTAAGCACGAGCGGGCTACGCTGCGCGAGGCCGCGCGCGAGGCTTTGCAGCACGAAGCTCTCCAGATCCCCGCCCCAGAAGCTCGAATGGATGACGGTGGAGCCGCTCGAAAGAAGCGCGGAGATTTCCGGGCCGAATTCGCCCGCGAACAGCTTCGTCATCAGGTTCTTGTCGACCGTGGCCTTCGGAAACAGCGTCTTCATCGCCAGGTTGAAGTCGCGCCAGTTCTCCTGACCCCAGGAATAGTTCTGGTTGATCGCCGAATAGCTCTTCAGGTTCGGAAACTTCTTGGTCAGGTAGAGCGCCGCGGCCACGTTGTCCGAAGTCGTGTGCGGGGTCGGCCTGAATGCGTATTTGAATTGCGCGTTCTCGAACAGGCCGGAAGATCCGCAGCCATAGAACACCGCAAGCGTTTTCAGCTCGTCGGCGATCGGAGCGACCGCAAGGCAGTTCGCGGACGAGAAATAGCCGACGATGACATCAACCTTGTCGCGCTGGATCAGGTTGCGGAACTCGGTAACGACCGCGGTGGTCGCGCCCGCCTCGTCGATGATCTTGCCTTCGAGCTTGAGCCCGTTGAAGCCGGTCGAATTGTAAGGCGCGGGCACCGTGCCGTTGTTCAGCGCTTCGATGACGAGCTCGGCCGCGTTGCGGCTCGGCTCGCCCACCGAACCGGCCCCGGGGCCGCTCAGGAAAACAGGAATGCCAATCTTGACCGTCGACTGCGCATTCGCAGGCACGAGGCCCGCCATTCCCAAGACAGCCGTCGTGCAAACGACTTTGACAAACGACTGCATGGCTTTCGCAGTGTTGTCGCCGAAATGTCTGAGCATTGCTCTTCCCTCCCTGGGTACGACCTAATTTCCGAAAATCGGAATATTATTCCTTTTAATGGAAAATCCTAACTTTCGCGTCTGATCGAAGTCAAGAGGCGTTCGCCGCTGCACGAGCAATGAAAGACAAACCGCGCGTACCGGTTTCGATTGCTGCGTTGCGTTTTTCGAAAAAATGCAAAGCGCTTCGCGACCGCAGTGCAATATTTGCGGCGCGTCAGTTCGCCTCGCCTCGTGATTTCAGAAGCGATCAATGAAACGACAAGAAAAGCGATCGCGCCGCGGACGATTTACAGCGCCGCGATCCCCTTAATTTCGATCAGCGCGTCGGGGCGGACGAGGCCGCGCACGACGACGCCGGTAGCGGCCGGCCACGGCGGGCCATTGAACAGTTCGCGCCGGAGCACCGCGGTCTTGTTGTATTCTTCCAGCGAGAGCACGTAGTCGGTGGTTTCGACGATGTTCTCGAGATTTGCGCCGACATGCGCGAGAATCCGCGCGAACTTGCTGAAGATGTGCCGCGTCTGGCCGACGATATCGCCGGGACTTACGATCTTGCCGCTGTCGTCGGTTGCGGTCGTGCCGGACAGGAAAATCAGGTTGCCCACGCGCACGGCCGGCGAGAACGTAAACTTTTCCGGCCAATTGCTCACCGGAATGATCGGCTCATAGCGATGCATCAGATTTCCCCTTACGAACGGTTGCGTAACACGACGCGCTGAATCTTCCCGGTTTCCGTCTTGGGAAGCGAAGCCAGATATTCGATCTCCCGCGGATACTGATGGCGGCCGACATTGGTTTTCACCAGATCGACGAGGCTGCCGTCGAGCGTTTCGCTCGGCGAGAAGCCGTCCCGCAGCACGACGAATGCTTTCACGATCTGCCCGCGCATGGCATCGGCCTTGCCGACCACGGCCACTTCGGCCACGGCCGGATGCTTCAGCAACGCGCTTTCGACCTCGAACGGCCCGATCCGGTATCCGGCACTCTTTATAATGTCGTCGGCGCGGCCTTCGAACCAGAAATAGCCGTCGTCGTCGGTCCTGCCGAGGTCGCCCGTCACGATCCAGTCCTGGCGCATCAGCGCTTCGGTCGCCGCCGGATTGTTCCAGTAATAAAGCCAGTAGCGGCAGTCGGGATTGGTCTTCTTGGCGATCAGTCCGATCTCGCCGGGTGGAAGCTTGCGGCCGGATTCATCGATGACCGCCATCTCGTAACCGGGACACGGCAGGCCCATGGAGCCGGGCTTCACTTCCATCGTCGCCGCGTTGTAATTGCCGATCGGCAGCCCGTATTCGGTCGCGCCGAAATGATCCATCGGCGTCGTATTCCAGATATGGCGGAAGAACTCGACGACCTTGGCGTTGAGCGGCTCGCCGCAACTCGAAATGGCGCGAAGCCGCAAGGCCTTCGTCGTCAGCGCGGCCTCGTCCAACACCATCAGGCTGCGCAACAATGTCGGCGTCGTCGCCAGGTTCGTCACGCGCTCCTGCGCAAGAACGGAAAGGCACAGCTCGGCGCTCGGGTTCTGAACCACCGTCACGACCGTCGCCCCGGCAGCAAGCGCGCCGAGATAGCAGATAAAGCCGTAGCCCCATCCGGGATCTCCGGTGGGCCAGAAGACGTCGTCGCGTTTCAGGTCGAGGCCATAGGCGATGTACGGCCATATCGCCGCAAGAAAGTTCGCGGCGATCGCGCCGCCTTTCGGCTGTCCGGTCGAGCCGGAGGTGTAAATCAGCGCGACGGGATTCTCGCGATTGTAATGCGCCGGCGTGAAACTTGCGCTTTCCGCCGTCATTGCCTCTTCGAACGAAATCGCGCCGGCCGGCACCTGCGCACCCGCGGGACCGGCTACGATCAGCTGCACGATCTCGTCCGGAGGAACCTGCCGCAACACATCCTGATGCGTGACCAGCACCTGCGGGCTGCAATCCTTCAGGCGATACCGGATTGCGTCCGGCCCGAAGCCGGTGAAGACCGGAACATATATGGCGCCGAGTTTAAGCGTAGCGAGAATGGTGATGATGACTTCCGCGCCGCGCGGCATCAATCCTGCCACGCGGTCGCCGGCGCGAACGCCGAGCCGTTGCAGCGCATTGGCGAAGCGATTGCTTGCTTCGAAGAGCTCCCGATAGCTCAGTTTGCGCGTCGTGCCGCCTCTTTCGACAACGACGATCGCCGTATCCGCGCTATCCGCGTGCCTGTCGATGATCGAATGAGCGAGCGATACATCCGGGCCGCGCCAGCCGAGCGCATCGCGAACCCGTTTCCAGTCGAACGCGGCGAAGAGATCCTGGTAGGAAGGACGAATGGACATTACGGCTTTCCGGCGCTGCCATCCGGCCTGCACGACAGGAGATAAGTGTGGTGCCCCGTGAGCACGGTTTCGTCGCTGCCGTTCACGAGGCTGACGTCGAAGCGCACGAGCATTGCATTGTGCTGCGGCTTCGGCTCGACCGAAGCGACCCGGAACCGGCTCGTCACGGTGTCCCCGATAAAGACCGGCTTGAGAAAGCGAACGCCCTGATCGACAAAGGCCACCATCGCGGCTTCGACGCGACGCGACATCGGGGTCGCGCCGAATGCAGTCATCGAAACCAGAAGCAGCCCGTGCGCGAGACGCTTGCCGAACCGGGTGCGGGCGGCGAAGGCATCGTCGTAGTGAATGGGATGGCTGTCGCCGGTCAATTTCGCGAATGCGGTGAATTCGGCGTCGGAAATCTCGCGCGGCGTTCCGCCGAAGGTTTGCCCGACGGTGAAGTCGTCGCCGAACAACTGCCCGTTGCCGGTCGGCGCCGGATGTGCCGGTCCATTGCTCATGTCATTCGGCTCCACCCCGATGAACGACCCCTTCGCAAACGCGACGGCGGGGTCCGGATTGCGCTGCCAACGCTTTCAGTGCCCGGCCTGTTGCCGGGCGGCGCGATCGAACAAACTGAGACTTCCGCGGAATTCATTTTCGAATTATCGGAAAAACTTCTTGATAACCGAAATTTTTAATGCATGAATGTTGATTGTCAAGCTGATCGGCCGCAGATACGGCTCCGGCGCGAGGACGCACGATTTTGAAAAGCGATAACGAAACACCCCTGGAGCGATATTTCAGAGCGCTCGAAAGCATTGCGATTTCACCGCACGGATTGAATGTCTCGGAGATCGCGAACGCCTGCGACCTGCCCGTGGGGACCGCCCACCGGCTGTTGCAGAACCTTCAGCGCGCCGGGCTCATCAGCACGAGCGGCGAAAAGCGGAAAGACTACAAGCTCGGAGATCGGCTGCTCAGGCTTCTGCATGCCGGCGCCGATAACGCCTGGTTCGCGATTGCCGTGCAGCCGATTTTGAACGACCTCGCCGACCGCCTCGAGGAGACCTGCTACCTCGCGCGGCTCACGGGACACGAAGTCATCTCGACCGCATGGGCCGCGCCGAGCAGCGGCCTTCGCGGCTACGTGGTGCCGGGCTACAAACTCGCGCCGCATGTCGCCGCTTCGGCAAAGGCGATCATGGCCTTTCAGTCGCGCGAGGTGATCGATAAGGCGCTTTCCCAACCGTTGCCGAAGCTCACGGACAAAACCATGAGCGACCGCAAAAGCATCGAGCGCGAATATAAGAAGGTGCGCACGCAGGGATACGCGACCTGCTGGAGCGAAATGGAAGCAGGCCTCGGCGCGATCGCAGTACCGATCCAGCTCCCCGATGTCGGCGTGATTTACAGTGTCGGGATCGCCGGATTGATCGATCGCCTGACGCGCAGGCCGGAGCAGGAAACGCTCGCGCTGATGCAGCCGACCGTGGATTCGCTGGGCCGCGCCTTACGCTCGCTCGCGCCGCCGACGATGAAGTATCGCGGAGAACTCGGCGGCTGATTGCGGCACGAGCGCGAGGCAGCGCGGGATAGCGCGCCGCGAAGTTTCGCCTGAATGGTTTCTCGACGACTTCCGCTAGCGCTCTGGCGCTCAGCCTCTTCGATTATGCAACGGGGCTTCGCGAAAGCATCGAACTTCGCACCTCAATTGGCCTCCAAGCCCATTTTGGTCCCGCCAATTAGCCCTCTGCCTTCGCGAGGGGCTCCCGGATCACGAGGATATCGCAAGGGACATCGTTCAAAATCTGCTTGGCAACGCTTCCTAAAAGCATATCAAGGACTGCGCTGCGGCCGTGCGTGCTCACCACCACGAGGTCCGCGGCGTTTTCAAAGACATATTCACTCAGCAATTCACTGGGCGGGCCGTATTCGAGCAGTATTTCGGGCTGCTGCCAGCTTGCAGGCTTTTCCGTTGCCTCCAGAAAGGCCTCACAATCCCGCTCGGCGACCTTTCGCCGTTCGCGACGATAGTCGGCCGCGTCGCTCATCCTTTGCGACATCGGGGCGTCATACGCGTGGAAGATCGTCAGCGCCTGTTTGGGGAAAAAGCGCGCCGCGGAAACCAAAGCATTCCTCGAAGAATCAGAGAAGTCCGTTGCGACAACGATTTTGCGATACGGTCGCCTTGGGCGATTTTTGACGACCAGCAAAGGCACCTGCGAGCGGCGCAATAAGCGATCGACGGTTCGACCCAAGCTCAGCTCGCCGAAAATCTCGTTTCGCGCGACTCCGATCACGATCAGGCCGCTGCTCTCGCGGTCCGTGACCCGCATGATTGTTTCGACGACCGCGCCTTCCTGAACGAGAACCTTAACTGAATCCCCTTCTTCGCTCAGGTCTTCGACGATGTGCTTCTTAACAACTTTAACCGGATCCGGAGGCCGCCTCCACGAAGGGGCCGCATCGGTCGAGCTAGAGAGAAGCCGCGCATCCTCGATCACGTGCAGCAACGTCAGCCGCGATTGCCACTGCTTTGCAAGCAACTTGGCCCGGTCAAGCGACCGATCGCTACGGGCACTCAAATCCGTAGCCAGCAAGATTGATTGGGGCGGGCCTTTCATCCAGCTTTGCTCACTCACGGTCGGGCTTCCTCCTCACAGTTGCGGGGCAATGCCGCGGCTCGATGACGACTCAATCCAGGAAAATGAGAGCGTCAATTCCGACAACTCATGAATGTAACACATGGTTGCCCATACGCCTTGCGCCAGGTCAAACAACAGCGCGGTGCGCAGAAAATCCGGATCAGGCACCCCCACGCAACGTAAACTACCCACCGGAAATATGCGGTATGCCCAGAATTTTTCCCACCGGCACGACGAAAGCGAGGCCATGCCCCGGCTTGTTCAGGTCGGCAGCGGCAATGATCGCTTCCAATATCGTTTCGGTCTGGCTCTCTTGAACGAGAGTCAGAATGATTTCCTTTTCCGGCTCGATGGGTATTCCGAATATCGAATCCTTTTCATTGACTCCGATTCCGCGACCCAACAGCACAGTGCCTCCTGAAGCACCGGCCTTGACGGAGGCTTCCAGCACGGTGTTGCCCCATCCCTTCCGTACGATGCTCACGATCAGCGAGGGGTTCAGCATTGCGTTGCTCCCATGTCGGACTTCTGACGGAATTCCTTCCGGCGTCGCAGCAGGCCCAGGATCATGACCGAAGCAATCGGCGCAAGCGCGATCAGCGCGACAAACCCGAGCCCGTGAATGATGGGATCCTGATTTCCAATCGACGCCGATACACCCAGGGCAAGCGCCAGCAGGAAGGTGTTCGCGAGTGGGCCCGTCGCCACGCCGCCCGCATCAACGGCAATGGCCACGAAATCCTGGTTGCTGAGCCACATGACGACGAGCACCAGCACATAGCCCGGTATCAACAGATACAGGAGCGGAATCTCATAACCAATGCGAAGCAACCCTAATCCGCCGCTGACTGCCACACCAATGCATGTCGCATAAAGGACGAGAGACCGGGGGATCGATCCGTTCGATGCATCTTCGACCTGGTCCGCCAGGATTCGCACTGCCGGCTCACCCCATGTGGTGAAGAATCCGAGAAGCAAGCCAACCGGCAAAAGCAGCCATTTTTGCGAAGCGGACCCGATCGCAACGCCGACCGCGCGTCCGAAAGGAATGAAGCCGATCGCCACTCCCAGAAGAAAAAGAAACAAGCCGATGGCCGCGAGAAGAGTGCCGACGAGGATATTGCGCACGTCCTGCCGCGGCAGGCGAAGCATGAAGACTTGAAAGATCAGAAACAGCACAACCAGTGGAAGCACGGCCGCGAAGACGCTCCATCCGGTGGCGTGCAGCTCCTCTATGAGACCGATGATCGTCACTTCAGCAAGATCCCCATAATCAGGATTGCGGTGATCGGGCCGATCGAGGCGAGGCCCAGAACGCCGAATCCATCCGACACTGCTGAGCGGCCAGCCAGTACGGAACTCAGCCCCACCGCCACGGAGATGACCACCGGCGCGGTGAGCACGCCCGTCGTGACGCTGCCCGCGTCAAAGGCCAGCGGCACGAATTCCGCGGGCGCGGCGAACGAAAGCAAGAGCGCAGCGCCGAGGACGCCGGTGAGCAGCACGCGCAGCGAAATCCCATACACCACACGCGCCATCGCAAGGGCAGTACAGAGGGCGACGCCTATTCCGACCACATAGAGGACGACGGTTCCGTTGATGCTGCTTTTGGAAATCTCATCGACCTGACGAGCAAGAACCAGGACATCCGGCTCGGCAATAGTCGTAACGAACCCCATGGCGAAGCCGACACCGACGATCAAGGCAACCGAGCCCTTCTTCGGCATCTCCGCGCCGATGAACCGTCCCATCGGCAGGATTCCGAGATCAACGCCAAGAAACAAAAGCACCAATCCGAAGATGACCAGCAGAGAGCCCGCAAGAAACTGCGCGAACAGCGCTACAGGAGCCTGAACGAGCGTGATCTGCAGCAGACAGATCAGGCCGAGCAGCGGTCCCACGCTGCGTAGCACCTCCAGCAGCCGCCTACTCAATTCCCCCAGCATCGCTCGCGTCCACGTTTGAGAGCTCAGAACCTCGCGGCGTGCCGAAATGCGCCACACGCCCCAAGCTAGTTCAACACGCGCAAGCATAGCACGGAGCCTGGAATCGCTGTCCAGATCGGTCCGTCACATAGCGCTGCGGCATTGTCGAGAATTCCTGCCGGCTAATAGGCCGAGTTAAGGCAACTTAGACTTGGGATGATCTCGACTTCAATTCTTCGTCGATGCGTCGCTCAAGGTCGACCCATTCTCTTTCTTCGCGAAAAGTTACTGCAATATTCTGCGCTAAACGCGCGTCCACTTCATAGAAGAAACGGTTCGTTTCCTCGTGGCCGCTCTTACGAGCCGCATTCCGTATTCTAAACACGACGTAGCGAGCTTTATCGCCGAACTCGTCAACCAGCTCATTCGCTTTAGCGTCCACGTCTTTCCACTCATAGATGCCAATCACCCGATCGTCCTTCCACTAATCGATATTTGCAGGAAAAACCGCCGACGGAGGAGCTCGAACATCCTCATGTGAACTTACTATCTTTGCCGAATGCCAATAAGCTGGCAATTTATTCGTTGGGGCAAAAGGGTAACTCGTTCGCGGTCATCTCGCCTTTGTGCGAAACGTAGCGGGCAGTCATCACGCTTGCATATACAATGTTCGTGCCCTCCGGCGCGAAGCGACGACGGCTTGCTTCAACGGTCCGAAAAAACCTCCGTTCACCGGCAAGCGCCCGTTCGCGCGCTTCGCCAGGTAAGCTTCAAATCGATGAAGCATGCAGCATGCTGTGCAGCGGTTACGCATCTAGATCGGCCTGCCCGAGACATTCACGCTCGACGCCTGCCGGCACGGCGGAATGAGCGAACTGAAAAAGTCAGGTTGACGGATGGCCGGGCCGCGCGCTGTCTGCGCACTCAAGCCAAGCCTACTACGGTTATGCGAAGCGCACCGGGAAGCGTGCGCTGGCGGCAACCCGCAAACGATTTACGCATGTTGCCGCGGACAAGGCAGGAACAGAATTTCAGAGTGAGGGCAGCGGACGACTTAGAAATGAGAAAATCGCCATCCGCCAAGCCCGCCTAGTCATTACGAAAATTGGTTGGGGCGCCAGGATTCGAACCTGGGAATGGCGGAATCAAAATCCGCTGCCTTACCACTTGGCTACGCCCCAATGCCGGAAGCGGGGCAATCTACTCAAGTTCGGGCCCCGTTCAATGCCGGAATGGCCGCATACCATGCGGCTTGAAGGCCCGAAACGAGGCTGCTAGGAAGCAGCCGCTTCGCCGGTTTCAGGCACCGGCGGCCTTTTCTGACTGACTTCGGAGTGTAGCGCAGCCTGGTAGCGCACCTGCTTCGGGAGCAGGGGGTCGGAGGTTCGAATCCTCTCACTCCGACCAGTCGGCCAGCAAAAAAGGTTCCATAACAGACCTCCCGCCCCTGGGGCGGCCCGTTCCCATCCCACCGAAGTCCGAGGCTTTCCGCCGCGTCAGCGGCGGGGCGACGCGCGTGTCAGCCGGCCTTCAAATTGCCCGCAGCGGTGCGGCCGCGGTCGGTCGTCACGATATCGAAGTTGATCTTCTGTCCCTCGTTGAGGGTCGATAGACCGGCCTGCTCAACCGCGCTGATGTGCACGAAGACGTCTTTGCCGCCGTCGGACGGCTGGATGAATCCGTAGCCCTTCTGCGCGTTGAACCATTTCACGGTACCGGAAGGCATGTTCCTATCCTTGTCGTAGGTCGTAAGGCGGCCGCGTCCTGCGAAATGCGCAGACGATTCCGACAATCAGCTTCGGATTGCGAAGTTACGCGGCCAAAAGTCGGTTCAACGAAATCGTTGCCGCCAAAGGCCCAACTCGCCGGGCCGAAATAAGATTGCGGCAAAAGTGGACCGCAACACGGTTCCGCCGTCAAGGGAATCTCTTGCCTGCATTTTTGCCGGGGCGCGCAATCGCTATGCAGAGGAGCCCGCGGGCGCGACATTATGATAAGGGGGCGCGTTCGGGCGCGCATTTCTCCCAAGGCACAGGCAAAATGAGCGAAGAAATCCAGTTCGACCGCAGTTTCGAAGCCAGACCCGGCGTCGCCGAAGAGATCGCCCCAGGGGTGCGGCGCATTCTTTGCGACAATCCGAGCCCCTTCACGTTCAGGGGCACCAATACCTACATCGTCGGCAAGGGCTCGGTCGCCGTCATCGACCCAGGCCCCGCCGACCCCGATCATATCGATGCGATCCTGTCGGCGCTCGGTAATGAAACCGTCGCACAAATACTGGTGTCACATACCCATCGGGATCATTCGCCAGCGGCCGCTGCCATCGCCAGGGCGACCGGCGCGAAGACCTATGCCGAAGGCCCGCACCGCCCTGCCCGCAAGTTGCATCTGGGAGAAACCCCGCCGCTGGATTCGGGCGGGGACGAAAACTTCATGCCCGACCAAAAGCTCGCCGACGGCGAAGTGATCGAAGGCAAAGGCTACGCGCTAGAGGCCGTCTTCACGCCGGGGCACGCCGCCAATCACGTCGCTTTCGCGCTTCGCGGCACCGACATTTTGTTCTCGGCGGATCACGTCATGGGCTGGGCGACCTCGATCGTGGCGCCGCCCGACGGCTCGATGAGCGACTACATGGCCTCGCTGCACAAGCTGGAGCGGCGGCCGGAGTCGGTTTATCTGCCCGGCCACGGCGGGGCCGTGCGGAACGCGAAGAAACTGGTCGAGCAATATATCGAGCATCGCGAGGCGCGCGAGACCGCGATCCTGCGCAAGCTCTCGCGCGGCGAGAGCGACATTCCGGGCATCGTGCAGGCTATTTATATCGGACTCGATCCGCGGCTCGCGAAGGCGGCGGCGCTCACGACCTATGCGCATCTCGAGACGCTGGTGGAGCGGGATCTGGTTTCGACCGACGGGCCGCTCACGCTCGACGGGCGCTATCGCCTGACGGCGTGAAGTTTCAGCGCGGGCGGCGGCGAGCGGCGGCCAGTTGCGCGAGAAAGGACTCGATCCGCCGCGCATTGGTGCCGAAGTCGCGCTGGCCGTGACGCGAGGCCGAACGCATATCGACGCGGACCATGTTTCCCACCCTGCGAATGCGGATCGACACATCCTCGCGAAAGCCCATGAGCCTCGTCGCCGCGACCGCCTCGACATGGCCGTCGCGATCGGCGGATGGCGGAATACTGTCGGCAAGCTGCCAGCCGTTCTGCTGCACCAGCGCAAGCACGGTGCCGTAGGTCTCCGCGGCTTCCGCGTCGAATTCCAGCGGCCGGATCGCGGGATAGAATTTCTTCTGCAATTCAGCGGCCTCGGCGCCCTGATAACGTACTGGATTGGCGCCGCGCGGCCGCAAGGCCAGGACCGCATGCAGCCGCGGGGGATCGGCGGTATCCGTCGAAACGTCGCTGATCGCGGGAAGCATCGCGCCGCGGACCATCTCGAACACCGGGTAAGCAAGCACGGCAATGCATAGCACCGCGGCGAGGATCGCAGCGCCCAGTCCCTTCAAGCCTTCGTTCCAGATCACGACGAACGCGGCAGCCGCCATCGTCAGCGCGACAAACGCGAGCAGCAGAACCGCGCCGAGCAGCACCAGCGCGGCGCGATACTCGATCGCGCCGAAGCGATGCAGCAGCACCGCCAGCAACAGCACCGGCAGCGAGAAGACCGCGAGCCGGGCGCTCCAGACCGCGAGTTTCGAGGTGCGGATTTCAGCATAAAGCCGGCGCCTGATCATGACGCCGGCTCCACGCCGGAACGGACTTCCCGGTCTTTCACTCGGCCGCGACGCCCGGCAACTGATGGCCGCCGAACTTCTCGCGCAGCGCCGTCTTCAGGATCTTGCCGGTCGCCGTATGCGGGATCTCGTCGACGAGGATCACGTCGTCCGGCATCCACCATTTCGCGATCTTGCCTTCCATGAATTTCAGCAGTTCCTCGCGGGTGGGCTTGCGATCCTTCTTCGGCACGATGATCAGCAGCGGCCGCTCGTCCCATTTCGGATGCGCGACGCCGATCACGGCGGCTTCCGCCACATCGGGATGGCCGACCGCCACGTTCTCGAGATCGATCGAAGAAATCCACTCGCCGCCCGACTTGATGACGTCCTTCGCGCGGTCGGTGATTTTCATGTAGCCCATCGGGTCGATGGTGGCGACGTCGCCGGTATCGAAGAAGCCATCGTCGTCGAGAATGTTGCCGCCCTCGCCCTTGAAGTAGCTCGACGCCACCGCGGGCCCGCGCACCTTGAGGCGACCGAACTTCACGCCGTCCCACGGCAGCTCATTGCCCTCGTCGTCGGTGATCTTCATTTCCACGGTGAAGATCGAGAAGCCCTGCTTCTCCTTCACGTCGAGTTCGTCGTCGCCTTTGAGATGTGCGACCTCGGGCTTCAAGGTGCCGGCGGTGCCGATGGGGCTCATTTCGGTCATGCCCCAGGCGTGCGTGACCTGCACGTCGTACTCGTCCTGGAACTTCTGCATCATGGCGCGCGGACAGGCCGAGCCGCCGATCAGCACGCGGCCGAGATACGGCAGCTTCAGTTTGTTCTGCTCGAGATGGGCCAGGAGCATCATCCATACCGTCGGCACGGCTGCGGTGACGCTCACCCGATATTTGTCGAGCAGCTCGTAGATCGACGCGCCGTCGAGCTTCGCGCCCGGCATGACGAGGCTCGCGCCGGTCATCGGCGCGGAGAAAGCAAGCGACCAGGAGTTCGCGTGAAACAGCGGCACCACCGGAAGCACGATATCCCTCGACGAAAGGCCGATCACGTCCGCAAGAGAAGCGGCAAGCGCATGCAGCACGTTCGAGCGGTGCGAATAGACGACACCCTTGGGATTGCCGGTGGTGCCGGAGGTGTAGCACATGCCCGCCGCGTCGTTCTCGTCGACCTCGACCCATTTGAAGTTGCCGTCGACCTCCGCGATCCAGTCCTCGTAGGCGACCGCATTCGGCAGCGAGGTCTGCGGCATGTGGGCCTTGTCGGTCAGCACGATGTATTTCTTGAGCGTCGGCAGCTTGTCCGCGAGCTTCTCCAGAACCGGAACGAAGGTCAGGTCGACGAAGATCATTTTGTCTTCGGCGTGATTAACGATGTAGATGATCTGCTCGGCGAAGAGGCGCGGATTGACGGTGTGATAGACCGCACCGGCGCCGAGAATTCCGTACCAGGCTTCGAGATGGCGCGCGGTGTTCCAGGCCAGCGTCGCCACGCGATCGCCTTTCCCGATGCCGTCTTTCGCCAGCCGCTGCGCCACCTTGAGCGCGCGGTTGCGGACTTCCCGGTAGGTCGTCTCGACGATGGGGCCTTCGACCGAGCGGCCGATGACCTTCCGGTCGGGATACTGGATGGCGGCGTGGTCGATGATCCGGTTGCAGGTCAGCGGCCAGTCCTGCATCAAGCCCTTCATGGTAGTTCTCCCTCAATTCTTTCCGGCAGCGCCTTTTTCCGGCACCATTGATGCCGAAACTAGCGCGGGCGGGCTGCCAAGAAAACCGGTGGATGGAACGCCGAGAAGTGAAGTGGTGGCATGACGGCGCGTTCGTTGACGGCGTTTTCTCTGGCGCTTTTTCTGGCAGCTTCGGGGGCAGGCATCGCATCCGCGCAGCAGCAGGCCGCCAGCCTGCCCGTAACCGCCCCCATGCCCGAGCAAAGGCCGGCCGAGGCCCCGCCGCGGCCCGGTGACGCAAGCCCCCGCTTCCCCGTCCTGCTGCCGCTCTCCCCGGAAGAAGCCGCCGCAGCCGCCACGCTCTGCAAGGCGGTGCTGGCAAAGGACAAGATGGTAGCGGAGCCGGCGCAGGCCGCGATGTGGAACAACGGCTGCGGCGCGGTTGGCCAGATCACCATTTCGGCGGTCAAGCTCGCGAACGGCCGGCATGTCGTGCTGCGTCCTGCGGCCCTGATCCGCTGCGAAACTGCGGAAGCCGTTGCCGACTGGGTGCGCGAAGAACTGGCTCCGGCGACCGAAGCCTACAGCGGAATCGCGCGCATCGACGTGGCGGCGTCCTATCACTGCCGGCCGCGCAACAATATTCGCGGCGCCCGCATGAGCGAACACGGCCGCGCCAATGCCCTCGATGTGCGCGCCATCGTGATGAACGACGGACGCCGCTTCGGCGTCGACCTGCCGGAGACGCCGATCCAGCTCCTGCGCGAATTGCGCCGCTCGAGCTGTGCGCGGTTCACCACTGTGCTCGGCCCCGGCTCGGACGGATTTCACGAGGACCATTTCCATCTCGATCTCGCGCAGCGCCGCGGCGGCTATCGCCTGTGCCAGTGGGCGCTGCCCTTGCCGCCGGAGCCGCGGCCGCATCCGCAGCGGGCGGCCGAGCCCGCGGCGCGCTAGCGGCCTTCGCCCTGAGGGAAACGGAAAAGGGCGCCGCTTTCGCGGCGCCCTTTTGCCCCCAAACGCAAGTCGCGGCTAAATCAGAGAACCCTGACCAGCGCGCCTTGCGGCACACGATTGTAGAGATCGATCACATCCTCGTTGAGCATGCGGATGCAGCCCGAGGAGATCGCCTGGCCGATATATTCCGGCTGGTTGGTGCCGTGAATACGGAACAGCGTGTCCTTGTTGCCCTGGAACAGGTAGAGCGCGCGGGCGCCCATCGGGTTGTGCGGGCCGGGCGAAACATATTTCGGCAGGTTCGGGAAGCGCTTCAGCATGTCGCCGGTCGGAGTCCAGTCCGGCCATTCGGCCTTGCGCTTCACGTGGGCTTCGCCCTTGAACGCCATGCCTTCCTCGCCGACGGTGACGCCGTAGCGATAGGCCTTGCCGTTCGGCTGGATGAGATAGAGGAATTTCTTGTCGGTATCGACGATGACCGTGCCCGGCTTGTCCTTGGACGGATAGTCGACGAGGTGGCGAAGCCAGCCGGAGTCCGGGGTGTGCTTGAGATAGGGGGCGCTCGCGATCAGCTTGCGGTCGCGGGCCGGGATCGCGGACTCCGGAACCGGGTCCAGCGTGTCGGAAATACATCCGGCCAGCGAGAAGGCCATCAGCACAAAGGCGAGGTGACGAAACCGCATTTCTAACAGACCCAGAAGTTCGCTTGCCCCCAAGCTTGGCCTGTCACTAACCGAACTGATTTTCGCCGGAAAGAGCCTAAAGCCTTGGAAAGGCTGGATATGAAATCCTGTGGCAGAAATGTCGCAACGCGGCATGCAGAAATGCCCGCGGCATGGGCATTTCCGTTTTTCGCATCGCGGGAGCGCCGGGCGGGTGCCCGCGGTTAACCTCTGTGGAGCACAATCACGAAGGCGTGACGGGCCGCCGGAAATGTTTCCCCGAATCAACGAATTCGGGCCGCGTCATGCGCGCAAAAGCGCCTTAGTCGGACGCGAAAACCCACGCCCTTTCGGGGACGACAACACGGGTTCGGAGAACGAAATGTCTGCGGCAAACAATTCCAACACCAAGATCGAGGCACGCGAAACGAGCCGGCCGGGTCTGGAGAGCCAATACCGCAAGGTCGGCATCTCGGCGCTGGCGGCAACGCTGCGCTATACCGGCGAGCAGAAGAACGACGCCTATGCGCCGAAGCCGCGCGTGGTCACGCTGCGCGATCTGGAATTCCTCTCGGTCTGAGCCCGGCGCCAATTTCCGTGCCCGGCTTGCGCATCTTCCTTACGCGATGATGACGGCGCGCAAGCGCGCCGCGTTGGACGCCATCTGCGCGCCGCGCTAGTGGAGAGCATCTGATCGCTCTCAACCCGCAGGGAAACGGATGCTGTTCGCCCACGTCTTGCGCGGCGCATCGCTCATGCGCATCGAAGTCAAGGAAGGCGAGCCCTGCCCTCCCGACGCCATTTGGATCGACCTCGTCGCGCCGACGCCCGGCGAGGACAAGATCGTCGAGGCCACGGTCGGCGTCATGGTCCCGACCCGCGAGGAAATGGCCGAGATCGAAATCTCGAGCCGCCTCTATATCGAGAACGGCGCGCGCTACATGACCGCGACCGTGCTCTTCAACACCGAAACGGAAAAGCCCGGCGCCACCGCCATCACCTTCATCCTCACGGGGCAAAGGCTGGTCACGGTGCGTTACGACGAGCCGAGGCCGTTCACGTATCTCGCGGGCAGGCTCTCGAAAGCCTGCTCGGCCAACACCAGCGGCCCGATCATCATGGTCGAGCTTCTCGACGCGATCATCGACCGCGCCGCCGACATTCTCGAACGGCTCGCGGCCGACGTCGACAAGGTTTCAGGCCGCGTATTCGAGCGCAACGCCGCGCGGGACGACCCGAACCAGCGCTACCAGGCGATCCTGCGCACCATCGGCCGCAAGGGCGATCTCTTGTCGAAGGCGCGCGAGAGTCTCGTTTCGCTGAACCGTCTCGTGCTCTTCTTCACCAACGAAGCCGAGGCGGTCGGGCTGCCGAAGGAGCAGCGCGCGCATTTGAAGAGTGTCGCGCGCGACATCACCTCGCTCACGGATCACGCGCATTTTCTCGCGAACAAGATCACCTTCCTGCTCGACGCGACCCTCGGCATGGTCAGCCTCGAGCAGAACAACGTGATCAAGCTGTTCTCGGTCATGGCGGTGACGCTGATGCCGCCGACGCTAATCGCGTCGATCTACGGCATGAACTTCGAGAACATGCCGGAATTAAAATGGACCTACGGCTATCCGCTCGCGCTGATCGCGATGGTGTGCGCCGCGATTGGGCCCTACCTCTTTTTCAAATGGAAGCGGTGGCTTTGAGCGGGCCCGCCTCGTCCTGAGGAACGCTCCGCCGGAGCGTACTCGAAGGGTGAGGAACTAGAATACGTGCTGGCCGCCGTTGATGTGAATCTCGGCGCCGTTCACATACGAAGACGTTTCCGTGCACAGCACATAGATGATCTTCGCGACCTCGTCCGGCGTGCCGAGGCGGCGGAGCGGGATCTGCTCGACGATTTTCTCCGTGCCCGGCGAGAGAATCGCGGTGTCGATTTCGCCCGGCGCGATCGCGTTCACGCGGATGCCGCGTTGCCCGAAATCGGCCGCCATCTCGCGCGTGAGCGAAGTAAGCGCGGCTTTGGAGGTGGCATAAGCGGCACCCGCGAAGGGATGCACGTGCGAGCCCGCGATCGACGTCACGTTCACAACCGCGCCCTGGGTTTTCTCCAGTTCGTCCACGAGCCCGCGCGCGAGCATGATCGGGGCGAAGAAATTCACCTGAAACACGCGCTGCCAATCCTCGAAGGCGGTTTCGATCGCGCCGAGACGCTTGCCGCCCTCGCCCTTCGGCGAAATGCCGGCATTGTTCACGAGCGCATGCAGTTCGCCGCCGATGCGCGACTTGATCTCCAGGATCGCCCCGTTCACGGCTTTTGGATCGGCCAGATCCACCTGAATGTGGTCTTCGGGACCCGCTTCCCAGGGACAGTTCTCGGGGAAGCCGTGGCGCGAGCAGGTGATGACGCGCCAGCCCGCGGAGGAAAAGCGCTTCACCGTGGCGTGGCCGATGCCGCGCGAGGCACCCGTGAGCAGTAACGTGCGCCGCTTCGCGTTTCCTTCGCTCATTTCACATCCTCACGGATAGAGCCGGGTTTTCGTCCACGCCTCGCGCGCGCCGTCGCGCGTGAAGCGTATGCGATCGTGCAGACGGTAGGGACGGTCCATCCAGAACTCGATCTGCGCCGGAATGATCCGGTAGCCGCCCCAATAGGGCGGCCGCGGCACTTCGTTGGAGGCGAAGCGCTGTTCCACTTCGGCCACGCGCGCCTCGAAGGTGGCGCGGCTGTCGAGCGGCCGCGACTGCTCGCTGGCCCACGCCCCGATCTGCGAGGGGCGCGAGCGGGTCGCGAAATAGGCGTCGGCTTCTGCCGCGCTCACGCGCTCGACGGGCCCGCGCACGCGGACCTGCCGCCGGATCGATTTCCAGTGCAGCACGAGCGCGGCCTTCGGGGTCGCGGCAAGCTCGCCGCCCTTGGCGCTGCCGTCGTTCGTATAGAAAACGAAGCCGCCTTCGTCGGCCTCCTTCAGGAGCACCATGCGCACGTCGGGCAGGCCGGTCGGGTCGACGGTCGCCAGCGCCATCGCCTCCGGATCGTTCGGCTCCGACAGCCGCGCTTCGGCGAACCAGGCCGAAAACAGCGCGAAGGGATCGCCGCTTTCCGTGAAGTCACCAGAAATTAACTCTGCCATGCGCTCAATCCAATTTGGCTCGTTGGTAACGGGTTCTGGGCTGGAGTTATCTTTGCGTCAGGTGTCGTCAGAGCATGAGCTGTCCGACCCCGGCCGTCTTTCTTATCACGGAAAGACGGGTGCCCGGATATCCGTGGCTTCGCTCTTTGCCGCACCCATCGCGGCCGGCCTGATCGCGATGCTGCTGGGCGGCTGCTCGATGCAGCTTTCGTCGCTGCTGCCGGGCGGCGTCAGCGACAACGGCCCGACCGTCATCCGCCACAGCGGCGACGACCACACCAGCTCGATCCCGCTGCACATGGCAAGCTCGCGCGACATCCCGATGGGCATGTCGGCGATCGACTGGCCGCTCGCGCAGGCTGCATTGAAGGAGGCGCTCGCGCGCACCGACGAAGGCCCGAGCGTGCCCTGGCATAATCCCGCGAGCGGCGCGCGCGGCACGGTCACGCCGATCGCATCCGCCTTCACCAAGGACGGCATTCCCTGCCGCAACTTCATCGCGAGCCACGTCAAGGACGGGATGGAGAGCTGGTCCGAGGGGCTTGCCTGCCGGATCAGCGCGAACACCTGGGAAGTGAAGTCGGTCAAGCCGCTCAAGAAAAGCTGACCGCCTGCCGGCGTGCCCGCGCGGGCATTCTCGCCGCGCGGACTGCCTTACTTCCCCCGCGTTGCGCACGGAACCTTTCGTCCCCAAATATGGCCTGAACCGCGGGAGCGGTTCCGAAAGGATTCTGGAACGTTGCGCGACCCCTATGAGGTGCTCGGCGTGAGCCGCAAGGCTTCCGCCGACGAGATCAAAAAGAGCTTCCGCAAGCTCGCCAAGAAACACCACCCGGACTCCAACAAGGGAGATCCGAAGGCCTCCGCGCGCTTTTCCGAACTGAACTCGGCCTATGAAATTGTCGGCGACGAGAAGAAGCGCCGCGCCTTCGATGCCGGCGAGATCGATGCCGAGGGCAAGCCGAAAGGCTTCAATTTCGACCCCCGCCAGCATGGCGGCTTCGGTCAGGGTCAGGGCTTTCCCGGCGGCGAAACGGTCTTCGAGAGCTTTTCCTACGGCCCCGGCGGCTTCCAGCGCGGCCCCTCGCGCGGGGGCCCGCGGCCGCAGCCGGGCGGCGGCTTCGAAGACATCCTGAGCAGCATTTTCGGCGGGCGGGCGCCGCACGGCGAGACCGCCTTCGAGGAATTCGATCAGGCGCGCGGCAAAGGCGCCGACTCCGTCTTCTCGCTTACCGTTTCGCTGGAGGAGCGCGCGACCGGCGCAAAGAAGCGCGTCCAGCTCCCCTCGGGCAAGGAAGTCGAGGTCACGATCCCCGCGGGGGTTACCGAGGGCCAGCAGATCCGCCTGCGCGGGCAAGGCTTCCCCGGCGCAATCCCCGGCGACGCCATCGTGACCATCCGGATTGCGGCCCACCCCGACCTGAAGCCGGACGGCGCCAACCTGCGCGCCGAGGTGCCGGTGCCGCTCGCGGACGCGATCCTCGGCGGCTCGGTACGGGTGCCGACGCTTTCCGGCGCGGTCGACCTGAAAATCCCGCCCCATACCTCCGGCGGCCGCACCTTCCGGCTGAAGGGCAAGGGACTGCCCCAGAAAGGCGCTGCGGCCGGCGACCTGCTGGTCTCGGTCAATATCGTGCTGCCCGAGGGAGCGGACGCGGAACTCGAGGCGCTGGCGAAGAAGCTGAAGGAGCAGGGTTAGCTCCTGCCGCTGCGTGAATCGCCGACTTGAATCGGCCTTCGACGAGCGAGCCGAAACCTCGCATCGAAGGATGAGAGGCAGCCGCCGCGGCCCGGCCTTGGCCCACCTGAACCCCGGACGACGGTCATTCCCCGTTACAAGTCTTGAAGCGCCTTCGGCTTGAGGCTCTTTTAGACCCATGCCAAAAGAAAAAGCCCCCGCGAGGAGGGGTTTTTTGCGAGGCCGGGGGCAAAGAATGAGCGATACCAGCGGGCTGATGCGCGGCAAGCGCGGGCTCATTTTCGGCATCGCGAACAACCGCTCCCTCGCCTACGGCATCGCCAAGGCCTGCGCCGACGCCGGCGCCCAGCTCGCACTCACCTATCAGGGCGACGCGCTGAAGAAGCGCGTGGAGCCGATCGCCGCCGAACTCGGGGCGAAGGTGGCCGGGCATTGCGACGTGACCGATCCCTCGACCATCGACGCGGTGTTCGAAGCCAGCGACCGGCTGATCGGCGACCTCGACTTCGTGGTCCACGCCATCGCCTTCTCGGACAAGGCGCAGCTCGACGGCCGCTACGTCGACACCACCGCCGAAAACTTCAATTCGACGCTCGCAATCTCCTGCTACTCGCTGACCGCGATCGCGCAGCGCGCCGAGAAGCGCATGCCGCGCGGCGGCGCGCTCACCACACTCACCTATTACGGTTCCGAGAAGTGGATGCCGCATTACAACGTAATGGGTGTCGCGAAAGCGGCGCTCGAGGCGAGCGTGCGCTATCTCGCGGCCGATCTCGGGCCGAAAGGCATTCGCGTCAATGCGATCTCGGCGGGGCCGGTGAAGACGCTTGCGGCTTCCGGCATCGGCGACTTCCGCTACATCCTGAAGTGGAACGAATACAACACGCCGCTGCGCCGCAACGTCTCCAACGAGGAAGTCGGCGCGAGCGCGCTTTACCTCATGTCCGACCTCGGCAAGGGCGTCACCGGCGAGGTCCTGCATGTCGATGCCGGCTACCACATCATCGGCATCAAGAATCCGGATGCGCCGGACATGACCCTGAACACGAAGAACGGCAACAAGGAATGACTGTCTTAATCGCCGGCGGGGGCATCGGCGGACTCGCGCTGGCGCTCAGCCTGCATCAGATCGGCGTCAAATGCCGCGTCTTCGAGAGCGTGCAGGAGATCAAGCCGCTTGGCGTCGGCATCAACGTATTGCCCCATGCCACGCGCGAACTGATCGAGCTCGGCCTGCTCGACGAGTTGAACCGCACCGGCGTGCGCACTTCCGAGCTCGCGTATTTTTCCAAGCACGGCAAGCAGATTTGGTCCGAGCCGCGCGGGCTGGAAGCCGGATACAAATGGCCGCAATTCTCGATCCATCGCGGCGAGCTGCAATTCATTCTGCTGCACGCGGTGATCGAGCGCATCGGCAGGGAGAACGTGCTGACGGGCCATCACGTTTCGGGCTGGGAAGAAACGGCAGGCGGCGTGCGCGTATCGCTCACCGGCAAGAACGGAGAGGCGCTGCCGCACGAGGACGGCTCGCTCCTGATCGCGGCGGACGGCATCCATTCGACGATCCGCGCAAGGCTTTATCCGGACGAGGGTCTGCCGCTCTGGAGCCGCCGCATCCTCTGGCGCGGCGTCACCCGGGCGAAGCCGTTCCTTTCCGGCAGCTCGATGATCATGGCCGGCTATCCGCAGGTGAAATTCGTCGCCTATCCGATCTCGCGCGAAGACGAAGACGGCCAGCAGATGCTCAACTGGATCGCGGAGCGCGAGTTCGCCGCCGACTACGAATGGCGGCGTGAGGATTACAACCGGGTCGCGAAGCTCGAAGAATTCGCGCCGTGGTTTGAAGCGTGGAATTTCGACTGGCTCGACGTGCCGGGGCTGATCCGCGAGGCGGAATACTGTTTCGAGTATCCGCTGGTCGACCGCGATCCGCTGGATCGCTGGACGCACGGGCGGGTGACCCTGCTCGGCGATGCCGCGCATCCGATGTACCCGATCGGCTCGAACGGCTCCTCGCAGGCGATCCTCGACGCGCGCGTGCTTGCACGCGAGATCCAGGACAAGGGCGAGACCAATGCCGCGCTCGCAGCCTATGAAGCGGAGCGGCGCCCGGCGACCTCGCAGCTCGTTCTGCTCAACCGCGGCAACGGCCCCGAGCGGGTGATGCAGATGGTCGAGGAGCGCGCGCCCGACGGCTTCAATGTCGTGACCGAAGTGCTGACGCAGGCGGAGCTCGAAGAGGTCGCGAACAACTACAAGCGCGTGGCGGGCTTCCAGGTCGAGGCGCTGAACGCCAAGCCCTCCATCGTGCAGCCGCGCGCGATGGCAGCGGCGAAGTAGTTAATCGCCCGCCGTTTGACCCGGCCGCGCGGCGCTCCTACAAGCTGCGCACCGGGAAACAAGCGATGTCGCACAACACCTTCGGCCACCTCTTCCGCGTCACCACCTTCGGCGAAAGCCACGGGGTCGCGATCGGCTGCGTGGTCGACGGCTGCCCGCCGCGCATTCCGCTCCATCTCGCCGATATCCAGCGCGACCTCGACCGGCGGCGTCCCGGCCAGTCGCGCTTCGTGACCCAGCGGCGCGAGCCGGATCAGGTGAAAATTCTCTCCGGCACCTATATCAACGAAGAGGGCATGGAGCTGACGACGGGAACGCCGATCGCGCTCCTGATCGAGAATGTCGACGCGCGCTCGAAGGACTACAGCGAGATCGCGGACAAGTACCGGCCCGGTCACGCCGACTTCACCTACGACATGAAATACGGCATCCGCGATCCGCGGGGCTCGGGCCGCGCATCGGCGCGCGAGACGGCGTCGCGCGTCGCCGCTGGCGCGATCGCGCGCAAGATCGTCTCCGACGTGAAAATCCGCGGCGCTCTCGTGCAGATGGGCGAGATCGAAATCGACCGCGCCAACTGGGACTGGCAAGAAGTCTCGAACAATCCCTTCTTCTGCCCGGACGCAAAGGCCGCGAAGAAGATGGAAGACTATCTCGACGGCATCCGCAAAAGCGGCTCGTCCATCGGCGCGGTGATCGAGATCGTTGCGGAGAACGTGCCCGCGGGCCTCGGCACGCCGATCTACGGCAAGCTCGATGCCGAGCTTGCGAGCGCCATGATGAGCATCAACGCCGTCAAGGGCGTCGAGATCGGCGCGGGCTTCGGCGTCGCGAAACTCACCGGCGAACAGAACGCCGACGAGATGCGCGCAAGCAACAACGGCCCGGTGTTTCTCTCGAACCACGCCGGCGGCATTCTCGGCGGCATCTCGACCGGCGCGCCCGTGGTGGCGCGCTTTGCGGTGAAGCCCACCTCCTCCATTCTGACCCCGCGCGATACCGTCGATCGCTATGGCGCGGAAACGGAAGTTTCCACCAAGGGCCGTCACGATCCCTGCGTCGGCATCCGCGCGGTGCCGATCGGCGAAGCCATGATGGCCTGCGTGCTTGCCGACCAGTTCCTGCGCCACCGCGGCCAGGTCGGCACGACCTCCGACTGGCCGTTTCCGAAGAAGAAGTAAGCCGATGAATGCCGCCGAACAGAACCGCGTCGAGCAAGCGATCAAGGCCTTCGCGCGCGGCGAGATCGTCGTCGTCACCGACGACGACGACCGCGAGAACGAGGGCGATCTTTTCGTCGCCGCCTCGCTCTGCACGCCGGAGAAAATGGCCTTTATCGTCCGCCATACCTCCGGCATCGTCTGCGCGCCGCTCACGGGCGCCGAAGCGCACCGCCTGAACCTCGCGCCCATGGTCGCCAATAACGATGCGCCGCACACCACCGCCTTCACGGTTTCGGTGGACGCGCGGCACGGCACCACCACCGGCATTTCCGCGGAAGAACGCACCACCACCGTGCGGGCGCTCGCCAACGGCAATATGGGCGCCGCCGATTTCGTCCGCCCCGGCCATATCTTTCCGCTGGTCGCGCGCGAAGGCGGCGTACTCATGCGCACCGGCCACACCGAAGCCTGCGTGGACCTGTGCAAGCTCGCCGAGCTTCCGCCGGTCGGCGTGATCTCGGAACTCGTCAACGACGACGGCACGGTGATGCGCGGCGCGCAGGTTTCCGCTTTCGCCGAGAAGCACAAGCTCGTGCAGCTTTCGGTCGCCGACCTCATCGCCTACCGGCAGACGCGCGAAAAGCTCGTCACCCGCGTTTCGGAATTTCCGGTGCAGAGCGAGATCGGCATGCTCACGGGCTATGCCTTCACCACGCCGTTCGACAAGACGCACCACATCGCGTTCGTCTATGGCAAGGTCGGCGACGGCGAGGACATCGTGGCGCGGCTGCATCGCGCCGACGTCATCGGTGACGTCATCGGCGGGGGCGACGTGATTCACAAGGCGCTCGCCCGTTTCAAGGCCGAAGGCCGCGGGGTGCTGATCTACCTTCGGGACGGCACCGCCGGCGTGCCGGTGGTCCAGCCGGGCGCGGCCGCGGAATCCACCGAGGCCCAGCGCGCGGAACAATGGCGCGAAATCGGCGTCGGCGCGCAGATCCTGCGCGATCTCGGCATTTCCTCGATCCGGCTGCTGGCCTCGCGCACCCGGACCTATGTCGGCCTGGCCGGTTTCGGCATCGAGATCGTGGCCACCGAATCTCTGGACGGCTGACGCCAGAGCCTCGCCCGCCTGCCCGTTTCGTGCCACCTTTCGCATGGCTAATCCTTCCGGCGGAGGATTCTGGCGATGCGTGCTTTCGGCCTGCTTCCCCTGGCGTCGTGCATTCTGGCATCGTGCCTTGCGCTGCTCGCGCCGCCCGCGCGCGCGGGCCAGCCGATTCCGGTCGACGTCGAACTCGTGCTCGCGGTCGACATTTCCTATTCGATGGATTTCGACGAGCTCGCGCTCCAGCGTGAAGGCTACATCGCCGCGCTGACCTCGAAGGATTTCATCGACGCGCTACGCGGCGGCGCGCACGGCAAGATCGCGCTCATCTATATCGAATGGGCGGGCACGCACGAGCAGACCGTCGTGGTGCCGTGGACGCTCATCGACGGGAAAGCGGGAGCGGAAGCCTTCGCGGCGAAGCTCGCGGCGGCGCCGGTCAGGAGAACCTATCGGACCTCGATTTCCGGCGGCCTTATTTTTTCGGCGGCGCAGTTCGGCACCTCCGACTTCAAGGGCGTGCGCAGGGTGATCGACGTCTCCGGCGACGGCACCAACAACCAGGGGCCGCTGATCGAGCCGACCCGGGACGAGATCGTCGCCAAGGGCATCATCATCAACGGCCTGCCGCTGCAACTGAAGGCACCGGCCGGCTCGATGCTCGATATCAACAACTTGCAGGAATATTACGAAGACTGCGTCGTCGGCGGGCCGGGCTCCTTCGTCATCCCGGTGCGCGACCGCACGCAGTTCGTGAATGCCGTGCGGCAGAAATTGGTGCTGGAAGTCTCGGGCATCACGCCGGACTGGGTTACGCCAAAGCCCGTGCCCGCGGTAAAGCCGCCGCGCATCTCCTGTACCATCGGCGAACAGATGTGGCTGCAACGGTGGGGGAATTAAGAGGCTTCATCCTTCGAGACGCGCTCCTTCGGAGCGCTCCTCAGGATGAGGATCGACCTTGCAAGTTTTGGGTCCTTCCTTCGCGGCAGTAGCGGCTTACTTTCTGGCGAACACGCCAACCAGTTCCACATGCGGCGAATACTGGAACTGATCGACCGGCGTTACCGTGCGCAGCATGTAGCCGCCGTCGAGCAGAATCCTTGCATCGCGCGCGAAGCTATCGGCGTCGCAGGAAACATAGGCGATGCGCTTCACCTTCGATTTCGCAAGCTCGCGCGCCTGCGCCTCCGCGCCCTGACGCGGCGGATCGAGCACCACGAAATCGATTTTCTTCAGTTCTTCGGCAACCAGCGGCCAGCGGAACAGGTCGCGCGCCGCGGCGCTCACCGGCTTCAGGCCCGGCAATTTCGCGGCGGCCTGCAACGCTGCGATCGAGGGAGCATGCAGATCGAATGCCGCAACCTTCATCATGCCCGCAAGCCGCAGGGCGAAGGTGCCGATGCCGCAGAAGAGATCGGCCGCAGCCTTCGCGCCTTCCGCAGCCTGCATGACCTTTTCGGCAAGCACCCGCTCGCCTTCGGCGGTGGCCTGAAGAAACGGCGCCGGCGGCAGGTTCACGCGCACATTGCCCACGAGATGCGTGGGCGGCATGAGATGCGAGAGCGTTTCGCCATGGAGCGAAATGCGGGAAATCTTCTTCGCGGCGGCGAAGGAAACGATTTTCGACTCGATCGGCTTCGCAAGCTTTCCCGGCCCGCGAATGTCGATGTCGAGGCCACGCTCGGCCGCGGTGACATGCAGATCGATGGGCTTGCCGGCCGCAAGCAGGATTCTCGCGAGTTCACGCGCAAGCGGCAGCCCCGCCGCGAGCGGAGGCGCCAGCACCGGGCATTCCTCGATGGCAACAATTTCATGCGAGCGACGGCGCGCGAAACCGAGCGCTTCCCTGCGGTCGCCCCGGCCCGCATGGAAAACCGCGCGGGTCCGGCCCGCCCCATAAGCGGGGATCGTCTGCGCGACTTCCGCTGCGACCCCTTCACGCGCCAGCGCCTCGACGACGAGATTGCGCTTCCACGCGAGATAGGGCGCCGCGGCCCAGTGCTGGAGCGCGCAGCCGCCGCAAACGCCGAAATGCCGGCATACCGGCGCGATCCGGTCCGCGCTCGGCGCGATCAGTTTCGTGAGCGTTGCGCGCTCGCCCTCGCGCGCGATCTCCACGCGCTCGCCGGGCAGCGTGAAAGGAACATGCACGCGGTCCTGCCCGCTCCCGGCGATCCCGTCGCCCTGCCTGCCAACGGCATCGATGCGTATTTCTTCGCTCATCGGGCGAGCAATAGAGCATGAGCCTGAAAAGTGGAATCGGAGTGCGGCGCAATCATTCCGCCGGCAGCGGCCTGGTCTTTGCGAAGCCCGCTTCGGCCTTCGGCGCTTCGGGCAGGTAGCCGCGCGCCGTCAACAGGTGAAAGCGCGAGACGAGCAGGATGCAATAGACGATCAGGCCGATGGTGAAGCCGATCCAGACGCCGGTGACGCCGTAGCCGAGCGGGAACGCGAGCAGGTAAAGCGCGCCGAAGCCGACGACCCAGAAACTGAAACCCGCAAACAGCATCGGGATCCGGGTGTCGTTCAACCCGCGCAACGCGCCCGCCATCGCCGTCTGCACGCCGTCGGCAACGAAGAAGGTCGCGCCGAGCAGCAGCAGCCAGGACGCGATGGAGACGATCTCGGTCGCGTCGCTCATGCCGGCATCGATGAAGAATGCCGACAGTTGCGCGCGGAACACCACGACGATCACGGTCATGACGGTCATGAACGCAAGCGCAAGACCGAGCGCCACGAAGCCCGCCAGGCGCGCGCCCGCAGGATTCCTGCGGCCCGCCTCCTGGCCGACGCGAACCGTCGCGGCAAGCGCGATGCCGAACGGAATCATGAACAGGATCGCCGCGATCTGGAGCGCGATCTGGTGCGCGGCCAGCGCATTCGCGCCGAACAGGCCGACGACCAGCCCCGCGCCGCCGAACAGGCCGTATTCGAGCAGAAAGGTCGCGGCCATCGGCGTGCCGATCACCACGAGCTGCTTCATCAGGTGGCCGTCGTAGCGCCAAAACCTGCCGAGCACCTGATACTTCTTGAACGGATGCTGGCTGTAGCAGACCCAAAGCGCGGCCGCGCACATGCCGAGATTGACGGTCGTCGTCGCGACACCGGCGCCGAGAATGCCCAGCTCCGGCGCGCCGAAGGCCCCGAAAATCAGCACGTAAGCGATGACGAAATTCGCAGGCACCGCCGCAAGCGTGATCCAGAAGGCGGGCTGTGGCCGGTTTACCGCGCCCATGAAGCCGCGCAGCGCAATGAACCACCACGCCGGGATCAAACTCCAGGCCAGGCCCATCAGATACTCATGCGCGAGTGCTGCCGATTTCGGCTGCTGGCCGAGCGCGAGCAGCAAGTCTTCGCCCCAGAGCTGGCCCAACGAAAGCGGAATGCCGAGGATCGTCGCCGCCCATAGCCCGACGCGCAGCGCGCGGCGGACCATGCGCGGCTCGCGCGCACCGAAGGCCTGCGCCGCGAGCGGGGCGACCGCCGAAGTCAGGCCCATGCCGAAGACGAAGGCCGTGAACAGGATGACATGCGCGAGCGCCGCGGCCGCGATCGCATCGCCGCCGAGACGGCCGACGAGCGCGAGATCGGTCGTCATCATCGCGACCTGCCCCAGTTGCGTCAGCGCGATCGGCAGGGCGAGCCTCACCGTCTCGGTCAGCTCTACGCGCCAAGGGCTCTTGCCAGCCGGCGGCATTCCGGCGGCGGATATGGGGTTCATGCCGTGCATGGGAGGCGGGACTTCTAGCTCATCTTGCGGCAATTGAAAGGCCAAACCGCTTCGCACATGGACTGCGAAGGCTGAATGACGCCTGAAGGGCCGCCGATTTCGCGCAAACTTCGCAAGAGAAGCGAAAGCCCGACCCCTCACCCTGAGGAAGTTCGGTTCCTAGTGCTCCGCGTAGAGCAGGAATTCGGCGTTGCCGTCGCCGCCCGCAATCGGCGACGGGATGGTGCCCCGCAGCCGCCAGCCCTGCCTGCCGACCAGCAGTTCCACCCGCTGGCAGACGGCGTCGTGCACCGCCGGATCGCGCACGATACCCTTCTTCACGTGCTCGCGGCCGGCCTCGAACTGCGGCTTGATGAGCGCGATCAATTCCGCGTGTGGCGCGGCGAAAGCCAGCGCCTGCGGCAGCACCAGCTCGAGCGAGATGAAGCTCACGTCGATCACTACGAGCGCGGCATCGTCGGGAATGGCCGCCTCGTCGAGCTTGCGAATGTCGGTCTGCTCGAGCGAGACCACACGCGGATCGCCTTTCAGGCGCGCGTGAAGCTGGCCGGTGCCGGTATCGACCGCATAGACCTTCGCCGCGCCGCGCGCGAGCAGAAGCTCGGTGAAGCCGCCCGTGGACGCGCCGACATCGAGGCAGACCTTCCCGCGCGGATCGACCCGGAAATGATCGAGCGCGGCCTCGAGCTTCAGCGCGCCGCGCGAAACGTAAGGATGCGCCGGCGCCGCCTCGATCCGCGCATCTTCCGCGACAGGCTGCGAAACCTTGCGGACGGTTTCGCCGTCGGCGCACACGTTGCCGGCCTCGATGGCTGCCTGGGCCTTGGCGCGGCTTTCGAACAGCCCACGCGCGACCAGCAACTGGTCGGCTCGTATCGTTTTCTTCATGGAGGGAAGCGGAGCGCTTTATGCGCTGCGCGGACGCAGCAGGTTCGACTCGTCCCTGCCGAAAGCCGAGAGCGCCGTCGTCACGATGCCGCGCGCATCGAGGCCCGCCTGCTCGTACATTTTCGCGGGCGTGTCCTGATCCTGGAAAATATCGGGAAGCACCAGCGGCCGAATCCGCAGGCCGCGGTCGAGCGCACCTTCGCGCGCAAGCAACTCGAGCACGTGGCTGCCGAAGCCGCCGACCGAGCCTTCCTCGATGGTAATCAGCACCTCATGCTCGCGCGCGAGGCGCAGCACGAGATCGCGGTCGAGGGGCTTCGCGAAACGCGCATCCGCGACCGTCGTGGAGAAGCCGAGCGCCGCGAGTTCGTCGGCCGCGCGCAGGCATTCCGCAAGGCGCGCGCCGAGCGAGAGCAGCGCCACCTTGGTGCCTTCGCGCAGGATGCGGCCCTTGCCGATTTCGAGCGGCACGCCCGCGACCGGCATCGGCACGCCCATTCCCTCGCCGCGCGGAAAGCGGAACGCCGACGGGCGATCGTCGATCGCGACGGAAGTCGCGACCATGTGCACGAGCTCGGCTTCGTCGGCCGCCGCCATCACCACCATGTCGGGGAGACAGGCGAGATAGGCGATATCGAAAGACCCGGCATGGGTCGCGCCGTCGGCGCCGACCAGACCCGCGCGGTCGACCGCAAAGCGCACCGGCAATTTCTGGATCGCGACATCGTGCACGACCTGATCGTAGGCGCGCTGGAGGAAGGTCGAATAGATCGCGGCGAAAGGCTTGAAGCCTTCGGCGGCAAGCCCCGCCGCGAAGGTCACCGCGTGCTGCTCGGCGATGCCCACGTCGAAGGTGCGGGAGGGAAACTCTTTTCCGAAAATATCGAGCCCGGTGCCCGACGGCATCGCCGCCGTGATCGCGACGATCTTGTCGTCCTTCTTCGCCTCCTTGACGAGGCTCTCGGCAAAGACCCTGGTGTAGGAAGGCGCGGAGGCTTTCGACTTCGCCTGCGCGCCGGTCGCAACATCGAACTTCACGACGCCATGATATTTGTCGTCGGAGGCCTCGGCCGGCGCATAGCCTTTGCCCTTCTGGGTGACGACATGCAGGAGCACCGGCCCCGGCTCGTTGTCGCGCACGTTCTTCAGAACGGGCAGCAGATGATCGAGATTATGCCCGTCGATGGGGCCGACATAGCTGAAGCCGAGCTCCTCGAACAACGTTCCGCCGGTGATGTAGCCGCGCCAGTGCTCGATGCCGCGGGTAATCATGTCGTCGAGACGTTTCGGAAGCTGCGCCGTCACCTTCTTGCCGACATCGCGCAGCGCGTTATAGGTGCGGCCGGAAATCAGCCGCGAGAAATAGGCCGACATCGCACCGACCGGCGGTGCGATCGACATGTCGTTGTCGTTGAGCACCACGATCAGGCGGCTGCCCGCCGCGCCCGCATTGTTCATTGCCTCGTAGGCCATGCCCGCGGACATCGCGCCGTCGCCGATCACGCAGATTACGTTGCGCTTCTCGCCCTTGAGGTCGCGCGCGATCGCCATGCCGAGCCCGGCCGAAATCGAGGTCGAGGCATGCGCGGCACCGAAGGGATCGTATTCGCTTTCGGCGCGCTTGGTGAAACCGGAAAGACCGCCGCCCATGCGAAGCGTGCGGATGCGGTCGCGGCGGCCGGTGACGATCTTGTGCGGATAGGCCTGATGGCCGACATCCCAGATCAGCCGGTCATGCGGGGTATCGAAAATATAGTGGAGCGCGACGGTAAGCTCGACGACGCCGAGGCCCGCGCCGAGGTGACCGCCCGTGACCGAAACCGCGTCGATGGTTTCGAGCCGCAATTCGTCGGCGAGCGCGCGCAGGCTCGCCTCCGGCAACGCGCGGAGCTGGTCCGGCGTGCTCACGGTGTCGAGCAGCGGCGTGCGGGATTGCGGACGATCGGTCATTACAGATGAAACTATCAGCGTTTTTCGAGGCTTATACAAGGCAATGAGTGCCGCAGGGGAAGCCCTTGCAGGCCTTAGTGCTTCGGCGGCTCCGGCTCAATCCTGGTCGAGGGGCGCGGAACCCGTGGGCTTGCCCCTGGCGTCCAGCGCGATCTTTTCGACGCGCGCTTCGGCGTCCTTCAGGAGCGCGTCGCAGCGCTGCTTCAATACCTCGCCGCGCTCGTAAATTTTGATCGAGTCCTCGAGGGGCACGTTGCCGCTTTCCAGCTTTCCGACGATCTGCTCGAGCTCGGCGAGCGCCTTTTCGAAAGGCATGGCGGCGACGTCGCCGTTTGCGTCCTTGGTGTCTTTTGCCATCGGCGAAAATTCCTTCAGCCGCGCATCAGCGCGCGAACATGGGCGCCCGCGGAGCGCGCGAGTCCTTCCAGATCATAGCCGCCTTCGAGCAGCGAGACGACCCTGCCCTTGGCATGCTTGTCCGCGAGATCCATGAGCTTGCCCGTGACCCAGGCGAAATCCTCCTCGACCAAATTGAGGTTGGCGAGCGGATCGTTCCGGTGCGCATCGAAGCCCGCTGAGATCAGGATGAGATCGGGCTGGAAATTGTTGATGCGCGGCAGGATCACGCTCTCGAAGGCTTCGCGGAACTGCGTGCCACCATCGCCCGCGGAGAGCGGCGCATTCACGATCGTGTTCCGCGCGCCGGTCTCGCTTTTGGCGCCGGTGCCGGGATAGAGCGGCATCTGGTGGGTGGACGCATAGAGCACCGACGGGTCGCTCCAGAAAATGTCCTGGGTGCCGTTGCCGTGATGGACGTCGAAATCGACGATGGCGACGCGCTCGGCGCCATGCTTCTTCTGCGCGTGGCGCGCGGCAATCGCGACGTTATTGAAAAAGCAGAAGCCCATCGGCGTCGCCGTCTCGGCGTGATGGCCGGGCGGGCGCATGGCGACGAAGGCATTGCTGGCCTTGCCCGCGAACACCTCGTCGACCGCGTAAACCGCGCCGCCGACCGCGCGCATGATCGGCTGCCAGCTTTTCGCGGACATGACGGTGTCGCCATCGATCCGCACCGCGCCTTCCTCCGGCACGATCTCGCGCAGCTTCTCCGCATATTCGGCGGGATGCGCGAGCGTCACCACATCGAGTTCGGCCTGCGGCGCGTCTTCGCGCGCGAGCATGGAATATTCTTCCTTGCCGAATTCCTCGTTGAGCGCACGGATACGATCGGCGCGCTCGGGATGGCCGGGCGGGGTGGCGTGATCGAGGGCGGAAGGATGCGTGAGAAAGAGCGTGGTCATTTCCCGATATTAGCCCGCCGCCTTGAGCGGAGCCAAGCTCACGCCCGCAGGCGTGGGGATATTGTCGGGCACGAAGAAATCCATTTGCAGGGATTGCGCAGGGTTCACGCGATAATGATCGAAATCGTTGACCCCCTCGCCCGCAAGGAAGCTGTCGTCGATCAGGAAGTTCCCCGAAAATTCCCGCGAGGGCTTCTCGAAGATTCGCACGGCGGCGTCCGCAAGAATGTCCGGCGTGCGCGAGCGCTGCATCAGCGCGTCGCCGCCAAGGAGATTGTTCACGGCGGCGGTCGCGATGGTGGTGCGCGGCCAGAGCGCGTTCACCGCGATGCCCTTCGATTTCAACTCGCCGGAAAGGCCGAGCACCACGAGGCTCATGCCGTATTTCGCCATGGTGTAGCCGGCATGCGGCGCGAACCATTTCTGCTGCATGTCGAGCGGCGGCGACATCATCAGGATATGCGGGTTCTTCGACTTCTCCAGAAACGGGATCGCGAATTTCGAAACCACGAAGGTGCCGCGCGTGTTGATCTGGTGCATCAGATCGAAGCGCTTCATGTCGAGCTGCGTGGTCGGCAATAACTGAATCGCGCTCGCATTGTTCACGACGATGTCGATGCCGCCGAAATGGTCGGCGGTCTTCTTGAGCGCCTCGTTGACGTTCACCTCGTCGCGCACATCGACCACGAGCGGAAGCGCCCTGCCGCCGGCCTTCTCGATTTCTTCCGCGGCCGAGTGAATGGTGCCGGGCAGCTTCGGATGCGGCGTGTCGGTCTTCGCAGCGACCGCTATATTCGCGCCGTCTTTGGCGGCTTTCAGCGCAATCGCGAGCCCGATGCCGCGCGAGGCCCCGGTGATGAAGAGGGTTTTTCCGTTCAAGGACATTGAAAGTCTCCTGTGTAAATCCTCATCCTGAGGAGCGCGAGCGAAGCGAGCGCGTCTCGAAGGATGGGGCCTCGTGGTTCGAGACGCGGGCTTCGCCCGCTCCTCACCATGAGGAGCGAATCAAGCCACCAGCGCCGCTTCGGACTGCGAAACCGACGCCGCGCCCTCGGTGATCGTGGTCTCGAGCCCCTGCGCCTGGGTGCAAAGATTTTCCGCGAAGAAACGCGCGACCGCGACGCGGCTTGCCGGCGCGCCGCCGACGCGCTCGGCAAGGGCTGCCTGCGCCAGATAGGCGCCGCCGGACGCAAGACCGAACAACTTCTGATAGGGAGTCGCGCCCGCAAGCGCCTCGGCCTGATCGCGGGTAAGCGCTTCGGCAATATATTTCGTCGCGCGTTCCAGCGCGTCGAGCGTCTCGTTCAGGCGCTGCGCGGTCTTGCCGAAGGCGGGATCGTTCGACTTCGCCACTTCGCTCGCGGTGTGGCGATATTCGGCAATGACGCGCTTCAGCGTCTCGCCTCCGCTCTGCCCGATCTTGCGCGTGACCAGATCGATCGCCTGGATGCCGTTGGTGCCCTCATAGATCGCGGCAATGCGGGCGTCCCGCATGTGCTGGGCGGCGCCCGTTTCCTCGATGAAGCCCATGCCGCCATGCACCTGCACGCCGAGCGAAGCCGCCTCGATGCCGGCGTCGGTGGAAAAGGATTTCGCGACCGGCGTGAGCAAGCTCGCTTCCTCGTAGGCCGCCTGCTTCGCCGCCGCGTCATTCGTGTTGTTGGCGCGGTCGAGCGCCGAGGCGGTGCGAAGACAGATCGCGCGCGAAGCGTTGGTAAGCGCGCGCATGGTCATCAGCATGCGCTTCACGTCGGGATGCTCGCCGATGGGACTCAGCTCCTTAGCGCCGGGCGCGCGGCCCTGTTTGCGGTCGCGCGAATATTGCAGCGCCTGCTGGGTCGCGCGCTCCGCGATGGCGACGCCCTGCACGCCGACGCCAAGGCGCGCATTGTTCATCATCGTGAACATGCAGTTGAGGCCCTTGTTCTCCTCGCCGACGAGAAAGCCCGTCGCGCCGCCCTCGTCGCCATAGATCATCACACAGGTCGGCGAGGCGTGGATGCCGAGCTTGTGCTCGACCGACTGGCAGCGCACGTCGTTGCGCGGCCCGAGAGAGCCATCCGCATTCACCATGAACTTCGGGACGAGGAACAGCGAAATGCCCTTCGTGCCCGCCGGCGCATCCGGCAAACGCGCAAGCACGAAGTGGACGATGTTGTCCGTCATGTCGTGCTCGCCGTAGGTGATGAAAATTTTCGTGCCGGAAATTTTATAGGTGCCGTCCGGCTGCTTCACCGCCTTGGTGCGCAGATTCGCGAGATCCGAGCCCGACTGCGGCTCGGTGAGCTGCATGGTGCCGTTCCACTCGCCGCTCACCATCTTGGCGAGATAAATTTTCTTCAGTTCTTCCGAGCCATGCGCCTCCAGCGCATCGACGGCGGCGAAGGTCAGGAGCGGGCAGAGCCCGAAAGACATCGCGGCCGCGCTCCAGAATTCGAAGGCCGCCATGTTCACCATCACGGGTAGCCCCTGCCCGCCATATTCCACCGGACCCGCAAGGCCGTTCCAGCCGCCCGCGGTCCAGTCGCGATAGGCTTCCTTCCAGCCCGGCGGCGTCACGACCTGCCCGTTCACGAGCTTCGACCCGATCTGGTCGGCCTGCCGGTTCAGCGGCGCGAGGCGTTCGGCCGCGAATTTCCCCGCCTCTTCCAGCACCGACTGCACGAGATCGAGCGAGAGATCGGCCTGCGCGCCCTTGCCCGCGATGTCGTTCAGGCTGCTGCAATGCTCGAGGAAAAACAGCGTCTCGGAAACCGGCGCGCGATAGGTCATGCTTCACTCCACGAAGTTCGGGGCGGCGCTTGAGCTTCGCGCCGGGCGAGGCCATACCGGCCCTTCTTTGGATTTTACACTGGCCAAGGCCGCCGGACCCGTCAACGTGAGCCGTGACAGCACCAGCAAAGAGACGCGAATTCGCGGCGCGGACGCTGCGGCAATCGCGCAAGCGGCCGCGATTTTGCGCGCGGGCGGGCTCGTGGCCTTTCCCACCGAGACCGTTTACGGCCTCGGCGCGCGGGCCGACGATCCGCGCGCCGTGGCGGCGCTCTATGCCGCCAAGGGGCGGCCCTCGTTCAATCCGTTGATCGCGCATGTGACGGATCTTTCGGCCGCAAGGCGGCTCGGAGATTTCAGCGGAGCGGCGGTTTCGCTGGCGGAGAAATTCTGGCCGGGACCGCTCACGCTCGTGGTCAAGGCGACGCCGGACGGCGCGGTCTGTGAACTCGCGCGGGCGGGGCTCGATACGATCGCAATCCGGGTGCCGGCGCATGATGTGGCCCGCGCGCTGCTCGCGGCCGTGGATTTTCCCGTGGTCGCGCCGAGCGCGAACCGTTCCGGCCATGTTTCGCCGACCACGGCACAGCATGTCGCGGACGATCTTGCCGGCAGGATCGATCTCATACTCGACGGGGGCGCGAGCCGCGGCGGAATCGAATCCACCATCATCGATTTCTCAGGCGGTGCACCGCGACTGCTGCGCAGCGGCGGCATCGCGCGCGGCGAAATCGAAAGGATCACCGGCCCGCTCGCAAGCGCAAGCAAGGACGAAGTCTCCGCGCCGGGCATGATGGCGTCGCATTACGCGCCGAAAGCGCGGCTGCGGCTCGACGCAAAAGAAGTGCGCGAGGGCGAAAGCCTGCTTGCCTTCGGCGCCTCCCTCCCCGCCCATGCGGAATACGCGCGCAGGACGATGAACCTTTCCGCGGTCGCCGACCTCACGGAAGCCGCGAGCAATCTTTACGCTTATCTCCGCGCACTCGATGCGGACGGGGTCGAGGCAATTGCAGTCGCTCCTGTTCCGGGCGAAGGTCTGGGCGAAGCCATCCGGGACCGCCTCGCGCGGGCCGCCGCACCGAAATGAAGAAGAAAAAGAAAATCGCGAAGCCCTCGAACGAAGCGCTGCTCGCGCGCTTCGCGAAAATTGTCGGGGAGAAAAACGCGATCCGCGGCGAGGAAATGACGCCGTTCCTGCGCGAGCAGCGGGACCTTTATCGCGGCAAGGCAGCGATGGTGCTGAAGCCCGGCAACACCGAAGAGGTCGCGAAGATTCTTCAACTGGCGGACAGGACGAAAACCGTGATCGTCCCGCAAGGCGGCAATACCGGCCTCGTCGGCGGGCAGACTTCCTTCGACAAAAACGCGATCATCGTTTCCACCGCGCGCATGAACAAAATCCGCGAGATCGACGCGGACGCGAATACCATGACGGTCGATGCCGGCGTGATTTTGCAGCATGCGCAGGAAGCGGCGGTAAAGGCCGACCGGCTGTTTCCGCTCTCGCTCGGGGCGGAGGGCTCCTGCACCATCGGCGGCAACCTCTCCACCAATGCCGGCGGCACGCAGGTGCTGGCTTACGGCAACGCGCGCGATCTCGTGCTCGGGATCGAGGTCGTGCTCGCGGGCGGAAAGGTGCTGCGCGGCCTTCGCAAGCTCAAGAAGGACAATACCGGCTACGACCTGCGGCACCTCTTCATGGGCGCGGAAGGCACGCTCGGCATCATCACCGCGGCGGTGCTGAAACTGTTTTCCGCGCCGCGCGCGATCTCGACCGCATGGATCGCCGTGCCATCGCCGGAAGCGGCGCTTGCGCTTCTTAACCTCGCGCTGGCGCGGGCGGGCACGGCGCTCACCAGCTTCGAGTTGATGCCGCGCATCGCGCTCGAATTCGACCTGCGGCATCTGCCCGGCGCGCGCGACCCGCTTGCGTCGCCCTATCCCTGGTATGTGCTTGCGGAAGTTTTCGGGGACGACGAAACGCGCACGCGCGAATTGATGGAGTCCATGCTCGCGGACGGCATCGAGAAGAATCTCGTCGCCGACGCGGCGTTTGCCGAAAGCGTCGAGCAGCGCAACCAGCTCTGGAAGCTGCGCACCGCGATGTCGGATGTGCAGAAACCGGAAGGCGGCTCGATCAAGCACGACATCTCCGTGCCGGTGTCGAGCGTGCCCGCCTTCATGAAGGAGGCGACGGCCAAGGTGGAGCAGATGATCCCCGGCGCGCGCGTGGTCGCCTTCGGCCATCTCGGCGACGGCAACCTGCATTACAACGTGAGCCAGCCGGTCGGCGCGGACAAGGCGAAGTTTCTGGCGAAATGGGAAGCCGTGAACGGCGCGGTGCATGCGATCGTCGCGAAATACGATGGCTCGATTTCGGCGGAGCACGGCATCGGCGTCCTGAAGCGCGATCTCCTGGCGAAAGCCAAGGACCCGGTGGCGCTTGGCGTGATGCACGCGATCAAGAAGACGCTCGACCCCAACGGGATTCTCAACCCCGGCAAGGTCCTGCGCGGCAGGAGCAGGTCATAGTTACGGTTCTCGCCGCGAGCGCTGCGATCTTCCGGGCGGACGGCAAAGTCCTGCTCGCGAAACGCACCAAGCCGCCCTTCAAATGGAGTTTTCCGGGCGGCTCCATCGAGCCCGGCGAAACTGCCGCGCAGGCCGCGATCCGCGAAGCACGGGAGGAAGTTTCCGTCGAAATCGAAATTCTCGCCAAGGCCGGCGAGCGCGAGATGGTCGTCGCGGACGCGGGGCTCCGCTACGTGATTTCGGTGTTCGCGGCAAAACTCGTCTCCGGCGAAGCGACGGCCGGTCCCGAAGCCAGCGAAGTGAAGTGGCTCGACCCCGCCGCGATCGCCGCGCTCGATGCGACCGATGGCTTGCAGGACTTCGCGTATGAAGGGCAGCGCCTGTTCCTCGCCGCGAAGGCCTAGACGCCTCGCGCTTGCCGCCTCTCGCGAACGGGCGCATATCCGGCGCGTGATGAAGCGCGTTCCTTACCTTCTCCTTACTTTCTTCCTGCTCGGCGCGCCGCCGCTCGGCGCGCAGGCGACCCTGCCCGATCGCGCGGCCTATGAGGCCGACCTCATCCAGCTCTCGGAAATTCTCGGTGCGCTGCATTACCTGCGGCCGCTCTGCGGCGGCGCGGAGCAGGGCCAGTGGCGCGTGGAGATGCAGGCGCTGATCGATGCCGCCGCACTCCCCGGCGACAAGCGCGCGATGCTCGTGACCAGCTTCAACCGCGGCTACACCGCCTATGAGCAGACCTACCGGACCTGCACCACGGCGGCGCGAGTCGCGGTGCAGCGCTTTCTCGACGAAGGCAGCCGGCTCTCGCGCGACATCGCGCTTCGCTACGGCAATTGAATTCAAAAGTCTCCGCCCCCGTTAACCTTCTTTAAAGGTCCGTGGCGACGGAACCCGCTCGCGCCGTTAAGGTCGGTAAACAACGCTGGGCGCCAAGCCTGCGGGGGAATCATTTTGCGTAACGTTGCGCCATTGCGGATGGGAAAAGTCGAGGAACAGCGCTCGGAAGACGAGCGCCGCGCGGCTTTCGGCTATCTGAACGAAGCCTGGGAAGAAGCCCGCCTCGACGGCATCGACGGCGATTGCCTGGCGCAGGTTGCCCTCTTCACCGCCATCAACGAGCTGGTCTCGACCTATGGCGAGGAAGCCGCCGCCCAATACGCCGAGGGCCTGAGCGAGCGCATCCGCCGGGGCGAGTTCACGATCGCGGTGAACCGCCAGTAATTTTCCGCCACGCCGGTCCCAATCGGGCTAGACTGCTTGCAGATCCGGCGCGGAAAGCCATGAAATCGGTCCTGCACGCGTTATCTCTCGCCCTGCTCGCCGCAACATTCGCGGCGATGCCGGCGGACGCCCAGAAAAAAGTGAAGACGGAAACGATCCGCGAGCCGAAGCAGAACAGCGCGCCGGCCGAAATCATCCGCGATCTCACCCGCCTGCCCGATGCGGTGCGCAAGACGCGCGAGGAAATTCTCGCGGCCGCGCGCAGCGGCGACCTTGCGAAGGTCGCCGCCATCATCACCGCCAACCACACCGTGATTTCGTTCGGCGGAGAAACCGATGCCGCCGAATTCTGGAAGAAGACGTTTCCCGACAGCGACGGCATCGAGGTACTCTCGACGCTGATCGAGGTGCTGGAGATGCCCTTCGTGCATCTCGACAAGGACGACAAGGCGGAAGCATTCGTCTGGCCCTATTTCCACGCAATGCAGATCGAAAAGCTGACCGCCGAACAGCGGGTCGAGCTCTTTCGCCTCGTGACGGCGTTCGATTTCCGCGAGATGCAGAAGTTCGGCTCGTATAATTTCTTCCGTGCCGGCATTTCGCCCGACGGCAAGTGGCAGTTTTTCGTCGCGGGGGATTGATCTCCGTCGCACGCATCAACGGCTGTTTCCGTCGTTCCGGACGCGCGCGGAATGACAATTAAGAAGCGCGCGCCCGAGGGCGGCTACGTCCCCTTCGGCAACGCCTCCAGAAAGCGCACCGGCTGCCCCTGTCCCCTGGCGAGGAGTTCGCCCTCGCGCATGACGATCGCGCCGCGCACGACGGTGCCTACCGGCCAGCCGGTCACGGTCATGCCGTCGTAAGGGGTCCAGCCCGCCTTGGAGGCGACCCACTGGTTGGTGATCTGCTCGCGGCGCTTGAGATCGACGATGGTGAAGTCGGCGTCGTAGCCCGTCGCGATCCGTCCCTTGTTCGCAATGCCGAAAACGCGCGCCGGCCCGTGGCTCGACAGATCGACGAAGCGCTCGAGCGTGAGCCGTCCCGCCGCGACATGATCGAGCATGATGGGAACCAGCGTCTGCACGCCGGTCATGCCCGATGGGCTTGCGGGATAGGTCTTGGCTTTTTCCTCGAGCGTATGCGGCGCGTGATCGGAGCCGAGAATATCGACCGTGCCGTCGGCAATTCCGCGCCAGATCGCCTCGCGATGGCGCGCATCGCGCACCGGCGGATTCATCTGCGCGCGGGTGCCGAGCCGCTCGTAACATTCCGGCGCGACCAGCGTGAGATGATGCGGCGTCACTTCGACGGTCGCGACATCCTTGTGCTGCCCGAGCAGGTCGATTTCCTCGGCGGTCGAAACATGCAGCACGTGCACGCGCCTGCCGGTTTCGCGCGCAAGCGCGATCAGGCGCGTGGTCGCGCGAAGTGCCGCGGCCGCGTCGCGCCATACCGGATGCGAGCGCGGATCGCCCTCGATGCGCTCGCCCTTGCGCTCGTTGAGACGCGGCTCGTCCTCGGCATGGAACGACGCGCGGCGGCGGATGTTCTCGAGGATCGCGCGCAGGCCCGCATCGTCCGGGATCAGCAGCTTGCCGGTGGACGAGCCCATGAAAACCTTGATGCCCGCGCAGCCCGGAAGCTGCTCGTATTCAGCGACCTGTCCGAAATTCTCCGCGGTGCCGCCGATGAAAAAGGCGAAGTCGCAATGCATGCGCCCGATCGCGCGGCCGATCTTGTCGGCGAAGGCGGCATCGTCGATGGTCAGCGGGTCGGTATTGGGCATCTCGAAGACGGCGGTAACGCCGCCCATGACGGCCGAACGCGAGCCGCTTTCGAGATCTTCCTTATGGGTCATTCCCGGCTCGCGGAAATGTACCTGCGTATCGATCACGCCGGGGAGAACGTGCAGGCCGTCGCACTGCCACACGTCCCGTGCCGCGCCGCGGGCGATGCTGCCGAGGGCCGCGATCCTGCCGTCGCGAATGCCGATGTCGCGCGCCACCGCGCCGTCGTGGTTGACCACGGTCGCACCGGCCAGAACGAGATCGTAGATTTCGGCCATCCGGCCCCGCGCATTGGACCGGCCTTGCCGGTCTTCGCCAGCGGCATTACTTGTGGTCCGTATAAATGGCAAGCAGTCTTCCTTGCCGCATCAACCGGAATCGGAACAGGAACGGGAAATGCGCGCGGCAATCCTCGACGAACGGGCGGTCCTGCGGATAACCGGAGCGGACGCGCGGAAGTTCCTGGAAAACGTCATCACGAACGATGTCGATTCGCTGGCGCCCGATCAGGCGCGGTTCGCGGCGTTGCTCACGCCGCAGGGCAAGATCGTCGCGGATTTCTTCGTGATCGGCGCGAGCGAGGACGACGGCGGCGGCTTCCTGATCGACGCGCCGAGGGCGCTGGGCGAGGACCTCGCGAAAAAGCTCGGCTTCTACAAATTGCGGGCCGATGTCGCGATCGAGCCGCGCCCCGATCTCGCGGTCGCCGCCATTCTCGAAGGCGCGGCGAGCGCCGAACTCGGCATCGCCTTCGACGACACGCGGCACGCCGGGCTCGGCCAGCGGCTCGTGCTGCCGGCGGCAAGCGCAAAGGCCGATCTGGAAGCCGCGGGTTTCGCGATCGAGGACGCGGAGGCCTATCACGCGCACCGCGTCGCGCTCGGCGTCCCCGACGGCGGCAAGGATTTCGTTTATTCCGACGCCTATCCGCACGAAGCCGACATGGACCAGTTGAACGGGGTCGACTTCAAGAAGGGCTGCTTCATCGGCCAGGAGGTGGTCTCGCGCATGGAGCGCAAGACCACGCCGCGCACGCGGGTCGTTCCCGTCGTCTTCGAGACCGCGCCATTTCCGGGCGTCGAGGTGAAGGCGGGCGAGCGCACGGCCGGGCACATGGGCTCCGGCGTGAACGGCAAGGGCCTCGCGATGGTGCGGCTCGACCGGGTGCACGACGCGCTGAAAAAGGGCGAAAAGATCACCGCGGGCGGGATCGAAATTTCGTTGCGGAAACCGGACTGGGCGCGTTTCAAATTTCCCGGCGAGCCCGATTTCGGCGCATAATCGCGCCATGAAAAGAATCGTTCACGCCGACGGCAAAAAGCGCTGCGTCTGGTGCGGCGCCGATCCGCTTTACGTTCACTATCACGACACCGAATGGGGCGTGCCGGAATATGACGACCGCGCGCTGTTCGAAAAGCTGATCCTCGACGGATTTCAGGCCGGGCTTTCCTGGATCACGATCCTGCGCAAACGCGACAATTTCCGCCGCGCGTTCGACAAGTTCGATCCGGCAAAAATCGCGCGCTACGACACGAAGAAGCTGAACGCCCTGATGCAGGACGCAGGCATCGTCCGCAACAAGGCGAAGATTCACGGCGCGCGGCAATCCGCACGCGCATGGCTCGAAATTCAGGAGAAGGGCCCCGGCTTCTCGAAGCTGTTGTGGGATTTCGTGGACGGCGAGCCGAAGGTCAACAAGATCAAGACGCATGGCGGCGTCCCGGTAGACTCGAAAATCTCGATTGCGATGTCGAAGGAACTGAAAGCGCGCGGCTTCAATTTCTGCGGGCCGACCATCGTCTATGCCTTCATGCAGGCGACCGGCATGGTCAACGATCACCTGACCACCTGCTACCGCCACGCGGAGCTTTCGAGGTGAAAGCAAAGCCGGCCGCGCGCGGAAAGCGGGAGACGCGCCCTGCCGCGTCGCGCGTCTCGCGATCCGGACGCAAGGCGCCGCCGCGCGCCTGGCAGCGCATGCTCTCGGGCCGGCGGCTCGACCTGCTCGACCCCTCGCCGCTGGATGTGGAAATCAGCGACATCGCCCACGGCCTCGCGCGTGTCGCGCGATGGAACGGGCAGACCATCGGCCCGCATATTTTTTCGGTGGCGCAGCATTCGCTGCTGGTCGAGGCGGTGTCGCGGAAAGTCTCCCCGAACCTAGACCGGCGCTGGCGGCTCGCGGTGCTGCTGCACGACGCGCCGGAATATGTCGTCGGTGACCTCATCAGCCCGTTCAAGGCGGTGCTGCGCGCCGATTACAAAGCGGTCGAGAACCGGCTCCTGCACGCGATTTCGCTGCGCTTCGGCCTGCCCGCACGCTGGCCGCAGGAACTCGTCGATCACGTAAAGAAGGCGGACCGGCACGCGGCCTTTCTCGAGGCGACCCGGCTTGCGGGCTTCAAGGAGGCGGAAGCGCGGCGATTTTTCGGCGCGCCGCCGGGCCTCGACGAGCTTGCCGAGAAGCGCTACCTCACGCCATGGAATGCGGAGACCGCGGAAAAGCGGTTTCTCGCCCGCTTCAAGGAACTTTCGGACGAAAAATGATTCACGTTTGCTCGCTTTCCCGGATGCACCACGTAGTCGAGACGACCGGCGCAGAGCATGTCGTGACGCTCATTCGCGATACGTCGCGGGTGACGCGGCCGAAACTCATCCGCGAAGAGAACCATCTCGTGCTTTCGATCGACGATATCGAGGACGATCTCGATGGCATGATCGCGCCGGCGGAAACGCATGTCGCGGAACTGCTCTCCTTCGTCGAGCGCTGGAAGCGCGAAAAGCCCATCGTCGTGCATTGTTTTGCCGGCATCAGCCGCTCCACCGCGGCCGCGTTCATCACCGCCTGCGCAATTCAACCCGAAAGCGACGAGGCGGCCATCGCCCGCGCGATCCGCGCTGCATCGGTCACCGCGCAGCCCAATCCGCGCATCGTGAAATTCGGCGACAAGCTGCTCGGCCGCAACGGCCGCATGGTGGAAGCCGTGCGCGCCATCGGCAAAGGCAATTTCGGCAGCGGCTATATCGAAGAAGCCGAACCCTTCGTCATCAGAATCTGAAATGGCAACCGACGCGCATCCGCGAACCGCTATTGAAATCGGGCTCGCGGCGGCGATCGTCGCGATCGATGCCGAGACGCCGCTGATCCTGGTCGCGGGCGACAACAGCGAGCTGGGGTTGCCGTCCGGCCCCTTCGATGCCCTCGAGCATCGCACCTTCGAAATCGGCCTGCGCCGCTTCGTGGCCGAGCAGACCGCGCTCGAAGTCGGCTATGTGGAGCAGCTCTACACCTTCGGCGATCGCGGCCGGCATGCGCGCGCGAGCGACACGGGGCCCCATGTGGTGTCGGTCGGCTACCTCGCATTGACGCGCGCGTCGGACGCGAACGCGGTCAAGGTGCCGCGCGCGCGGTTCGAGCCCTGGTACAAATTCTTTCCGTGGGAGGACTGGCGCGACGGGCGGCCGAAGATCCTCGACGCCACGATCCTGCCCGCGCTGCACGCCTGGGCCCGGAACGCGAAACCGACCGGTGGCGCGGAGTTCGGTCCGCGCGAGCGGGTCCGGCTTTCCTTCGGCGCCGAGGGCGCGCCCTGGGACGAGGAGCGCGTGCTCGATCGCTACGAACTGCTCTACTCGGCCGGGCTGATCGCGGAAGCGCAGCGCGACGGCCGCGATGCCGCGCTCGCGCGCGACAAGATGGAAACGCTCGGCGAGCCGATGCGGTTCGACCACCGCCGCATTCTGGCGACCGCGATTTCGCGGCTGCGCGCGAAACTCAAATATCGTCCGGTGGTATTCGAACTGATGCCGGAAGAATTCACGCTCACCGAACTGCAACGCACCGTCGAGGCGATTGCGGGACGGCATCTGCACAAGCAGAATTTCCGGCGGCTGGTGGAAGGCACCGCGCTCGTGGAGCCGACCGGCGAAGTCGCGACCCATACCGGCGGGCGGCCGGCGGCACTGTATCGCTTCAGGCGCGAAGTGCTGAAGGAGCGCCCGGCGCCCGGACTCCGTTTCGGCGGGCGTTAGCGGTCTCGGGCGCGTCTCGTAAGGACTGCGCGATTAAATCTCGATATCCAGCGCGATATCCAGCGACGGCGCGGAATGCGTGAGCGCGCCGGAGGAAATCACATCCACCCCGCACTCGGCGATGGCTGCCACCGTCTCTAGCGTGACACCGCCGGACGCCTCGGTGACGATCCTGCCCTTGCAGAGCGCAACCGCCTCGCGCAGCGTCGCAGGCGCCATGTTGTCGAGCAGCACGACCTCGGCCTTGCCGTTCGCAAGCACTTCCTTGAGCTGATCGAGCGTATCGACCTCGATCTCGACGCGCACGAGATGCCCGACCGCCGCCCGCGCGGCATCCAGCGCTTTCGCCACGCCGCCCGCCACCGCGATGTGATTGTCCTTGATCAGCACCGCGTCATCGAGGCCGAAGCGGTGATTTACGCCGCCGCCACAACGCACCGCGTATTTCTCGAGCGCGCGCAAGCCGGGCGTGGTCTTGCGCGTATCGGTGATCTTCGCCCGGGTGTGCGCGATCTTCGCGGCATAGGCGGCGGTCATGGTCGCGATGCCGGAAAGATGGCCGAGAAAATTCAGCGCGACCCGCTCGCCGGACAGAATCGCGATCGCCGGGCCTTCGATGACGGCAAGCGTCGTGCCCGCCTTCACGCCGTCGCCGTCGCGCGCCTTCGCCTCGAACCCGATGTTCGGTGCAAGCGAGCGGAACGCCCGCGCGGCGCATGGAAGGCCCGCGATGGTGCCGGCCTTGCGCGCAACCAGCTTTGCCTTCGCGCGGATGCCTTCGGGCAAAGTTGCGGACGAGGTGACGTCGCCCGCGCGGCCGAGGTCTTCGTCGAGCGCGCGCTTGACCGCTTCCTGAATCACGAGCGGCGAAAGAAATGCTCCGGGAGCGACGAGATCAGCCATCATGCCGCCTTCGCGGTTGCCTGCCTGGCAACACGCCGCGCTTCATTGAGATCGATGAAGGTACGATGCGCTTGCAGCGGATCCGCGCCCGGGAAATCCGAACGGAAATGCCCGCCCCGGCTTTCGGTGCGCATGAGCGCCGCGGAGGCGACGAGAAGCGCGGACGTCGCCATATCGCGCACGGAGGGGCGCTTCGCGGTCGCTTCGATGTTCAGAATCTCGCCCAGCGCCTGCACGAGGCCCGCCTGATTGCGGATCACGCCGGCATGGGCGGTCATGGTTTCGCGGAGCCGGTTCGCATCGGAAATGCCTTCGGCCGCGAGCGGCGGCGGCACCTCGCAGGAGTCCGCGGGCCAGGCAAGGGTCTGCGGCAGCGCGATCAGGCCGCCGATGTCTTCGGCAATGCGCGCGGCATAGACCACCGCTTCAAGAAGCGAATTCGAAGCAAGCCGGTTCGCGCCGTGCGCGCCGGTGCTGGCCACCTCTCCCGCGGCCCAAAGTCCGTCCAGCGTCGCACGGCCGTTCGCATCCACGAGCACGCCGCCCATGTGATAATGCGCGGCCGGCGCGATCGGCACGGGTTGCCGGTCGGGATCGAGACCCGCAGCCTTGCACGCCGCGAAGACAGTCGGGAACCGCTCGGAGAATTTTTCGACTGGGCGCAGATCGAGGAACGCACCGCGTCCGGCCTGAAGCTCCGCGAATACCGCGCGCGCAACGATGTCGCGCGGCGCAAGCTCGGCGCTCGCATGGACCGGAAGCATGAAGCGCTCGCCGCTTTTATTGACGAGAATCGCACCCTCGCCCCGCAGCGCTTCGGTCGCGAGCGGCGCGGGATCCTTGCCGACATCGAGCGCGGTCGGATGAAACTGCACGAATTCCGGATCCGCAATCACGGCGCCCGCGCGCGCTGCCGCCGCAAGCCCGCGGCCGCGCGCCTCGCGCGGGTTGGTCGTGACCGCGTAAAGACCGCCGATGCCGCCGGAGGCAAGCACCACCGCGCGCGCAGGCAGCGCCATCGGCTTCCCGGCGCGGCCCGCCGGGCGGGCGTGAATGCCGGTGACATAGCGGCCATCGACATAGAGATCGTCGACGACCAGACCTTCCAGCACGCGAATGGTCGGCGTGTTGCGCACGGCGGCCACGAGTGCTGCCATGATCGCAGCACCGGCGCGGTCGCCCTGCACGCGCACGATGCGCTTGTGGGAATGCGCGGCCTCGCGCGAGAGCATGAGCTTGCCTTCGAGATCGCGGTCGAACGGCACGCCGTATTTCAGCAGATCGTTGATGCGGGCCGGTGCTTCCTCGGCCATCGCGCGGATGACTTTCTCGTCCACGGTGCCGGCGCCCGCGGCGAGCGTGTCCGCGACATGGCTGTCGATGGTGTCGCCCTCGCCGACCGCGGCGGCGATGCCGCCCTGCGCCCAGGTCGAGGATGCGCCTTCGCCGATGGGCGCGGCGGTGACGATCGTCACCGGACGCGGGCTCAATTTCAGCGCGCAGAACAGACCCGCGAGCCCGCCGCCGACGATCACCACGTCGTCGTGGCCGCTCCAGGAGCGCGGCGTCAGCGTGTCGGTATCGCGGGGGGACGTGAACATCACTCGACCGTCATTCCGGGGCGCGAGCGAAAGTCGAGTTTACCCGACTTTCGCATTCAATATGCGCAAGTCGGATAAAATCCGACCTGCGAAGCTCGCGAACCCGGAATCCAGAGAGAAAAATCTGTGTCATTGTTATTCAGCCCGTGGATTCCGGATAGCGGCGCTTGCTCGCCGCTTCCGGAATGACAGCATCAGCTCTTCAAATGGATCATCCGCTCCACCGCGCGACGCGCCTTGGCCGCGATGGCCGGGTCGATCTCCACTTCCTCGCGCAGATAGACGAGGCTGTCGAGAATCTTCGGCAGCGTGATCCGCTTCATGTGCGGGCAGAGATTGCACGGCCGCACGAACTCGGTGTCCGGCGCTTCGGCCTGCACGTTGTCGGCCATCGAGCATTCGGTGACCATGACGACACGCTTCGGCTTCTTCGTCTTGACGTAGTTGAGGATGTGCGAGGTCGAGCCGGTGAAATCCGCTTCCGCGATCACATCGGGCGGGCATTCGGGATGCGCGAGAATCTGCACGCTCGGATCGGCCTCGCGGTAGCGACGCAGTTCCTCGCCCGTGAAGCGCTCATGCACCTCGCAGTGGCCCTTCCAGGCGATGATCTTCACGTTGGTCTGGGTCGCAACCCAGCGCGCGAGGAATTCGTCGGGAATGCAGATCACGCGGTCGACGCCGAAGCTCTCGACCACTTCCACCGCGTTCGACGAGGTGCAGCAGATGTCGCTCTCCGCTTTCACGTCGGCCGAGGTGTTCACGTAAGTGACCACCGGCACGCCGGGATAGCGCTCGCGCAGGAGCCGCACATCCTCGCCGGTAATGGACTGGGCAAGCGAGCAGCCCGCGCGCAGATCGGGGATCAGCACGGTCTTGTCCGGGTTCAGGAGCTTCGAGGTTTCGGCCATGAAGTGCACGCCACCCTGGATGATGATGTCGGCCTTCGACTTCGCGGCTTCCTTCGCAAGCTGGAGCGAGTCGCCGACGAAGTCGGCAACGCAATTGTAGATTTCCGGGGTCTGGTAATTGTGCGCCAGGAGCACCGCGTTGCGCTGCTTCTTCAGCCTGTTGATCGCGGCGACGTAAGGCGCGTGGAACGGCCACTCGACCGGCGGGATGACCGACTTCACCTTTTCATAAAGGTGCGCGGTCTCGCGCTCGACCTCGGCGTTCCACTCGAGCTTCGGCATCGGCAGCACGCCGAATTTACGTGCGGCGGCACCCGTGCCGGGGCGCGGTACGACGACCTCTCCGCGCGCGATCGGCGGAATCACCACTTCGACTTCGGGACGGATGTTGCGGTCGATGACGGCGACCATTGGCGCCTCCCAGTTTCTCCCCGGAGAGCCTATATGCTCAATTTGAGCATATACGGTTACAGAAAAGACCGGCTGATGCCGGGACTTATTCTCACTCCGAGCACAATATATAACCCATCCCGGGAGTTTTCGCTAGTCCCCCTCGTCAATCGGTCCATGCGCTTTATCGATAGCAGCGCAGCGCAAAACGGTTTTCGACTGCTAGTCTTCGCGGCTAGGTTTCGCACGCGCGAAGGCAGCCCGCGCCGCAAAAGAGATTCGGCAGCCTGGGAACGCCACCGATGTCCACGACGCCCGCCCCAGCCGCGCCCGCGCCGCTGCTTTCCTTTTTGAAGAATCCGCTGGTCATCGTCCTGTTCGGCTGCCTGATCGCCATCGTGACCTTCGGGCCGCGGGCGTCGTTCGGCTTCTTCCTCACGCCGATGTCGGCGGCGCATGGCTGGGGACGCGATGTCTTCGCGCTCGCTTTCGCAATCCAGAACCTGCTCTGGGGCATGGGCACGCCCTTTGCCGGCGCGATCGCCGACCGCTTCGGCACGGCCAAGGTGCTTGCCGGCGGCGCGGTGCTCTATGCCATCGGCCTTGTGCTCATGACCTACTCGACCACGCCGGGCACACTCAACATCACCGGCGGCGTACTGATCGGCTTCGGTCTTTCGGGCTGCTCCTTCAACATCGTGCTCACCGCTTTCGGCAAGCTGGTGCCGAAGGAATGGCAGGGCCTCGCCTTCGGCGCGGGCACCGCGGCCGGCTCCTTCGGCCAGTTTCTGTTCGCACCCTTCGGTGTCGCGCTGATCCAGAACTACGGCTGGCAGTATGCGCTCCTCGTGTTCTCCGCGCTCGTGCTTCTGGTGATCCCGTTCGCGATGGCGCTGCGGACGGCGAGCAACAAGGCCGCGGTGAATTCCGCGACGGCCACGCCCGAGCAGGCGCAGTCGCTGCGCCAGGCGCTTTCCGAAGCCTTCGGCCACCGCTCCTACGTGCTGCTCGTCACCGGCTTCTTCACCTGCGGCTTCCAGCTTGCCTTCGTGACGGCGCATCTGCCTTCGTATCTGCTCGACCGCGGACTTTCCGCGCAGGTCGGCGGCTGGACGCTGGCGATCATCGGCCTCTTCAACATCGTCGGCTCCTTCACCGCGGGCTGGCTCGGCAACAAGGTTCCGAAGCGCTACATCCTCTCGGCGATCTATCTCACGCGCGCGGTTTCGATTGCGGTCTTCATTTCGCTCCCGCCCAGCATTGAATCCACGATGGTATTCGCGGTCATCACCGGCCTCACCTGGCTCTCGACCGTGCCGCCTACGTCATCGCTGGTCGCGATCATGTTCGGCACGAAATGGTTCGCAATGCTCTACGGCTTCGTGTTCTTCAGCCATCAGGTCGGCAGTTTCCTCGGCGTATGGCTTGGCGGCATCGCCTTCGAGCAGTTCGGGTCCTACCAGTTGGTGTGGCTGCTCTCGATCGCGCTCGGGGTGATCTCGGCACTCATCAACCTGCCGATCGTGGAAAAGCCGGTCGCGCGCCTCGGCGCTTCGGCATCTTAAGCGGGCGGCCATGACCTCCACCGGAACGCAGCGGCCCTCCCTGGGCTGGCGCACGCCGCTCATCATCCTGATCTGCGGCTGCCTGATCGCGCTCATCGGCTTCGGGCCGCGCTCCACGCTCGGGCTGTTTCTCGCGCCCGTGACGCAGGAAACGGGATGGGGCCGCGACGTCTATGCGTTCGCGCTCGCGCTACAGATGCTGCTGTGGGGCGCGGCGCAGCCTTTCGTGGGCGGCATTGCCGACAAGTTCGGCGCGGTGCGGGTGATGTGGATCGGCGCCGCGCTTTACGCGATGGGCCTCGCGGGCATGGCCTACGCCACTTCGCAAAGCGCGCTGATTTTGTCGGCCGGACCCCTGATCGGCTTCGGGCTTGCGGGCACATCCTTCACGGTCGTCATCGGCGCGTTCGGCAAGCTGCTGCCGGTGAACTGGCGCTCGCTTTCCTTCGGCATCGGCACGGCGGCAAGCTCGTTCGGGCAATTCCTGTTCTCGCCGCTCGCGGTCGGGTTGAACCAGTCGCTGAACTGGCATCACACGCTCCTGATCTTCGCGGTGATCGTGCTCACGATGATGCCGCTCTCGCTGGCGCTGGCGCTTCCCCGCAACGCGCAAGCGAACAGTACCGACGGCCCGGTGCAATCGGTCAGAGAAGCGCTGCGCGAAGCATTGAGCCACCGCAGCTATGTGCTGCTGATTCTCGGCTATTTCACCTGCGGCTTTCAGGTGTTCTTCATCACGGTGCACCTGCCCGCTTACCTCGTGGATCGCGGGCTTGGCGTCGACATAGGCGCCTGGACCATCGGGCTGATCGGCCTCTTCAACATCATCGGATCGATCAGCGCGGGCTGGCTCGGCGACCGGATGCCGAAGCGCCTGATCCTCGCCGCGATCTATTTCCTGCGCTCGCTCGCGATCCTCGCTTTCATTCTCGTGCCGGCATCGCCGCTGACCTCGATGATCTTCGGCGCCACCATCGGCCTGTTGTGGCTCTCGACCATTCCGCCGACGCAGGCGCTGGTCGCGCTCATGTTCGGCACGCGCTGGCTCACCATGCTCGCGGGGCTCGCCTTCTTCAGCCATCAGGTCGGCGGCTTCCTCGGCGTCTGGCTCGGCGGTCTGCTCTACGAGCGAACCGGCTCCTACGACGTGATCTGGTACCTCACGATATTGCTCGGCTTTTTCGCGGCCGCCGTGAACCTGCCCATCGTCGAGAAGCCGGTGGCGCGGCCGGTTGCCGCTTCCGCGTAAACTCGTCTAGAAAAAGCGCATGGGAAAATTCAAAGCGATCATCGTGCCCGAGAAGGGCCAGCCCGCCGCGCTCGGCGAATTCGACGAAGCGGCGCTCATGGACGGCGACGTCACCGTCGCCGTCGAATACTCCACCGTGAATTACAAGGACGGCCTTGCGATCACCGGCAAGGCGCCGGTGGTGCGGCGCTTCCCGATGATCCCCGGCATCGACTTCGCCGGCACCGTCGAAAGCTCGTCGCATCCCGATTTCAAGGCGGGCGACGGCGTGATCCTCAACGGCTGGGGCACGGGCGAAACGCATCTCGGCGCCTATGGCGCGAAGTCGCGCGTGAAGGGCGACTGGCTGGTCCCGCTTCCCGCCGGCATGACCGCGCGCGAAGCGATGGCAATCGGAACCGCCGGCTACACCGCAATGCTCTGCGTGATCGCGCTCGAAAAACATGGCGTGAAACCTTCCGACGGCCCCGTCGTCGTGACCGGCGCCGCGGGCGGCGTCGGTTCGGTTGCGATCGCGGTGCTGTCGAAGCTCGGCTTTTCCGTCGCGGCCTCCACCGGGCGCGCGAGCGAGGCCGATTATCTGAAATCGCTGGGTGCCAGCGAAATCATCGATCGCGCGGAGTTTTCCGGCCCGGCGAAACCGCTCGGCAAGGAGCGCTTCGCGGGCGGCGTGGACTCGGTCGGCTCGCATACGCTCGCCAACGTGCTTTCGATGACGAAATACGGCGGCGCCATCGCCGCCTGCGGCCTCGCAGCCGGCATGGATCTGCCGGCCTCGGTCGCGCCCTTCATCCTGCGCGGCGTCTCGCTTCTGGGCGTCGACTCGGTGATGTGCCCGGCGCCGCGCCGCCGCGAAGCCTGGAAGCGGCTCGCCGCCGACCTCGACCGCAAGAAACTCGAAGCCATGACCACCGAGATACCGCTCGAAGGGGTCATGGAAGTCGCGCCAAAAATTCTCGCGGGCCAGGTGCGCGGACGCACGGTTGTCAAAATTGGCGGATAACGGCTTTTTCGCTTTTACTTGACAAGATACGCCCCTTCCTGCGCTACCTTGCGCAGCAGAGGGGTGTTGGCGGGTTCCGCGTGATGATTCGCTTCGGCTTCCTTGCGATCGCAGCCTTGTTGTTGTCGGCAACGTCCGCCACGGCGGAGAGCCTGAGCGCGAAATCCGCGCGGGCCTTCGTGGCGGGCAAGCTGTTTTCCTATCAATGCTTCGACGGCACTACCGGCGTCGGCCGCATCAATAACGACGGCTCGGCCGCGGGCACGATCCGCATTTCCGGCAAGGACCCCACGCGCTATGTGCGCCTGCCGGTGAACACGCTCTATGAAAACGGCCAGCAGATCTGCGCGACGCTGCGGGGGCTGCCCTTCTCGCCCTGCTTCACGCTGACCAAGACCAGCGAATTCAGTTTTCGCGGCGCGGTTTCGGGCATGGGCTTCATGTATTGCGACTTCGTGCGCGGCGGCAGGCCGGTCGCGACCAAGCGCACGCGCGCGCCAAAGACCGCAGAATAACTTTTCCTATTTCCCGTTCTTCAGGACCGGCTCGTCGAGGCACTCGATGAGCGCGCGGCGCTTCGCGATCTCGAGCGCCGTGTAGTCCATGAAGGCGCGCACGCGCGCGGTGTTCCGAAGGTCGGGATGCGTCAGCAGCCAGAGCCCGGCTTCGATCTCCGGCTCCGGAAAGGCGACCCGCACGAGACCGGGCGTGGCCGCGCCGATGAAACAGGGAATGAGCGCCATGCCGCCGCCCGCCGCGACCGCCTCGGCCAGCCCAAGCACCGTGTTCAGCCGATACACGATGCGGTCGGCGCCTGCGTTTTCGAGGAGCCACTTGGTCGGCCGCGGCCCGCCGATCCCGTCCGACAGACCGATCCAGTTGTAGCGGCAGGCATCCGCGGCGGTGAAATGCTTCGGTGCGTCGGCGCTTGCCGCGAAGATCGCCCAGCGGATCCCGGCAAGCCGGCGCCCGATCAGGCTTTCGGGCGGACGCTCGGTCGCGCGAACCGCAATGTCGGCATCGCGCTTCGAAAGATTGAGCGGCTCGTTGCCGACCACGATGTCGAGATTGATTTCGGGATAGGCGCGGCGGAAGCCCACGAAGACTTCGGAGAGCAGATGAACCAGCAGCGCATCGTTGGTGGTGACGCGCAGGTCGCCCGAGGGGCGAAGATCTTGCCCGGTAATTTTACGCTCGAGATCGACGATCTCGTCGGCGATGCGGTTGGCGAGATCCACCATCTTCTCGCCTGCCGCAGTCGGCGCATAGCCGGTGCGGCTGCGCTCGAACAGCCGCGCGCCCATCGCCTTCTCGAGCGCGCCGAGCCTGCGGAATACGGTGGAATGATTGATGCCGAGCACATCGGCCGCACCCGCCAGCGAACGGGCCTCGGCAATTGCCCGCACGAGACGGAACTCGTCCCAAACGATCTCGGCCATTAATGCATCCACGCAACGAAGAAAAAGCGCAGCAGCAGTATGGCTTTACGCTTTCCCAGCGGCTAGGCGCGGCAAGATCACGGATGCGTTACCGCTATCCCTTGTCGGGGTTTTTCGGCTCCTCGGCGCGCGGCGGCACCGGCTCGTCGGCAAGACCTTCCTTCAGCTTCTTCTGGATCTTCGGAAGATCTTCCGGCTCCGGCTTGTTTTCGAGCGCCCGCGCCCACTGGAACCTGGCTTCGAGCTTGCGATCGATCTTCCAGTAAGCGTCGCCAAGATGGTCGTTGATCGTCGGATCGGACGGCGAAAGCACAATGGCTTTCTCGAGCTCGGCCGCGGCTTCCTCGAAGCGGCCGAGCCGATAATAAGCCCAGCCCAGGCTATCGACGATGTAGCCATCCTTCGGCCGCAGCGAGACGGCCTTGCGAATCATCTCCAGCGCCTGCTCCAGATTGATGCCCTGATCGACCCACGAGTAGCCGAGATAGTTCAGAACCTGCGGCTGATCGGGGAAGAGCTTCAGCGCCTGCTGGAAATCCTTTTCGGCGAGCGGCCACTGCTTCGCGCGCTCGTAACTCATGCCGCGATAGTAATAGATCGACCAATGCTCGCGCTGGGGCTCGCCCAGCACGGTGAGAATCTTCGAATAGACATCGGCGGCTTCGCTGTAGTGCTTGCCCGCGCGCAGCACGTTCGCATAGGCGAAGAGGCCTTCGATTTCCTGCGGCTTGTCTTCGGCAAGCGCCTGCAACGCCGCGCGCGCTTCATCCTTCTTCTCGAGCACGTCGAGATTGAGCGCGCGCTGGATCATCGCCTTGCGCTTCAGCGGCGAATTGTCGGGCACGCGGTCATAGGTATCGATCGCGGCCTGATATTTCTTGGTCGTTTCGAACAGACTGCCGAGCGCCACGAGCGCCAGCGGATGCTCCGGGTTCAGATAGATCGCGAGCTGGAGATAGACCATGCCGAGATCTTCGCCGCCGTTTTCCTGACTCAGCGCGGAGCCGATGCCGTAGAGCGCCTCGGATGCGCCGTTCGTGGCATTGGTGACGAGCGGCGCAAGTTTCGCGCCGCCCTTGAGCTCGTCGAGCGCGCTGTCGATCAGCGGATGGCGTGCAAGTGCGCGCGAAAAGTCCCCATAGATCTTCTGCGCCTCCGCATCGCGGCCGGCGCGCGAAAGCATGCGCGCATGGGCGTCGATGTTGCGAAGCGAGTTCGGATCGATCGCGCGCACGCGCTCGATGCGCTTCAGCGCATCGTTGCGCTGGTTGGCGAGATCGAGCATCAGGCCGGCATGCAGGTCCTTATAGAGGCTGTACCATTCGGGCCCGGAGAGCTTGTCGATCTGCGCGACGCCATTCTTCACGTTGTTCGCGCCGTACCAGGTCCAGCCCGTGAGCAGCGTCGCGGTGAGATCGGCAATCGGGCCCTGCCCGGCCACCGCAAGATGGGTGCGGGCCTGCGCGAACTGGTTTGCCTTGATCGCCTTCACGCCGAGCGCGAGCCGCGCGAGCCGGTGCGACTTGTCGATCGCGACGAGGCGCTCGGCGAGCGGGAATGAATCCTCGACCGCTCCGCTTTGCAAAGTGACGAGGAAGGTCAGCTCGATGAGATCGGGGTTCTTCGGATCGGTCCGCAGCACCGAGCGATAATAGGTAGAAGCCGCCGCAACATCGCGCTCCGCCCGCGCGATGCGCGCGGCCAGATAGCTGCCGGATGGCGACGAAATGTGAAACTCGGAGAGGCGCGGCCGCTCGGTCTGCGCCACCGCAGAGACCGAAACGAACAGCAGCGCGATGGTGGCGAAATGGAGCGAAGTCCGCGAGATGGCACGAGGCTTCATCAACGCCCCTTTCCTGTACTTCTCAGAAAAAAGCCCCCGAAGGGCGGATATTGCGGCACCATGCCCCCGATTCATGGCCATCGCAAGGACACGGCAAGGGCAGGAGAAGGCGCATTTGCAGGCAGAATCGACGAACGAGACGCCTTTGCTATACCCCTGATCCGCCGTTCCGGATGCACCGATGACTTCGCCGCCCGCCGCGCCTGCAAAGATCAACTTGTTCCTGCACGTGGGTTCCGCCCGCGCGGACGGCTATCACCCGATCGAGAGCCTCGCGGCTTTCGCGGACTGCGGCGACGAATTGCAATTTGCGCCCGGCGGCAATGCATTTTCGCTTGCAGTGACCGGCCCCCATGCCAGAGCGGCGGGAGACCCCGAAAAGAATCTCGTCCTCAAGGCCGTGCATGCGCTGAAGCGCAGGGTTCCGCAGCTCGACGGCGGCAAGTTTATGCTCACGAAGAACCTTCCCGCCGGAGCGGGATTGGGCGGCGGCTCGTCGGACGCCGCCGCCGCGCTTCGGCTCGTCGCGGAGAGCAACGGGCTCGACATTTTCAATCCGGACGTTCTCGCGGCCGCATACGAAACCGGCGCCGATGTTGCGGTCTGTCTCGAGCGCAAGGCGCGGCTGGTTTCGGGGATCGGCGAAATCCTGTCGCCGCCGATTTCGATTCCCGCGCTTCCCGCGGTCATCGTCTGGCCCGTTATTCCGGCTTCGACTCCCGCGGTCTATGGCGCGTTCGACCGCCTCGCTTCGGCATCGACGCCATTTGGCATTCGCGCGAGCGACATCCCGCTCGAACGCCGCGCCTTCATGAAATTCCTGCACGCGCAGAACAACGATCTTGCGCCCGCGGCATGGAGCGTGACGCCGGAGATCGCTGAAGCAGAAGCGGTGCTGCGCGTCACCGACCACGCACAGCTCATCCGCATGAGCGGATCGGGCTCGGCGGTGTTTGCGCTCCACGAAACCGCGCGCAATGCCGAAGCGGAGGCCGCGGCCATCCGCAAAAAATACCCGCACTGGTGGGTGCAGACGACGACGCTGCGCTGATTTCTCCGGCGCTAGTGCGCGCGGGCGACGCAGAAATCGACCACGTCGAGCAGCGCCTGCTTGCCCTCCGCCTGGGGGAAGATCGCAAGCGCGTCCTTGGCGATGGCGCCGTAGTGACGCGCACGCTCCACGGTATCTTCGAGCGCGCGATGCTTCTTCAAGAGCTCGATGGCATGCTCCAGATCGCCGTCCGTAATCTCGCCGGTCTGGATGCATTTCTTCCAGAACGCGCGGTCGCTTTCGCTGCCGCGGCGGAACGCGAGAATGACGGGCAGCGTGATCTTCCCTTCGCGGAAATCGTCGCCGACATTCTTGCCGATCTTGGCGCGGCTGCCGCCGTAGTCGAGCGCGTCGTCGACGAGCTGGAAGGCGATGCCGAGATTGTTGCCGAAAGAGCAGCAGGCCTCCTGCTCGCCTTTCGGCCGCTCCGCGATCACCGGGCCGACTTCGCAGGCGGCGGCGAAGAGCTCGGCGGTCTTCGCGCGGATCACGGCAAGATAAGCGTCCTCGGTGGTGTCGAGGTTCTTCGCGGCGGCGAGCTGCATGACCTCGCCTTCGGCGATCACGGCCGCCGCGGTCGAAAGAATTTCCAGCGCGCGCAGATTGCCGACCTCGACCATCATGCGGAAGGCCTGGCCGAGCAGGAAATCGCCCACCAGCACGCTTGCCTCGTTGCCCCAGACCATGCGGGCCGAAGGCTTGCCGCGACGAAGCTCGCTCTCGTCCACGACGTCGTCGTGCAGGAGCGTGGCGGTGTGCATGAATTCCACGGAAGCCGCGAGATTGATGTGGCCGGTGCCGCGATAGCCGGTCAGGAGCGCGGTCGCGAGGGTGAGCATGGGGCGCAGCCGCTTACCGCCCGACGAGATCAGGTGGTTCGCGACCTCGGGAATCATGGTCACCTCCGAGCCGGTCCGGCTCAGAATCAGCTCGTTGACCTTTTGCAGGTCGGAACGAACGAGGCTGCTCAGGCGTTCGATCGAAGGTTCTGGCGCCTCGAAAGGCAGGACGACGGCCACGCGATTAACTCTCCATTTGCCGCATCTTGATGAACGCACCCACGTGAGTGGATTTGACGTTCGCGGCCCCTTCGCAGCGGGTCGCAATGCGAAGGTCAAATCCAAAACTCCACTAGAAACTTATATTTACTAGTGGTCCTTTGATTCTACCATTCGCAGGGATGCCCGTCGAAAAGCAATTCGAATGTTAGAATCGGGCCCCCGGCCTCGCAACCCGCCACGCCGCCGCCGCTTTCCCCCGGCACGCGCTTGCGGCATAGATAGTGGCGCCGCCGGGCGCCACTTTTTGGAGATAAGGATGCTCACCCCGGACGCCGCCGCACCGAAAAGCACCACCCGCGTCCGTGTGCCGCAAGGCCTGAAGATCGCGGTGATCGTGCCCTGCTACAACGAGGAAGCGGCGGTCGGCATGGTCGTCGAGCAGTTCCGCGCGGCGCTGCCGGCCGCGGACATCTATGTTTACGACAACAATTCGAAGGACGGCACCATTGCCGCGGCGAAGAAGGCCGGCGCGATCGTGGGCGTCGAGACGCGGCAGGGCAAAGGCCATGTGGTGCGCCGCATGTTCGGCGACGTGGACGCCGACGTCTATGTAATGATCGACGGCGACGCGACCTATCACGCGCCGAGCGCACCGCAGATGATCGAGCTGCTGGTCTCCGAGAAGCTCGACATGGTCGTCGGCTCCCGCGTCGACCAGGAGGTCGCCGCCTATCGTCCGGGGCATCGCTTCGGCAACTGGGTCCTGACCACCTTCGTGACCCGCGTGTTCGGCCGCAGCTTCACCGATATTCTTTCGGGCTACCGCATCTTCTCGCGCCGTTTCGTGAAGTCCTTCCCCGCACTCTCGACCGGATTCGAAATCGAAACCGAACTCACGGTGCATTCGCTCGAACTCGGCATGCCGGTCGCGGAGGTCGAGACTCCTTATTATGCGCGCCCCGAGGGCTCGACCTCGAAGCTGAATACCTGGCGCGACGGCATCCGTATCCTCTGGACCATCGGCAAGCTGTTCCGCAACGAACGGCCGATGCAATTCTTCTCGCTCGTGTCCCTGTTCTTCTTCGTCGCTTCGATCGTGGTCGCGGTGCCGGTGTTCCAGACCTTTTTTGCAACCGGCCTGGTGCCGCGGCTGCCGACCGCGATTCTCGCCACCGCGCTGATGCTGCTCGCATTCCTGTCGCTGATGTCGGGCCTAATCCTCGACACGGTGACGCGCGGGCGGCGCGAGCTGAAACGGCTCACCTATCTTTCCCATCCGGCTCCAGGAAACTCGCGCTGACGAATGCATGAACTTGTCCGCACCAACGACGCCGTGCTGATTACCGCGATCGAGGCGCTGCTGAAGGCCGCGAATATTCCCTGCTTCGTCGCCGACCAGAACATGAGCGTCATGGAAGGCTCGCTCGGCTTCCTGCCGCGGCGCGTGCTGGTTCCCGAAGACGAGAACGAACGCGCGAAGAGCCTGCTCATCGAAGCGGGCTATGGCGGCGTGCTGAAGTCGGACTGAGATGGAAACCACCGACGACGCGGTCCTCGGCGGACGCCTGAAGCTCCTGCAACCGCGCGCGGGCCATCGCGCGGGCCACGACGCCATTCTGCTCGCCGCCGCGGCACCCAAGGCCAGTCTCGCGCTCGATCTCGGCGCCGGCGTCGGCACCGCGGGGCTCGCGCTGCTCGCGCGCAAGGCGGCCACGATCGTCACGCTGGTCGAAATGGACCCGCAGCTTTCCGAACTCTCCTCGCAGAACGCGATCCGCAACGGCTTCGGCGATGCCACGCGCGTCCTTCGCGGCGACATCACGCTGGATCTTCCGCTTCAGGCGGACGCCTACGATCTCGTGATGATGAACCCGCCGTTCAACGACGCGGCAAGCATGCGCGCTTCGCCGAACTTCTTCCGCGCGCAGGCGCATGCAGCCGGCCCCTCCACCGCGGAACGCTGGGTCGCGCGGGCCAGCCGCCACTGCAAGGCTGGCGGTTGCTTAACGATCATTCATCGGCCGGAAGCGACATTACCAATCCTTAAGTCGCTGGACGGGCGCTTCGGTGCTATCGAAATCCTGCCGGTATTTTCAAAACCGGAGACCGCCGCGATCCGTTTGATCGTGCGAGCCATCAAAGGGCGAAAGACGCCAACGCAGATGCTTCCCGGCATCACTCTCAACGACAACGACGGCAAGCCAAGCGCAATCGCGGAACGCGTTCTGCGCGGCGGTGCTTCGATCTTTGGAGACTGAGCGCATGGCGCGCAACGAAAAGAACAGTTTTCTCTCCCGCCTTTCCCGTCTCTTCCGCAGGCGGCCGGTGGTTCCGGTAGTGCGCCTCTCCGGCGCGATCGGCATACAGATGCCGCTCATGTCCTCGATGTCGCTGGCTTCGGTCTCGAAGCAGCTCGACAAGGCCTTCGCCTACAAGAAGGCGCCCGCGGTCGCGCTGATCATCAATTCGCCCGGCGGCGCGCCGGCGCAGTCGCATCTCATCCACCAGCGCATCCGGCAGCTTGCCGAAAAGAACAAGAAGCGCGTCCTCGTGTTCGTCGAGGATGTCGCCGCGAGCGGCGGCTACATGATCGCCTGCGCGGGCGATGAGATCATCGCGGATACCTACTCCATCGTCGGCTCGATCGGCGTCGTCTCGGCGAGCTTCGGCTTCGAGAAGATGCTCAAAAAAATCGGCATCGAGCGGCGCGTCTATACATCCGGCGACAGCAAGCGGCAGCTCGACGCCTTCCTGCCGGAAAAGCCCGAAGACATCCGCCGCCTGAAGGCATTGCAGGAGAAGATTCACGCCGACTTCATCGCGCTGGTGAAAACCGGCCGCGGCAAGCGTCTTGCCGCCCCCGACAAGACACTTTTCAACGGCGAATACTGGCTCGCCCAGCAGGCCATGGAATACGGCCTGATCGACGGCATCGGCGAGCTGCGCGGCACGCTGCAAAAGCGCTTCGGCAAGAACGTCGCAACTCCCCTGATCGCGCCGCCGAGCGGATTTCTCGCGCGTCGCATTCCGGGCCTGTCCGGCGCTATAGTGCCGGACGACTGGGCGAAGACGGCGCTCGGCACGCTCGAGGAGCGTGCGCTCTGGGCGCGCTACGGGCTCTAACCCTCATGCGAGAGGAACTCTGAATGCCTCCTCTGGTTCTGTGGTTGATCGGCGCGGCCGGAGCCGCGATCGGCGCAAAGCTCTGGTCGATGGCCGAGAAGAAGGCCAACGAAGACCTCGAGCGCGTGCGCAACGCCGAGAACAGCGAAGTCCGCAAGCTCGAACGCGATCCCGTCACGGGCACCTACAAGCCCCGGAAGCCGTAAATCATCATGCTGGACAAATCCGAGCACAAAGAATCCGCCGCGCGCCTTCCGCGGCCGAAGAACAGACGCTGGCTTGCGAGCCTCGTCCTGATCGGGGTGCTGACCGCCGCCTTCGGCTGGTTCTTTTTCGGCAGCGACGGCGAAGACACCGCAGCCTACCGCACGCAGCCCGTAATCAAGGGCGACCTCGAAAAGACCGTGACCGCGCTCGCGCAAGTGCGCCCGAAAACCTTCGTCGATGTCGGCACGCAGGTTTCCGGCCAGTTGCGCAAGGTGGAGGCCGAAATCGGCGACACCGTAAAGCAGGGACAATTGCTCGCGCAGATCGACCCCACCGTCTACCAGACGCGGGTGCTGGCCGGCCGCGCGAAGATCGAGAACCTGAAAGCGCAGCTCGATCAGGCCCGCGCGCAGCTCGTGCTCGATCTGGCGCGCGAAGATCGCGCGCGGCAGCTCTATTCGACGAATGCGACGAGCAAGGACGCCTTCGAGCTTGCGACAGCGAACCTCAAGATAAACGAGGGCAAGATCGCCTCCTTCGAGGCGCAGATCAAAGAGATGGAAGCGACGCTTGCCGGCGACGAAGCCAATCTCAATTACACGAAAATCTATGCGCCGCAGGCCGGCACCGTGGTCGATCAGATCGCATTCGAAGGCCAGACGCTGAACGCGAACCAGACCGCGCCGATCATCGTGCGTATCGCCGACCTCGACGTGATGACGGTCTGGGCGCAGGTCGCCGAAGCCGACGTGCCGCGGATCACCGTCGGCATGCCGGTCTATTTCACGACCCTCGGCACGCCCGACCGGCGCTACACCGCGACGGTGCGGCAGGTATTGCCGACGCCGCAGACGGTGAACGACGTCATTCTCTATAACGTGCTGATCGACGTTCCGAACACGGGGCGCGAGCTGATGACGAACATGACCGCGCAGGTCTTTTTCGTGCTCGGCTCAGTGAAGGATGCACTGCTCGTGCCGGTGGCGGCCTTGCGCCCGTCGCAGCGGGAGAAAGGCGCCTTCAACGTGCGCGTGCTCGAAAACGGGACGCTGAAGGTAAAGCGCGTCACCGTCGGGCTTCAGGACCGCAACGTCGCAGAAATCAAGAGCGGCCTGAACGAAGGCGAGCAGGTCGTGGTCGGTCAGGTGCAGCGTACCGCCAACCAGAAGCAGAAGAGCTTCGGCTTCTCGCGGTTTGCGAGATGAACGCTGCGCAATATCAAAATCGCACCTCCACGGCCGCGCGCACGGACGCGCCGCAATCCCCGCTGATCGAGATCACGGACGTCACCAAGCATTATCAGCAGGGCACGACGACCGTGCGCGCGCTCGACGGCGTTTCGCTCACCATCGAAGCCGGCGAGTTCGTCGCGATCATGGGCCAGTCCGGCTCCGGCAAGTCGACGCTGATGAACATCATCGGCTGTCTCGACCGGCCTTCGAGCGGAGAATACCGGGTAGCCGGGATCGACGTCGCGAGCCTGACGGCCAACGAGCTTGCCGCTCTTCGCTGCCGCACCTTCGGCTTCGTGTTCCAGCGCTTCAATCTCCTGCCCGGCATCACCGCGGCGGAGAACGTCGAAATTCCCGCGGCCTATGCGGGCCGGCCCAAGCGCGAGCGCGTGAGCCGCGCCCGCGAACTGCTCGCGCGGCTCGGCCTCGGCGAGCGCACCGACCATCGCCCGAGCGAACTCTCCGGCGGCCAGCAGCAGCGCGTTTCCATCGCACGCGCGCTCATGAACGAAGCGCCGGTGATCCTCGCGGACGAACCCACCGGCGCGCTCGACAGCCGCTCCGGCGAGGAAGTGCTCGCGCTGCTCAAGGAGTTGCATGCCGAGGGCCGCACGGTCATCCTGATTACGCACAACCCGGAAATCGCGGAGCATACCAACCGCGTGATCCATATCGCCGACGGCCTGATCAAGTCCGACGAGCGCAAGGCGCGCGACACCACCGACGCGGCGCCGGCGTTCCAACTCGACCTGCAAAGCCGCAATCGCTGGCTGCCGGATCTGGTCGAGGCGACCAAGATGGCGCTGCACTCCATGCGCGTGAACATCTTCCGCACGGCGCTCACGCTCTTGGGCGTGGTGATCGGCGTCGCCGCGGTGGTGGCGATGCTCGCGATCGGCGACGGCTCGAAACAGCAGGTTCTGGAGCGCATTTCCGCGATGGGCACCAATCTGCTCGTGGTCCGTCCGGGCGGAGCGCGCGTGCGCGTTGCCGGCGATAACGCGACGCTCGTGGAAGAAGATGCCCGCGCGATCGCGGAGTTGCCGGCCGTCACCGCGGTTTCGCCGGAGCGCTCCCAGCGCGTGACCGTGCGTTACGGCAACATCGATTACGCCACGCAGATCCAGGGCGCCTGGCCCGGCTATGCGATTGCCCGCGACTGGGCCATGGCCGAAGGCAGCTTCATTTCCCAAGACGACGTGAAGGGTTACGCGCCCGTGGTCGTGCTCGGGCAGACCGTCGCGCAAACGCTGTTTCCGGGCGGCGAAAGCCCGATCGGCAAATACCTGCTGGTCCGCAACGTGCCGTTCGAGATCGCGGGCGTGCTCAGCCCGCGCGGCGCGACACCCTGGGGCGCGGACCAGGACGATGTCGTCATCATGCCGCTCTCCACCGGCTACATGCGCATCTTCGGGCGGCGCTTTTTGCAGTCCATCACCGTGCTGGTCGCGAACTCCGACGAGATCAACCAGACGCAGGCCGACATCGAGAAGCTCGTGACCGAGCGGCACCGCGGCGTCACCGACTTCACCATCCGCAATACCGCGTCGATCTTGGAAACCGCGATCGCGACGCAGGAGACGCTGACGATGCTGCTTGCTTCCGTCGCGGCGATTTCGCTGCTCGTCGGCGGCATCGGCGTGATGAACATCATGCTCGTCTCCGTCACCGAGCGGACCCGCGAGATCGGGGTGCGCATGGCGACCGGCGCGCGCATGGGCAACATCCTTCTGCAATTCAACACCGAGGCGCTCGTCGTGTGCGGCATTGGCGGGCTCGTCGGGGTGCTTCTGGGAGTCGCGATTGCGCTGATCGTGCAGAGTTTCGGGGTCGCGATCCTGCTTTCGCCGCTGCCCGCGATTCTCGCCTTCTCCTGCGCGTTCCTCACCGGCCTCCTGTTCGGTTATCTGCCCGCGCGCAAGGCGGCGCAGATGGACCCGGTGGTGGCGCTTTCCTACGAGTAACTTGCTTTCGACAGGTCTCCTGCCTAGGGTCGCGCCGATTTCCAGCCCGGCGCCACTATGCTCGAAAAAACCGATCCGCTTTCGCCTGCCCGCTCTTTTCAAGGCCTGATCCTCGCGCTCCAGAATTTCTGGGCGCGGCAGGGCTGCGTGATCTTGCAGCCCTACGACATGGAAATGGGCGCCGGCACCTTTCATCCGGCGACGACCCTGCGCGCGCTCGGGCCGAAGCCGTGGAACGTCGCTTATGTGCAGCCTTCGCGTCGCCCGAAGGACGGGCGCTATGGCGAGAACCCGAACCGGCTACAGCACTATTACCAGTATCAGGTCATCCTGAAGCCATCGCCGCCGGACTTGCAGGACCTCTATCTCCAGTCGCTCGCTGCAATCGGCATCGACGCGAAAGTCCATGACATTCGCTTTGCCGAAGACGACTGGGAAAGCCCGACGCTCGGCGCGTGGGGGCTCGGCTGGGAATGCTGGTGCGACGGCATGGAAGTGTCGCAATTCACGTACTTCCAGCAGGTCGCGGGCTTCGAGTGCGCGCCGGTCGCGGGCGAACTCACCTACGGCCTCGAGCGGCTTGCGATGTATGTGCAGGGCGTCGAAAACGTCTATGACCTCAACTTCAACGGCCTCGAAGGCGAGAAGAAAGTCACCTATGGCGACGTCTTCCTCCAGGCCGAGAAGGAATATTCCCGCCACAACTTCGAATATGCCGACACCGCGATGCTGTTCGAGCAGTTCAGGATGGCGGAGAATGCCTGCCGCAAGTATCTCGCCGACGGCGACCGCGGCGAAGAGCACCTGATGGCGCTGCCCGCCTATGACCAGTGCATCAAGGCGAGCCACGTCTTCAACCTGCTCGACGCGCGCGGCGTGATCTCGGTCACCGAGCGGCAGAGCTATATCCTGCGTGTGCGCGAACTCGCCAAGGCCTGCGGTGCGGCCTGGCTAAAAACCGAAGGAGGCCGCTAGATGAGCGCCCCGAAAACACTTCTGCAAATGGCCGGCGCGCCGCTGGAGCCTTCGCGCTTCTCGGAAAGCGCGATCGTCGTCATCGACGCGCAGAACGAATACGTGAACGGCAAGCTGCCGCTTTCCGGCATCGACGCGGCGCTCGACAACATCGCGATCCTGCTGAAAGCCGCGCGCGCGGCGGGCAGTCCGATCATCCATGTGCAGCACAAGGGCCGCGCGGGCGGGCTGTTCGATCCGGGCGCGGATGCCTTCAAGCTGGCGCCGCAGGCGGCGAGCGAGAACGGCGAAGGCATCGTCGAAAAGCCGCTGCCCAACGCCTTCGCGCAGACTAATCTGCAAGACCTGCTCGCGAAAACCGGCAGGAAGTCGCTGATCGTCGCGGGCTTCCAGACGCATATGTGTATCTCGTCGACGGTGCGCGCGGCGCTCGATCTCGGCTATCGCACCACGGTGATCGCCGATGCTGCGGCGACCCGCGACCTGCCCGATCCCACCGGCGGCCCGGCGCTTTCGGCTACCGAACTGCACCGCGCGGCGCTCGCGGGCCTCGCGGATCGCTTTGCCATCGTCGCGAAGCTCGCCGAACTGAAAGCATAAAGCGCCCCGATGGGGATCGTCATCGCCGCCATCATCACGACGGTTCTCGCCATCGTCGTGGTCGGCCTGCTGATCCGGAAACTGTCGCGCCGCGAGGATCGCAGCGTTCTTCTGCTCGCGTTTTTCTTCGCGCTGCCGGCGCAGCCGATCGCGTTCTATTTCTTCCGCGTGCCGCTGCACGAATTCCTCACGGGCTGGCTCGGCGCGGGCATACTTCTCACGGCAATCTCGCTGTTCTATGCGCCGCTGCTCGAGGAGCCCGCGAAATGGCTCGCGCTCGGCGTTCCCTCGATCCGCAAAGCGCTGAAGCCCGAAAACGCCGTCGCGATTGCGCTCGCGGTCGGCCTTGGCTTCGGCGTCGGCGAATTGTGGTTCATCGCCGAGCGGCTTGCCCGCTCGCCGCAATTCGCGGGCCTTCCTTTCTATTATTTCGGCGGCTTCCTCACCGAGCGCCTGATGGTGTGCTTCCTGCAAGGCGCGTTCATTGCGCTGTTCTTCAAGCGCTATGCGGAAGGCCAAAGCGTGTGGCCGGCGGCTCTACTGGGAATCGCGCTGCATTTCTTCCTGAATTTTCCGATCTACCTCGCCTCGGTCAACCTGCTCGGGCTCGGCCAGCATGCGTGGGGGTTCATCCTTGTCATGCATGTCGCGCTTTTCACGCTCGCCATGTTCGTATTCGTCAACCAGCTTGCGGGCGGCGAGGTCGAGGCAAGCCTGCTCGGCGACGCCACCTGCCCCGGCTGCGGCAAGGTCTATCCCCGCTCTTTCCTCGCGCTGAACCTGCTCACCCGGCGCTTCGAGCGCTGCCCCCATTGCCGGGAATTTCATTTCGTGCCGATGCGCCAGCCGCCCCGTGACAAGGACGGCAAGGCTTGATAGGCCACGCGCCTAACCGCGAAGCCGAGCCACCATGCCCGATCTTCTCCTAGAACTTTTTTCCGAGGAAATTCCCGCCCGCATGCAGCGGCAGGCGGCGGAGAACTTGAAGAAACTCGTTACCGACGCGCTGGTGAACGGCGGCCTCGTCTATGAGGGCGCGAAAGCCTTCGTGACGCCGCGGCGGCTCGCGCTTTCCATCCACGGCCTGCCCGTGAAGCAGCCCGACCTGAAGGAAGAAAAGAAGGGCCCGCGCGTGGGCGCGCCCGAGGGCGCGATCCAGGGCTTCCTCAAGGCTGCGGGTTTGAAGTCGATCGAGGACGCGAAGGTCCAGAGCGACAAGAAGGGCGACTTCTATATCGCGATCACCGACCGCAAGGGCCGCGCCACCCAGGAAGTGATTGCCGAGCTGATCCCCTCCATCGTGCGCGCCTTCCCCTGGCCGAAATCCATGCGCTGGGGCTCGGGCAACCTGATCTGGGTCAGGCCGCTGCATTCCATCGTCTGCACCTTCGGGCCGGAAACCGAAGAGCCGGAAGTCGTGCATTTCAACATCGACGGCGTGCAATCGGGCGACAAAACGCGCGGACATCGGGTGATGTCGTCGGGCGAAATCACCGTAAAGCGCCTCGAGGACTACGCGAAGAAACTCGAAGCCGCACGGGTCGTGTTGGACGCCGACCGCCGCAAGGAAATCATTCTTGCGGACGCGAAGAACATCGCGCTCGCGCAGGGGCTGGAGCTCGTCGAGGACGAAGCGCTGCTCGAGGAAGTCGCGGGACTTGTGGAATGGCCGGTGGTGCTGCTCGGCGAATTCGAGAAGGAATTTCTCGACATTCCCGCGGAAGTGATCCGCGCCACCATCCGCATCAACCAGAAATGCTTCGTGCTGCGCGACCCGAAGACCGGCAAGCTCGCGAACAAGTTCATCCTGGTTTCCAACCTCGAAGCCACCGACGGCGGAGAAGCGATCAAGGCGGGTAATGCGCGCGTCATCCGCGCGCGGCTCTCGGACGCCAAATTCTTCTGGGACACCGACCGCAAGACGAAACTGGAAGCGCGGCTGCCGAAATTCGAGCAGATCACGTTCCATGAAAAACTCGGCACGCAGGCCGAGCGCATCGAGCGCATCGCAAAGCTCGCGAAGGAGCTCGCGCCCATCGTGAAGGCCGATCCGGCGAAGGCCGAGCAGGCGGCAAAACTCGCGAAGGCGGACCTGCTCACCGAAGTCGTCGGCGAATTTCCGGAAGTGCAGGGTTTGATGGGCAAGTACTATGCGCTTGCCGAAGGCATCGATGCGGAAATCGCGGCGGCATCCGAAGAACACTATAAGCCGCAGGGGCCGAACGACCGCGTGCCGAACGCGCCGGTTTCGATCGCGGTCGCGCTCGCGGACAAGATCGACACGCTCGTGGGCTTCTGGGCGATCAACGAAAGGCCGACCGGATCCAAGGATCCCTACGCGCTGCGGCGCGCGGCGCTCGGCGTGATCCGCATCGTTCTCGACAACAATTTGAGGTTGCCGCTGCTTGCGGGTGCTTTCCGCAAGGGTCTCGCGGCATTGCCAGCGAACATGACCGAACCGAAGAACGTCAAGGACGCCCCGAGCATTGCGCCCGCCGACGATCTGCTCGCCTTCTTCGCCGACCGCCTGAAAGTCTATCTGCGCGACGCGGGCGCGCGGCACGATCTGGTCGATGCGGTCTTCGCGCTCGAAGGACAGGACGACCTTCTGCTGATCGTGCGGCGCGTCGAGGCGCTCGGCACGTTCCTCGATACCGAGGACGGCAGGAACCTGCTCGCCGGCTACAAGCGCGCGGCGAACATCCTCTCGATCGAAGAGAAGAAGGACAAAACCGCTTATTCCGGCGAGCCGGACGCCGCCAAGCTAACAGTGCCCGAAGAGAAGGCGCTGGCAGGCGCGATCAAGACCGCCGAAGCGGAAGTCGAAGCAGCGCTCAAGAAGGAAGACTTCGAAGCCGCGATGCGCGCGATGGCAACCCTGCGCGCGCCGGTCGATGCCTTCTTCGACAAGGTGATCGTGAACGCCGACGACAAGGCCGTCCGCGAGAATCGCCTGAAGCTCCTGAACCGCATTCGCGAAGCAACGCGCCGCGTCGCGGATTTCTCGCGCATCGAAGGTTAGCCGCATCCCCGGAACTGCCGGCCTGTTGCGGTAATCGGAGATGCACGCCGCCCGCGGCGGCCCCGCGCCGCGACCGAACGCATCATGCGACACGCAAGAAACCGGCATCAGGAGCCCAATTCCCGCGAACCGCGCGAGGGTTCTGTGCATTGCGGCAGCAAGTGTTGCGGCGCATCTGCCAAGCGGCTAAGCCTTCGGCCTCGCAGAATAACGTCAGGTAACTCCGCATGACGAAATGGGTTTACGGCTTCGGCGACGGCAAGGCTGAGGGCAAAAGCGGAATGAAGGAGTTACTCGGCGGTAAAGGTGCAAACCTCGCCGAGATGTCGAACCTGGGCCTGCCGGTGCCGCCGGGCTTCACCATCACGACCGCGGCCTGCGTACATTATTATTCGAACAAGAATACCCATCCGGACGGCCTGAAGGCCGAAGTCGAAGCCGCGCTCGCAGGCGTCGAGAAAATCACCGGCCGCAAGTTCGGCAGCGATACCGATCCGCTGCTGGTCTCGGTGCGCTCCGGCGCCCGCGCCTCCATGCCGGGCATGATGGATACGGTCCTCAATCTCGGGCTGAACGACAATACCGTCGAGGCGCTCGCGAAATCCGCGAACGACAAGCGCTTCGCTTATGATTCCTACCGCCGCTTCATCCAGATGTATTCGAATGTCGTGCTCGAAGTGGAGCATCACAACTTCGAAGACATTCTCGAAGGCTTCAAGGACGAGAAGGGTTTCGTGCTCGACACCGATCTTGGCGCGGAAGACTGGTCCGAAGTCATCACCCGCTACAAGGCGCGCGTGCAGGAGGAATACGGCAAGCCGTTTCCGCAGGACCCGCATGAGCAACTCTGGGGCGCGATCGGCGCGGTGTTCGGCTCCTGGATGAATGCGCGCGCGGTGACCTATCGCCGCCTGCATGGCATTCCGGAATCCTGGGGCACTGCGGTCAACGTGCAGGCGATGGTCTTCGGCAACATGGGCGACGATTCCGCCACCGGCGTCGCCTTCACCCGCAATCCTTCGAGCGGGAAAAAGGAAATCTACGGCGAGTTCCTCGTCAACGCGCAAGGCGAGGACGTCGTCGCCGGCATTCGCACGCCGCAGAACCTCACCGAAGCCGCGCGCAAGGAAGCCGGGTCGGACAAGCCCTCGCTGGAAGCGGTGATGCCGCAGACCTTCGCGCAGCTCGAAGACATCTTCGCGAAGCTCGAGAAGCATTACGCCGACATGCAGGACATCGAGTTCACGGTCGAGAAATCGAAGCTCTGGATGTTGCAGACCCGCTCCGGCAAGCGCACGGCGAAGGCTTCGCTTCGCATCGCGGTCGAGATGGCGAACGAAGGCGTGATCACGAAGGAACAGGCGATCAACCGCATCGAAGCCGGCGCGCTCGATCAATTGCTGCATCCGACCATCGATCCCAAGGCCGAGCGCAAGATCGTGGCGACCGGCCTGCCCGCCTCGCCCGGCGCCGCCTCGG
>CAZNPX010000001.1:0-134093 GCA_964575175.1 uncultured Hyphomicrobiales bacterium | reverse complement strand
TCCCGCTGCCCGGAATCGACGCCGCGGGATCGGGCTTGTCGAGCAGGTAACCGGAAAGCGCGGAGAGCTCCAGCACCGGCGCATCGCTGTCGAGCAGCAGCCCCAGCCGCTCGCGCGGCAACAACTGCCCGCGCTTGGCAAAACGCGGCCCCGCTTTTGCCGAGGCGTCGCGCGTGCGCTGCTCCAGCGCGCGCATCGCCGCAATCTGCGCGAGCATGTAATCGCGGTTCTCCGCGAAGGAAGCGTCTTGCGAAAGGCGGGACGCGAACACCGGCATGGTTCAGTCCTGCAAGACTTTGGGGGTAACGGCGCGATGGAAGCCGTCATAGATCGCGGCGGGCTTCCGGGGCGCGAGCGGCATGTGACGCCGCGCATTGGGCGCGCCGCCATCGACCCGCAGGCAGGTGCCGGAAACGAAGGCGGCACCCTCGGAGAGCAGGAACACGACCGCGGACGATACTTCCGCTTCGTGACCGATGCGCGCGAGCGGCACGTGATCGCCAAGGCCGCGGATCATCTGCTGCATGGCCGGCGGATAGGTGTCGAGGCCGCTCGACGCGATCCAGCCGGGCGCCACCGCATTCACGCGCACCGGCGCCCATTCAGCCGCCGCCGTCTCGGTGAAATTCAGCATGCCCGCGCGCGCGGCACCGCTATGGCCCATGCCGGGCATGCCGTTCCACATGTCGGCGATGATGTTCACGATGGCGCCGCCGCGGCCCTTCATCGACTGCGTGTAGCACTCGCGCGCGAACAGGAAGCCGCCCATCAGGTTCGTGTTGAGCACGGCCTGCCAACCATTCGCGGAAATCTTTTCGAGCGGCGCGGGAAACTGGCCGCCGGCGTTGTTCACGAGCCCGTCGATGCGGCCGTGCTTCGAGACGATCTCCCCGACCGTCTCCTTGACGCGCGCCTCATCGCGGATGTCGCAGGCAAAAAAGCCCGCCTTGCCGCCATCCTCGGAGATTTCCCCGGCGACGGTTTCGAGATTTTCCGCGCGCCGGCCGATCAGCACAACCTCGGCGCCGAGCGCCGCCGCCTCGTGGGCAATGCAACGGCCGATGCCGCTGCCGCCGCCGGAAACGACGATCACCTGACCGGCAAGCAAACCTTCGCGATACACGGAGCGGTACAGCATGTTTATACCCCCTGCCGCCGGGTCTTGCGCGGCAGCGCGACGATCTTTTCCGCCTCCGGCGTGCGCAGGCAGAAGGTGATCGCGCGCTCGGCAAGCTGCTCGATCGTGAGCTCCCGCCCCGGCCGGTACCATTGCGCGGTCCAGTTCAGCGCGCCGAACAGAAACAGGCGATCGACATGGGTCGGCATCGCCCAGTCCCCGGATTCCTGCAGCTCGGCAATCACCTTGTCCCAGATCGCTTCGTAGCGGTCCTTGATCGCGACCACGCGCCGGCGCTCGGTCCGGCCGAACGAGCGCCATTCATAAAGAAGCAACGGGATGAAGTGCTGCTCGGGCAGAAGCACGGTGCGCAGATGCGCGTTCACGAGCCTGCGGAATTTTTCGCGCGGCGGCGAAGGATCCTGCGCGATGTCTTCCATGAGCGAGAGCGCCTGGCGCATCCCCTCCTCGATCACGGCGACCAGAATGTCGTGCTTGGTCTTGAAATAGTAGAACCAGCTTCCCGACTGGATGCCCGCGGCGCTCGAAATGTCGCGCACCGTGGTTTTTTCGTAGCCCTTTTCCCGGAACAGCCTTGCGGAGATTGCGATCAGTTCCGAGCGGCGGTCGTCTTCGGCGCGCGCGCCGCGAGAGCGCTTCGCGGCGCCGGCTACGCGGGGCTTGTTGTGATCCGCCATAACGCAAACTCCGGAAAGAGTGGCCGGCGCACTTCTGTCAGCGCGCCGGCCTTCCTTGCGATCAGTACTTGACGTTCTCGTCGATCAGCTTGAAGCGGCCGCCCGTGATCTGGTGCAGCATCACGACCTTCGAGCCCTGGCGGACATTCGGGCCATAGGCGATTTCCGGCCCGCCGAAGACCGAGCGGAACGGCTTCGCGCTTTCGATCGCCTTGACGAAGGTGTCGACGTTGAGGTTCGGGCCAGCGGCTTCCAGCGCCCGGACGAGAACATCGGCCATCACCTGGCCGTAGAACGCGCCGATGTTCGGATCGACATTGTACTTCGCCTTATAGGCGTCCCACCACTTCTGGACTTCCGGCGAAGCGGTGTCGCGATAGGGCATCACGAAGCCGGAGGCGACGTAGAGGCCCTCGGTCGCGCCACCCGGTGCGCCTGCGACGATCTGGTCGAAGCTCGCGGAGGTCGCGACGAAGTCGACATCGGTCCAGCCCATCTTGCGGGCGGTGCCGTAGGGAATGATCGCGTCACGCACAATCACGCCCATCGCGACGATCTCGCAGCCCGCGGCGCGGAGCTTCGTGATCTGCGCGCTGAAGTCCGTGTCGGTCGGGCGGTTGGTCGCCGTCTCGACGATCTGGAACTTCATCGTCTTCGCGAGATCCTGCACGCCTTCCAGGATTTCCTTGCCGAAGTCGGTGTCCTGATAGAGCACGCAGACCTTGTTCTTCTTCTTGGTCTCGACGAGATGCTTCACGCCGGCGCGGATCTGCTCGTGATAGAGCGAGAAGAACACGCCGAACTTCAGGCGGTGATAGGGCTCGCTCATGGAGCGGGCGGCGGTTACCGGGAACAGGTTCGGCACGCCCGCCTTGAGCTGATCCGGCAGCACCGCGTTGTTCATGGGCGTGCCCATGGCGGCGACGATCGCGAACACGTTGTCCTTCTGGATCAGCTTGTTCGTGGCCTGTACCGCGCGCGGGATCTGGTACTGCGCGTCTTCGACGATGTAGCGGATCTTGCGGCCGTGGATGCCGCCCTTCTCGTTGACCTCGTCGAATTTCATGCGGATCGCATTGGTCGAGGTCACGCCGTAGGACGCCGCCGGACCCGAAAGATCCGAATGCGTGCCGATGATGATTTCGGTCTTGGTCACGCCGCGCACCTGCGCGGTCGCGATTGCGGTGCTTCCCGCGAGCGACACGAGCGTCGCGCCGAGAAGCAGTCTGGTCATTTTCATGGTTTCACTCCCTGGTCTCGTTCTTTGTCGTTCCTGCGTCACGCACCGGCGTACATTTCGTCGATGAGTGTCTTGTACTTCTCGCTGACGAATTTTCTTTTTAGCTTCATGGTTGGTGTCAGCTCGTCGTCTTCGGCGGTCAGTTGCTGGTCGATCAGGCGAAAGCGCTTGATCGTCTCGACACGCGCGAAATTCTTGTTGACCTTCTCGATCTCGCTTTCGATCAGGTCCTGCACCTCCTGCGTCCGGCACAGCGAGGCGAAGTTCGTGAACGGGACGTCGCGATCCTGCGCGTATTTCACGACGTTGTCGTAATCGATCATCACGAGGCAGCTCAGGAATTTCCGCTGGTCGCCGATCACGACCGCATCGGAAATGAACGGCGAGAACTTGAGCTGGTTCTCGATCTCGGAAGGCGTGATGTTCTTGCCGCCCGCCGTGATGATGATGTCCTTCATCCGGTCGGTGATGCGGAACCAGCCCTGGTTGTCCTGCGCGCCGACGTCGCCGGTATGCAGCCAGCCGTCCACGATGGTTTCCGCGGTCTTCGCCGGATTGTTGAGATAGCCCATGAAGACGTGGGGGCCGCGCAGGAGGATTTCGTTCTCGCGGCCGAGCTTCACTTCCATGTTCGGCATGCCCTGGCCGATGGTGCCGAGACGGATCTGGCCCGCGGGCGGACAGGTGACGATGCCGACGCTTTCGGTCTGTCCATAGACCTCGCGCAGGTCGAGGCCGACCGAGTGATACCATTTGATGAGGTCGGGCGAGATCGGCGCGGCGCTCGTCACGATCCAGCGGCAGCGGTGCAGGCCGACCATGCGCTTGAGGTTGCGCAGCACGAGAATGTCCGCGAGCCAGAACGCCGCCTTCAGCAGCGCCGAAGGCTCCTGCCCTTCGAGCTTGCGCTCGACCACGCGATTGCCGATGCCGAGCGCGATCTTATAGGCGAACTGGCTTGTCGGCCCGGCATCGCGCAGCCGCAGGATGAGGCCGGAGTAGAATTTCTCCCAAAGCCGCGGCACCGCGAAGAACACCGTCGGCTGCACTTCCTGCATGTTCTCGACGATGGTTTCGGGGCTCTCCGCGAAGTTCACCACGGTCCCGGCGACGATCTGCCAATAGGCGGTGAACGAGCGCTCGGCGATGTGGCAGAGCGGCAGGAAAGAGAGCTGCTCGTCGCCCTCGCGCAGGTCGAACACGCTGCCGACATTCAGCATCTGAAAGAGGATGTTGCGATGGCTGATCATCGCCCCCTTGGGCGCGCCGGTGGTGCCGGAGGTGTAGATCAGGATCGCGAGATCGCTGGATTTTCCCGCGGCGAGTTCCTTGTCCCAATAGTCGGGATTTTTCGCCTCGAAGTTGCGGCCGAGCGCCAGCAGATCGTCGAAGCCCATCACCATCGGGTCGGAGAAATCGGACAGGCCTTCCTTGTCGACAACGATGATCTTTTTCAGGCTCGGGCAGCGGTCGCGCACTTCGAGGATCTTATCGAGCTGCTCCTCGTTCTCCGCGATGAAGACCACCGTATTGCTGTCGCCGACGATGTATTGAACCTGTTTCGCGGAGTCGGTCGTATAGACGCCGTTGGTAACGCCGCCGATCGCCTGCACGCCGAGATCGCTGTAGAGCCACTCCGGCGCGCCTTCAGCCATGATCGCCACGACATCGCCGCGCTTCACGCCGAGCGCGGCGAGGCCGAGGCCGGTATGCTTCACGTTCTCACCGTACTCGGTCCAGGTGATCGAGCGCCAGATGCCGAGATGCTTGTAGCGCATCGCGACCTTGCCGCCGCGCTCCCGCACCTTGCCCCAGAAGAAACGCGGCAGCGTTTCCCGGTCGATCAGCTTGAGGATCTCTGGATCGACTTCGACACCGGTCATCGGATCGCGGGACAATGCGATGTTCATGCGATGCCTCCTGGCGCCAACTCTGCTAATGCCGGTTTTTCTATCGCCATTTTTTCTATCGCCATGTCTTGCGCTTCTTCCAGCGTCGCTTGCCGCGCACGCCTTCCTGCTTCATGCCGAGATAGAATTCCTTGATGTCTTCCTTTTCCAAAAGCCGCGCGCAGGTGTCTTCCATCACGATACGGCCGACTTCGAGCACATAGCCGTAATCGGCGGCATGGAGCGCGACATTGGCGTTCTGCTCGACAAGGAGAATGGTGGTCTTCTTCTCCTTGTTGATGCGCGAGACGATTTCGAAAATCTCCTTCACCAGCTTGGGCGACAGCCCGAGCGACGGCTCGTCGAGCAAAAGAAGCCGGGGCCTGCCCATCAGCGCGCGGCCGATCGCAAGCATCTGCTGCTCGCCGCCCGACATGGAGCCCGCCGCCTGGTTCGCGCGCTCGCGCAGCCGCGGGAAATAGCCGTAGATTTCCTCGATGTCGGCTTCGATGCCGGAATCGCTGCGCGTATAGGCGCCCATCAGGAGGTTTTCGCGCACGGTGAGGAACGGGAAGATTTCGCGTCCCTCGGGCACATGGCCGATGCCGAGCCGCATCACGCGGTCGGGATCCATGTTGCGGATTTCCTTGCCCTCGAAGCTGATGCTGCCCTTTTGAAGGTCCATCACGCCCGAGATCGCCTTGAGGATCGTGGTCTTGCCCGCGCCGTTCGCGCCGAGCACGGTGACGATCGAGCCCTCCGGCACTTCGAGGCTGACGCCCCGGATCGCCATGATCGGCCCGTAATAGGTTTCGACGTTGCGTAGGGTGAGAATTGGCGCGCCCATCTTCAGGTCCCCAGATAGGCTTTGACGACTTCGGGATGCTCCTGCACTTCGCGCGGGCTTCCGGTGGCGAGCACGCGGCCATAGTTGAGCGCGAGCACCTCGTCGGAGACTTCGCTCACCAGCGCCATGTCGTGCTCGACCATGAGCACCGTGATGCCGAGGTCGTTCTTGATGTCGTGAATCCAGAAGGCCATGTCCTCGGTCTCCTCGGTGTTGAGGCCGGAGGACGGCTCGTCCAGCAGCAGAAGCTTCGGCTCGGTGCAGAGCGCGCGGCCGAGCTCGACCACCTTGCGCACGCCGTAAGGCAGGCCCGCGATCAGGCTGTCGCGATAATGTTCGAGATCGAGGAAGTCTATGACCTTCTCCACCTTCTCGCGATGCTCGACTTCCATGCGCCGCACGGAGGGCGTGAAGAAAATTTCGGAAACGAGATTGCTCTTGCGGTGCGCGTGACGGCCGAGCAGCAGGTTTTGCAGCACCGTCGCGTGCTCGAAAAGCTCGATGTTCTGGAAGGTACGCGCGATCCCGAGCGTCGCCACCCGATGCGGCGCGACCTTCGTGATCTCGCTGCCCTCGAAATGCAGGCTACCCTGCGTGGGGTCGTAGATGCGGCTGATGAGGTTGAAGAGCGTGGTCTTGCCCGCGCCGTTCGGCCCGATGATGGTGAAGACCTTGCCCTGCTCCACGGCAAAGCTCACGCCGTCGACGGCCTTGATGCCGCCGAACTGAACCGCAACGTCCTTGGCCTCGAACAGTTTCACCGGAAGCGCTCCGATTTCGTGTAGGACTTCTGGCGCTTGAAGGTCGCGCGCTTGTAGAGCGGGAATAGCGAGAAATAGAGCTTGATCTTGCGCCAGCGCCCGTAAATCCCGAGCGGCTCGAACAGAATGAACAGCACGAGGATCATGCCGAAGATGCCGGGCTCGAGCCCCGGCTGGCGCGAGATCGCCCCGGGCAGGTAGTCGCGCAGGATCGCGATCAGCTGCGGCAACGAGCCCACGAAAAGCGCGCCGAAGATCGCGCCGTGGATCGAGCCGAGCCCGCCGACCACCACCATCAGGAGAAGCTGGATCGACAAGAGAATGTTGAAGGCATCCGGCGCGAGAAAGCTGATCTTGTGCGCGAACAGCGTACCCGCGAGGCCGGTAAGGCCCGCCGAGATCGCGAAGGCCAGCGTCTTGTAGGCCGCGAGATTGACGCCCATGGACTGCGCCGCGATTTCGCTGTCGCGGATCGCGACAAAGGCGCGGCCCACGGGCGAGCGCAAAAGATTGAGCGCGGCCCAGATCGTGAAGACCAGGAACAACAGCGCGATGAAATAGAACGGCACCGTGTCGGTGATGGTGATGCCGAAGAGTTCCGGCTTCGGCACGGCGAAGCCCGCGAAACCGCCGGTCACGCTGTCCCAGCGCGAAAGCGCCTGCTCGACGATGAAGGCGAACGCGAGCGTGGCAATCGCGAGATAAACGCCGGTGAGCCTGAGCGCCGGGAAGCCGATCATCGCGCCGAACAGCGCCGAGAGCAGCGTCGCCGCGGGCACGGTCACGACCAGCGGGAACCCCATCTTGAGCAGCACGGCATGCGTGTAAGCGCCGATGCCGAGAAACGCGGCGTGCCCGAGCGAAACCAGCCCCGTGTAGCCGGTGAGGATCATCAGGCCGACGCCCGCGATCGCCAGAATGAAGACGTAGCTCAGCTCGCCGAGCCAGAACTCTCCGAGTGCAAGCGGTGCGGCGAGCAGCGCAATCGCAAGCGCGCCGTACCAGAACTTATCGACCCCATCGCGAAAGAGGTCGATGTCCTGCTCATAGCGGGTCTTGAACTGAAAGCGCATGACCTACACCCGCTTCCGTCCGACCGCGCCGAACATGCCCTGCGGGTAGAAGATCAACACCGCGAGGATCACGACATAAGCCGCGATGTCCTTGAAGCCTTCCTGCAGATAGATGCCGGAGAACTGCTCGATGACGCCGATGATGATGCCGCCGACGACCGCGCCCGGGATCGAGCCGAAGCCGCCGAGCACCGCGGCCGCGAAAGCCTTCAGCCCGATCAGACCGATGTTCACGTCGATCAGCACGACGGGCGCCAGCAGAATGCCGGCGACCGCGGCGACGCCCGCGGAAATCGCCCAGATCAGCGAAAAAATCCGCTTGACCGGAATACCCATGTAATAGGCGGCAAGCTGGTTCTGCGACACCGCCTGCATGGCGATGCCGACGCGCGTGAAACGGAAGAACGCATAGAGCGCGAGACAAAGCAGCGCCGTGCCGACGATGATCGATATATTCACGTCGGCGATCAAGAAGTTGCCGATCTTCATGACGCCGCCGGTGAACGGCGTCTCGAAGCCCTGCGTCTCGGTGCCCCAGATCATCGAGGCGGCGGAGCGGAACACGAAGCCAAGACCGATCGTGAGCATTATGATCGCGAATTGCGGCTGGCCGATCACGCGGCGCAACACCACGGAGTCGAGCAGGTAGCCGAAGATCGCCATGACGGCGATGGCGCCGAGAAAGGCGAGCCAGTAATTGACGCCCGCACCGGCGATGAGGCTGAGCGCCACGAACGCGCCGAGCATCATGAGATCGCCCTGCGCGAAATTGACCATTTCGGTCGCTTTGTAGATGAGCACGAAACCGAGCGCGATCAGGCCGTAAATACAGCCCGCCGCCGCGCCGTTTATCAGCTGCTGCGCGAAATCCGTCACACTTCCTCCCCTCACCCGGCGCTCTTCGTCGCCTTGGGCCGCGGCTGCCGGTCGCTCCGGCTTCGCCGTCCGCCTTGCCGCGGGATTCTCGTCCCGCCCGGCGGAAAAACGCTACCGCGCGCAAAAAGATTCAGTCAAGCGCTTGCTTGAATTTCTCAACGCCCGGCTTTGCTGCGGATGCGAAGGCGCGGGGCGTTACCGAATGCCCGCGCGGAGGAATGCCTGGATGAACTGGCGCTGGAACAGGATGAAGCCGACCAAAAGCGGCGCGATGACCATCAGCGTCGCCGCGCTGATGACCGCGATGTTCACGCCGCTTTCCGGCGCGCCGAACAGCGACAGCCCGACGGTAAGCGGCCGCGTGCTGGTGGAATTCGTAACCACCAGCGGCCACAGAAAGTTATTCCAGTGGGTCGCGACCGAAACCAGCGCGTAGGCGAGATAGGTCGGACGCGCCGCCGGAATATAGACCCGCCACAATACGCCGAACCAGCCGCAGCCCTCGATGCGCGCGGCTTCTTCCAGTTCCTGCGGCACCGACTTGAACGCCTGCCGCAACAGGAAAATGCCGAAGGCGCTCGCCATGTAAGGCGCGCCGATACCGAGAATGGTATCGAACAGTCCGAGCCGCGAAATCATCACGTAATTCTCGACGATCAGCACTTCGGGCAGCACGAAGAGTTGCAGCAGCACGAGAATGAAAATGAAATCGCGCCCCGGAAACTGGAACCGCGCAAAGGCAAAGCCCGCAAGCGTGCAGAGCGTGAGCTGTCCCGCGAGGATTACGCCGACGAGCAGCACCGTATTCAGGAAGTAGCGCGGCCACGGCGCATTGTCCCAGGCGACGCGGAAGTTCTCGAGCGTGAGCGGCGCACGCCAGTCGAACGACAAGGCGCCGTCCGGCGTATGGAACGCCGCCCAGACCGCGAACACGAGCGGCGAAATCCAGACGATCGCAAGCAGCCACGCGCCGATCGTATCGAGCGAAGGCAGCGTGAACGCCTTGCGGCGTGCGGGAGCGGTCGCGGCCATACTCACCGGTAATGCACCCTTCGCTCGAGCACGACGAACTGGATGGCCGCGACGACGCCGAGCACGATCAGGATCAGCGTGGTCATGGTCGCGGCGGCGGGCGTATCGAAATAGGCGAAGGCCATTTCCCACACCCAGTAAAGCAGCAGCTTGGAGGCGTTGTCGGGCCCGCCCTTGGTCAGGATGAACAGGTGATCGATCAGCTTCACCGAATTGATGAGCGCGTTCACGAGCACGAACATCGTGGTTGGCGCGAGCAGCGGCAGCACGATGCGCCGCGTATAGGTCCAGCGGCTGGCGCCCTCCACGGTCGCCGCTTCGCGCAGCTCCGGCGAAATCGTCTGGAGCGCGGCGAGATAGAAGATCATGTAGAAGCCGGCTTCCTTCCAGATCGTGACGCCGATCACGGAATAGAGCGCCGTCTCCTGCTGGCCGAGCCAGTTGACCGACGGCAGACCGAACAGCGCCGTGATGCGGTCGATCACGCCGAGATCCGGCGTGTAGAAGAACAGCCAGAGGTTCGCGGCCGCGATCATCGGCAGCATCGTCGGCGTGAAATAGGCCGCGCGCACGAAGCCGCGCCCGATCATCTGGGCATTGGCCCATAGCGCCATGCCCAGCGCAATCGCGACCGAGACCGGAATGGTGATGCCGGCATAGATGAGATTGTTGATGACGACCTTCTTGAAGGCGGGGTCGGCGAACATCGCAAAATAGTTCTCGACGCCGACGAATTGCGACGGCCGCCGGATCGTCCCTTTCGAGAACAGGCTCGCCCACACCGTCTCGATGGCGGGAATGAAGGCGAAGGTAATCAGCAGGATCAGCGCCGGCGTAAGCAGCATCCAGCCGTAAAGGGCCAGACGGCGCCGTTCCAGATCTGCTGCGGGATTGTTCATGAAAACCGGAAGGTATTGGCGGCAGAGGCTTGAAGGCCCCTGCCGCCGCTTGCGTTACTTGTAGTCCTTGAGCAGCCGCTCGGCCGCTTCCTGCGCGCCCTTCATGGCCGCTTCCGGCGTCTGCTTGCCCGTGAGCGCGGATTGCACCGCGTTCGAAAGCACTTCGCGCACGCGCGCCGTCGCATAGGTCGAAAACTCCGCGACCGCATGTTCGAGCTGGTCGCGGGCGACGATGGCCTGCGGGAAGCCTTCGGCATACTTCTTCAGCACGTCGGTCTGGTAGGACGCGGCGCTGACCCCAACATAGCCGGTCGCGATCGACCAGGCCGCCGCGCGCTCAGGCGCGGTCATGAAGCGGACGAAGGTGAGCGCCGCCTTCTGCTCTTCCTTGGTGGCACCCTTGAAGAGATAGAAGTTGCCGCCGCCGGTCGGCGAGCCGAGCCGCTTGTTCGCGGGCAGCATCGCAACGCCGAAGTCGAACTTCGCTTCGGCCTTGACGGCGGTGAGGTTGCCGGTCGTGTGCCACATCATCGCGGTCTTGCCTTGGGTGAAGGCCTGGCGGAGCGTGCCCCACTCGATCGTGCCCTCGGGCATGGCCTTGTGCTTGGCCGCCAGATCGCGCCAGAACTGGAGCGCCTCGATCGTCGCCGGCGAGTTGAAGTGCACCTTGGTGCCGTTGGCGCTCATCAGCTCCTGGCCGTTCTGGATCGCGAAGGCCTGGAACATCCAGTAGGGATAGCCGGTCGAGGGCACCATGATGCCGTAGCGGCCGTCCTTGGTGAGCTTCTTCGAAACCTCGGCGAACTCAGCCCAGGTTTTCGGCGGCTTGTTCGGGTCGAGGCCGGCTTCCTTGAACATGTCCTTGTTGTAGTAGAGCACGATCGTCGAGCGCTGGAACGGAATGCCCCAGGTCTTGCCGTTGACCTGGCCGTTCTCCATCAGCGCCGGATAGAAGCTCTTGAGCCAGGCGCGTTCCTCGTCGGTCGAAACCGCGTCGTCGAACGGCACGATGAGGTTCTGCTCGATCAGGTCATAGACGTCGATCGAGAACAGCACCGAAAGCTGCGCCGGCTGCCCGCCCTTGATCGCGGAAAGCGCGCGCACGCGGGTTTCGTCGTAATTGCCCGCATAGATCGCGTTGACCTTGATCGTGGGGTTCGCCTTGTGAAACTCCTCGATCATGCCGTCGACCACTTTGGTCAGCCCGCCGCCGACGGCGATCGGGTAATACATCGTCAGTTGCGTTTGTGCCGGCGCAACGCCGGCCGCGCCGAGGAGCATTGCTCCCGCCGCGAGACCCTTCCAGAAATTCTTCACCACTGTTCTCTCCTCTTTCTTGTTTTGACGAATTACGCTGAAACTGCCGGATTGTTTTGGGCCTGCGGGCGCATCATGCCGCCCGATTTCATCGCCACCCGCGCGCCGGACGACCGCTCGAACAGCACCGCATCCCGCTCCTTCCATTCGAGCGAAATCTCCTGGCCCGGCTCGCGCGCCACGCGGCCCGGAATTCTTGCGATCAGCGGACCGGCGTCGGTGTCCACGTAGAGAAACGTTTCGGCGCCCATGAACTCCGCGTTCTTCACCGAGCCGCGCAACCCGCCGCGCTCGCCGATGCGGATGCTCTCGGGCCGGATGCCGAGCAACAGATCTTCGCGCGCGCCGGTCAGCTCCGCCTCGGGCACCATCGTGCCCGGCACCTTTGCGGCCGCCAGCAGCGTCATCGGCGGCGTGCCGATGAAGGATGCGGAGAATGCAGTCGCCGGTTCTTCATAGAGCGCCGCCGGAGATCCCGATTGCTCGATGCGGCCGTCCTTCATCAGGACCACGACATCGGCCATTGCCATGGCTTCGGTCTGATCATGCGTCACGTAGATGACAGTCATATCAAGCTGGCGCTGCAACGAACGGATTTCCTGCCGCACCGAGTGACGCAGCTTGGCGTCGAGATTGGAGAGCGGCTCGTCCATCAGGCAGATCGGGTGATCGGCGATGATCGCGCGCGCCAGCGCCACGCGCTGCCGCTGGCCGCCGGAAAGCTGCGCGGGCTTGCGCAGCTCGTAGCCTTTCAGGCCGGTGCGCTGGAGCGCGGTTTCCAGCCGCTGCTCCCGTTCCTCGCGCCCGACCCCGCGCACTTTGAGGCCGAAGACGATATTTTCCGCGACGTTCAGATGCGGAAACAGCGCATAGGACTGGAACACCATCGAGATGCCGCGCTTCGACGGCGACTCCGCGGTGACGTCGCGGCCACCGATCAAAATGCGGCCCTCGTCGGGAGATTCCAGCCCCGCGATCAGCCGCAGCGTGGTTGATTTCCCGCAGCCCGAGGGACCGAGCAGAACGACGAAAGAGCCTTTCGCGATCGACAGGCTGACATTGTCAACGCCGACCGCGCCGCCCCATTTCTTCGTCGCGTTCTGGAGTTCGATGAATGCCATGCCGCCCTTGGACGAATTTTCTGTTATGTCGTTCCAGCATTCATAATACAGTTTTATGACAATGACTGCGATGCGTTATTCGCCAACAGAATTATCCGTTTACGCCTGTTGTTGCGCTGCATTATTGCGGCGACGCGCCGCGCCCCGAGGTTCTTCCACATGATGATCGTGCAGATCAGCGACATGCACGTTTCAAAGCCGGGAAAGCTTTTCGGCGGGCGCGTGGACAGCCGCGCCGCGTTCGCGCGCTGCATCGCGCGCGTGCTTACGCTCGAGCCGCAACCCGATCTGGTGCTGCTGTCGGGCGACCTAGCCGAGACCGGCGCGTCGACGGAATACGAATTCATCGCGGAGCAGTTAGCGCGGCTCGCCTGTCCCGTCGTCGCAATTCCCGGCAATCACGACATTCGCGAGGAAATGCTGCGCCGGCTGCCGCGATGCGTGACGCAACAGGACGGCGGCCATCTCAGCATCGTCAGTGAAAATTTCCCGGTTCGCGTGATCGGGCTGGACACCATCATCCCCGAACAGGTCCACGGCGAAATCTGCGAGCGGCGCCTCGCCTGGCTGCGCGAGACGCTGAGAAAAGATAGCAGCAAGCCCGCGTTGATCGCGATGCATCACCCGCCGTTCCTGACCGGGCTCGTCGCCATGGACAATTACGGGATCAAGCGCGGCCTCGAAGAATTCGTCGCCATCGTCGGCAACCACGCGAAAAACATTTCCGCGATCGTCTGCGGCCACGCGCACCGCATGATCGTCGCCGGCATCTCCGGCGTGCCGGTGCTGCTCGCGCCCTCCGTCTCGTTCCCCTTCCAGCTCGACCTTGGCGACAAGCCGTCGCTCAATTTCGTCGAGGAGCCGCAGCAGTTTCTGGTGCACACCTGGAGTGCCAAGGCCGGCTTCGTGAGCCACGCGGCCTTCGTCGAGGAATTTCCGGAGCCCTTCCGCGTGCTCTGACCGGACTTGCCGCCGCCTTGCGCGCATTCAACCGGCCTCGCCCACAGCCGGCAACTGATTGATTGACCGACCGGTTGGTCTATATTTTACTATCCAAAAAGCTCTCCGCTTGAGAGGGCGGCGCACAATAAATCAGGGCGGAAACCATGAGCGGCACACTCAAAAGTTTTGCTTGCGGCCGGTGGATCGAACCGACGTCGAACCGGGTCGAGATTCCGAGCGCGATCGACGGCAGCATCGTCGCTAGCACCGGCAGCGGCGGCATCGATTTCGCGGAAGCCGTGCGTTTCGGCCGCGGCACCGGCGGCAAGAATCTCCGCGCGCTCACCTTTCACCAGCGCGCGGATATTCTGAAGGCGCTCGCGGCCTATCTCACCGAGCGCAAGGAAAATCTCTACGCGCTCGCCGCCCATACCGGCGCCACCCGGCGCGATAACCAGGTCGACATCGAAGGCGGCATCGGCACGCTCTTCGCCTATGCCTCGCGCGGGCGCCGCGACCTGCCGGGCGAGAAGTTCATCGTCGAAGGCCCCAACGAAGCGCTGTCCAAGGGCGGCAAATTCGTGGGCACCCATATCCTGACGCCGCGTGCGGGCATCGCTGTCCATATCAACGCCTTCAACTTCCCGGTCTGGGGACCGCTCGAGAAGTTTGCGCCGGCATTTCTCGCGGGCATTCCGGTCATCACCAAACCCGCGACCGCGACCGCCTATGTCACCGAAGCGCTGGTTCGCTCTATCGTCGAATCCGGTCTGCTTCCCGAAGGCGCATTGCAGCTCGTCTGCGGTCCGACCGGCGATCTGCTCGACCATCTGAACGGCCAGGACAGCCTCTGCTTCACCGGCTCCATCGAAACCTCGGACAAGCTGCGCAACCATCCCGCTGTTTCGCGCAACGCCGTGCGCTTCGTGGCCGAGCGCGACTCGCTGAACGCGGCCATTCTCGGCACCGACGCTGCCGCCGGCACGCCGGAGTTCGATCTTTTCGTGAAGGAAGTCGTGCGCGAAATGACGGTGAAGGCCGGGCAGAAATGCACCGCCATTCGCCGCGTATTCGTGCCCCGCGCACAGGAAAGCGCCGTCATCGACGCGATCAAGGCGCGCCTTTCCGCAATCAGGATCGGCGACCCGCGCGCGGAAGATACCCAGATGGGCGCACTCGTCAGTCTTTCGCAGCGCCGCGCGGTGCAGGAGAAAGTGCGCGAGATCGCGACCGAGGCCGAGATCGTCTTCGGCGACCCCGACAGTTCCGTCAACGGCGGCGACGCGCTCAAAGGCGGCGCCTTCTTCGCGCCCGTGCTCCTGCGCAGCGACGAACCGATGAAAGCCACGCGCGTGCATGTCACCGAAGCCTTCGGGCCGGTCGCGACCGTGATGGCCTACGACACGCTCGAGCAGGCGGTGGAGCTCGTCGCCAAGGGCGAAGGCAGTCTCGTCGCTTCGGTCTTCACCAACGACGACACGGTTGCCTCCACCCTCGTCTTCGGCATCGCGCCCTATCACGGACGCCTGCTCGTCATCGACCGCGACAGCGGCAAGGAGTCGACGGGTCACGGCTCGCCGCTTCCCTATCTCGTCCACGGCGGGCCGGGGCGCGCGGGCGGCGGCGAGGAACTCGGCGGCATGCGCAGCGTGCATCATTATCTGCAACGCACCGCCTTGCAGGCCTCGCCCGATCGCATCGTCGGCATCACGCGAGACTGGAACAAGGGCGCCGCGACGGTCGCATCCGCGCAGCATCCGTTCCGCAAGAATTTCGATACGCTCGTGATCGGCGACACCATCGAGACGGCCGCGCGCAAGATCACGCTCGACGACATCGAGCATTTCGCGAACTTTACCGGCGATACCTTCTACGCGCACATGGATGAAGCCGCGGCAAAGGCGAACCCGTTCTTCCCGGGCCGCGTCGCCCACGGCTATCTCATTCTTTCCTTCGCGGCCGGCCTCTTCGTCGAACCGGCGCCGGGCCCGGTGCTCGCGAATTACGGCCTCGACAACCTGCGCTTCCTGAAGCCGGTTTCGCCCGATGACGACATTCGCGTGCGCCTGACCGTGAAGCAGAAGCAGGCGGCGCGGAAACCCGAATATGGTGAGGTGCGCTGGGACGTCGAAGTGTTCAACCAGGACAACGATACGGTCGCGCGCTATGAATTGCTGACCATGAACGCGCGCGGCGCGCAGGCCGCCCGCTAGCAGGCAAGATGGAGCGCGCCCGTGTCTGCGGACCTGAAACAGCTCGCCGCGAATTTCGACCTCAGCAAGCTGACGCCGGATTTCTACGCCGACCCCTATCCCTATTACGCGGCGCTCCAGCAATACGAGCCCGTCAAGGCGATGCCGGACGGCTCGTATTTTCTCACGCGCTATCGCGACATTCTCGCGGTCTATAAGGACACCGAGGCGTGTAGCTCCGACAAGAAGCAGGAGTTCAAGCCGAAATACGGCGATACCCCGCTCTATGAGCACCACACCACGAGCCTCGTCTTCAACGATCCGCCGCTGCATACGCGCGTGAGGCGGCTGATCTTCGGCGCGCTTACCGCGCGCGCCATTGCCGAGCTCGAACCGGGGCTGGTCGCATTGGTGGACCGGCTGCTCGATGCCATGGCCGACAAGCGCGAGGTCGACCTGATCGAGGATTTCGCAAGCGCGATCCCGGTCGAAATCATCGGCAACCTTTTAGCGGTGCCGCGCGAGGAACGGGGCCCCTTGCGCGAATGGTCGCTCGCGATCCTGGGCGCGCTGGAGCCGGTAGTGACGCCTGCGGCCGCCGAGCGCGGCAATCGCGCTGTTACCGAATTCATCGCCTATCTCGAAGGGTTGACCGACGACCGCCGCAAAAATCCCGGCAACCCCGACAAGGACGTGCTGACCAAGCTCATTCAGGGCGACGTCAACGGCGAGAAGCTGACGCCGAAGGAATTGCTTCATAACTGCATCTTCCTGCTGAATGCCGGGCACGAAACGACGACCAACCTGATCGGCAACGGCCTGGTCGCGCTCCACCGCTTTCCGGATCAGAAGCAGCGGCTTCTCGCGGAGCCTTCGCTCATCAAGACCGCGATCGAGGAAGTGCTGCGCTACGAAAGCTCGAACCAGCTCGGCAACCGCATCACGGTAAAGCCCGTCGAGATCGGCGGCATCATGATGCCGGAGAATACGAAAATCACGGTCTGCATCGGCGCCGCCAACCGCGATCCGGGCGAATTTCCGGAGCCGCAGAAGTTCGATGTCGGCCGCGCGCCGAACCGGCACCTCGCTTTCGCTTCCGGCATCCATCAATGCGTCGGCATGAACCTCGCGCGGCTCGAAGGCGCAATTGCGATTTCGCGCTTTCTCGCGCGCTTTCCGGAATACGAACTGAGCGGTGCGCCCACCGGCGGCGGACGCGCGCGCTTCCGCGGATTCCTGCACGTGCCCTGCCGCGTGAGCTGACGCTCAACGCCCGAGGCTTGCCTTGACGAAGCGCCAGACCTGATCCGGCGCTTCCACATGCGCGTTGTGCCCGGCACCCGCGAACAGCGACGCGCCGGCGTCGATCGCGCGCATGTCGTCGAGCGTGACCATCGGGTCTTTCTCGCCCGCCGCAAGCCGCACCGGCGGATCGGCGCGACGCAACGCATCCGGAACGGATTGATCGACGGCGGAGAAGGTCGCGGGATCCTGCGCCACTGTCCAGCCGCCGTTCGCAGCAGTGATTCCGGACTCAACATCGGGCGAAGTCGGATCGGTCAGGCCGAAGATGCCCGCCATTTTCAGGTAGCGCTCCACCGCCTCGCCGTGGGTCGCGAAAACTTTCGCCGGGCGTCTGGCGAGGTCGAGCGCTTTCGCCTTCTCGTCGTCGGTCCAGCGGATTTTCACACCGAAGGCAAGCGCAGCCGCGGGCTTCACGCCGAAATCCCCGCTGCCGACCAGCGCCGCGATCACGCCGCCGAAGGAATGGCCGAGCACGAAAACCCGCCCTGCATTCTCTTTGCCGATCGACGCCGCCACGTCGCGCGCGTGCTGATCGAAACCATAAGGCCCGGATTTGATCGAGCGGCCGTGGCCGCGAAAATCCGGCGCGATCCAGCGCCCGTCCCACTCCCGCGCGAGAATATTCGTGAACGGATGCCAGACCGCCGCGGTCGCGCCCAACCCGTGCAGCAGCACGATGAGGTCGCCGCCCTCGCCGCCGCGCTCGATGAACAGTTCGCTCATAGCCCGAGATATGCCTGCGTCACGCGCGGATCGCTCGCAAGCGCCGCCGCGGGACCCTCGAGAATGATCTTTCCGGTTTCCAGCACATAGGCGCGGTCGGAAATCGCGAGCGCCGCGGTCGCATTCTGTTCGACCAGAAGCACCGTCACGCCGCGCCTGGGCAGCCCCGCGACCGATTGCAGGATCTGGTCGACCAGCATCGGCGCAAGCCCCATCGAAGGCTCGTCCAGCAGCAGAAGCTTCGGCTTGCTCATGAGCGCACGGCCGACCGCGAGCATCTGCTGTTGTCCGCCGGAGAGCGAGCCCGCCGCAATCGCGCGCTTTTCCGCCAGCACCGGAAACATGCCGTAGATGGTTTCGAGATCGCCCGCGATGTCGCCGTCGCTGCGCGCCCAGGCGCCGAGCCGCAGGTTGTCCGCCACCGAAAGCGGGCCGAACACCTGCCGCCCTTCGGGCACCTGCGCGATGCCGAGGCGCGAGCGCAGATGCGCGGCGACACCGGAAATGTCGCGGCCCTGCCAGACGATGGTGCCGCCCGAAATCGGCTGCACGCCCGAGAGCGCCTTCAGGAGCGTGGTCTTGCCGGCGCCATTGCTGCCGATCAACGAAACGATCTCGCCCTCGCGCACCACGAGGGAAATGCCGTGCAGCACTTCGATGCGGCCATAGCGGCTCTTGAGGTTCGCGACTTCAAGCACGACGAACCTCCTCGCCGGCCTGCGCGCCGAGATAGGCGGCGATCACTTTGGGGTTCTCGCGCACTTCCTGCGCGGTGCCTTCGGCGAGCGTGCGCCCGCTTTCGAGCACATGGATGCGATGGGAAATTTTCATCACGAGCCGCATGTCGTGTTCCACCAGCACGACCGCGACCCCTTGCAGCGCGATCTTCTGGATGATCTCGTCGATCTCCGCCGTCTCGACCGCATTGCATCCGGCGGCGGGCTCATCGAGCAGAAGCACTTTCGGCTCCGCCGCAAGCGCGCGCGCGATCTCGAGCCGCTTTAGCGCGCCATACGGCAGGTTGCCGGCGACCTGATCGGCAATGCCCGAAAGCCCGACGAAGGCGAGCAGTTCTTCCGCCTTGGCGCGGGTCTGCACATTCTGCTTCCGCGACGAAGGCAGCGCGAAGAGATGCGGAAGCACGCCGCGCTTTTCGTGGAGGTGACGGCCGACCATGACGTTTTCCGCCGCGGTCATGCGGAAGAAAATCTGGAGATTCTGGAAGGTGCGCGAAAGCCCGAGCGCGCTCAGGCGGTGAACTGGAAACCGCGTGACGTCCTGCCCGTTGAGCTCGATGCGGCCGCCTTTCGGCAGATAGAGGCCGGAAATCACGTTGAACAGCGTGGTCTTGCCAGCGCCGTTCGGGCCGATGATCGCGAAGATCTCGGCCGGACGCACGTCCAGCGAAACGCCCTGCAACGCGGTAACGCCGCCGAACTCGATTCCCACGTCGCGCACCGAAAGCAGGCTCATCGCCGCCACCTGAAGACGCGCGTGGCGAGCGCAGGCACGATGCCTTCGCGCAGGAAGATCATGAACAGAATGATGAGCAGGCCGAGCACGACATGCTCGTAATCGTGAAACACGGTGAGCACCTGCGGCAGCACGGTGAGGAACGCCGCGCCGACAAGGCTGCCGGTCACCGAGCCGAGCCCGCCCAGCACCGCCATGGTGACGAATTCGATGGAGCGCATGAAATCGGCGGTGCGCGGCGTGACGCCGCCGTCGTAAAGCGCGAGATAGGCGCCCGCGACGGACGCGAAGATCGCGGACAGCACGAAGGCGATCAGCTTGTAGCGCGCCACATCGACGCCGAGTACGCCCGAGGCCGGTTCGCTGTCGTGGATCGCACGGAAGGCGCGGCCGATCGGGCTTTCGATCAGGTTCATCGCGAGCCAAGCCGCGACGACGAGGCTGATCCCCGAAATCCAGTACCAGGTGATCGGGCCGCGCGCGGCCCACCCGAACAGCACGAGCCGCGGCACCGACATGCCGTCGGGCCCGCCGGTGTAACGGGCCTCGTTGGTGAACACCATCGCGATCAGGATGCCCATGCCGAGCGTCGCGACCGCGAGATAGTGACCCTTCAGTTTCAGGATCGGCCGGCCGATCAGGAATGCGAGCAGGCCCGCGAGCACCGCTCCGAGCGGCAGCGCGGCCCAGGTCGGGATGCCGAAATGCGTCGGCCCGACCGCCACCGCATAAGCGCCGATGCCGAAGAAGCCGCCATGGCCGAGGCTCACCTGCCCGGCATAGCCCATCACCAGATTGAGCCCGAGCACGGCAAGCGCAAAGATGAAGGTCAGCGTGGCGATGCGGAAATAAAAATTCGACGGCAGCACGAGCGGCAGCAGCAGCACCAGCGCCGCAATCCCCAGCACCACGCCATGCCTTCGCAGCACTTTTCCTTGCAGCACCTTGGGCATCGTCATACGCGCTCGACCCCCGCCCGGCCGAACAGGCCGTTCGGCATCACGAAGAGAACAAGCAGGATCACGATGAAGGCAATGGCGTCCTTATAGGCCGAAGAAATGTAGCCGGCGCCGAACGCCTCGAGCAGTCCCACGATCAGGCCGCCCGCAATCGCGCCGAGCGGATTGCCCATGCCGCCGAGCATCGCGGCGGAAAAGCCTTTCAGCGCGAGCAGCGTGCCGACGTCGTAATTCGTGAGCGTGATCGGCGTCACCAGCACGCCGCCGATCGCGCCGATGGCGGCGGAAACCGCGAAGGAAAGGCAGATGATCCAGATCGTGTTGATGCCGACCAGCCGCGCCGCCATGCGGTTCGCGGCCGTCGCGATCATCGCCTTGCCGACGAGCGTGCGCGACATGAAAAGCCACAGCAGCAGCACGATGATGGCCGCTCCCGCGAAGACGAGCACGCTTTGCGGCAGAATGGTCGCGCCGCCGATCCGCAGCGGCTCGGCCGGCACGAACGGCGGCAGCGCGTGAAAGCGCTTGTCGAAAACGATGGAAGCGAGCCCGCGCAGCAGAATGGAAGCGCCGATGGTTATGATGATGAGCGTCACCGCAGACGCGCCCTTGGCGGGCTCGATCGCGAGCAGGTGCAGGCCGACGCCGACGAGCACGGCCACCGCGATCGCGAGCAGCGCCGCAAGCGGCAGCGGCACGCCGGCAAGGGTCGCGAACACCGTCACCATGCCGCCCAGCATGACGAACTCGCCCTGCGCGAAGTTGATGACGCCCGAGGCGTTGTAGATCAGCGTGAAGCCGAGCGCGACCAGCGCGTAGACCGCGCCGACCGTCAGCCCTGAAAACGCGTATTGGAGAAACTGCGCCATTGCCCGCGACCCCTTCCCGGAAAATGACCGGGACGGCGAAACCGCCGTCCCGTTCTTCGTTGCCGAACAGAGAAGATATTATTCGGCGAGCGCCCAGTTGCCGTTCTTGATTTCGAGCATCTTGAACGCCGTCAGATCGAGCCCGAGGTGATCGGTCGCCGACATGTTCACGACGCCGCCGGTGCCGATGAAGTTCTTGGTCTTCTCGATCTCGTCGCGCACCTTGGCCTTGTCCTTGGCGCCGCCGGCACGCTTCATCGCCTCGACCATCATCATGAAGCCATCATACATATGGCCGCCGAAAGTCGAGACCGGCTGTTTGGTTTCCTGCTCGTACTTGGTCTTGTAGGCGACGACGACCTTCTTCTGCGGATCGCTGTCGGGCAGGATTTCCGCGACGAGCAAGGCGGCGGCAGGGAGCCGGACGCCATTGGCGGCGGGACCGGCGAGATCGATGAACTGCTTCGATCCGACGCCGTGGCTCTGATAGAGCGGAGCCGCGATGCCGAGCTGGCGGTAGTTGCGCGTGACGATCGCGGGCCCCTGGCCGAAGCCGGGGTTGATCACCGCCTGCACGTCCGCCTTCGCCTTGATGTTGGTGAGCTGCGGGGTCATATCGCTGTCACGCGGGCCATAGGTTTCCTCGTGCAGCACTTCGATCCCGTACTTCTTCACCACCGTCATGCACTGGTCGCGCATGGATTTGCCGAAGGCGTCGGTGCCGGAGATCATCGCGATCTTGGTGAGCTTGCGCTTCTGGAGGTCGACGAAGATCTTTTCGCAGGCCATCAGGTCGGTATGCGGCGTCTTGAAGTTCCACTTGTATTTCGGGTCGGCCGCCTGCACCGCGCCGGCGAAGTTGATGAGCGGGATCTTTGCTTCTTCTGCGAGCGGAATGATCGCCATCGTGGTCGCGGTCGTCGAGCCGGCGAGCAGCGCATCGACCTTGTCTTCCTCGATCAGGCGGGTCGCGAAGGTGCGCGCCTGGTTCGGGTCGCCGCCGTCGTCATAGATGATGACCTGAAGTTTCTGGCCGTTGATGCCGCCCTTTGCGTTGATGTCGGCGGCATAGATTTCGAGCGTCTTTTTCTCGGGGTCGCCGAGGAACGACGCAGGACCGGTTACCGAAAGCACCGCGCCGATCTTGATCTGCGCGTCCGCGATGCCCGCGGTGCCGAAGACGACGATAGCCGCCGCAAAAACTTTACGGAGCAAGTTCATAAGGGTTTCCTCCCATGCTTGTTTGCCCGGCGATGCCGGGCAGGGCGTTCTTTTGCAGCTTCGGGGATGGCGCGTGCGCACGAATTTCGTTCGCCGCTTCTCCTCCCCTTCGTGTTCGCGCCGTCATTGCTCCGCGGCGCGTTGACACTCATTCTGCTGCGCCATATTAATTCCCTGACCAACCGGTCGGTCAAGACCGGGCGCACAAAAAGTTTGACGGCGCGGCCCGCGGATCGCCGCAAGGGAATGCGCCGCAACAGTATCGGGGACGTCATGGAAGAAACGCCAGTTCTTTCCAGCGCGCGCGACAATTATCGCATCGTCACGCTCAACCGGCCGCAGCGCCTCAATTCGTTCAACGAGGCGATGCATGCTGCACTGCAAGCGGCGCTGGACGAAGCCGAGCGCGATCCAGCCTGCCGGGCGCTTCTGGTCACGGGCGCGGGCCGCGGCTTCTGCGCCGGGCAGGACTTGTCCGACCGTAATGTTTCCGGTGGCAATCGTCCGGATCTCGGCCACACCATCGGCACCTTCTACAATCCGCTGGTGAAGCGGATTAAGTCGCTGCCCTTCCCCACGGTCTGCGCCGTCAATGGCGTGGCCGCCGGCGCGGGCGCGAATATCGCGCTTGCGTTCGACATCGTGCTTGCGGCGCGCTCCGCGAATTTCATGCAGGCATTCGCCAAAATCGGCCTCGTGCCGGATTCGGGCGGCACCTGGTTCCTGCCGCGGCTTGCAGGTGCTGCGCGGGCACGCGGGCTTGCCATGCTCGCCGAGCCGCTGTCGGCCGAGAAGGCCGAAAGCTGGGGCATGATCTGGAAAGCGGTCGACGACGCCGCGCTGCTGCCGGAAGCGGAAAAAATCTGCGCGCAGCTCGCGAACGGCCCGACCGCCGCGCTGGTCGCCATCCGCCGCGCGCTCGAAGACGCGGAAACCAATACGCTCGACGCGCAACTCGAACTGGAGCGCACGGTCCAGGCAAGTCTCGGCGCCGCCGACGACTACGCCGAGGGCGTGAAGGCCTTCATGGAAAAGCGCAGCGCAAAATTCTCCGCGCGGCAGGCCGGCTGATGGACGCCCTCGCCGTCGCCAGGGCTTCCGCGGACAAGATGTGGTCCGACGACGAAGCAAGCCGCAACCTCGGCATGGAAATTCTTTCCATTGCGCCGGGCAAGGCCACGCTCGCGATGACGGTCACCGAGAAGATGGTGAACGGCCACAACATCTGCCACGGCGGCTATATTTTCCTTCTCGCCGACTCCACCTTCGCCTTCGCCTGCAACACCTACAACCAGATAACGGTCGCGCAGCAGTGCGCCGTAACCTTTATCCGGCCCGGAAAACTCGGCGACAGATTACGCGCCGACGCGACCGAGATTTCGAAATCCGGGCGTTCGGGAATTTATGACATCACGGTCAGCCGCGAGGACGGCACCGTGATCGCGGAATTTCGCGGCCACTCGCGCGCCATCGGCGGCGAGATCGTGCCCGGACTGACTGCATCCGACGGAGACGGCAATGCTGGATAAGTCTTCCTACAAACCCTATGGCCTGGAGCCGATCGAGCGTGCCTCGCGTGACGAAATATCGGCGCTTCAATTGCAGCGCCTGCGCTGGACGCTGGAGCACGTTTACAAGAACGTGCCCGCCTACAAGAAGAAGTTCGACGAAGCCGGCGTGACGCCCGCCGATTTCAGGCACCTCGAAGACCTCGCGAAATTTCCCTTCACCGTAAAGAGCGATCTTCGCGACAATTATCCCTTCGGCATGTTTGCCGTGCCGCAGGACAAGGTCGTGCGCATCCACGCCTCGTCCGGCACCACCGGCAAGCCCACCGTGGTCGGCTATACGCAGAACGACATCGACACCTGGTCGCACGTAATGGCGCGCTCGATCCGCGCTTCCGGCGGACGGCCGGGCATGAAAGTGCATGTCTCCTATGGCTACGGCCTTTTCACCGGGGGCCTGGGCGCGCATTACGGCGCGGAGAAGCTCGGCTGCACGGTAATCCCGGTTTCCGGCGGCATGACCGAGCGGCAGGTGCAGTTGATCGAGGATTTCCGCCCGGAAATCATCATGGTCACGCCCTCCTACATGCTCGCGATCCTCGACGAGTACCGCGCGAAGGGTCTCGACCCGCGCCAGTCGCCACTTCAGGTCGGCATTTTCGGCGCCGAACCCTGGACCAATTCGATGCGCGCGGAAATCGAGGAAGCCTTCGACATGGATGCCGTGGATATCTACGGCCTCTCCGAAGTCATGGGTCCGGGCGTCGCCAACGAATGCGTCGAGACCAAGGACGGATTGCACGTCTGGGAGGATCACTTCTATCCGGAGGTGATCGACCCCGAGACCGGCAGGGTGCTGCCCGATGGCGAACGCGGCGAGCTCGTCTTCACGTCGCTCACCAAGGAAGCCTTTCCGATCATCCGCTACCGCACCCGCGATTTGACGCGGCTCCTGCCCGGCACCGCGCGCTCCATGCGCCGGATGGAAAAGGTCACCGGCCGCACCGACGATATGATGATCGTGCGCGGCGTCAACGTATTCCCGACCCAGATCGAGGAATTGCTGCTTCGCTGCAATGGCCTGGCGCCGCACTACCAGATCGAGCTTTCGCGCGAGGAACGCCTCGACGTAATGCTGCTGATGGTGGAAGCGCGCGAGGGCGCGGCCGAAGCCGAGGGCAGCGCCGAAGGCGGCAAACTTGCCGAACTCATCAAGAACAATATCGGCGTCTCCGCGAAGGTGAAGGTTTCCCCGCCCGGCGGCGTCGAGCGCTCCGCCGGCAAGGCGCGCCGCATCGTCGACAAGCGGCCGAAGGAATAACGATGGCTCGTCCCCGCGCAGCGGATTACGACGGCAAGCGCAAAGCGATTTTGAATCGCTCGGCAAAGCTGTTTGCGAAGAACGGCTACGACCGCACCTCGATGGCGGAGGTGGCCGCGGCCTGCCGCGTGTCGAAAGCGCTGCTCTATCATTACTACGTCAACAAGGACGAGCTGCTGTTCGACGTCCTGCGCGCCCATCTCGACGACCTGATCGGCGCGGTGCGGGCGGTGGAGGAGAACCTCGCGCCGGTGCCGCGCCTGCGCGCGCTGGTCGGCGCGCTGCTGGAGGCCTATCGCGACGCGGACGACCAGCACAAAATCCAAATCAACGAATTGTCGAAGCTGCCCGCCGCGAAACGCAAGCAGCTCATCGCGCTGGAGCGCGAGCTTGTCGTGATCTTCTCGAATGCCATCGCCGCGGTGAATCGCACCGTCGGTGCTTCGCCGCGTCTCCTGAAGCCGGTGACGATGTCACTCTTCGGCATGCTGAACTGGCATTATATGTGGTTCCGCGAGGGCGGCTCCATGAGCCGCGAGGACTATGCGGATCTCGCGACGCAATTGCTGGTCGAAGGCGCGGCCTCGCTGGAAAGCAAAGCCTCCTCCGCCTACCGCGCGGCCGGATAGCCGCCGCTAGAGCTGGTCAAAATCGATCTCGACGGTCTTGGTGGTCGGCCGCGCCTGGCAGGTGAGCACGAAGCCGGCTTTCATCTCCCAGTCTTCCAGCGAATAATTGTGCTCCATCTCCACGTCGCCCCCGACAAGCTTGGCGCGGCAGGTGCAGCACATGCCGCCCTTGCAGGAGAACGGCAGGTCGAGCCCGGCGCGCAGGCCCGCATCGATGACCGTTTCGCCCGCCTTCATCGGCACGTCGTAGCGAATGCCGTTCAGCGTGATCGATGCGTTCACGTCGGCATCGTCGCCGAGCGAAGCGGTTGCTTTCTTCGCTGCGACCGGCAGGCCATCGGTCGAGAAATACTCGACATGAATGCGTGCGGGCTCGAGCCCATAGGCGCGCAGCGCCTCCTCGCCTTCCTTGATCAGGCCCCCGGGCCCGCAGAGAAACGCATGAGCGATCTTCCGGGCAGGCAGCGAACTCCTGAGCAGGTTCGTGATCTTTTCGCCGTCCAGGCGCCCGCTAAGCAGCGCAATCTCCTGCGGCTCGCGCGAAAGCACATGATGCACCACCAGCCGGTCGAGGAACTGATCCTTCAGATCCTCGAGCTGATCCTTGAACATGATGCTTCGCGCATAGCGGTTGCCGTAGATCAGGACGAAGCGGCTCCGGGGCTCGCGCGTCAGCATGGTGCGGATCATGGAGTGGATCGGCGTGATGCCGGAGCCCGCGGCGATCGCAAGATAGCTCCGGGCTTCATCCGGCGCCGGCGCCACGCCAAACCGCCCCTGCGGCGTCATCACTTCGATTTCGTCGCCCGCGCGCAGCTTCTCGTTGACCCAGGAGGAAACGCTGCCGCCGTCGACCTTCTTGACCGCGATGCGCAGCTCTCCGTCGTCCATGCCCGCGCAGATCGAGTAGGAGCGGCGCAACTCCGTGCCGCTGTCGTTGAGCTTCAGCGTCAGGTGCTGGCCCGGGCTGAAGCGATAGGCGTCGCGCAGCGCTTCCGGAATATCGAAGGCGATCGACACCGCGTCCGGCGTTTCCCGGCGCAGGTCGGCGACTTTGAGCTTGTGGAATGCGATCGACATGGCGGACCTAGATGCACTTGAAATAGTCGAAGGGCTCGGCGCACGCCTTGCAGCGCCATAGCGCCTTGCAGGAAGTCGAACCGAACTCCGAGATGCGCTCGGTATCCTTCGACCGGCAATGCGGGCACTCGATGTTCTCTTCGCCGAACAGCGCAGCACGGCGGCCGGATTTTCCCGAGGGCGGCGCAATGCCGAATGCGCGCAGCTTTTCCCTGCCTGCCTCCGACATCCAGTCGGTGCTCCAGGCGGGCGACATCACGGTGGTCACTTTCGGCTTTGCGAAGCCCGCGCGCTCTAGCGCAAGCTCCACTTCCAGCGTGATCATGTTCATCGCCGGACAGCCGAGATAGGTCGGCGTTATCAGCGCTTCGACCTTGCCTTCGCCGCTCACGCGGATTTCACGAAGCACGCCGAGATCCTCGATGGTCAGCACCGGAAGCTCGGGATCGACCACCGCCGCAGCCGCGGCCCAGGCGCGCTCGCGCAGCCGTCCGGCATGGATTTTCTCAATGACCGCGCTCACCACTGCGCCCCCGGATAGGTCCGCTGGAGAAACTGCATGTCGGCAAGAATGTAGCCGAGATGCTCGCTGTGGCGGCCGCTGCGGCCGCCGGTCTGGGCGAAGCTCGGCGGCGGCGCTTTCAGCCGCGCTTCCGCGAACACGCGATGGATCGTGCGCTCCCATTCGTCGCGCAGGCTCGCGGGATCGGCCGCGATACCGGCATCGATCAATGCGCGCTCGACCTCGTCGCTTTCGAACAATTCGTTCGTGTAGGCATAAAGCTCGTCGAGCGCCGCCTGCGCGCGCTCGTGGCTTTCCTCGGTGCCGTCGCCGAGACGGATGATCCATTCGCCGGAATGGCGGACGTGATAGGCCATTTCCTTCTCGGCCTTGGCGGCGATCGCCGCGAGCGTGGCGTCCTTCGATTTGGTCAGCGCCACGTAAAGCGGATGGGCATAGGCCGCAAACAGCAGTTGCCGGATCATGGTCGCGGCAAAGTCGCCGTTGGGCTGCTCGACCAGCAGCACGTTGCGCCAGTCCTTGGCGTCGCGCAGATAGGCGAGCTTATCCTCGTCGCGGCCCTTGCCTTCGACTTCCCCGGCATAGGTGTAGAACGCGCGCGCCTGCCCGATGAGATCGAGCCCCATATTGCCGAGCGCGAGGTCTTCCTCGAGCGCCGGCGAATGGCCGATCCACTCGGACAAGCGATGCCCGAGGATCAGCGCGTTGTCCGCAAGCCGCAGGGTATAAGCAAAGAGTGGCGTTTCGGTCATCGTGCCGGCCATGAGCCTGCTCACATATGCCCGACTTCGTCGGGAATATCGTAGAAGGTCGGGTGCCGATAGATTTTCGATTCCGCCGGCTCGAACATGACATCCTTATCGGTGGGGTCGGAGGCCGTGATCGAATTGGACGGCACCACCCATATCGAAAGCCCCTCGCCCCTGCGCGTGTAAACGTCGCGCGCAGCCTGCAGCGCCATGGTTGCGTCGGTCGCGTGCAGGCTGCCGACGTGGCGGTGCGAAAGGCCGTTCTTCGAACGGATGAACACTTCCCAAAGCGGCCAGTGCTGTTCGGTTTTCTGCTCGGTCATGGCGCTTCCTCTTATTCGGCCGCGATCTTGGCCGCGGCTTCGCGATTGCGGCGCTTCTCGGCGTAAGCGAGCGCCGCCTCGCGCACCCAGCGACCATTGTCGTGCGCCGCGCGGCGCTGCTTCATGCGCTGCTTGTTGCAGGGCCCGTCACCCGCGATCACGCGCTTGAACTCGGTCCAGTCGATCTCGCCGAAATCCCAGTGGCGGGTCTTCTCGTTGAACTTCAGATCGGGATCGGGAAACTCGAGGCCGATGAAGTGCCCTTGCGGCACCGTCGCGTCGATGAATTTCTGCCGCAGATCGTCGTTGGAGAAGCGCTTGATCTTCCAGCGCATGGTCTGGTCGGAGTGCTGGCTGTCCTTGTCGGAGGGGCCGAACATCATCACCGACGGCCACCACCAGCGGTTCAGCGCATCCTGCGCCATCGCTTTCTGCTCAGGCGTGCCGCGCGCGAGCGTCATCATGATTTCGTAGCCCTGGCGCTGGTGGAAGCTCTCTTCCTTACAGATGCGGATCATGGCCCGCGCATAGGGACCGTAAGAACAGCGGCAGAGCGGAATCTGGTTCATGATCGCCGCGCCATCCACGAGCCAGCCGATCGCGCCGATGTCGGCCCAGGTCAGCGTCGGATAGTTGAAGATCGAGGAATACTTTGCCTTGCCCGAGAGCAGTTGATCGAACATCTGCTCGCGCGAGGTGCCGAGCGTTTCGGCCGCCGAGTAGAGATAAAGGCCGTGGCCGCCCTCGTCCTGCACTTTCGCGAGCAGGGCCGCCTTGCGGCGAAGCGTCGGCGCGCGCGTGATCCAGTTTCCCTCCGGCAGCATGCCGACGATCTCGGAATGGGCGTGCTGGGAAATCTGCCGCGTCAGCGTCCGCCGATAGGCTTCCGGCATCCAGTCGTTGGGCTCGATCTTGAGCTCGGCATCGACCTGCGCCTGAAAGCGCGCTTCCAGTTCCGGATCGGACGCAGCGGTCGCTTCTTCCTTGACGTTCAGGGCTTGGGTGTACATCGGCGCCTCCGCGCAGGGATGCCAGTTTGTAATCCCTATAATATGTTACAGAAATTTACGAAGTCAATAATTACTGTAACATATCCAGAAGCCAGTCTATTGCAGCGCGGCAAAGCGTTGTGCGAGCGAGGAATTCGGCTTCGGCAGCGGGCTTTTCTCGTCGGCCTGGCAACCGTCGAGATAGCGCTCGGAGCCTTTCAAGACCCGTGCATAGATTCCGGCCGCGAGCAGGCGCGCCTCCTCGCCCGGCCAAGCGGCCGGCAACATGCCGTGGGGCAGCGCCGGATCGCGCAACACGATGCGGCGGAACTCCTGAATAAGGAGAAGGCGGACGATGAGCGCTTCCGCGTCGTCGAGCGCAGCGCCCTTGCCGAGCGCTTCGCGCAGCGGCCGGAACCGCGCCGTGAAATCGCGATAGCGTTGCGCAAGCTCGTCGAGCTTGAAAGCGATGCCGAGGATTTCCGCCGCCTCCGCCGAGACCGGCACGTCGAGCATGCGAATGCCCTTCGCGCCCTTCAACGCGCTTTCCGCGCCGCCCACCGAAACGAACGTGAGCGCGTTGAAAGCCGCGTAGCCCGCGGCCTCGAGCCTCTGCCGCTGCTCCGCCCGGGCCGAGGCTTCGCCATTCAGGAGCGCGAGACGGATCGCCGCACCGCCTTCGGCCTTGCGCGCAAAATAGATCCGCTTGGTCGCGCGCGCGAACTCGCCCTCGCCCTGCTTCGACAGCCGGTAGAAGGTGTTGCGCCCGACCTTCCTGCGCTCGAGCCACTTTTCGGAAGCCAGGCGCGAGATCGCCGTGCGCACGGGGCCGCTGCCGATCTGAAAGAGCTGCATGATCTCGGTGATATTGCCGAGCGAAAGACTGCCGCCGCGCGGCACGATCGCGTCACCATATAATGTGATGATCAGCGACCCCGCGCGGACCGGCTTGCGGCGATTGAAGGCGGCGACCAGGCCGCGCACGGAAGCGCCGGCGTCTTTCAAGATTTCGATGCTCCGATTCCGACGCCAGACTTATATTTTTGAAGTCGGGCGCTGGCAATGAAGGCGGGCCGGCCGCCGTAAAGCCGCCGGCCCATCGCCTAGCTGTAGAGCCCCTCGATCTCGGCGGCGTACTTGGTCTGGATATTGGAGCGCCGCACCTTCATCGTCGCGGTCACTTCATCGTCGTCGTGATCGAGCTCTTTCGTGAGCAGGTGGAATTTGCGGATGTTCGATACCTGCGCGAGCTGGGCGTTGGCGACATCGACCTCGCGCTGGATCAGCTCCCGCACTTGCGGATGCTCGACGAGATTCCTGAAATTCGTGTAGGCGATGCCTTTTTCTTCGGCCCATTTTCCGGTGAGCTCGTAGTCGATCTGGATCAGCGCCGAAACGTATTTCCGCGACTCCCCGATCACCACGCATTCCTTGATGAAGGGGCTCGCCTTCACGGTGTTCTCGATTTCCGACGGGCTCAGGTTCTTGCCGCCCGCCGTAATCATGATGTCCTTGATGCGATCGACAATCTTGAATTGGCCGTCATGCATTTCAGCGACGTCGCCCGTATGCAGCCAGCCGTCTCGGATCGAGGTCTTCGTGGCTTCCTCGTTGCGATAATATCCCTCGAACACCGTGTCGCCGCGCACGAGCAATTCGCCGTCGCTGCCGAGCTTCACCTCGATGCCCGGGGCCGCGGTGCCGACGCAAAGCGGCACGCGCTTGTCCTGGGTCTGCGCGGTCGCAATCGCGGAGCTTTCGGTCAGGCCATAGACCTCGATCAGCGGCACGCCGAGCGCGCGAAAGAACTTCACAATCTTCGACGAGATCGGCGCCGCCCCCGTCATCGCCACCTTGGTTGCGCGCAAGCCGATGAAATTCTGCAACGAGCGGAATACGAGCCAGTAGCAGACGAAGAACTTCACGCGCTCCGCGAGCGAGCGCTGCCGCGGCGACTTCTCCGCGAAGGGCTCGCAGGCGGCGTAAGCCACCTCGAACAGCTTGCGGCGGACCGGATCGGATTCGAGGAGCTTGATGTGAATCGAGGAATGCAGCTTTTCCCAGATGCGCGGCACGCCCAGGAACATCGTCGGGGCCACCTCGCGCAGGTCTTCCTGCACCGTGCGGATCGACTCCCCGAAATTCACGAGCGAGCCGAGATAGCTCGGCACCATCACAGTCGTCATCTGCTCGGCGACATGGCAAAGCGGCAGATAGGAAAGCAGCGTCGTCGAGGCATCGAGCTCCAGCCGCTCCACCACCGACATCGCCTCCGCGCGGATGTTCTTGTAGCTCAGCATCGCGCCCTTCGGCTTGCCGGTCGAACCCGAAGTATAAATCATCAGCGCGATGTCGCTGAGCTTCTGCCGCGACAGCACCTCGTCGATCAGCGTGCCGTGCTGGAAGGCATGCGTCTTGCCCGCGCGCTCCAGATCAAGAAAGGAAATAACGGTGTTCTCGGGATACTGCCGCATCCCCTTCGTTTCCATCACCACGATCCGGCGCAGCTTCGGAAGCGCGGACAGGCGCTCGAGCACCTTGTCCACCTGCTCCTGATCCTCGCAGACCACGATCTCGGTGTTCGAGTGTTCGAGCACATAAGCCACTTCGTTGGAGGGACTGGTCGGATAAACGCCGATCGTGATGGCGCCGACGAGCCCCGCGCCTAGCTGCGCGAGCACCCATTCGATGCGGTTCTCCGCGATGACCGCGACGTGCCCGCCCTCTTCGAGCCCAAGGGCACGGAAACCGAGGCCCACCGCGGCGGCGCGTTCGTAATAGTCGTGCCAGCTATAAGGCCGCCAGATGCCGTATTCCTTCTGGCGGATTGCAATGCGATCCGCGCGCTTCTGCGCGTGCTCGCGAACCATCTGCGGGAGTGTCAGCTCGGGAAACATCAAACGCCTCTAGGAAAGCCAGCGCTTGCGGCGCTTGTAGTGCTTGATGTCGCGGAAGCTCTTCGATTCTCCGCCCGCGCCGCCCATGCCGAGATAAAATTCGCGCACGTCCTGGTCGCGCAACAGCCGCTCGGTGGGGCCGTCGATGACGATCTTACCCGTCTCCATGATGTAGCCGTAGTGCGACACCGCGAAGGCGACGGCGGCGTTCTGCTCCACCAGCAGCATCGAAACGCCCTGCTCGCGATTGATGCGGGCGATGATCGTGAAGATTTCCTCCACCAGCTTCGGCGACAGGCCGAGCGAAGGCTCGTCCAGCAGCATCAGCTTCGGCTGTGCGATCAGCGCGCGGCCGATTGCCAGCATCTGCTGCTCGCCGCCGGAGAGATAGCCGGCGCGGCCCGAGCGGCGCTCGAACAGCCGCGGGAAATACTCGTAGACCACTTCGAATTTCGTCGGCGCGACGCCGCGGCCGGAAAGCGCGTAGGTCGCCGCCGTCAGGTTCTCCTCGACCGTCAGGTCCTCGAAGATGCGACGGCCTTCCATCACGTGGAAAAGCCCGCCGCGCACCAGCTCATGGGGAGCATGATGCGCGACCGGTTCCTGCTTGAATACGATATTGCCGGCCGTGACCTCGCCGTCCTCCAGCGAGAGGATGTTCGAGATCGCTTTCAGCGTCGTGGACTTGCCCGCGCCGTTCGAGCCGAGCAGCGCCACGACCGAGCCTTCCGCGACTTGAAGCGAAAGGCCGCGGAGCACCTGGACCGTCTTGTTATAGACGACCTCGATGTTGTTCACTTCGAGCAGGTTTTCCGCGGCCATTGGCATTACTTCTTCGTCAGGTCGATCCAGTCGGAGACCGGCTTCATCCGCTGCTCCTTGCCGTCATACTGATAGACGCGTCCAACCGGGATCGTGTTGCCGGGAATCGAGATCGGCACGCCGATGAGGCCGCCGGTGTCGAAATCCTTGATCGAGTTGAGCGCCGCCTTCATGTTCTGCGCGGTCAGCTCTTTCTTGTCGGCGAGCGTGCGCTTCGCCGCCTCGACCAGCAGCATCGCCGTCAGGAAGCCCTGAATGTATCCGGTCGACTGATATTCCGGACGCATCTTGCGGATCTGCTCCAGCATCGGCGACTTGCCTTCGGTGTCGAAGTAGTAGCGATACGGCATCACGCCCATGAAGCCGTCGGCGACCTCGGCCGACTTGGCCCAGATGCCGTTGTCCATGGACCAGAACGTGCCCATGAACTTCGCCTTCAGCCCGAGCTGCTTGGCCTGGCTCATGAACTCCGGCAGCGGCGCCAGCACGTAGCCGTGGAAGATCACGTAGTCGGGATTGGCGCGTCGCAGCTTCAGGACTTCCGTCGAAACGTCGACGCTGGTCGGCGGCGTCACGATCTTTTCGACGACCGTGAGGCCCAACTCCTTCGCCTTCTTTTCCGTGCCCGAGACCGGGTCGCGGCCGAACTCGGTGTCGGAGTTGACGAGCGCGATCTTCGCCTTCGGCGTCGTCTTCGCAATGTATTCGAGCAGAATGCCGGTCATCTCGGTGTAATCGGGACCGGCCATGAACTGATAGGGAAAGTCCTTCGGGTTGTTCAGCTCGGTCGCGAACGACGCGCCGGCCATGATGATGTTGGCGCGGCGCAGGAGCTCCGCATTGATCGTTTTCGAGAAGGCGGTGGAGTCGCCGTAGTAGAGGCTGATCTTCTCCTGGCTGGTGATGCGGTTGAACACCGCGACCGAGGTATCGACCTTGTAGCCGGTGTCCTCGAACACATATTTGATCTTGCGGCCGTTGATGCCGCCGGCGTCGTTCACGATCTTCAGATAGTCGTTGATGCCGTTATTGATGGCGACGCCCGCAAAGGCGAACACGCCCGTAAGCGGGATCGATCCGCCCAGCACGATGTCTTCCTGCTGGGCGCGCACGGTAGCGTAGGAACCGAGCGTCACGGTGCCGGCGAGCGCGACGGCGATCGCACTTCTGCGGCTGAGTTTCATTGTCATTGCAGTCTCCTCCTCACGTTGTCGTTATTTTCTGAATGGCCACAAGTGAAAGAACCGGCGCACGCGGCGCCAGATTTCGGCGAGACCCTGCGGCTCGAACAGGAGAAACAGCACGATGAGCGCGCCGAAAACGATGGTCCGGATGGGTGACAGAAACTGCACCGCATTCGGATAGAAAGGCGTGATCCACGACACCAGGATCTTGAGCACCTCCGGCACCATGGTCATGAAGATCGCGCCGAGGATGCCGCCGAGAATGGTGCCCATGCCGCCTACGATCACCGCGGCGAGAAAGAAGATCGAGTAAATGAGCGGGAAGCTTTCCGGCGTGACCACGCGGAAGAAATAAGCCCACAGCCCGCCGGCGACGCCCGCATAGAAAGACGAGAGCCCGAAGCTCAGGAGCTTGTAGCGCAAGAGCGGAATGCCGAGCACTTCCGCCGAGATGTCGCGGTCGCGGATGGCGATGAACGCGCGGCCGATGCGCGTGCGGAACAAATTCGCCGCACCGACGATGGAAAGCACCGCGACCGGCAGGATCAGCCAATAGACCTGCGACGGCTGCGCGATTTCGTAGCCGAAGAGTTTTGCGGGCGGCATGCTCAGGCCGCGCGTGCCGCCAAGCCATGCCGAATTGGCGAAGACGAAATTCAGGATCACCGCGGCGGCGATAGTCGCGATCGCGAGATAAAGTCCCTTCACCCGCAGGCTCGGAATGCCGACGAGCACGCCGACGAAGGCGGTGACGATTCCGCCGATCAGCAAATTCAGAATGAACGGCGTGCCAGCGCGAATTTCCAGCATCGCCACCGTGTAGGCGCCGACCGCCATGAAGGCGGCATGGCCGAGGCTAACGAGGCCGGTGAAGCCCGTGAGAATATTGAGCCCGGTCACGCTCACGATATGGATGCCGACGAGGCAGGCCATATAGACCCAGTATTGATCGGCGACGAACGGAAACGCCGCGAGCAGGACGAAGAGCGCCGCCAGCCAGAAGCGCTGGACGTTGGTGTCCAGCAGCGACTCGGCCTGGGCGTAGGTTTCGTGTGCTGTCCCGATGCGCATGTCAGAGCCGCTCGATTTCCACCGTGCCGAACAATCCGTAAGGCCGGATCATCAGCATCGCCACGAGAATGCCGAAAGTAATGAGAAGCTTGAATTCGCCACCGAGATAGGTGCCGGCGAGCGCTTCGACGACGCCGATGAAAAGCCCCGCGATCAGCGCGCCGGCGATTGAATCGAGCCCGCCCACGATCACCGCCACCAGCACCGAAAGCCCGAAGATGCCCATGGTCGGAGAAATGCCGCCGATGGAGCCGATCAGAATGCCCGCACCCGCCGCGGCCATGCCGGCCGCGATCCAGGCGAAGGAAAAGACGCGCGGCACGTTGATGCCGCAGGAATAGGCCGCCGCCTGATCGGTCGCGGTTGCGCGCAGCGCGACCCCGCCGCGCCAGTACCGGAACACGATCAGGAAAAGCACGATAACGACCGCGGCGATCGCGAAGCTGAGCGCGATCTTCGGCGACACATAGGCCTCGCCGATGAAGAAGGGCTTCGTCGGCATGAAGTTCGGCGGGGCGATGGGATCGCTGCCCCAGAAGAACTCGACGATGCCGACAAGGATCGAGCCGAGCCCGACCGTCACCATGAACACGGAAATCGGATTCTCACCGAGCATCGGGCGGATCAAAGCCCGCTCGACGATCCCGCCGACCAGCCCCCCACCCGCGATGGCGAGCAGGATGGTCGCCCAGAGCGGAAAGATCTGCGACGAGAACAGGCCCACGAAGAAATAGGCGCCGATCATCAGCATCTCGCCGACCGCGAGGTTCACGACCTTGGTGGCCTTGTAGATCAGGACGAAGGCGATACCCGTGAGCGAAAGCAGCGCGCCGGAGCCGAGCCCCGAAAGCACGATCTCGGTGAGGAACAGCCAATCCATTATGCCGCCTCTCCGCCGATCCGGCGCGAAAGCTCGCCGACATCGCCCGCACCCAGATAGGCGGTGATTACCGCCGGGTTGTTCTGCACTTCCTCCGGCTTCCCTTCCGCGATCACCTGCCCGAAATTCAGGACAACCACATGGTCGGAAATGTCCATCACGAGCCCCATGTCGTGCTCGACCATCAGGATGGTGACGCCCCATTCCTCCTTCACGTCGAGAATGAAGCGAGCCATGTCCTCGGTCTCTTCGCGGTTCATGCCGGCGACCGGCTCGTCCAGCATCAGGATACGCGGCTGCATGGCAAGCGCGCGCGCAAGCTCGACCCGCTTGCGCAAGCCATACGCCAGCGACGCCACCGGCTGGTCGCGGATATGCTCGATCTCGAGAAAATCGATGATCTTCTCTTCGACTTCCTGGCGCAGCGCGAGTTCCTCTTTCTGCGCCCGGCCGAAATACCAGAGCGCATCCAGAATGTTCGTCTTCATGTGCGCGTGGCGCCCGAGCTTGATGTTGTCGAGCACGGTCATGCCGCGAAACAGCGCAATGTTCTGAAAGGTGCGCCCGAGCCCGATCTTCGCGCGCTCCGGCGCATGCGTGGAATTGATATTCTCCCCGCAGAACAGGATTTCCCCGGCCGACGGCTTGTAGAAGCCGGAAATGCAGTTGAAGAGCGAGGTCTTACCTGCGCCGTTCGGGCCGATCACCGCCGTGATCGCGCCCGGCGCGACGTTGAAGGTTACGTCGCTCAGCGCCTTGAGGCCGCCAAAGGCGAGCGAGACGCCGCGAATGGCTAGATCGGCCGGCTGCGTGTCGGCGGGAAAATCCAAGATCAGGCTCCGCCGGAATCCGCTGTGCGTTTGCCGCGCGATTGGTCGTTCACTTTCTTCCTCCCTGCCCCGGCGCTTTGCGCGCTCTTGTTGCCTCGTGGTTTTTGAAAACTCATCTCGTCGCCGCGCGCAGATAGCTTTGGTCCACGGCTTCATCGAGCCGCTTGCCTGTCCGCTCGAAACCCTTGCGCCAGTCGTCGACCTGCCGGCGCATCCAAAGCAGGCCCGCTTTCCTGTCGCCGTCCCGAATTGCCTTCAGCATCATGCGGTTTGCTTCGACGATGCGCGCCGCGCCCTCCGAAACTTTCTGGCAGATCACTTCGGTGGTCGGGAAAAACAACAGGCCCGCGGGCTCGCGCGCGAGCTGCAACACGCGATTCTGCGAAGCCTTTGCGACCAGCGCGTGAAACTCGGAATTCAGCTCGGCGATGCGCGCCGGATCGTCCACCACCTTCTCGGACTTCGCGACGTTCTCGGAAAGCTCCTCGATATTCTTCTTGCTCGCACGCTCGACCGCCTGCTCGATCGCAGCAAGCTCGAGCACCATCGCGGTCTCGTAGAGTTCGCGGAATGTCACTTCCTGCAACACCAGCGCGCGGCTCATGCGGCTGGCAAGACGATTGTGTTGCGGCGCGCAGGCGAAGAGGCGGCGGCTGGAATCGCGGCTGATGAGCCCGCCCTGCTCCAGAACCCTTATTCCCTCGCGCACGGTGGAGCGATTGACGCCGAATTGCCGCACCAGTTCGGATTCGGTGCCGATCGGCTCGCCGGGCTGGATACGCCCGGAAACGATCTCACGCTCGATCGCCTCCGCCACCATCTGATAGGCGGGCGCAACATGGAGCCGTTCGAAGCGATCCTGATTATCCGACAAGGGACTTCCTGCGCTTTGTCGGACAAAGGCTAGTGTAGCCCAAATCGCATCGTCAATACCGATAAAATGGTGCTTTGCACAAAGTACGTAAGCCTTTGAACTATCGCAAGCGAACGTATTGGCGATTGTCGGACAAATGCGTTGGCCGCCTCTTGGCCGCACGCGAAATCTGTCGCGCGCGACTGGTGCGCTACGACGGCTTCTTTTTCATGAGCGCCGAGCGCAGGCAGGTGGCGACCAGCTCATTCCGCTGATTGAAGCCTTCGTGAAGGAACCGCACGATCCCGCAATCGGAACGGGATTTGCTCTCGCGCATCTCGCGGACCACCGAGCGGACATGCACCGTATCGCCGGGAAACAGCGGACGGGGAAAACGCACCTCGTCCCAGCCCAGATTGGCAATCGTGGTGCCGAGCGTCGTATCGCCGACGGAAATGCCGACGACCAGGCCGAGCGTGAACGCACTATTGATGATGCGCGTACCGAACTCGGTTTCGTTCTTGCAGTATTCCTCGTCCAGATGCAGCGCCGCCGGATTATGCGTGAGCGACGAGAACAGGACGTTGTCCATTTCCGTCAGCGTGCGCCGGATCGCGTGCCTGAATTCCTGACCGACACTGAATTCCTCGTAATAAAGCCCCGCCACTTGCGCCTCCTGCTTCTGCTCTTTTCCGGTGGGCAGCGTTCACGCTCTTTCCGCCATCGCGATGATGTTCTGCGCCTGCTTGAGATGCGGCATGTCGAGCATCTTGCCGTCCAGGCTCGCAGCCCCGACGCCCTTGGCGAAGATCGCGACCACGCGGCGCGCATGGTCGAGCTCCGCGGCCGAAGGCTTGAAGGCCTCATGGATGACCGCGACCTGATCGGGGTGGATCGCCATCTTGCCGGAGAAGCCCTGACGCCGCGCAGCACTCGCGTCCGCGCGCAGGCCGTCGAGATCGCGGAAATCGGGCCAGATCGTATCGATCGCGGGCACGCCGGCCGCCTTTGCCCCGGTCAGGCACAGCGTCCGGGACAGGCGATAGAGATCGTCATAAATGCCATCGCCGCGCCGGTTGGTGGTTGCGCCGACGGCCGCGGCGATGTCTTCCGCGCCCCAGGTGAGCGCCGCCAGCCGCGCACTCGCAGCCCGGTAGGTGCCGAGCGCAAAGATCGCCTCCGGCGTTTCGGTCGCAACCGGCATGATGCGGATCGAACCGCGGGCGATACCCTCGCGCGCCTCCAGCGCATCCAGCATGAACGACAGCCGCGAGACATCCGCGCCGGAATGCGTTTTCGGCAGCACGATGCCGTCCGGTGCGCCGCCAACGACCGCCGCCAGATCGTCGAGCGCCGCATCTTCCGCGAGCGGATTGATGCGAACCCAACGCTGCATCGCCTTGCCGGGCTGCCCGCTTGCCAGAAAGGAGCGGATGATTTCACGCGCGGCCGGCCGCCGCTCCGCCGCGACGGCATCCTCCAGATCGAGGATGACCGCATCGGGCTTGAGGCCCGCGGCCTTCGCGATTTTCCGCTCTCTGTCGCCGGGAACGAACAGGAACGAGCGCGGCATTAGCGGAGCAACTGGCGCAGCGGGCATCGTTACCGTTCCTTCCCTCACCGCTCTCCGTTCGTGGCGCTAAAGCAATACGAGACTGAGTTGCGGAAACGCGACCAGCAGCACGAGCACGACCAGCATCATGATTACGAATGGAACCGTGCCCTTGAAGATCTCGCCCAATGGGAACCGCGGGTCGGCCAGCGTGCTTTTCACGACGAAGATCGAAAGGCCGAATGGAGGCGTCAGGAGCCCGACCTCCACGGCGACGATGGTCACGATCCCGAACCACACCAGATCCATGCCGAAGCCCTGCGCGATCGGCAAGACCAACGGAAGCACGATCAAGAGGATCGACGTCGAGTCGATGATCGTGCCGAGCGCGAGCACGATCAGTAGGTGGATGCTGAGAAAGCCGGTTTCTCCGAGCCCGGCATCCGTCATCAGCTTGATGAAGAACTGCGGCAGGCCGGACATCGCCAACATGCGCGTAAACATGTTCGCGCAGATGATGAGGAAGGAGATCGATACGGTGACATACCCCGTCTCGAGCAACACCTTCCAGAACGACTCCCAGGTCAGGCGGCGACGGCTGAGCGCGATCAGAAGCGCGCCGGCGGCGCCGATCGCGCCGCTCTCGGTCGGTGTGAAATAGCCCGCGTAAATGCCGCCCATGCACAATGCGATCAGCAGCACCGTCGGCATCAGCTTCACGAACATCTCTATCGCCGACATTTTAGGACCGTCGTCGAGAACCACGGTTCCGCCGACCTGCGAGGGCATGAAGCGCGCCATGAACAGAATGCCGAGCGCGAAAACGGTGGCGAGCACGATACCCGGGACGATGCCGGCGATGAACATCTTGCCGATCGAAACGCCGGAAACGAAGCCGTAAATAATCATCAAGAGCGACGGCGGGATCAGCATGCCCAGCACCGACGATCCGGCGACGACGCCGACGGCAAAGCGCGGGTGATAATTGTAGCGCAGCATTTCCGGCACCGCGATCCGGGTGAATACCGCAGCCGACGCAATGGAAATTCCGGTGATCGCCGCGAAAATTGCGTTCGCCGCGACCGTGGCAATGCCGAGGCCGCCCCGGATTCGCCTGAACACCTGGTTGGCGACTTCGTATGCGTCCTTCCCGATATCCGCCGTCGCCACCAGGAAACCCATCAGCACGAAAAGCGGCACCACGCCGAAGACGTGGCTGGCGATGGCGTCGCTGCTGGCCTGCGCGAGCATATTGGCCGCGACCTGAAAATCGCCGCGCATGAAATAAACGCCCACGAGCGACGCCAGACCGAGCGCGATCGCGACATGCATGCCCATATAGATCAGAACAAAAATCGCACTGAGGCAGCTCAGTGCGATCGCGACATTCTCAGTCATGACTTCTTCGCTTTGAATGCCTGCCAGAGATCGTCGATCGCAAGCAGGAGGAACGTGAGCGCGGCGCAGCCCGCGCCGAAACAGATGACCGCGCGCATCGGCCAGAGCCAGGCCTGGAAATCGCCGATGGCGCCGAGATATTCTCCGGTCTCCCAGGACTCGACCAATGACGGCCAGCTTGCGTTGGCAATGATCACAAGCATCAGCGCTGCGCAAAGGTGGAAGAACGCTTGCAGGCTTCGCGCGGCGCGCGGGCTGCTCCGGTTCAGCCGGTGCAGCATCGTGTCCGCGCGCGTGAACTTGCCCTTGTGGGCCGAGCCCGCGAGTTGCAGGAAGACAATGCTAACGATCGAGATTGTGACGATTTCGATGACGCCACGGATCGGCGCGTTGAATACGATGCGCCCGACCACGTCGGCGGTGAGCAACACCATAATGCCGAGAATCCAGATCGTCCCGATCGCGTTCATCAGCGTCGTCAGGCGATCGAATCCGAGCGGCATGGGGAGCCCATACCGCTCAAGCGGTACGGGCTCCCGGTTGTTGTCGTCAGGCTGCATGGCCTACCTGCGTCTTTACTTCGACCAATCGCGCGGCAGGTCCGCATTCGCCTTGCGAAGCAGCTCCATGTAATCCTGCAACACGGCCGCCGCCGGCAGGCGCTGTTTGTCCTGAAGGTCCTTCGCCCAGATCTTGCCGATATCGGGCAGCGCTGCGGCCCACTTCTTGCGGGTTTCGGCGTCGAGCTCATAGACCTTGGCGCCGGCGTCCTTCATGCGCTGCTCAAGCGCCGCGGCAGTGTCGATCTCGAGCTTCGAGAAGCGCGCCGCGAACTCGATGCCGACTTCGCGGAAGATCTTCTGCACTTCAGGCGGCAGCGAGTCGAATTTGCGCTTGTTCATTACGATGCCGCCCGCATACATCGCGCCGATGTTGACGCGCGTGATGTAGGGCGCGACCTCGTGAAGCTTCGCGGGCCATGCACCGGTGATGAATGCCAGCGCGCCTTCCGAAGCACCCGCCTTGATGTCCTCGAAATAGGTGCTGAGATTGCCGCCGACCGCGATGGCGCCGGTGCCGTTGATCCAGTTCGCCGCGGTGCCGGGGGCGGAAATCTTGCGGCCCTTGAGGTCGTCGAGCGACTTCACCGGGAAGTTCGTGAAAAGCTGGTAGCTGTCGAGCGACGCACCGCCGAGATAGACGAGGTTGTTCTTGGTCCAGGCGTCCAGCATTTGCGGATGCTTCTGCTGCAATTCCGCGATAATGCTCGAGGTGAGCGCCACGTCGTTGGTGCCGAAAGGCGCGTAGAAGGTAACGTTCTGGAGCGGGAAGCGCGCGCCCTCGAACAGCGTGCCGACGAAGCCCATGTCGGAAACGCCGTCCTTAATGGCGACGGATTCCGCGCCGACCTTGGCCAGCGTTCCGGCCCAAGCCCTGGTCCACTCGACCTTATATTTGTTGCCGGCGGCGGCAAGGCGCTTGTCCACTTCCGGCGCGAAGAATTCTTCCAGAACCTTCACCCAGAGAAATGCCGGCGGATGGCCTGCCGACATCGTGATCTTGATGGTCTGCTGCGCCGATGCCGGCGTCGCCAGCATGACGACGACCAGCGCACAGAACGCTTGTACCATGTGTCTGATTTTCATTTTCCTCACCCTTTTTCGTTTCTGACTTGTCTTGTTGCCGTTGCTTCATCCGCGCCGCGTCGCGAACAATCCGGTGATCGACGCCATTTCCAGTATGTGACCACGCATGGCGGATAGCGCCGCCACCTTGTCGAAGGCGCCTTCGACATCCAGACGCGGCACATCCAGCGCGTAGAGCGTGAAGACGTAGCGGTGCGATTTCTCGTCGTTCCACGGCGGACAGGGCCCGTCGTAGCCGAAGTAATTGCCCTTCATCTTGGCATCGTTCTTGAACCAGTCGGTGTATTCGTTGATGCCCTGACGCGCCTCGCGCGCGGCCTCAGGGCCCGGTTTGCCACCCTCGGTGACGCCTTCCGAAAACTCGCCAAGCCTGATCTCGCTGATGTCCGGCGAGAGGTCGATCAAGACCCAATGGCAGAGCGTGCGGCGAAGCTGATCCTTGGAGACGACCGCACCTTCCTTGTTGAAGGTGTCGAGCTTCACCGGCACATCGAGGTCGTCGTTGATGATTGCGAGCGACTTCGTTCCCTGCGGCAGGCTGCTCCAGCCGAAGTGGGGATTTCTGTTGTGCCCCCAGCGATAGGTGCCATCCGGCTGCGCGAGGCCGAAGGCGCATTCATCCGGCATCGGGGTCATGTCATCGAAGGTCTGGCTGAAGATTCTCATGCTGAAGTTCTCGACAACTCGTTACGTCCGTCCAATGTCACGCGCTCCATGCAAAGCCGCTCGATCTCGGCAGGGCTGTATCCGGCAGCCTGCAAAATCTCGACGCTCTGTTCGCCGAGCTTCGGCGGGTGGCGCATGAGTTGCGGCTGCGACTCGCTCCAGCGGCTCGCAGCATTCGGAAGGCGGATTCTGCCTTCGCTCGGATGCTCGATCTCGCTGAAGAAGTTCGTTTCATGCAGGTGCGCGTCGTCGATCAGGCTGTCGACGCTATGCATCGGCGCATGGGGAATATCCTGCGCAAGCAGCAGCTTCATCCATTCGCCGGTGGAGCGGGTCGCAAAAACTCCGGCGAGGAAGCGATAGACTTCGTTGTAATGCTTTGCGCGCACGCCATGCGCGGCAAAGCGCTTCTCCGTCTCGCTCCACGGCCCCTCGCCGATCGCATCGAAAAACGCGCGCCACTGCTTGTCGGTATAGATCAGGACGCAAACATGGCCGTCGCTGGTCCGGTACGGCCGACGGTCGTGCGCGAGCAGCCGCGGATAGCCGGTCTCGCCGAGCGCCGGTTCGAACGTCCTTCCGCCCATGTGATCGCCGAGCACGAACTGCGCCATGGTCTCGAACATGGGGACCTCGATGGCCTGCCCCTTGCCGCTGCGGTCGCGGAAAATCACCGCCGCCAGCACCGCATGGACCGCGCTGATGCCGCAGATCCGATCGGCCATCGTCAGCGGCACGTATTGCGGCGCTTCGCCCGAGGCGCGGGAATAGAGCGACGGTATCCCCGAAACGCCCTGAATGAGATCGTCATAAGCGGGCCGGCCCGCATAGCGCCCACCTTCGCCGTAGCCGATCAGGCTCACATAGATGATGCGCGGATTGACGGCCTTGATGTCCTCCGGCGCCAAGCCGATCCGCTTCATCGCGGCGGGGCGGATATTGTGAATGAAGATGTCGGCATCCGCACAGAGCTTCAGGAGCGCGCGCCTGCCCTGCTCCTGCTTTACGTCCAGCACGATGCTGCGCTTGTTGCGGTTCGCCTGGAGATACATCGCCCCCATGCCGACGTTCCGCATCGGCGCCGCCAGACGCATCACGTCGCCCTCCGGCGGCTCGACCTTGATGACGTCCGCGCCATAGTCGGCAAGCACCTGGGTCGCGACCGGCCCCATCACGACCGTGGTGAGGTCGACGACCTTGAGTCCGGCAAGCGGCCCCGAGGCGGCCTGTTCGATTTCTGGTTGCGGACGGGAGCCGGACATGAATGCACTCAGCGCACGACTTCCGCCGGGTTTTCACCGTAAGGCGGCGTGTAAACGACGAGAACCTTGACCGGCTCCTTGCTGATTACCTTGAAGAGATGCTTCTCACCGGCGGGAAAAAAGCAGCTGTCGCCGCTCCCCATCTCGAAGCTCTGGCCCGCGACCTCGACATGGGCGCGGCCTTCGAGCAGATAGCAGATCTGATCGATCCGCGGATGCGCGTGCGGCAAGGCGCCTTCGCCCGGCTCGATCGTGCCATGCAGCATTTCCACGCGCTTCGAGCCCGTTTCCAGGCCGATCAGGCGCCGGTTCGTCGTGCCGGTGTGATTGGCCGGGTGATACGGCGTGACTTCGTCAAAGCGAATGCAGTATTTGATTTCTTCCACTTCCGTTTCTTCCCGTTTGGATCGTTGTTTTTCTTTACCCGTCAGATTTGCGGTTTCTCGAATTGCTTGCTCGCCGCGCGCAGGCGCTCGCCGATCTTCGCAATTCTCTTTTCCATGCGTTCGCTTAGGCCCGCGGCGATCAGCACGAAGGGTTCGTCGCCGAGACGGATCGGCACCGCGATCGCGGTGGCACCTTCGGCATTCTCTCCGACGGAGACGTGCCAGCCCTTGGCGATACCGGCTTCGATCTCCTTCTCGAGCGTGGCCCGGCTCGTGATCGTCCGCGCCGTCAGCTTGCGCATGTCGATCGACCGGATCAGCTTCGTGCGCTCGCTCTTGCTCAATGCGCTGAGCGCGGCCTTCCCCGAGCCCGTACCATGCAGCGGCTTCAACTGCCCCGGCGTCGCCGTGTAGCGAAGCGTCTGCGTCGCCTCGACCACATCGAAATACTGCACATGATCGCCGACGAGTTTTCCGAGGATGAGCGTTTCGCCGATCTCCTCGCTGAGACGAACGAGCAACTGGTGCGCGCCCTGCACGAAGGGCTCGTGCTCCGCGATGATCTGCGCGTTATGAAGCCAGCGGCGCGTCGGATAATAGGCGCCCCGCTCTCCCGTCTCGTAGAGATAACCGCTGCTGGTCAGCGTCTTCAGCAAGGCAAGACAGCTCGATTTCGGCACGCGCAGCGCCGCCGCCAGCCGGGAAAGTCCGACCGGCTTTTTATGCGTCGCGAACAGATCGAAAATGTCGACGACGCGCTGGGCGCTCTTTACCGGCATCGCTCCCCGTTGTTCACATATGTGAACGAGTGTTTATGTTTCTGAATTGAGTCTTCACAGTCCCCGTTGAATGTCAAACGCCCGCGGCCCCGGCTGTGGAGCGGGATCGCCGCTGCGAATGCGGGGCATCCAAAGCGCCGGAAAATCGGAAAGACAGTGAGGGTGGCCGGCTACGCGCGCCGCCAGCGCGTGTCGTGCCGGAACTAGCGGACGTACCGGACGGGAACGGAAAGGCTGATGCCTGCGCCCCGGCTCACCGAAGCGGGCGGCGCCGGCACCGGGCTCGCGCGCCAGATCATCGCGACGGCATCTGCGTCCAGCGCCGAGCTTCCCGAACTTCTCACGAGGCGCGCGGAAGTGACCCTGCCACCGGGGTCGATGGAGAAGGCAACGACGGCGGTTCCGCCGCTTGCGCCGCCGGGAAACCGCTTGAAACGATTGAGATGCGCGACGACCGCTCCGCGCCAGTTGGCATTTGCCAGAACGCTGTCCGCCGTGGTCCCGGAAACCGTCGCCGCGGGCTGGGCCGCCTTTTTGAGATTGAGCTTCGGCGCCGCGGTGGTCTGCGGCGCATAATGCTTCTGCAGGTCCTTGCGCTGCTGCACCGCCTTTTGCGGCTGCGGCTGCGGCTTTTCCTCTTCCTTCTTCTCAGGCGCGGGTGGCGGCAGCACCACTTCCGATTCCGCCTTCTGCGGCAGTTCTGGCGCCGGCGTCTTCTCCTCGGGCTTCGGTTCAGGCTCCTGCTTGGGCTGCGCCTCGACCATCTCCGGGCCCGGCGCGACGTCGAGATGCTCCGATTCAGGCGCGACCGCCAGCGGCGCGAGCTCCACGAGGATCGCAGGCGGGGCATCGCCCGCGCTCTTGACCGGCTTCGGCCAATAGAGGATCGCGAGCGTCGCGATCAGATGCGCCGCGAACACCACCACGGCCGCCATCAGCCATCTGCGGAATTCGGTTTCCTCGTCACGCCCGTCCCAGGCGCGCGGGAAGGCGCGAGCTTTCATTTTGCGGCTTCCAGTCCCACCAGCGCGATTTTCAGGTAGCCCGCCTCGCGCAGCAGATTCATGACTTTCATGATCTCGCCATAGGGCACGGCCTGATCGGCGCGCAGAAAGATTCTTTGCTGGTGATTGTTCTCGCTGCGCTTGTCGAGTTCGGCGCGCAAGGCAGCCCGGTCCACCCCGTCGTTTTCGATGGAGAGCGTCAGGTCGTTTTTCACCGTGAGATAGATGAGCTTGTCGGGCCGCTGCTGCGGTTCCGCATTGGACGTCGGCAGATCGACCGCGACGTCCACAGTGGAAAGCGGCGCCGCGACCATGAAGATAATCAGCAGAACCAGCATCACGTCGATGAAAGGCGTGACGTTGATTTCGCTGAGTTCTTCGACGGAGTCTTCTCCGGCGCGATTTTGCATCATCGCCATGATTATTCTCGCCCGCGTTTGCCTGCGCCCGCTCCTGCCTGCCTGTTCAAGTCGAGGTCGCGCGACAGATGCTGGAGCACTTCGGCCGAAGCATCGGCCAGCACCGCGCGATAGCCGGCGATCGCCCGCGCGAAGACGTTATAGATAATGACGGCGGGGATCGCCGCGAACAGTCCGACCGCGGTCGCGAGCAGCGCTTCGGCGATGCCCGGCGCCACCACGGCGAGATTGGTGGTCTTGGAATGGCTGATGGCGACGAACGAATTCATGATGCCCCAGACCGTGCCGAACAGCCCGACGAACGGCGCCGTGGCGCCGATGGTGGCGAGCAGCCCGGTGCCGCGCGTCATCGACCGCCCGGCACGAATCTCGATGCGCGAAAGCGCGATGGCTGCGCGCTCCTTCACGCCATCCTCGCTCATTCCCTCGGAGCGCTGCACTTCCGACCGCGCCGCCTCGACGAGTCTGCCGACAATGCTCTCGTTGACTTTCTGGAAGGCGGCCGCATCGGCCAGCGTGCTTGCGTTGCGCACGCTGTTCGCGGCCCGACGTTCCCGGCGCTTTGCCGCCACCAGTTCGATGCCCTTCGCCAGCCAGATCGTCCAGGTGACCAGAGACGCGAAGATCAATCCCACGATCACGGCTTTGACGACAAGATCCGCCTGGAGAAACATTCCCCACGGCGAAAGATCATGCGGCAACGTGGCCACGGCCGCAGGCGGCGGGGTCTCGCTGGTTTGTGCCAAAGCCGCGCTTGCGGTCACGAGAACCGGCAGCGCCGCCAGCCCGCGAAGCCCCCAGTGCATTGAAAGAGAAGCTCTATTTTCTGTTTTTGTTTTCATTGCCGCGTTACCAATATTCTCAGGAACCGTTAGTCGGTTTGACTATTCGAGTCGACTGGAGAGCTATAGATAAGAGCGACTCTAAAAAGCGCCTTTGAAGTAGTCTTCGTCGCGGTCGTTGTTGAACGCCTGCTTGTAGGCCGTTTCGCTGAGCCCGAGCCGCCAGTAGCCGATGGCCAGAAACTGCCTGCGGTCCATCTTCAGGTCGTCCCGCACATATGCGCGCAAAGCGCGCACGCTCGAAGACTCCCCGGCAATCCACGCAAACGCCGTTTCTCCGGCAGGCCATGTCACCGAGCGAACCGCATCCACCAGCAGGCTGTTCCTGCCTGCTTCGAGAGCGCCGCGATGCAGCCAGATGATCTCCACCGCCGCGGGGCTTAGAAGCGTCCGCTCCTCCTCCGGTCCGGGGATCTCAATGAACGCCGTTCCCTTCGCGTCTGGAGGTAATGCGGCGAGCATGTTCGCGATGGCCGGGAGCGCGCTCTGATCGCCGGCAAACAGATACCACTCCGACTCCCGCAATCCCCTGCCGCCCGGCCCGCCCACGCCAACGAGATCGTCGCGCTTGGCGTCGCGCGCCCAGTTCGCGGCAGGCCCGTCCTTGCCGTGAAGCACGAAGTCGATCGCGAGTTCGCCCGCGGACTGATCGTAATGACTGACGCTGTAAGTCCTGACCGCGGGGCGGCGGCCTTCATCCGGCCAGACCGCGCGTCCATCCTGCCCCGTGACGGGCCACTCGGGCTCCGCAAGATGCTTCGGCGGAAACAGGAGCTTGATGTTGGGGCCCTTGCCGAAACCCTCGATCTCGTCGCCGCCGACAATCACGCGCTTCATTTTCGGCGTGAGCATTTCGCTTCGCAAGACGCGCAATACGCGAATACCATTGTAGCGTTGCTGACGCGATGCCGGGCTGGTTTTCAAAATCTGCATTCGCTGATCCGGTTCGTTACGATGTCGGCGTATCTGCGACGACATGGAGAAAGCCTTTGCTGCATCGCTCGACGCGCGCATGCACGCCATAAGCGGCGGCAAGCGTCGCGGGCGTGATGGCATCTTCAGGCTTGCCGTCGGTTACGAGTTTTCCCCGATGCAGCAGCAGGATGCGATCCGCCCAGCGCGCTGCAAGCGAAAGATCGTGCATCACGACGATGACGATACGGCCCTCGCTGGCTAGGTCGCGAACGATCGACATGACCTCGAGCTGGTTTCGCAGGTCCAGCGCGCTTGTCGGCTCGTCGAGCAGCATGAGCGCCGGATCGCGCACGATTGCCTGCGCAATCGCGATCAACTGCCGCTGCCCGCCGGACAGGCGATCGATCGGTTCGAGCGCCTGCTCCGAGGCACCGACGCGGGCGAGCGCTGCGAGCGCTTTGTCCTGCCGCGACGAATTTCCGGAAGCCGCATTCGTCGAAGAAACATTCAGCGCACTCAGCACCGTCTCGATCGCGAGCAGGTTCGTCGCCTGCGGCAAGCTCTGGGGCATGAAGACGATGGACTTCGAACGCTCGCGCAGCGACTGCGCAAGCAGGTTCTGCCCGTCGAGCAGAACCCTGCCTTCGGCGGGAATGAGACCCGCGATGGCGCGCAGCAAGGTGGACTTCCCCGCCCCGTTCGGGCCGGCCAATGCAACGATCTCGCCGGAGCGAATTCCTGCGGCGGAAAAATCGGGCAGCACGATGCGCTTCTTGTAGCCCGTCACCAACTTCTCGATCGAAAGCGTTTTGGTCATGACGGGTTCCGCCGCCGCAGCACCAGCGAGACAAAGAACGGCACGCCGATCAGCGCAGTCACGATGCCGATCGGCACGATCACGCCATGCAGCAGCGTCTTGCTCGCGACCGATGCGGCGGACATGAGAAATGCACCCGCCAGCGCACTCGCCGGAAACAGAAAACGGTGATCCTCTCCCACCAGCATCCGTCCGATATGCGGCGCGACCAGGCCGATAAAGCCGATGGTGCCGACGAAGGAAACGGCGAAGGACGTAAGAATCGCGACCCGCAGCAGCGAAAGCAGCCGCAAGCGCTCCACCCTCACCCCGAAACTCTTGGCGCGCTCGTCGCCGAGGCGAAGCGCCGTCATCTGCCAGCTCGAAAACCAGGTGAAGGGCGCAACCAGCACGATGGCGCAGGCGAGATAGGAAATCTTCGTCCAATCCGCGCGGGCAAGATTGCCCATGGTCCAGAAGACGAGCTGCTGGAGCGCCTGCTCGCTCGCGATGAACTGCATCAGCTTCACCAGCGCCTCGAAGGTGAAGAACATGGCGATGCCGAACAGGACCAGCGTCTGCGCGCTAGCGCCGAGCAGGCGCGCGACGAACTGGAGCAGCAGCGTCGATGCGAAGGCAAAAACGAATGCGTTGACCGAGATCGTCCAGTTCAGCGGCACCGCGGGAATCCCCGCGCCGATGACAATCCCGATGGCGGCGCCGAAAGCCGCAGCATGCGAAACCCCGAGCGTGAACGGGCTCGCCAGCGGATTGTCCAGAATGGTCTGCATTTCCGCGCCCGCAAGCGCGAGCGCAACGCCGACGAGGATCGCCATCACCGCGGCCGGCATCCGCACGTGCCAAAGGATGACGTTTTCCGTGCGCGAGAGAGACTCCGGCCACCAGATGCCCTGCCATGCCTTCAAGGCGGACAACTCCGAAGGCCCGGTCAGGAGGTCGGTCGAAAAGGCAAGCGCGGCGGCAAGCAGCAATACTGCAAGCAGCAGCAGGCGCTTGCGCTGCAGCCCGCGATAACTTTGCAATATTTCCGTGGTTGCTTGCTGGTCCGGTAACACGCTACGCCCCGTCAGAACTGGCTTGCTACATTTGCAGGGTTAGGGCGATAGCGAAACCCAATAGGTCCCCGTAAAGGGGACAGACAGGAATTTTTCGTTCAGCTCCGCCAGCGTCTGCTTCGGATCGATATCCGCGAACAGCTCCGGATGAATCCATTTCGCAAAGACTTCGATGGCGATGATGTTCAGCGGCGAATTATAGAAGTGATGCCAGAGTCCGTGGACCCTGCCATTTGAAATCGCGGCAAGCTCGCTGATGCCTTTTTCAGCCGCGATCAGGGACAGCGCCTTGCGCGCATCCTCTTCCGATACGAAGGTGCCGATCGCAAGCCCGCGCCCGATGGCATGCGCGCCGCCGGTGGCGATATAAACCTGCGGATTGCGCTGAATGACGTATTCGAGATTGATCTGCCCTGTCGGCCCCGGCAGCACGTCAGCTGCAATATTCTGCCCGCCGACGAAATTTATATAGTCGCCGAGATTGCCCGTGCCGGCAGACGGGCAACATTCCCAAAGCCTGGCATGCATATGCAGGAAGACCGTGGGGCGAACCGGCTTCGCCTCGGCAAGCCGCTTGGAAATGCGGTCGAGGCGCGACTGATAGAACTCGATAAAGGCCTTTGCCTTCTGCTCCTGTCCCAGAAGCTTGCCGAGAATTTCGATGCTCTTGACGCTGTTCTGCAACGGCTGGTCGTGAAAATCGATAAACACGACGGGGGTTCCCGCGGCTTCGAGCTGCTTTACCGCTTCCGCGGATCGCTTCGAAGGGCCGTGGCCGCCGCTGAAGATCGCGACATCGGGCTTCAGCGCGAGCGCCTTCTCCACCGAGAACGTGCTTTCATTCGTAATCCCGATCAGCGGAATTTTATCGATTGCCGGGTTCGATTTCTGAAACAGCTCGTAAGTCTTCACATCGAGCCGCTTCAAATCGCCAAGCCAGCCGGCTACGAGGCTGACGGGATCCTTGTACAGCAGCGCAAGCGCGTTCAACTGCCGTCCTTCACCGAGAACGACATGGCGCACGGGCACGGTAACGGTCACCGTCCTCCCCGCGATATCGGTCAGCATGATCTGCTGCTGCTGCGCGCTGACCCCATGCGGCGCCAACACGAAAAGCGCTGCCGCTATCAGCATGTTCATTCGCGAGCCCCGAAACAGCTTCATGGCAACTCCTCACTGGACGCTGAAGGCAAAACGAAATGCCTTGATGACGGAATACGGAATGACGGAGTTGTGGCTCTCGCCCGCAACTTCTTCGAATTGCAATTGCAGCCCGTTGGCGGCAAGCGGCGCGAAACCGTCGCGCAGGTCGCGGGCATCGGAAACCATGCGGCGCGCTTTCAGGCGCGCGGCGATCTCTGCCGCGTCCTTCGCCTTCGCTTGATGCGGCGCGAGTTCCTGCTCGAGACCGCCCACAAGAATAAGCAGGCGCTTTCTGGCAAGCTGCGGTTTGCCTTCCAGAAAGCGATCGCGCGATTGCAGAATGCCGCGATCCGCCCACCAGATCGACGGGCTCGCCGCGATGTAGGTCTGGAACAGCGCGGGCTTCGTGAACAGGACATGCAGCGTAAACAATCCGCCGAAGGAGTGTCCGTAAAGCGCCTGCTTCTGCGCATTGATCTTGAAGTCCCGCTCGATGGCCGGCTTCAACTCATGTTCAAGGAACGCAAGGAAAGCGTCAGCGCCGCCGGTGTACTCCGGCTTCAGATAGGTGCCGCTATCGGGCGTCGCCCGGTGCGGCGTGTAGTCCATGGACCGGCGCCGCATATCGAACATCTGGTCGGCCGGATAGCCGATGGAGACGATCAACCCCGGCACGAACCCCGAAAGATCGTCCCGGCCGATATGCGCCGCGCTGAGATTCGAAAAGAAGCCGAGCGTCGAATTGCCGTCGAGCGCATAGAGCACCGGATAGCCCGATGCCGGCGGCGGCGATTTCGGCTTGACGATAAAGACCCGATACTCGGCGCCGTTCTTCGCGATCACGGTTCGCTGCTCGACATTCGCGAGCGAGACCGAAACCGGCGCCGGCGATTGCGCCGAGGGACTTGCCGAATAGGCGACCAGCCCCATCAACGCCATGGCGAAAACAAGCAGCCCCCGGGCAGCGCCCGGGGACTGGCAACGGAAGTCTGTCGTGCTCCTGACGGCGCGATCTACCATTTCGTGTTCAGCTTGAGCTGGAAGGCGCGCGGCTCGCCGTAGAAATTGAAGAGCGCAGGGCTTCCAACGCGGGCGTAATAGACTTCGTCGAACAGGTTCGTCACCGTGAACGTGGCGCTCATGTTCTGGTTGAACTTGTAGCCGACCTGCAAATCGGCGACGACATACCCGTCTTCCCAAACGCGGGTGTTGCCGGCGCCGGAATAAAACTCGCTCATCCCACGGATGCCGCCGCCGACGTGGAAACTCCGGAGCGGTCCGTCGGTGAAGGTATACTTGTTCCAGAAGTTGAAGCTATGGCGCGGCTGGTATTGACGGAAGTCGCCGGCTGCACCCCGCACGTACTCGTTCGTGATCATGGTATAGCCGCCGTAGACTTCCCATTGCGGCGTGATCTTACCGCTGACTTCGACCTCTATACCCTGCAGTTCGACGTCGGCCCTCAGGTATGTCGGTCCAGGCTGAACGGCCAGAGCGCGGTTCGTATCCTGCGTAACAAACGCGGCGATCGAAGCATTCAAAGTACCGTTCAGGAAAGAACCCTTGAGGCCGGCCTCGAACTGGTCGCCGGTACGCGGGCCTATGAGCTGCCCGGTCGCCGTCTCGATCTCGGTCTGCGGCGAGAAGACATTGGTGTAGCTTGCGTAGGCCGAGATGTTCCGCGTCAGATCGACCACGATGCCTGCATAAGGGACGAACTTCGCATTCACTTCGATATCGCTCGCAACCGCGCCGGTAAAAGCATTGCGGACCGTGGCGTTGTACCACGCGAAGCGGCCGCCGAAGATCAGCGTGATCGGCTCGACCGGCTTCAGCCGCAACTGGCTGTAGACGCCGTACTGCGTCGGATCCTGGGTATTGCTTCCCGCGCCGGTCCAGGTGGTGGGCGGCTCGGGGACAGCCGCAGGATTGAAGGTGAACCAGTTTTGACCCGGGAACACCGCGGCACTCGCATTGAGCTGCGTCAGATTGTGCTGCTTGTAGTCCACGCCGAGCGTAAAATTGTGAGTCTGTCCGAACCAGGAGAACGGCGTCGAAATGTGTGAATCCGCCGTCAGGTGACGCTCGAACCAGCGGCCCGCCGTCTGCGACATGCTGAAGTCTCCGGTGACCGGGTTCACTGCGCCGCCCTGCGCGTATTTGTATTCGATGAAGCGGTCCGTATAGCGGACCGCGGTTTTCCAGTGGCCGCCGTTTTGAAGCTTATGAGTCAGCTCCGCCATGTAATCTTCGGAACGGTTGTCGAAGCGGTTCCACGTCGCACCGATGAAGGTGTTTCGCGGCGCTCCGGTTGGATAAACGGGGCTTCCCGCCGGCGCAAACCAAGGCAAACCGTTGAACGGCAGAATATCGCGCTCCTGCCGCCAAGCCGACAACGACAGCGTCGTATTCTCGGTGAAGTCGAAATCGATCGTGCCGTAGCCGACGAACACCTTGTTCTCGTTGAAATCGACAAAGTTCTCCCGATTTTGAAATGCGCCCACGACGCGCGCGCGCACCGTCTTGGCGGCGTTCAGCGGCCCGGTGAGATCCAGTTCGGTACGGAGATTGTTCCATGAGCCGTAGCCGACATTCGCGAGGAACTGGAACCGGTCCAACGCCTGCTTGCGAACGAGATTGACCGTCGCACCAGGTCCGGCATTGTTTCCGGCGGTCGCGCCGTTGAACAGACCGCTCGGCCCTTTCAGGACCTCGATGCGATCGAACATGAACAGGTCCGGCTGCGTACCGAGAATGCTGGAGTTCGGCGCGTACAGGCCGTTGACCAGCACGTCCACCTCGTAACCACGCGAGAAGATGCTGCTGCGTCCAACGTCGTTCTGAAGAATCAGCATCCCGACCGTGTGGCGCATCGCCTCCTCAAGCTGCGTCAGGTTCTGATCGTCAATCCGCTGTCTCGTAACGATGCTTACGGACTGAGGCACCTGGCGGACATCGAGAACGCTCTTGCTGCCGGCGGAGGTTACATTCGACGTATAGGTGTCCTGCCCTTCGGTACGAAGCTGGTTCGGCGCCTGTTGATTTTCGACGGTCACCGTATCCAGCGGAACATTCGCATTCTGCGCTTGCGCGGCTCCATGCGACGCGACCAGCGGAACACCGATCGCCGCTACCAAGATCGCGCAGTAACGCGACCACGCATCGCGCTTCGTCAGTTCGACACCCAACATTACCAGCCCCCGGTAAACAGTGAGACGATTCTCGGCGCCTCATTTCTCTTCTTGTTTCTGTACCGGGTAAGCCGTCCGCGTCGAAAGCGAAAACATTTGCCAAATCGCGAATTCCGTTTGAGCCTTGACCAAGTGCGACAACGCGCGCGGCATCGATTGCAATGCTTCTAAACTGAACGCCTCACCTTCGGATGCTTCTAAATCATAGGCTTTGTCGGCGCCGTGCGAATGAAATAGCTTCGACTCCATTCCTTGCTCGGCTCGGGTCCTGCATGAACGATCAACAGCAAACATTGAAGCGTGTGAGCGCGGACGAACTGGCGGCCTCCGCCTCGCTCGCGGGTCACGGATTCAAAATTACCGACCCCGATCTGGCCGGCAACGACACCGCGCTTCGCGGCGACTACAAGCTCGTCCGCCTTCGCTCCGGTCTCGTGCTGCATGCGACCGACACCTACGACGCGCACGACCTCACGAACGAGATCGTGCAGCACGCCGGCATCACCTGTTCGCTCTTTCTGGAAGGACGTGTCGCGGTGAAGATGGGTGATCGGTCCTTCGATTTCGGCCCCGGCAAGACTTCGGAATATTCGAAGCTCGAAGGAACGGTGGTTGCGCGCGCCCGGCCCGAGCGCTTCGTCAGGTACTCGAAACGCGGCGCGCATATCCGCAAGGTGAATGTGACCGTCACCCCGGAGTGGCTTGAGCGCGACGAGCTCGGCCTTTCCGCCAACAGTGCGATTTCCCGCTTCAGCTACGATCACCTGAGCTTCGTGCGCTGGAAGCCCTCGCCCCGCCTCGTTGCCGTTGCCGAGCAGATCCTCCATCCGCCCGTCTATACGTCGCTGCTACGCGAGCTCTATCTGGAAAGCCGCGCCATCGAGATCGTCGCGGAAGCAATGCACGCCATCGCGCAGCCGGATCCGGTGATCCCCTCTTCCACGCTCAGACCGCGCGACCGCCAGCGCGTCGCGAATGTCCGCGAGCTGATCGAGAACTCGCTCGACCGCTCGTTCACGCTCGAGGAGATCGCGCGGCAGTCGGGCATGAGTACCAATACGCTCCAGCGGATGTTCCACCTCGCCTACGGCATGACCGTGTTCGATTTCGTGCGGAAAGCGAAGCTGCAACGCGCCCGGGATGCGCTGGAGCGCGACGGCGTGAGCATTTCGGAAGCCGCGCATCTGGCCGGCTATACCAGCGCCGCGAATTTCTCGACCGCCTTCAAGCGGGTCTATGGAATACCGCCGAAACTCTTCCGCTCGACGGTGTGACTTCGCGCACCGTCAACCGCGCTGCATGCCCCAGCGCCGCACCGTCCGCTTCTCGATGCTGCGGAAGATAATACCTTCCACGAACAGCCCGACGGCCATCACCGTCAGCAGGCCCGCGAACACGGAAGCCGTATCGAGGAGGTTGCGGTTCTCGAAAATGAACCAGCCCAGGCCTCCCCGCCCCGAAGACACGCCGAACACGAGCTCCGCGGCAATCAGCGTTCGCCACGCAAAGGCCCAGCCGATCTTGAGTCCCGCGAGGATCGCGGGAAATGCCGCGGGAATGAGAATGCGCAGGACGTAGCGCAGCCCGCGCAGGCCGAAGGTCTGTCCCGCCATGCGCAGGGTTTCGGATACCGCGAGAAATCCGGTATGCGCGTTCAGGGCAACCGCCCAAAGCACCGAATTGACGATCACGAAGACCAGCGACGGCGTGCCGAGCCCGAACCACAGCAGCGCGACCGGCAGCAATGCGATTGCCGGCAGCGGATTGAACATCGCGGTCATGATCGAGAGAAAATCGGTGCCGATGCGCGTCGATACCGCGATGGTGGTTACAACCGCCGCGAGAAAAATCCCCAACGCATAGCCGATCAGGAGCACTTGCAACGTCACGAACAGCCGTTGCGGAATAACGCCCGAAACAATTCCGCCGTAGAGCGCTTCCACGGTTGCGGTGAAGGTCGGGAACGACAGAACGTTTCCGTGCGCCGCCATATAGCGGCCATAGGCTTCCCAAGCCGCGATCAGCAGGCACAGGATCAGGGCCTTGCGGAATGCGCCGTTGTTCCAGAGGCGCTCGCCGAAGGAAAGCGGCCGCTCCACATCGCCGAAATCGGCGGGCGCCGTCGCCGTGCGCTCGAACTCCGGACGCTTGGGCGGAACAGGCTTGCCGGCGGAAGCACTCATTGTTTCGCTCCGTCGCCGAACAGCATGTGGTTGATGCGCCTGCACAGCGCGCCGAATTCGGGCCCGTCGCGATCCTCCATGCTGAAGCCGGGGCTGTTCAACTCGGCAAGCACCTGGCCGGGATGAGGCGTCAGCACGAGAATGCGCGAACCGACGATGGCGGCTTCCTCGATGGAATGCGTCACGAAGATCAGCGTGAAACGAATGTCGTCCCAGAGCTGGAGCAGCTCGTCCTGCATCTTGCGCCGGGTCAGCGCATCGAGCGCGGCATAGGGCTCGTCCATCAGCAGCACATCGGGCTTCATCGCCATCGCGCGCGCGATGGCCGCGCGCTGCTTCATCCCGCCCGAAAGCATGTGCGGAAAGACGTCCGCGAATTTCGTAAGGTTCACCTTGCCGATGACTTCGAGCGCCCTCTCTTTCGCTTCGGCCGAAGGAATGCCGTTGGAAAGCATCGGCATCATTACGTTGCCGAGCACCGTCTTCCAGGGCATGAGCTGGTCGAATTCCTGGAACACCATCATGCGATCCGGACCCGGTGCGCGGATCGGCTGGCCTTTCAGGCGAATCACGCCGCCGGCCGGGGCATGAAAACCCGCAATCGACTTCAGGATCGTCGACTTGCCGCAGCCCGACGGCCCAAGCATGACAAAGCGCTCGGCGCGATAAATGTCGAAGCTGACTTTATAGGTCGCCGTCACCAGATGGTCGGGCGTCTTGTATTGCAGCGTTACGTCCTCGACGCGGACGACCGGGGCTTCGGCTGTTTCCTGCGTGGCGTTCATTACATCCTGCGGCACTGGCCTTCCCGCCACGACGGCGGGAAGGCTTGGCTTCGACGGTTGGCTCAGTCGCTCTTGGTATCATGCAGCGAGGCGACGAACGCATCCTGCCACTTCGCCGGCGGCGATTTGAGCTGGCCGATGCGGCCCATGAAATCCGCGCTGGTCTTGATGCCATGCACGGAGGTGCCGAAATCGTCCTTGAGTTCCGTCACGATCGCCTCGACTGCGGCTGCGTCAAGCGTCTTCTGCGGCTCGACCTTGAGATAGATTTCGGTCGCCTGCTTCGGATTGCTGCGGATGAGGTCCGAAGCCTCCGCGATCGCCTTCGCGAACACATCCGCCATCTTCGGGTTGGCGTCGAGATAGCGCTTGGTGGCGCCGGCGACGAGGAAGGATGCCTTGCCGCCGAAGGCGTCGGTCGACGTCAGGACCTGCTTGATCTTCGGATTGCGGAGCGCCACCTGCGTAAACGGCGCGGACGAGAAATAGGCCGTCACTTCGGTCGCGCCCGAGGTCACCTGCGCGAGCGATTCAGGATGCGGCAGCGCCACCACCTGCGAGCGCAGCTTGTCATGCTGACCCGCGCCGAAAGCCTTTTCGGAAGCGAGTTGCAACGCATACATTTGCGGCGAGACCAGTGCCGGCATCGAAATGCGGTCGGTCGGCTTGAAATCCTTGAGCGATTTCACGCCTTCCTGGTTCGTAATCAGCACGAGCGGCTGCGTGGTGACACCCGAAATGCCGAGAATCTGCTGCGGGGTTCCCTTCGCCTTCTCCCAGGCGATCAGCATCGCCTGCGGACCATAGACGCCGATGTCGACCGAGCCCGAAAGCACGGCATCCTGCATCGCGCCCGAACCGGAGAAACGCTGATAGTTCGCGGTGACGTCGAGGCCCGCGGCCTTGGCATGCTTTTCGACGAGCTTCAGCTCGCGCAAGATGAAGGTCGGCAGGAACCCGACACCGAAGCCGATGCCGATTTTCACTTCGCTCGCCTGCGCGAACACGCTGCCCGGCAGCATCGCCGCCGACCCGGCAGCCGCCGTAATGCCGATGAACTTCCTTCGATTAAGACGATCCATGGTATTCTCTCCTTCCCTGAACGTGGTTTCTTGTTGGCGTGGTTTCGTTTTTTTGGGTCTTACTTGTCCGGAATCAGAACGACGCGCTGCAACGCCGAGCCGATGACTTCGGCATAGGCTTCTTTCGCGCGGCTCAACGGAAACTTGAAACGGTCCTCGATCGGGAACGGCTTGAGCTGGCCGCTTGCAAAATGCGGCGCCATTTCGCGCATGAGTGCGGCGGATTCGACCGCCGTAAAGGCCAGCGTATCGACGCCATAATAAGTGTGGCGGCCGCGATAGAAGGCGAAGATGTCGAACTCTACGACCTTGTTGATCGCGGCGATGAGGATCTGCTTCCCCATCAGCGCCAACGCCTTGGCCGCGGCCGGATAATAGGGATCGCCGACCGTATTGAAGGCGATATTCGCGCCCTTCCCGCCGGTCATGTCCTTTACGGCCTGGCCGATATCGACCGCAGCCGCGTTCAGTATTTCCACCGGCCCGCTGGCAAAGCCCCGGTATTCCTCGTCGCGGCGCACGACGCCGATGGTGCGCGCGCCCTGCATGGTCGCGATCTGGATGGCGGCCTGCCCGACCTTCCCGTTCGCGCCAAGCACGAGCACGACATCGTTCTTCGACGGCATGCCGGTGCGGCGAAAGCCTTCCCACGCCGTCACGAAGGGAACGCCGATACCGGCGGCTTCGACGAGTGAAATATTCGCCGGCGCTTCCGTAACCGCGGCCGCATCGAGCACGATATGCGACGCATGCGTACCGTCGCGGCGGATGCCGACATCCCCGCCCGTGCCGAAGACTTTCCTGCCGACGAGCGAAGCCGGCCCCTCGATGACGACGCCGGCAAAATCCCTTCCCGGCGTGCGCGGCCACACCGCGTAAGGCATCATGCCGATGACCGCCTTCACATCGGAAGGATTGACGCCTGCCGCCGCGATCGCAACGATCACCTGATCGTCGCGCTCGCGGGCGAGCGATACGGCTTCCACCGGAAGCCTCACATTCTCGATCACGCCGGCTTTCTCGTGCACGCGCAGCGCGCTCGCGGCGATGCTCTTCGCAAGTACCGGTGTTTCTTCAGCAACACTCATTCTGCGTCACTCATGCGATTTACTTCGTTGCCGTTGCCCGGGTTGAAAGTCCCAGAATTTCGCGCGCTTCGAGCGGGGTCGCGATCTGGCCGCCAAGATCTTCGAGGATGCGCCGCGCCTTTTCGACCATCGCGGCGTTCGAAGGCGCGAGCCTGCCCTTGTCGATCATTACGGAGTCTTCGAGCCCGACACGCACATGCCCGCCCGCGAGGTAGCTCTGTGCGACCGCCGGAAAGGCAAAGCGGCCGATGCCGATGCCGGTGAAGGTTGCGTCTGCCGGAAGCAGGTTTCGCGCATAGAGCAGCGTTTCCGGCGACGGCTGAAACCCGTATTTCACGCCCATCACGATCGAGCAGAGGATCGGTCCTTCGAGCGCGCCGTCCTTGAGCATGTCCTGCATCAGCGCGATGTCGCCGGAATCGAACAGCTCGATTTCCGGCTTCGATCCCGCCGCGCGGATGATCTCCGCCATAATGCGAACATTGCGGGGCGTGTTGATCACGACCTCCTTGCCGGAGTTCATCGTGTTCAGGTCGAGCGTCGCGATGTCGGGTTTCAGCGCCGCGATATGCTCGACGCGCTTCTCGGGCGCGAGCAGCGTGGTGCCCGGCCCAGCAACACGCGGATCCTCGATCGAGGGAACGAAGCGGCCGCCGGGTCCCGTCGTCACGTTCAGGACAAGCTGCGTATTTTTCGCCCGGATGCGCTCGATCACCGCGCGGTAATATTCGAGTTCCATCGACGGTTTCGCCGTCTTCGGGTCGCGCACATGGATGTGCACGACCGCGGCGCCCGCTTCGGCCGCGCCAAGACAGGCGTCCGCGATCTGTTCCGGGGTCACCGGGAGATGCGGCGTCTGCTCGATGGTCGTGAGATTGCCCGTGACCGCGCAGGTGATGATCGTCTTAGGCAAGATGGTGCGTATCACCGGAACCTCACTTGATCGGCGGCGTGGGCAGCGTCGCCTCGCCGGGCTCCATCACGAAGGTGTAGTCGAGCGAGTACCACTCTCCGCTCACATCGGCGGCCGGCGCCGGGCCCGGATGCTTCCTGAAATCGCCAACGAGTTTCCGGGTCACGCCAAAGACGGCATCCGATTCCAGCTTCGGGTCGTCGTCGACGAAAACCTGCGTCACCAGCGTCTTGAAACCGGACTTGAACAAAAGGAAATGCACGTGCGCCGGGCGGAACGGATGCCGCTGCTGCGCGCGCAGCAACTCGCCCACCGGACCGTCGGTCGGCACCGGATACCCCGCGGGCTTTACCGAGCGAAACGAGAATCTGCCGTCCGCATCGGTCGTGAATTTGCCGCGCAGGTTCATGTCGGCCTGCGTCTCGTCCTGGTTCTCGTACTTGCCGACGGGCGACGCCTGCCACACATCGGCTTCGACCCCGGCAATCGGCTTGCCGCGGGTGTCCTTCACCTGAATGTTCGCAAACAGCGCCGGCCCCGGCGTCGGCGAGCGCAGGATGCTGCCGCCGCTTTCCGTCACCGGGGATTGCATGCGCCAGAACGGGCCGAGCAATGCCGCCGCCGTTTCGGTGTTGCCGTCCTTGCCGTTGTTCATCAGGCAGACGAGCGTCGAGAGCCCGATGGCGTCGGAAGCGAGGATCGCTTCGTTATGGGTGTCGTTGGTGCGCTGGCCGAGCGCGACGAGATAGCCGATGCCGCGTTCCCATTCCGGTTCGGTGAGTTTTACCTCGCGCGCGAAGGCGTGCAGGTGCCGCACCAGGGATGTGATGATCTCCTTGAAGCGCGGATCGCTGGTGTTTTCCATCGCCGCCAGCACCGCCGGCGTTACTTCTTTCTCGGACTCGATGAACATGGGCGTTTCCTGCAATCGTTTGCATATTTTACGATAGATGGAGTGTCAACTATCGCGGCTATGCAACAAGTTGACTGCAACTGTTTGCATGATACCAACAGGGCATGCCGCCGCGCCGTACCTCGCCCCTGCAATCGGTAACGCTTCGCGACGTCGCGAAAAGCGCGGGCGTTCATCTGTCGACCGCCTCCCGCGCGCTGGACCCCACCAAGCGCCACCTGATCGCTGACGCCGTCGTCTCGAAGATCGCGGCCATTGCGGACAAGCTCGGCTACAGGCGCGATCCGATTGCCGCGAGCCTGCGCACGCGCCGCTCCAAGCTCGTCGGCGTGATCGTTCCCGACATCGCCAATCCGGTGTTCTCACCGATCATCGCCGCGATTACCGAGACGCTCGGCGCTGCGGGCTATTCCACCATCGTCGCGGACGGCGGGCAGGACCGGAAGCGGCAGAGTGCGCTGGTCGGCGAATTGATCGCGCGGCGTGTGGACGGCCTCGTACTCGCGACGGTGCGGCGCGACGACCCGATCCTGAAGGAATGCCTGCGTGAAGGGCTGCCGGTCGTGCTCGTCAATCGCGCCGACGACAGCGACCGTGTCTCCTCGGTCGTAACCGACGATCGCGCGGGAATGCGGCTCGCGGTCGATCACCTGATCGCGCTTGGGCACCGTGAGATCGGGCATGTAGCGGGCCCCGCGCATATCTCCACCGGCTATTTGCGCAGGCAGGGTTTCGAAGACGCCATGACGGCACGCGGGCTGCAATATCGGGCAAGCGCCATCGTCGAAGCCACGGCCTATGAACGCGAGGCCGGCGAGATCGCGGCCGCGCAGTTGCTCAAGGAGAATCCGAAGCTCACGGCGATTGCCGCGGCAAACGACTTGCTGGCGCTCGGCGCCTATCGCGCCATTGCGGCATGCGGCCTTGCCTGCCCGCGCGATATTTCCGTCGTCGGTCACAACGACATGCCGCTTGCGGACATGGTAGAGCCGCCGCTCACGACCATCCGCATCGGCCCCCGCGAAATGGGCCACGACGCCGCGAAACTGATGATCGCGCGCATGCAGGAGCCCGATGCCGCCGTGAAGCGCGTGGTGCTGAGCCCGTCGCTGGTGGTGCGGGCTTCGTCCGCGCCCCGCAAGGAATCGCGCTAGAGCATCCGCCCGCCGTCGACGACGATGTTCGAACCCGTCGAAAAGCCGAGATGGGTCGCGCAGGCGAGAATGGCATAAGCCACATCCTCGGCTGCTGCGACCCGCTTGAGCGGCGTCGTCGCACTCGTCTTCGCATTGAAATCCGCGCCGCGGCCGGGAACGAAGCCGGTATCGACGACACCCGGCGAAACGCCGAGCACCCGGATTTCGGGCGCAAGCGCGCGGGCGAGCGATTTCGTCATGACGTCGATGCCCGCCTTGGTCGCGCAATAGGCGATCGAGGAGCCGGCACCGGTCGCGCCGGCGATCGACGAAACGGAAACCACGAGGCCATTGCCGGATGCCTTCAGCATCGGCGCGAAGGTGCGGACGGCCGCGAACTGGCCGCGCCAGTTCACGGCAAACATGCGGTCGATCAGCTCGTCGTCGAGCGCATCCAGATCGGCATGCGGCACCGGCTTGGTAAAGCCGGCCGTGTTCACGAGGATATCGAGGCGCCCATATTTCGAGGAGATCGCGTCCCGCAGTTCGAGAAGGGTCGTGGTATCGGCGACATCCGCCGGATAGGCGGCGTGTCCTTTGCCTTCGAGCGATTGCAGCAGTTGTGCCGCCGCCGTGGATTTCCCGGCGTCGTCGCGATGGGTGACGATCACGCGCGCGCCCTCGGCCGCGAAGCACTTGGCCGTGGCCGCGCCGATGCCGCCGCTCCCTCCGACGATCAGAACGACTTTGTCATGAAGGGAAATCGGATAGGTCATCACTCTCGGCTCATGGCTGCGGCGGGGCGGCCTTTTAAACCGATATTCGTGACGTTGGCGACTCCAGCGGGCACGAGCGCCCAGGCCGCTTCGTCAGACTCCGAGATAGCGGTGCAGAATGTCCGGCTGTGCCGCGATGCTCTGCGCGGCCAACGATTCAACGATGTGACCGTTGTTGATGATATAGACCCGGTCGGCAAGGCTCAGCGCCGCCGCGATATTCTGCTCGACGACGACGACGGTCTGGCCCGCGTCCGCAAGCATGCGGCAGGTCGCGAGCAGGTCCTGCACGATAATCGGCGCGAGGCCCTCGAACGGCTCGTCAAGCAGGAGGATTTTAGGCTCGCGCACCAGCGCCCGCGCGATTGCCAGCATCTGCTGCTCGCCGCCCGACAGGTCGGTGCCGCGGCTCGTGCGGCGTTCCTTCAGCCTCGGGAACATCGAATAAATGCGCTCGAGCGGCCATCGCTTCGATGCCGTGAGCCCCGCGAGAATGATGTTCTCCTCGACATTGAGGCTGCCGAAAATCCGGCGATCCTCGTGGACGAGCTGCATGCCGGCCTGCGCGATTACGTGGCTTTTCTTTCCCGCGATCTGCACTCCGTCGAACAGGATCGAGCCCGTGCGCGGCGTAACCACGCCCATCAGGCTTTTCAGCGTCGTGCTTTTCCCGGCCCCGTTGCGGCCGAGCAGCGCGACGACCTCGTTACGCTCGACCCGCAGCGATACGTCGAAGAGGATGTGCGAATCCCCGTAATAAGTGTTCAGGCCGTTGACCTCGAGCAAGCTCATGCCACTTCCCTCAGCCCGCCGAGATAGGCTTCCTGTACGACCGCGCTGTTCTTGATTTCACTCGGCGTGCCTTCGACCAGCACCCGCCCTTCCTGAAGCACGGTCACGCGCTCGACGATCTCGAAGAGCGAGTCCATGTCGTGATCGATGACGATCATGGTCCGCCCCTTGCTGATCGATTTGAGCAGCTTCACGGTTTCCACGCGCTCGCGGGGGCTCATTCCCGCAAGCGGCTCGTCAAGCAAAAGCAGGCTGGGAGAGTTCGCGAGCGCCAGCCCGATCTCCAGACGGCGCTTCTCGCCATAGGCCAGCGCGGACACCGGTGTATCCGCGCGGCCGATCAGGTTCACCATCGCAAGCGTATGCGCGATCTGCTCGTTCAGGCTCGGAATCCTGTCGGGATTGCCGAAAAGGTCGAGCTTGAACTTCCCGCGAAGCTCCGCCAGCACCGCGACCTCGACATTCTCGCGCACGGTGAGCTGCGTGAAGAGCTGGTTCACCTGATAGCTCTTGGTCAGGCCGAGCTGGCAGACATCGGTTACGTTCTTGCCGGTGATGTCGTTGCCTTCGAACAGGATTTGTCCCGCCGTCGGCGCAACCTCGCAGGTCAGCATCTTGAAGAACGTGGATTTCCCCGCGCCGTTCGGGCCGATGATGCCGCGCAACTCGCCGTACTGAACGGTGAAATCGATATCGCTGTTGGCAGCAAGACCGCCATAGCGCTTGGAAAGACCGATTGCCTGAAGGATCGGGCCCGAATAGCCGGCCTGCGCGCGGCGATGCGGCGGCATGGGCGCCACGTCGGGCTCATTTGCGATTTCAACTTTCGCCGCCTGCTGTTCCTCGATTGCGGTGAGATCCGATTGCGGCAGATCTTCGAGCGGCTCCGTCTTCCTGGCAAAGACAAGATTGTAAAGATCGACGATGCCGCCGATCAGCCCGCGGCGCAGGAAGCAGACCAGCAGCACGAAAATGACGCCGAGAACGAGCTTCCACGCCGCGCCCAGATTCAGCGCGGCCTGTAGAAAATCTTGCAGGAACAGCCAGACCGCGGCGCCGAGCAACGGGCCGAACAACGTTCCGACGCCGCCGATCGCCGACATCATGACGAGCTCGGCCGAGGTATAGAACATGAAGGCATCGGGCGGCATGAAGCCCTGCATCATGCCGAGCAGCCCGCCGGCAAAACCTGCATAAGCCGCAGCGACGACGAAGGCGGTGAGTTTATAGCCATGAATGTTATGGCCGACCGCGGCAGCGCGCAGCGGATTGTCGCGAATGGCGCTCAAGATCGCGCCGACCGGAGAGCGCACGATCCGCAGCGCGATCACGATGCCGATGAAGTAGCAAAGCGCCAGGAACTGATAGAGCGTCCAGCCGGAAGTAAAGTTGAGCGTGGTGAAGCCAAGATCGAAACGCGGCGACGGAACCCCCGGCAGGCCGTTCTCCCCGCCGGTCCATTCGGATAGCGGATTGAACTCGACGAAATAGAACACCTCCGCAATCGCAATCGTGATCATGCAGAAATAGATGCCGGTGCGCCTGAGCGCGAGCAGGCCCACGAGATAGCCGGCGACCGCCGCAGCAACGGTACCGATCAGGATCGCCGTCACGACATGGGGAAAGCCCGCGCGCGTCAGGAGATAGGCGGCGACAAACCCGCCGGTGCCGTAGAACGCCGACTGGCCGAAGGACAGCAGCCCGGTGAAGCCGAACAGGATGTCGAAACCGATTCCGAACAGCCCCCAGACCAGGATGCGGTTCACCGTATTCGGCGCAAAGCCGAGATAGGGCAGCAGGAACGGCGCGAGGATCAGGCCGAACGCAGTCAGCGTCAGGATAAGATAAGGGCGTCGCTTCAACATTGCGATGCGCCTTATTCGCGGCCTTGCGTGCCGAGCAGGCCATAAGGCAGCAGCACGAGCACCAGCGTCATCGCGGCGAACAGCATCACATAGGCGTAGCCGGGGTTTACCATCGAGGTGAGGCTGATGATTTCGCCGGCGATCAGCCCGCCGATCACGGCGCCGGGGAACGACCCCACCCCGCCGATCACGACCACGACGAAAGTCTGCACGAGGATCGCCTCGCCCATGTCCGGCGTGAGCGAGACCACCGGCGCATTCACGATGCCCGCGAAGCCCGCGGCCATCGCGCCAATGCCGAACACCAGCATGAAGACCCGATAGACATTGATGCCGAGCGAGCCGACCATCTCCGAGTCCTCGATGCCCGCGCGCACGATCATGCCGATGCGCGTGCGATAGAGCACGACGAAGAGAGCGATGAGCGCGATCGCGATGATTCCGACCAGCGCCAGGCGATAGGTCGGATAGAACATGAAGCCGAGCGAGGTGATCCCCGAGAACAGCGCGGGCGCAGGCACCGTCTGCGACAGGCTGCCGAAGAAAAGGCGCACGAGCTCGACGATGCACATGCCGATGCCGAAGGTAACGAGCAACTGGTCTTCCGGCGGGCGGGCATAGAAGTGCCGGATGATGACCCGCTCGATCAGGATGCCGGTAATCATGACGAACAACGCGCCCACGACGACGGCGACGATGAAGGATTCCGTATAGCTATAGGCGACGAAACCGGCATAGCCACCGAGCATAAACATCGCGCCATGCGCAAGATTCAGCACGCCCAGCGTGCCGTAGATGATGGTGAGGCCCGACGAGATCAGCGCGAGCAGTGCGCCGAGCACCAGCCCGTTGAATGCCTGCGAAACGAAATTTGCCCAGTTGATCACTTGTTTTCCCGCCCGGATGAAGATGGTGTCGCGCGATCCCGAGGCCGCTCTTGCGAGCAGCCCCGAGCCTGGTTCTGTTGGCTTGCGTGCAAATCCCTGAGCCGGCACCCGACGATTGGTGTCGGGCACCGGCCAGCGGAGGGATCAGGTATAATCGCCGAGCTTGCAGCCGAAGGCGTCGGGCTTCTGGATGATGCCCTCGCCCGCAACCGTCTCGATCACTTCCCAGTAGTCTTCCTTGTTCTTCATGTCCTTCGGCGCCTTGCCGCGGACGATGAAAACCGGACGCACACACTGATGATCTTCGGGACGGTAGCGGACATCGCCGACCAGCGACGGAATGGTTTCGCCCTTCTCCCAGGTCTTGATTACTGCGGGCGGGTAGAACGTGCCGGCCTCCTCGACCATGCGCGCCCAATGCGCGAAGCTGACGTAAGCGTTCTCCGCGCCCCATTCCGGGTGATAGCCGAACTTCTTCTTGAACTCGTCGTTGAACATCTTGGCGAGCGGATATTTGTCTTCCAGCGTCCACCAGTAATCGGTCGCCGCATAAACGCCGGCGAGCAGACCGTTGCCGACTTCCGGCGCCAGGAACGGAATCTGGTAAGGCACCACCAGCTTCATCTTGCCAAGAATGCCGAACTTCTGCGCCTGCTGGATCGAAAGCACGGCGTCGCGGCCCCAGTTCACATTGATGAGCACCTCGGCGCCGGAATTGGCGATGTTGAGAAGATAGGAGCTGAAATCAGGCGCGCCGAGCGGCGAGACCTGATTGGTGACCTGCGTCCACCCGGCGTTCTTCGTGAGATAATCGTGCACCGACTGCGTGGTGGTGTGGCCGTAGGTGTAGTCCGGCGTCATGAACGCCATCTTTTTGTTCTTGCCGAACTCCTTCACCAGGATCGGGCCGATCGCGTTGGCGGCGGTCTCGCCGTAGAAATTCTGGCGGAAGCCGTAGCGAACGCAGTCCTTGCCGGTGGTGTCGTTGGAGCCCGAGATGCCGGCGAGATAGAGCACGTGCTCGCGCTGCGCTAGCTTGTTGGTCGCAACCGCGACGGCGGAAGACGTCGAGCCGGTGAGCAGCACGGCTTTGTTCTCGGTGATAGCGCGTTGATGCGCCTGCACCGCGGTGTTCGGCTTGGCACCGGAGTCGGTGACGATGGCCTTCACTTCCTTGCCGAGCACGCCTTTCTTGGTTTTCGGCGAGATCTTGCGCAGCAGCTCATGTCCGGAGTTGATGTGCTCGATGGCGAGTTGCCAGCCTTTGAGCTCGTCCTCGCCCTGCACTGCGTAAGCGCCCGTGCGCGGCACCGCGATGCTGACCGCAACCGAATTGCCCTGCGATCCCGCCGGCCAGGTGCCGATCGGCGGGTTTTCGGCGGCAACGGCTCCCCTCACAAAGCCCAGGCCCGCGGCACCTCCGAGCGAAAGGGCGCCGAGCCCGGCCCCCGTCGCCGCCGCCTGCTTCAGCAAGGCGCGGCGCGATAAAGATCCCGTAATTTTTGATTTGAACCCGGTCACTTCTTTCTCCCCGTTTCTCTCAATTTCGTTGGCGTTGGGAAAATGTGACCGCCTTTTGTGGGGGTTGCTTTAATCTGGATTAATGATTGGAGTCCCAAAGCCGAAACAATAAGCTCGGTCACAGAGAGGCTTTCGCCATGAATAGTGTGGATCCCGTGGTTCCGGCAGCATGGACGAAGCATCCGTTCGTCAAACGACTTTCGCAGTACGCCGATCTCGACAAAGCCGACCACGAGAGTCTCTGGCATCTGATCGAAGGCGAAGTCACGATCGAGAAGCGAAAGGATCTCGTTGTCGACGGCTACGGCTATCGCAAACTCTGTTTTATCGAGGACGGTTTCGCGGCGCGCTACAAGCTGCTGCGCAACGGCAGGCGTCAGATCATCAACCTGATCCTGCCCGGCGATGTCGTGGGCATACCCGGCAGCTTCCTCGATCGCGCACGTTACTCCGTGATTGCGCTGTCGAAACTCAAGCTGCATGTCTGCTCGATCAACTCCTATGTGCAGCTTTGTTACCGCCGTCCGATGTTCGGATTGGCGCTGAGCTGGCTCGCCGTGCAAGAGGCCATCTTCGGCGCGGAGCACACGATCAACACCGGCCGCCGCCGCTCAGAGGAGCGCGTCGCGCATTTCCTGCTTGAGCTGTATGGGCGGCTGAAGATGGTCGGCCGGGCGTCGAATTCGCGTCTCGAACTTCCCGCGTCTCAGGAAATCATGAGCGACGTGCTGGGCCTTAGTGTGCCGCACTTCAACCGCACGCTCGGGAAACTACGCACAGAGCGTCTGATTACGACAAACGGCCGCCGGATCGACTTCATCGATCATCCGGCACTGGAACTGCTCGGGAATTTCCAGCCGCTCAATCTGACGCGCATTCCGGCGGCCAGCGGCATCTTACGGCCCGCCTGACGGCAATTTCTTGCGTCTGCAAAAGTAAGGCGCGGATCGCTCCGCGCCTTATACATTTCCATCTTTAGGAGTAGCGCCGCTCGCTGTGAGCGCTAGCGCTAGCGGAACAGCTTCGTGATATAATCCGCACCGATGCCGATCTTCTCGTAATGCGCCTTGCACATTGCGATGTAGTTATGGACATCGAAATAGCCGTTCGCCTCGCCGCTCTCGTCGAGCCACACCAGCGGGCCCTTGACCTGAAAGAACACCTTCATCGGGTCCTTGTGTTCATAGGCAACCAGCGTGTGTCCCTCGCCCGGCGTTTCGTAAACGAAATCGCCCGCGGTCGCGGTCCAGTCGTGTTCGAGATAGCCCCACTTGCCGGAAATCGTATAGGCGAACACCTCGTGCGGATGATAGTGCCGGTTCACGAGCCCGGCCTTCTTCGCCATCAGGATGTCGCACCACTTGTTCTGCGACGGCGAAATCCAGAGCGGGCGCGAGGAAACGGTTTCGGTGAAGGGGACGTAATACTTCTCGTCGTCGGTCGGCGCATTCTTCGTATAGACCTCGGGAAGCGCGTCAGGCTGAAACACGCGAGTGATTGGCTTCAGATCTCTCCAGAATTCCGTAGTTGCGGCTTCGGGCATGGTTTCCTCCTGCTTGCTTTTGCTGGCTTGCGGTTTTTCAGACGTGCATTCCGCCATCGGCCATGAATACGCTGCCGGTCGAAAAGCTGCTGTCGTCCGTCGCGAGGAACAACACCATCTTCGCGACCTCTCCGGCGCTGGCATGGCGATGCAGTGGGATGAAAGAGTCCAGAAGCTTCGTGCCGTCATGGCCCGTGGCCTTGGTGATGCCGTCTTCGATATTCTTCTGGAATGAATTGTCGATCGGGCCCGGCGCTACGATGTTGACGCGGATATTGCGGCCCGCGAGTTCTTTCGCCGCCGTCCGCACGAGCCCGATCACCGCATGCTTGGACGTCGCATAGGCGCAAATGCCGGGATCGCTGGTGACACCGACCACGCTGGAGGTCACGATGATGCTGCCGCCGTCATTCATCACCGGCTGCGCATATTTGATCGCGAGAAACGAGGCGCGGACATTCACCGCCATCACGGAATCGAACAATTCGTCGGGATATTGCGCGATCGGCGCGACAATGCCCGATATGCCGGCATTCGAGAACAATACGTCGATCCTGCCGAACCGCTTCACGGCGGCGTCGACGTACCTTTTCGTCGCCGCGGCATCGGCCACATCGGCCGCGCAAAGCGCAATGCGATCGGCATACCCCGACAGATGTTTCGCGGCGCGAGCAAGATGCTCTTCCGCGCGATCGACGAGCAGTAGGCTGCCGCCTTCGCGCAAGAATGCTTCCGTGCTGGCGAGGCCAAGACTTCCGGCCGCGCCCGTTACGATACAGACCTTGCCGTCTAGCTTTCCCATCACGCCACTCCGAGATACGCGCGCTGCACGGCCGGGTCGTCGCGCAACTGCGCGGCACTTCCCTCGCCGGTGATGCGCCCGGTTTCGATCAGATAGCCGCGGTCGGCGATCTGGAGGCTGCGCTTTGCATTCTGCTCCACGAGCAGGATGCCGATACCCGTTTCGCGCACCTTGCCGAGCGCCGAGAACAGCTCGCTACAGACCAGCGGCGATAGCCCGAGCGAAGGCTCGTCGAGCAGCAAAATGTCCGGTGCCGACATCAGCGCCCGGCCGATCGCAACCATCTGCTGCTCGCCGCCGCTCATGGTATTCGCGGCCTGCCCCAGACGCTGCGCAAGTTTTGGAAACAGCGAAAGCGTGCGCTCGAGATTTTCCCGCTCGCCGGCGCGGGCCCGCTTGGCATAGGCACCGAGCATCAGGTTTTCGCGCACGGTCAGCTCGCCGAAAATGCCGCGACCTTCCGGAACGAGCGCGAGGCCCGCCTCGACGATGTCGTTCGCGCGCATGGCGTGAAGATCGCGGCCCGCGAGCGAGACCATGGAAGCCGTCTTCGGGACGATGCCGGAAACCGCTTTGAGGAGCGAAGTCTTGCCGCTGCCGTTCGCGCCGAGAATGACGACGATTTCGCGCGGCGCCACCGCAAGCGTTACGTTATCCAGTGCACGATGCTTGCCATAGGCGACCGACAGCCCCGCGATCTCAAGCATCCGCATCTCCTAGATAGGCGCGAATGACTTCCGGATCGGCCAGCACATCGGCGGGCGTTCCCTCCGCGATCTTCCTGCCCGCATTCATCACGTAGCAGCGGTCGCAAAGCGAACGGATCGCATCCATCACATGCTCGACCATCAGGATCGTGCGGCCTTCCGCGCGCAAAGAGCGGACAAGCTCGATGCCCTCGCGCAGCTCGGTCGGATTGAGGCCCGCTAGCCATTCGTCGAGCAGCAGAAGCTCGGGCTGCATCGCAAGCGCGCGCGCGAGCTCCAGCCGCTTCTGATCGATATAGGTGAGTTCGGAAGTCATGACGTGCGCGCGGGTCGCAAGCCCGACACGCACCAGCAACTCATGCGCGGCAAGATCGGCTTCCTTGCCCCAGCGGCTTTTCGCGCCGAAGGCGAGGCCCGCAATCACGTTTTCTTTGCAAGTCATGGAACCCAGCACACGCACGAGCTGGAACGTGCGGGCGATGCCCTCGCGGGCGATTTTGAAGGCAGGCAGTTTCTCCAGCGAGCGTCCGCGCAACTGAATGCTGCCCGCATCGGATTTCAGCGCACCGGAAATCAGGTTGAGCACGGTGGTCTTGCCCGAACCATTCGGGCCGAGCAGGCCGACGATTTCGCCCGGTCGCACTACCAGCGTAACGCCATCGACGGCAACGAGCCCGCCGAAACGTCGCGTAAGGCCTGAAATCGAAAGCAAGGGCGCGTTCATGCCTTCGCCCCCTTGCCCCGGCTCAGCGAAAGCTGCGCACCTTCCATCAGACCGACGATGCCGCGCGGGATCGCATAGACGATCAGCAGAAACGCAATGCCGACCATGATGCTGAAATGGTTCGGAAATTTCGCGAGCAGGACTTCGAACAGCATCACCAGCGGGATCACGCCGAATACCGGACCGTACAGCCGATGCACGCCACCCAGCAGCGCCATAATCAGCACCTGAAACGACACCACCGGATTGAAGGCGATCGCGGGATCGATATAGGTCCAGCGCGGCGCCATGATCGCGCCGGCGAGCGTCATGAAAGATGCGCTGAAGGCGAAGAGCACCACCTTTGCCATCGTGGTGTTGATGCCGACATGACGCGCGACCGCTTCATCGTCGCCGATCACGCGCAGCGCAAGCCCTAGTTTGGAGCGCTGGATCAGATAGCCGGCGACAAAGACAATGACCGCAAGCGCAAGCAACTGCCAGTAGATCTGGGATGTGGTGATGTCGACGAAGACATAGCGGCCGAGCGTGCGGGTGACGTTGACTTCGTACCAGGTGACGAGCTGGCGAACGAGCTCCGCGAGACCAAACGTGAAGATCACGAAATAGACGCCCGAGAGCCGGAGCGTCGAAAGCCCAACCATCAGCGAGAGCACGAAGCCGATGACGAAGGCGACCAGAAGCACCAGCGGCCACGCCATCTCTTCGCCCAGTACTGCGACCGTGTAGGCCCCGATGCCGAAGAAGGCGACCGTTGCAAGCGACACGTAGCGTGTCGGCCCCGAGAACAACGTCCACGCAGTTGCCAGCACCGTGTAGCTCACGATGTTGATCGCGAGCGATAGCTGATAGCCGTTCGCAAGAAATGGCACCCAGGCAAGCAGCAGAACGCCACCGGCAAGCGCGACAAGGATTGCGAGATTGCGCGCGCTCATGACCGCCGGGCCCCGAACAGGCCCTGCGGACGCAGGAGCAGCACCGCAATGAAGATGATGTAAGTCGCGGCCAGTGTTAGTCCCGGGTCGACGTAGGTCGCGACGAAGGTTTCCGTGAGCCCCAGAATCATGCCGGCGATGAGACAGCCAAGCAGATTGCCGACCCCGCCCATGATGACGACGATCAACGCCTTCATCGTGAATACGACGCCGAGGCTGGCGTTGAAGGTCAGGAACATCGAAACCAGCACGCCGCCTGCCGCGACCAATGCCCCACCCAGCGCATAGGCAAAAGCCGCGGTCGCGCGCACGTCGATCGCGACGAGAAGAGCCGAGACTGGATCGACCGCGACGGCACGGATCGCGGTCCCCGCACGGGTCTTCGTGAGCCCGAGATAAAGCGCGAGCCCGATCACGACCGCGAAGCCGAGCGCGAGCAGCCGACTCGCCGAGACGGTCGCGCCGAAAATCTTCACCGGAATCGCGAGAAAGGAATAGCTAAAGTAATTGCCGCCAAAGATCGCGAGCATGATGCCTTGGGCGATGAACAGAAGCCCGAAGGTCGCGAGAATGGAATCCACTTCCAGCGCATCGCGCGATGGCGCGCGCCTCACCAGCGGCATCAACAGCACCTGATAGACGAGCCAGTTGATCAGCCCCGCCAGCGGCACGATCACGAGCAGGCCGATCAGCGGATTGACCGAGATCGCCGTGAACAGCCACAGCGCCGCAAAACATGCCCCAACGAGCGACTCGCCGTAGGACAGATTCATGATGCGCGCGACGCCGTATTGCAGCGTCAGGCCCATCGCGATCAGCGCATAAATTCCCCCAAGCGTAATGCCCGAGAGCAACGGCTCCGTGAACATGAACTCGATCTTTGTGCTACTTCACAAAAAGAGACGCGGCAGGCCGGGAGGAGGCCTGCCGCGTCACACGTTACTCCCGTTATTTCTTCCAGGGAGTTTTCGGAACGATCAGGTCGGCCACGCCCGGACGCTGCGGCGCGACGCCGACATAGAGACCGTTCTGCCATTGACCGAGCAGCCAATACGCATCCTTCGGCATATTGTTCTCGAGCTTGATCTTGCCGAGAACGGTGTCGAAGGTGCCGGTCTGCAATTCCTTGATGATCGCAGGCCGGTCGATCTTGCCGACTCGCTCGATCGCCTGTTCGAGCATCTGCAACGACGAGTATCCGATCTGGCTGCCCCAGTAGTCCGGATCCCGGTTCACGAGCTTCCGGATCTTCTCGCGATATTCCATCGTCGCCTTGTTGTCCTTGGACCAGCCGCCGAGCGAGATCACGCCTTCGGCGTTGTCGCCGAAGCGCTGCGGAAACAGCGGGAAGAAGGTGCCGACGCCGGTGAACATGATCTTCGGCGCGTAGGAGGTCAGCCGTGCCTGATCGACGATGGCGACCGTATCCGGCGGATAACTGAAGGCGACGAAGGTGTCGGCCTTCGAGCGCTCGGCTTCGCCTACGATGGGAGCCATGTCCTGCGTACCGACCGGATAGCTCTTGTCGAACACGATCTTGAAGCCGGCCTTTTCGAAGCCCGCGCGCGCGGCCTTCGAGAGGTCGATGCCGAAACCGTCGGCGACCGAGACCATCGCGATCTGGTCGTTGATCTTGCCTTCCTTGCGCAGCTTCACGAGGAGTTCGACCAGCGCGTCGATATATTGCTTCGAAGTGCCGAGGAACCAGAAGCTATTCGGCCAGCGCTTCGCAAGCTCCGGTGCGCGGTCGGTGACGGCGCTGAAAGTAAGCTGCGGATAGTTGTGCTTGTTGAAGGTCGGGCCGACCGCAAGATTGATGCCCGTGCCCCACGGCGGCAACAGAAGATCGACCTTGTCCTGCTCGATCAGGCGCTCGACCGCGCGCACCGCCTCTTCCGAGTTCGAGCGATCATCGTATTCGATGACCTCGATCGGAATGCGCTTGCCATACTGCTTCAGCAGCAGGCCGCCCTTGGCGTTCACTTCCTGAACCCAGAGCTGATAATTCGGAATCTGCGTGATGTTCGCGCCGCCCGCATTCGGGCCGGTCTTCGAAATCGCGTAGCCGATCTTGATCGTCTTTGGCGCTGCGTCCTGCGCCGAGAGCATCGGTGCGCTGAGGCCCATGGCGGCTGCGGCAACCAATCCTGCAAGCACTTTCGTTTTCAAACTCATTTCCGTCCCCCTCTATTATTGGTATTGCCGGAGCAAGATAGTTTGTAGTTCATCCATTTGTATACCAACCATTATCGGGACAGAATAGATCAATTTCGTGCTGCAACGCACACAGACACCCTCCAGCAAGACGGCAGACTTCGATTTCCGGAGGGCGTTCAACGGGTGCGCGGAGGCGGAAGGAGAAAGTGCCGGCAGCGCTCGCCGCGGCGCAGCGATCGAGCGCGGGACCCGGGTCCCGCCGGTCCAGAAACTGCCGGAAAATTAGATGGATAGATCGGACGAGACTGCGCGCCTCGGATGCGAGCGGATCAACGCATCTCGTTAGCCAGCGCGAATACCTCGCGATAAAGACCGCCGATAGCTTCCATCCCCGACGACGCCGTCTTCGGAGAAAGAGCGTGCAACGCCTTTTCGCTTTGCGATTCGACGACCAGCAAAGCCGCGAACGAGCTGTGGCTGGTTCGCAGATCGCGCTCGTTGGTCCGGATCTCGGACTTCTTTGAATCGGTGACCAGCAAGTGCGCGGCGCTGACCTTGGGCTCGGCTTTTGCATCGAGCACCAGTCTGTCAGCCTCGGGCGGAATTTCGTTGAAGCCGACGACCAGCAGGAACGCGCCTGTTTCCACGCCGGCGGACGCAACGACAGCACCTCCCCCGCGTCCGAAATTTTCCAGGATCGGCATGATGCGCCGCGACCACGACGTCGGGTTATTCAGCCGCTCAAGGTAAGCGGCACTGTCGACGACATCCGCGTTCGCAAGCCGATACCAGATGAAGTATCGATACCCATCCGCGATCGGCCTGCGGAAAATGCGAACCGCCAGGAAGCCGTCAATCCCAAGTCGCTCCTGAACGTGTTCGGTGGTCAGCCAGCCGAGATAATCACGATCGTTTTCGGACTTCACGTCGCTCAGGACAACGAGAAAGCCGCCTGCTGGAGAATTCACTCCGAACTCTCCCGCACCGGCGCTGGAAAACTGCCCGGCAGCTTGGCCGCCGTTTTCACCGCAGCCTGCATCGCCTCAGCCCCATATCGAGCGGGCAACATCCACGCACAGCTTGAGCTTGGCCCGCTCGTCCGCCTCGGTGACGGGGTTGCCCGCGACCGTCGAGGCAAAACCGCATTGCGGACTGATCGCAAGACGGTCGAGATCGATATATTTCGTGGCTTCGTCGACCCGACGCCTGAGGTCGTCCGGATTCTCGAGTTGCGGCGCCTTGCTCGTGACCAGCCCGAGCACGACGCCGACCCCCTTCGGCACGAAGCGCAACGGCGAGAAATCCCCGGCGCGCGCAGTGTCGAATTCGAGCAGAAAGTGGTTGATCTTGGCGCGGCTGAAGAAGCGCTCCGCAATGTCCTCGTAGCCGCCGGCCGCGAGGTAATGTCCCTTCAGGTTGCCGCGGCACATATGCACGCCAACGCGCACATTTTCCGGCAGCACCGACACCGCCTCGTTGATGGCATCGATATAGAGATCGACGAGCTCGTCTGGATCCTGCTTGACCGATTTCACCTTGTCGCGGATCGCCGGGTCGCAAAGCATTGCAATTGCTACCTCGTCGAGCTGCACGTATTCACACCCTGCCCGCGCGAGATCGGCGATTTCCTCCTGGAACACCCGGCCCAGATCGCGGAAGAAGCTTTTTGCATCCGGATAGACCGCGGCATCGGCAAAGTCGCTGCAACGATAGAAATGCATGGTCGACGGCGCCGGAATCGTAATTTTCGGCGTCAGCTTCGTATGCGCTTTGACGAACTCGAATTCGTCGACCGCAAGCGGGCGCACGCGCTTTATCGGCTTGCTGGCGTAAGGCGCGGTAAATTCATACTCGTGCCCGGTATCGTCGCGAAAGGTATAGACCGCGCCCTTGATCTCGAAACCCTCGGTGCGCTCGACAAAACGGCTCCAATAGGAACCGCGGCGGAACTCGCCGTCGTTGGCGACCTGAAGCCCCGTGCTTTCCTGAAGTTTCAGGACCTCGCGGATGCATTCGTCCTGAATTTTTGCGAACGACGCATCGTCGATGGAGCCATTCTGATGCTGCTTGAAGGCCTGCCGCAACGCGGGCGGGCGGAGAAGACTGCCGACGTGATCGGCACGGAACGGCGGACGGCCTGACGCAAGAGACATTGGCGCTTCTCCCAAGGCTTCCGGCTTGACGCCGGATTCTATAGATCAATAGATAGATCGAAATCCCGGCCTGTGTCAAAAGGCGAAGCAGGCGCGCAAAGGACAATCGAAGGAGATTCGCGCGAATGAGAACGCGGCGCAAATCCGAATTGCGAGACGCATCGGCAGCACGCCGCGCCAGCGCGTCGCCGCAGACGGCCGCGCCGAACCAGCGCCGCCGCCAGAGCGAAATTCTCGACGCTGCCGCCAAGATTTTTGCGGAGCGCGGCTACTACGGCGCCAGCACGCAGGACATTGCCGATGTGCTCGGCATCCGTCAGGCCAGCCTTTACTACTACTTTCCTTCCAAGGAGATCGCGCTCGAACTCGTCTGCATGAAAGGCGTCGAGGGCTTTTTCGAAGCCGCCTCCGAGGTCGCGTCGAACAAAATCAGCGCTTCCGAAAAGGTCCGGGGGCTCGTGGCCGCGCATCTCGCGCCGCTTCTGGATCGCGCCGATTTCGTCAAGACCTTCCTGAACGAACGGCAATATCTGCCCCCCGCTTCGCGCAGAAAAGTGGGCAAGCTTTCCCGCGCCTACGAGAAAGTAATCGAAAAGGTGATCGCGGAAGGCATTGCCAACGGCGAATTCCGCAAGGAGCTGGACCCCCGTCTGATGACGCTTGCCCTGCTCGGCATGTGCAAATCGGTCGCCGCATGGCTTGGAAAGGACGATTCCTATTCGGTGCCCGAAGTTGCGGAGCAATATGCCCGCATCCTGCTCGCCGGCATCGGAAAATCCGGGCGTTGAACGCAGCCGAATTGGCCGTTGCGTTTTCAATTGATCTATAGAATCATTCCCGGACGCCGCTCGATTAAAAAAGGGCCAGCCAATGGCCGTGTTGCAGGGATGGACGCCGGAAATATTGCGCCAGAAAACGGCGCCCGCATTGCTTTGCGAGCGTGCCCGCGCGACGCCCGGCGAGGTCGCCTTCCGCTCCAAGCACCTTGGAATTTATCGCGAACGCACGTGGCGTGATTACGCAGCGCTGGTCGCGCGCACGGCGAAAGCCTTCGAAGCGCTCGGCCTGAAAGCAGGAGAGCGCGTCGCGATCATGGGCGACGCCTGCGAAGAGTGGATGATCTGCGATCTCGCCGCGCAATCGCTCGGCGCGGTGGTATTCGGGATATATCCGACCGCATCCGTGAGCGAGACCGAATACCAGATGCAGGACGGCGGCGCCGTTCTCTTCGTCGCCGAAGATCAGGAATATGTCGACCGCATCCTGCCGCTCGCGGACAGGCTGCCGAAACTGCGCAACATCGTCGTCATCGACGACTCCGCACTCTTTGCCTACCGGCATGAAAAACTGTCGAGCTATGGCGCGCTGCTGGAGAAAGGCGCCGACGCCGATCTCGCCTGGCTCGAAGCGAAAGCTGCGAAGGTTTCCCCGGAAGCCCCTGCCTTCATCGTCTATACGTCGGGCACGACGGGAAACCCGAAAGGCGCACTGATTTCGCACGGCAAGCATCTTGCCGGCACCTACAACATCGTCACGCACTATCCGCTGCTCGCGGAGAAGCCGTTACGCACGGTGATCTATCTGCCGCTCTGCCACGTGCTCGGCCGCGACGTCGCCGTCACGCTGCCGCTGATCTCGGGGCTCGTTCCGCATTTCGGCGAAGACGTGAACGACATCGGCACCACGATGTTCGAGGTCGCGCCGCAGGTCCTGTTCACCGTTCCCCGCTACTTGCAGAAATTCGCGTCGACGATCCTCGTCAACATCGGCTCGTCGTCACCCACCAAGCGGGCGGCCTATAGAATGGCGATGCGGCTCGCCCGCGAGCATGTAAAACGGCTTTACGGGAATTCGAACAGGCCGCACCAGACCGCGCTCTACCGGGCGGCATGGGCCGCGGTCTTCCGTCCGATCCTGAACAAGCTGGGTTTCGACAAGCTCGAACTCGTGCTTTCCGGCGGCGCGCCGCTTCCCGCCGACACCATGGCGCTCTGGCACATGTTCGGCGTCAACGTCTGCGAGATCTACGGCCAGACCGAAACGGCGGGCGCAATCATTTCCGGCCAGCGCGGTCCCTTTCCGCGGCCGGGCGATGTCGGCACCGTTCCGGACGGCTGGCAGGTAAAATTCAGCGAGGACAACGAAATCCTCGTTCACGGCATCGATCTGTTCGACGGCTACTGGCAGAACGCCGAAGCCACGAAAGCGGTCTTGCAGGATGACGGCTGGCTCAAAACCGGCGACGTCGGTGAGTTGCGGAACGGGCAATTGCGCCTGATCGATCGCGCGCGCGACTTCATCGTTACTTCCGGCGGCAAGACGATCTCGCCTGCCTATATCGAGAACATCATGCGCGCGTCGCCCTTCGTCGCCGAAGCCGTCGTCTTCGGTCATGGGCGGAAATATCTCGTGGCGCTCGTCGAAATGGATTTCGACACCGCCGCCGACTGGGCGCGCGCAAACGACATCTCCTATACCGGCTTCACCAATCTCGCTGCCAATCCGGCAATCGAGAAACAGATCCGCAAGGAGATCGACAAGGCAAACCAGCAACTCGCCCGCGTCGAGCAGATCAAGACCTTCCGCATTCTGCCGAAGGAGCTCGATCCGGAGGAAGAAGGCGAGCCCGTAACGCCGACGCGAAAGGTGAAGCGCAATCTCATGTACGAGCGCTTCAAGCCGCTCGTCGAGGCGATGTACGACGACGCCGAAGAACGCCTGCTCGCCGCTGCAAGCGGCGGCATAGCGCAATGAATAAGAACCAGGGAGGAAGGAAAATGTTGAAACGAAGTCTGATCGTGACCGCAGCGCTCGCCGGCCTGACCGGCGCGGCTGCCGCGCAGGACGCCTACAATGTCGGCCTGACCGGCGCCCTCACCGGCCCCGCCGCCGGCACCTATGCTCCGGCCGTCGACGGCCTGCGCATTTACATCGACAAGGTGAATGCAGCCGGAGGAGTCAACGGCAAGAAGATCAACCTGATCCTGCTTGACGATTCCGCACAGCCGGCCCGCGCAGCAGCGAACGCCACCCGCCTCGTCAATGACGACAAGGTCGTATTGCTGCTCAATGCCAGCCTGTCCTCCACCTATGCGCCCGTCGTCGCGGAATCGCAGAAAGGAAACGTGCCGCTGATCTTCGCGAGCTCTGTTTGCCCGAAGGATGTCTATCCGCCGGCCAATGCGCTTCAGTTCTGCACCACCGCTTTCGCCGCGAACTACGACAGCCGCGCGGTGCTGGATTTCGTGAAGGCGACCGCAACCTCCCCCGTGAAGCTCGGCCTCGCCGCCATGGCGATTCCGATCTCGCGCGGCGAAATCGATTTCGCCGAAGAGCTTTCGAAGACGCTCGGCATGACGCCGGTTTCCAAGCAGATCATCCCGCCGCCGACGCCGGACTACACGCCGTTTGCGACGCTCATCAAGGACGCCGGTGCAACCTGGACTTATTCCTGGGCGCCGTGGGTGACGCAGGTTCGCACCCTCGAGGGGCTGCGCCGCCTCGGCTGGACCGGCGACTACGTCGCCTGGGCGCATCTTGAGGCCGAGAACGAACTCGCGCGCCTCAAGGACGGCAAGTTCTACGTCGTCGGCGCGAACGCCCTGTTCCAGGACGATCTCCCGATCCACAAGGAGATCGCGGCGACGGCGAAGGCTGCGAACTCGCAATATCCCGTGAACCAGATGACCGAAGGTTGGATCGCGGGCATGGTGATCGAAGCGGCGCTGAAAGCGGCCGGCTGGCCTGCGGCCGCGGACAAGGTGACCGCCTCGCTTTCGAACCTGAAAGTCGACACCAAAGGGCTGCGCGGCGGCGACATCGAGTGGACCAAGGACAACCACTTTCGCACCAAGCAGTACTACCGTGTCTATCGCTGGGACGAGGCCAAGAGTGCGATCGTCCGCGTGCGGGACTGGCAAGCCTTCGACGTAAAGTAACGGCCGGCACGTCAATTCTACCGGGGCCCGGCATCGCCTGGCCCCGGTATATGCATCGATTGCCTCAAATCCGGAGAAACACGTGCAGCTTGCGATCAACATCATGGTGCTCGCCGCGATCTACGCGCTGATCGCCTGCGGCTATGTGCTGATCTATCGCGTGAGCCGCGTGCTCAATCTTGCGCACGGCGAATTGATGATGCTGAGCGCCTATCTCCTGATCACGACTGCGTCGCTGTTTTCGAAAAGCCCAATCGTTGCGCTCGCTGCCGCGATTTTCCTGAGCCTGTGCGTCGGCGTGCTCGTCTATGTCTTCCTGATGCGTCGCATGACCGGCGAAATGGTGCTCGCCGCGGTGCTCACGACGGTCGCTCTGGGCGTTTTGCTCCGCGGGCTTGTCGTACTCGTCTGGTCGGCGCAGCAGCAAAACCCTGCGCAAGCGCTGGGCTGGGCGAATTATTCGCTCGAGGTTTTCGGCGGCGGGCGCATTTCCGCGGCAGGCGCCGCGCTGATCGGAACCACCGCAATCGTCTATGCGGCGCTGTTCCTCTTTCTCCGCTACAGCCGCTACGGCATCCGCATGCGTGCCGCCGGGCAAAACCCGCTGTTGGCCGCGCAGCGCGGAATCTCGCTGCATGTGATCTATGCGCTGGCCTGGGGCCTCTCGACGCTCACCGGCGCGCTCGCGGGCATCCTGATCTCGCTCGATAGCGGCCTCGACAGCACCATGGTTCTGATCGGCCTGAAAGCGTTTCCGGCGGCCCTTGTCGGCGGCCTCGACAGCCTTGTCGGCGCGCTGATCGGCTCGCTCATCATCGCCGCGGCGGAAGTGCTGATGATCTATTACATCGACGCACTGCTTTCCGATGTGGTGCCGTTCCTCGTGCTGATCCTGATGCTGGTTGTGCGCCCCTGGGGCCTGTTCGGCACGCGCGAGGAGCTCGATCGTGTCTAGGCGTGCGCCACAGGCGAGCGGATACTTTCATTCGAGCTACGCGCAGGGCCTGCGCCTGATCGAAACGCGCATGCAATGGACGAGCTTGATCGTCTTCCTGCTCGCCATCGGCATTTTCCCGTTTATCGCGACCTCATTTCAGCTCGACCTTGCCTGCCAGGTTTTTCTCGCCGCGATCGGCTCCATCGCCCTGATGCTGCTTACGGGCTATGCCGGCCAGGTGTCGCTCGGCCATGCCGGATTGATCGCGGCCGGTGCATTCACCGCCGGAATTCTGTTCAAGGAATTCGGCGCGAAATTCTGGATCACCATTCCCGCCGCGGCGGCAATGGGCGCCCTGATCGGCCTGATCTTCGGCTTGCCGTCGCTGCGGCTGCGCGGGCTCTATCTTGCGGTATCGACGCTCGCCCTGCACTTCATCGTGATCTACGTCGGCGGCGAATACGAGACCAAGCGCGGCTTCTCGACCGGCATCATCATCGATGCGCCGCGCATCGGCGACTTCATCCTGCGTGACCGCAAGATCTGGTACTTCGTGCTGCTGGCCTTTGCAGCGGTTTCCTTGCTGATCTCGCTCAATCTGTTGCGGAGCCGCACCGGCCGCGCCTGGGCTGCAATCCGCTCGCATGAAACCATTGCTGAAGCGCTCGGCATCGGCGTTCCCGCGCACAAATTGCTCGCCTTCGTCATCTCCTCCTCGATGACCGCGGTTGCCGGCGCGCTGTTTGCCTATTACCGCGGCTTTGTTTCGGTCGAAGCCTTCTCGCTCTTTCTCTCTATTCAGTACGTTGCGATGATCATCATCGGTGGCATGGGGTCGCTGTTGGGCGCGATTCTCGGCGCCATCTTCGTCACGCTGCTGCCTTACGTCATCGAATACGCGGTCGGCTTGCTGCCGAATGCTCGCAGCTATGCCGGCATGCTCGCCGCTTTCAATTACGCGGCTTTCGGCATCGTCATGATCCTCTTTCTCGTCTTCGAGCCGCAGGGTCTGGTCGGTATCTGGCGGCGGCTGCAAAACTACTTTCTGTTGTGGCCGTTCAAGCAGAAACCGCTCGGCGGAGGCCGCCGGTGAGCGCACTCCTGCGAGTCGAGAAGCTCGAAGTCGTTTACGCGCGCGCGATCACCGCAATTCAGGGGATCACGCTGGAGGCGCACAAGGGCGAGATCGTCGCCCTGCTTGGAACGAACGGCGCCGGCAAATCGACTACGCTGCGCGCAATCTCCGGCTTTCTCGGGCTCGACGATGCCCGCGTGACCGAAGGCACCATCCGCTTCAAGGGCGAAAACCTCGCCAACCGGCCGCCCTATCTCGTCACCAAGCTCGGTATCGTGCTGGTGCCGGAGCGGGAAAAAGTATTCCCCAATCTTTCGGTCGTGGAAAATCTAGCGGCATCCGTCCCGGCCGTGGGCGCGGATCGCAAGCGCCTCGAAGAAATGGCGTTCACGTATTTCCCGAAGCTCGCCGAATTGCGCAGCCGCACCGCCGGCCTGCTCTCCGGCGGCGAGCGGCAGATGCTCGCGCTCGCGTCGGCCATCGTTTGCGGCCCCGAGCTTCTTCTGGTGGATGAGCTTTCGCTCGGCCTCGCCCCGGTCGTGGTCGAAGACCTTGCGCAGCGGCTTGTCGAAATTCGCAAGACGCTCGGCATTACAATTCTGCTGGTCGAACAGAACGCCTCGGTCGCCCTTTCCATCTCCGACCGCGGCTATGTCCTCGAAAATGGCCGCGTCGTGCTTGATGGCGACGCCGCGCGCCTGAAAAATCACCCGGACATTCAGGAGTTTTATCTGGGCGGCGCCGGAGAGCGCCGCTCCTATCGCGACGTGAAGCAGTATCGCAGAAGCCGGAGATGGTATGGCTGAACTCGAAATCGAGAAGCTGACACTCCGCTTCGGCGGCCTCACCGTGCTCGACGGCGTATCCTTCGCCGTCCGGAAAGCCGAGCTGTTCGCACTGATTGGCCCGAACGGGGCCGGAAAAACCAGCGTCCTGAACTGCATCAGCGGACTCTATCCCGGCGAAGGCACCATTCGCTTCCGCGGCGACAGCATTGCTGGGAAGAGCGCGCATCAGGTCGCGCGTCTCGGTATCGCTCGCACATTTCAGCACGGCGAACTGTTCCCGCATATGACGGTGGCCGAGAATTTACTCACCGGCCGCCACGCAAAAATTCGCACCAACCCCCTCAAGGAAATATTCTTTTCGCGCACCGTTCGTGCCGAGGAGGCCCTGCATCGCGAAGCAGTCGAAAGGATCATCGATTTCGTGGAGCTCGAGCGCTTCCGCAACACGCAGGTCGCGAACCTTCCGTTCGGCATTCAGAAGCTCATCGGCTTCGCACGCGCGCTGGCGATGGAGCCTGCGATCCTGCTTCTGGACGAGCCTTCCGCCGGCCTCAATCGCGACGAGCGCGAAGATCTCGCTCGCTTCATCCTGCGCATCAAGCATGAGCTTGGCATCGCGATGATCTGGATCGAGCACGATATGCAGATGGTTGCCGACCTGGCCGACCGGTTGCATGTCCTGGAGTACGGCCGCAGCGTCACGGAAGGCTTGCCGCAGGAAGTCCTGAAAGATCCCAGAGTCATAAACGCCTATCTTGGTACGGGCGTCGGCGCACAATCCAATCAATAAGCAACCCGGCGCCAAGGCGTAGCCACAGAACGCGCAGCTTTACCGCATCGGCATGACCGCTTGCTCTCGATCGTTGAGCGGCGGCGATCCGGCAATGACAATATGCTGCTTTCGGCTTACACTGGCTGCAAATGAAAATACTTGCAGCAACGGACTTTTCCACCCGCTCCAGCCGCGCCGTCCGGCAGGCTGGATTACTGGCGCAGAACCAGGATTCCCAACTCCATCTTCTTCACGTCGTGGATGATGACCAGCCGGAAAATTTGGTCGTCATGGAATGCCGTGAAGCGGAAGCAATTCTGGCGGAGCAGATCAACTCAGTGCCCGAGTTGCGCGGAACCCAGTGCCGACCGGTCGTGGTTACGGGCAACCCTTTCGACGGAATCCTAAGGACTGCCGCTGAGGTCGAAGCGGATCTCATAGTCATGGGCAGTCATCGAAAGCAGTTTTTACTGGACATCTTTATTGGCACGACCGTCGAGCGCGTGATCCGCAAAGGAACATTCCCTGTTCTGATGGTGAACAACGAAGCGCAGAGGCGATATGAGAAAGTCGTGGTTCCTCTGGATTTGACGGAGCCGTCAGCCAACGCGCTCCGGGCCGCGCGCACGATGAACTTGATCGAAGAGGATCAAGCTACGCTGATTCATGCCTTTATCCCGCTGGCAAAGGGAAAGATGTATGTTGCCGGCGCCGATCAGACGAGCATGGACAGTTACGTCGCGAGTGAACGGCAGCGAAAGTTGAGCGAGCTGGAGGAATTCCTGGCAGCGAATGCGCTCGGCAACGGGAACTGGTCCTTACGGGTCGAGGAAGGTGAACCTAAAGAGATCATCGTCCGCGTCATAACGGAGCAGCAGCCCGATCTGTTGGTGATGGGGACGCATGGCCGTTCCGGCGTAGTGAAGGCGCTTCTTGGCAGCGTGACCGAGGCAGCCATGCGCTCTTTGAACGTGGATATTCTGGCCGTTCCGCCAACGCATCGGTAACCGCGCGGATCAAGACTATTTATTGCGGTCGATCCGAAGCCGGCTTCGGCTCATCAGGAGCGTTGTCCTTGTTCTCAAACCGGTCGCGCAGCCGCGCCGCGCGTATCAGCACCATCAGGCTGACGGGCGTCGTCATGGTAATGAAAATGACGATCAGCAATTCGTGCAGAACGAATCCGCTTCCCAGCGCCGAAAAATAGATCATCGACGAAGCGGCGATACAGACGGCGCCCATCGATGTGCTGAGGGTCGGCGCGTGAACCCGTTGATAAAAGTCCTGCAAGCGTAGCAGGCCCAGGGAACCGGTCAGCGCAAGGCCGGACCCGGTGATCAGCAGCGTAGCTGTCACAATTGCCCAGAAAGCCGAAAGCTCGGTTGCATCGTTCATTCGATGACCTCGCCGCGCAGCAGGAACTTGGCGAGCGCAAACGTGCTCACGAAACCGATTATCGCGATAATCAGAGCGGCTTCAAAATAGAGCGTGCTGCCGGTTCGAATGCCGACCGTAAGAACAAGCAGCATCGCGTTAACATAGAGACTATCGAAGCCGAGGATACGGTCCTGCGCTCGGGGTCCCCGTATCATGCGAATGGCAGAGCACAATATCGCCAAGCCCAGCATCGTCTGCGCGGCCATGACTGCCCATGTCACGAGCATGCTCACGCTAATATCTCCTGTAGCAGTCGCTCGTAGCGGTTCTTCACCGTGGATACCCACTCGTTCTCGTCGATCAGATCGAGGACGTGGATCGTCAATGTCCCGCTTGCGGGATCAAAATCCACCCACAGCGTGCCGGGCGTTGCCGTAATGATGCAGGCCAGAATTGCCAATCCATAGGAACTGCGAAGTTCGAGCGGAATATCGACAAATCCTGACTTTCGGTCACGCCTTCCCCCTGTAACGATGAGACGCGCGACCGCGATATTCGAGTGAATGACATCGGCGAACACCAAGCCCATAAGGCGTAATGCCGACAGGAGCTTTTTCGGACGTTCCTTGGGCGACTCGAGCAACCCAAGCACCCACCCGCTCGCGATTGCGATAGCCGTGCCGAGGAGAACATGCCCAAGTGAGAGCGACTGATTGAGCAGCAGCCACAGAATGAGGATGCTTGCGCTCGTGAAAGGAAATGGGAATAGCCGGGTCATTCTTTCCCCACTGCCTTAACAGGCCGCTTTACTGCGCCGCCCAGAACCCCGCCGATATACTCCTTCGGTGCATGGATCGACTGCGCTGTAGCCTGCATGAATCGCATGACGGGACCGGCCTGCACGGTCTGCGCGGCACAGAGAAACAACAGGATCACGACAGGCGCCATCTCGATCAGGCGAACACGAGGAACCGCGCGATCATGCGAAATCCAGAAGGCCCGAACTCCCGCTCGGGTCAGGGCGATGAGCGCCGCCAGCCCCGACAGGACCAGCAGCGCAAACATTATCCAGGCGGGGACTGACACCGCAGCCTCCTGCACCGCTTGCGGTTTGAGCAAGGCCGTCAGCAGCGCAAACTTCGCGATGAAGCCTGAGAGCGGCGGCAGACCGGAAATGACGAGCGCACAACCGATGAATGCAAGGCCAAGTATGCTCATGGTCGCCGGGATCGCGATACCGGCATCGTCCGTTTCGTCCTCTTCGTCGGCCTCGCCATATGCCTCCCGGGTGACCGCAAGAACGTCTGCGCCCGGCTCGCGGCCTCGCTCGACAAGCTCGATCAGCAGAAAGAACGCAGCCAGACCGAGCGTCGAGCTAATCAGATAGAACAGCGCCGCGCCCGTAATGCCTGCCTGCCCCATTCCGATGGCGGCAAGAATCGTTCCCGACGACACGATTACTGAAAATGCTGCGAGCCGTGCCGAGTCCTGAGACGCCAACGTCCCGAGAATGCCGAATGCAACCGTCGCCAGGCCGCCGAACAGCAGCCACTCGCCGCCGAACTGCGACGACGCTCCGGAGCCTTCTCCAAACAATACCAGCCAGAGCCGCAATATGATGTAGACGCCCACTTTCGTCAGCACCGCGAAGATCGCTCCGACCGGCGGCGGCGCTGCGGCATAGGTAGCCGGCAGCCAAAAGCACAGCGGCCACATTCCGGCCTTCACGAGAAATGCGACACCCAGAATACCCGCTCCGGCCTCGAGCAATCCTCGATTTTCCGCGCTGACTTCCGGGATCCGCACGGCGAGATCGGCCATGTTGAGCGTACCCGTAACGCCGTAAATCACGCTGACGCCGACGAGAAACAGCGCCGACGCGGCAAGATTGACCGCGATGTAGTGAAGCCCGGCCGTAACGCGCGCGGCACCGGATCCATGCAGCGCCAGAGCGTATGAAGCGGCCAGCAGAATTTCGACAAAGACGAACAAATTGAAAAGATCGCCGGTCAGAAATACGCCGTTGATCCCCATCAAAAGAAATTGGAACAGGGAGTGGAAATTCGGCCCGGCGCGATGCCAGCGGGCGAGCGAAAAAACAACCGCTGCCGCCGCCAGAATGCTCGTCAACAGCAGCATGAGGGCCGCCAGCCGATCGGCGACGAGCACGATGGCAAACGGGATCGGCCAGGCGCCCAGTTGATACACGCCCAGCACGCCAGCCGGCGCCGCATCGGCGGCCCGTATTAAGAAGACCGCGATGGCTACAAGCGTGAAAGTGGACAGAACATTGAGCACCGCGTTGACGTTGCGGCGGCTCTCTCCGCCGAGAGCAAGCATCGTCGCGCCGGCAATCAGCGGAAGAACCACGGGTGCAATGATCAAGTGATCAATGAGTCGGGTCACGATTCCGGCTCCTTGCCGTCCACATGATCGGTTCCCATTAGACCACGCGACGCAAGCAACACGACCAGGAAAAGTGCGGTCGTCGCGAAGCTGATAACGATAGCCGTCAAGACCAGCGCCTGCGGCAGCGGGTCCACGATCAGAGCCGGGTCTCCTGCCGCTTTTGCCGCAAGCACCGGAGGCGCCTTGGATGCCAGCCGGCTCATGGCGACGATAAAAAGGTTAACCGCGTAAGACAGCAGCGACAGGCCGATAATGACCTGGAAGGTACGCGGCCGCAGGATCAGCCAGACACCAGATCCGGCGAGTGCGCCAATACCAAGAGCGAGAACGATTTCCATTACTGCGGCTTGACAATCGAGGGGGCGACGGAAGCGCCGGATTCGCGGGTACGCGGCGCGCGCGGCGTGCGCACCGATTGGTGCGCGATTGCGATCAGCATGAGAACCGTCGCCCCGAGAACGAGAGCGAACACGCCAAGATCGAACACGATCGCACTCACAATCGGAATAGCGCCGATCAGCGGGATTTCGAGGTAAGAGAACGACGAAGTCAGGAAGGGGCGCTCGAACAGCAGCGCAGCCAGGCCGACGCCGCCGGCGAGAAGCAGCCCGACGCCCATCCAGCGCACGGGCAATACGCGCAGATGATCTTCCACCCACGTCGTTCCATGCGCCATGTATTGCAGGATAAACGCAACCGCCATCGTAATGCCGGCAACAAACCCTCCGCCGGGAAGATCGTGCCCCCGCAGAAGCAGATAGAACGCCGTCGCGGCAATGACCGGAAAAAGCAGCTTCGTAATCAGCGCCGGGACCGCCATCGTACCCTTGATGGTATCTCCTACCTCCCGGCTGGGATGCGCTTCGTCGTATAGATTCTGGGCGTGCTGCTGCTCTGGCACGAGTATGCTTTCGGCCGCAGGACGAAAGCGCCGCAGCAGCGCATAGATCGTGAGCGCCACGATACCGAGCACCGTTATTTCGCCGAGCGTGTCGAAGCCGCGGAAATCGACCAGAATGACGTTCACGATATTCGTGCCGCCAGCTTGCAGGTAAGCGTTCTCGACGAAGAACTTCGAGATCGTGTCCGGCATCGGCCGTGTCATGACCATGTATGACAGTGCAGCCAGCCCGCCGCCCGCACCGGCCGCGAGAATGAAATCCCGCACGCGATACCAGCGCAGAACATTCGAAGCCTCTTCGGCAGCGGGGGTCAGCATTCGCTTGGGCATCCACCGCAAGCCCAGCAGCAGCAGCACGATCGTAACGGTTTCTACGACGAGCTGCGTCAGCGCCAAATCAGGTGCAGAGATCCAGACAAAACTTATGCAAGTTGCGAGGCCCGCACCGCCGAGAAAAATGAGAGCGGCGAAACGGTGGAATTTTGCCTGATAGGCGGCGATCAAGGCGCAAGCGATGCCCACGATCCAGATCACCGCAAACCCGAAATCCAACGGCGTCAGCGCAGAAGCGCCGGGGTTAAGCCCACGAAGGAATACCGGCGTCGCCCCTGCCGCCAGCGCGGCGCAAACAAGCAATTGCAACTGTGGCTGCAAACGGCGGGTGCCGAAGATTCCCTCCAGGCGATTTGCGAGACGCCAGGAAAGAGCCACAAGAAAAATATCGAAAATACGCCGGCCGTTGATGTGTCGCAGGAGCGGCGGTCCCTCGCATCGGCGCAAGTAAGAACGCAGCAGAAAATAGGCAACAACACCGCCGCAGATTGCAGCCACGCTCATCAAGAGCGCGGGCGTAAATCCATGCCATACAGTAAGGCTGTATTCGGGAACCGCCGATCCGAGAACGGATCGGGCGGCAGTTTCAAGTATCGGCCCCACCGTGATACCCGGCAGAACGCCGACGACAAGACACGCCAACACGAGAAGCTCAGCGGGAAGCCGCATTAAGACCGGCGGCTCCTCCGGCGTCCGCGGAAACTCCCGTGGCGGCTCGCCAAAAAAGACGTCCCGTATGAATCGCAGCGAGTAAATAACCGTGAACATGCTCGCTACGGTCACGATATAGGGTAGCGCCCGATCCAAAAACGAATTGTCGTGAATCTCGATCGTTTCCGCGAAGAACATTTCCTTCGACAGAAAGCCGTTCAACAACGGAACACCGGCCATGGCAGCCGCGGCCACCATCGCGAGCGTCGCCGTGATCGGCATGAAGCGCCTGAGCCCGTTCAGACTTCGAATATCGCGCGTGCCGGTTTCGCGCTCGATAATGCCCGCAGCCATGAACAGGGACGCCTTGAACGTCGCATGATTCATGATGTGGAAGATCGCCGCGACCAGCCCCAGCGGCCTATCGAGCCCGATCAGCAGCGTGATCAACCCGAGATGACTGATGGTCGAATACGCGAGTAGCCCTTTCAAATCCTGCTGAAAAACAGCGATGAACGCGCCGAGAATAAAAGTCACCAGCCCCGCTGACCCGACCAGCCACAGCCATTCAGAAGTGCCGCCCATCGCCGGCCAGAGTCTCACCAGGAGAAATACGCCGGCTTTCACCATGGTGGCCGAATGAAGATAAGCCGACACCGGCGTCGGCGCGGCCATCGCATGGGGCAACCAGAAGTGAAATGGAAACTGAGCGCTTTTCGTCAAAGCCCCCAGAAGCACTAGAACGAGCGCCGGCACATACAGGCTATGGGCGCGTATGACGGCCCCGGACGAAAGAACTTTATCGAGATCGTAGCTTCCGACGATGTGCCCGAGCAACAGCACGCCGCCGAACAGGCAGAGCCCGCCAAACGACGTAATGATCAGCGCCATCCTCGCACCGTCCCTCGCCTGCGCGGTCTGGTGCCGATAGCCGATCAGAAGAAAAGAGCAGAGACTGGTCAGCTCCCAAAAGAATACGAGTTGAATCAGATTCCCTGACAACACGATGCCGAGCATCGAGCCCATGAAAGCCAGCAGAAACGCAAAAAAGCGCGGAACGGGATCCGCAGCTTTCATCGAATAGCGCGCATAGAGGACGATCAAGCATCCGATGCCGGTAATCAGCGCCGCGAATATCCAAGCAAACCCGTCCACTCTGATGGAGAATTCGAGACCGAATTCAGGGATCCAGGCGGCCTTATACTGAATGATCTTCCCTGCCGCGATCTCCGGATAAAGCGCCGCGACGAGCGCGAGAGCCGTCAGCGAAATCGTTCCTGCCAAATAGGCTTCCGCGTTCCGGGCATTGGTCGGGAACCAAGCGGCTATGCAGCCACCCGCGAAAGGCAGCACAAGGATTGCAATGAGAATTGTTTCAGAGGACATCGCCTTGAGCCATACGGATCACGCTAGGCGTTCCCCTTCACGATTGCTGCTGGTTATCCTTGGGCGCACCAAGGAGGGGGAAACTCCCCGATTTGCCAAGATTATCAGCCCATAAAGGGTCGTGCTAGGGCGCCGCGGCTTTTGGGGCTGAGCGATTGTCACACCCACCGGGGCATTTGCGTCGGCGCCTCGTCCGCCAATCGGATAAATCGATGGATTGTCGGAAAATCCCGCGGACTGGGAAGGAAGAAGCCCCAGCGCCGGCGGAGCAAAAAATCAGCGTCCGGCGATTATGGCGCGGACCTGCGGGTCGCGCTTCGGGAGTGGATCAAGGCGGCGCCACCAAAACCGCCTCCATCGAACCCGAAAGCCTTGAGAGGACGCGGCCGCGAGCCGCACAATGAATTGCGCAACAGGGAAATCATCGTCACGCTTTAGGACGCAATGATCGTGATCGAAGCCTAGCGGCGTCGCTACAGCGCGATCCATCCGCACTTCCACCACTCTCGTTTTTTCAGGACGCGAAAAAGAAATCGCAAATTCTGCTCAGCTACCTGACACGCCAATGATGAAATCCGTATCGCGTAGTTTCGGCACATGGATTGGGCGACCATGAAAGATGCAGCCCGATTTTCCGCTTCCGCGGCATTTCGAGCAAACCTCAAGCCGCATCCTCGCCGCGATTTCTTCCTATTCTTTCTGCATCAACACGGAACCAAGATGCTTGGTCTGCGTCATGCTCGCGGGGCGCATCTGAAATTTCTTGCGGCAATTGATCCGCATACGGGGAACAATGAACTCGCTTCGCATGACGTCGAGATTCTGGAACTTCGCATTTGTTCTTCTTTTGACCGGACTCCTGCTCCCCGGCTGTGAAGGTCCACGTGGTGTGATTGCGGCCGCCGATGCGCAAACACCTGCCGCACCACCGAATTCTCCCGGAACTTACCGACTTTCTCCCGGCGACAAAATGAAAGTCACCGTTTTCAACGAGGCCGACCTGACCGGCGAGTTTCAAATTAACGAACGTGGCAATGTCGCGTTCCCTCTCGTCGGCGAAGTGCAGGCGGAAAATTCAACGCCCGACGAGTTCCAGCAACGCCTCACGACAAGGCTTCGAGGCAAATATGTGAAGAACCCGCGCGTTTCTGTTGAGGTTACAAGTTATCGCCCGGTGAACGTTCTCGGCGAAGTCCGAAACGCCGGGCAATACCAGTACCGGCCGGGACTCACGATACAAGATGCAGTCGCGCTGGCCGGGGGCTTCACGTATCGCGCGAATACGCGAACGGTTTACGTGCGGCGTGCGGATGCGAGTGGGGAAATCTCAGTCAGCACAGACGGGGAGAAAGTTCCGATTTTACCCGGCGATAATATTCGCGTTCCCGAGCGCTATTTCTGACTTTGCGATGATCCGATATTTTTTTTGCACGCCACAAACTGATTACAACTTTGCCGCATTGCAACGCTACACGATGATACCACTCGAGACGAAGGGTCTGATTAGGCCGAGATAGCAAGTCGCGCCTTGTAACGGCGTCCGAATACCGATGGGGGTTACGGATGACGATGGGTAAGAACTTCGACGAGATGCATTCCCGCGCGACCGCGCGCGCCGAATGCGAACATGCGATCCGGATCCGGACCGCTGATTCTCATATTCCAACATCGAAACTTTCACGCTTCGTTGCGCTTCCGGCAGTTCCGCTGGCGGAGATCGGGCAGCTTTATCTGGACGAAGATTCCGCCCGCGATGCCTGACGCGCGCTGAAGCATCCGCTTCGCGCGCGCATTTCTCCTGCTTCGATTGCACGTTCCCCGCGCATCTCATTTGCGCGAACGGTTTCCTGTGCCTGTTTTCACGCTTGCTGCGCTTTGTTTTACGCAATCTTTCGAGGAACCACCGGCTATGCAGAACATTCTGGGTGTGTCGTGCAACCCAACGCCAGCGTGAGCAGGTCTTTCCTGTGCAGCCACCCTACCTGCGATGGAGCATCATGACGCTTGCGGCAATTGCATTCGCGACCGCGGATGCGGAAAGCGGGGAGATTCCGGATCACGAGCTCGCACAGATGGCCGTGCGCGAGCGACCGCGGCCGGGGTACGATCCGATCGGCTATCGCTCGGGCCCGCATTTCTTCTTCCCCTCGATCGGCGCCGGCTTTCGCTACGACTCCAACGTCTTCGCTTCCGCGGCAGTGCCGCGGTCGGATGTTGCGCTGGTCATCTCGCCGGCACTTACCGTTACCAACGCCCCCCGCTTTCAGGGAGGCGCGCCTTCAGCCTTCACCTATGAGCTCAACCTTGCTGCGGACATCTATCAGTTTCGCCAATTCGAAAGCGAGAACCGCACCGACGCGCAGGCGAAACTCAAGACCCGCTGGGAGCTTGCGCACGACATCACGATCGAAGGCAACTTTCTCGCGGCCCGCAAGCATGACTTGCGCGGCGACACTGCACTTCCGCCGGATGCGCGGGAGCCGATCCCCTACACCGATTTGCGCGCGGAAGGCATCTTCACGAAGCATTTCGGCAGGCTTGGCATCGAGCTGAACGCGAATGTCCGTCATCTCGAATATGAGGACGTGCTCAGCGTCTCCGGCGCTCCGCTGTTTCAGTCGGCCCGCAGCGGCTCGATCCTCTCTGCGCACGTCCGGCCCTTTTACGAGTTTTCTCCCGGCTATCGCGCCTTCGTCCGCTTCCGCGGCAACACCCGCGATTACGAAGGTACTGGCGCGCTGAACCGAGACTCAAATGGCTATGACCTTCGCGGCGGCGTCGAATTTGCCGTGACACCGCTCATCAGCGGCAGCGCCGAGATCGGCTATCTCTCACAGACCTACGACAATCCGCTGATCGCGCCGTTCGACGGGGTTTCCTTCGCCGCCAAGGCGCAATGGCTCGTGACACCGCTGATGACGATCACGCTGAATGCGGAACGATCGGTCGCGGAGACCGTGACTCCCGACTTCGAAGCCCGCCTCGATACGATCTACGGCGCGCAGATCGACTACGAATTGATGCGCAACGTCATTCTCTTCAGCGCCGTGAAGTGGAAGACGGAAGATTTTCGCGGCCTCGCCGTGCGCAGCGATAACGTTACGCAACTCTCGGCCGGCGTCGAATACCTCATGAATCGCCGCTTGCGACTGGCGCTCGAGTATCAGTTCCAGGATCGCGACTCCAACATTCCGGTTTACGACTTCGACCGCCACATGGTGACATTCGGTGTTAAAGCGCAATACTGAGATCGACTATCAATATGCCCCCGCTCCGCGCCAGCCGATTGGCCCGCGCGGCGGCAGCGACGCGGATATTTTCCGCGATCTCATCGCCTGCATGAAGCGCAACCTGTCCTTCATCGCGACGACGACGATTCTTGGAACGATTGTTACGCTCGCCATTGTGCTTGCGATCACTCCGAAATACCAATCTTCCGTTCTCATTCTCATCGATCCGCGCCAGACCAAAATCCTTCAGGACGCGGAAGTCGTGGGCCGCACCACGACTGAAAACGGCGCCATCGAAAGCGAAGTCGAAATGATTCAGTCGAAGGCCATCGCGCGGAAAGTGGTGGAGCGCCTGAATCTGCATCAGGACCCCGAATTTTCCGGGCCGTCCGGGTTTGTCGGAACGTTGAAGAGCGTGCTTCTCGCTCCGCTTCGCAATATTCTCGGCGGCCGCGAAGACGACGATCGGCTGGGGCATGTCGTCGAAGCGCTGGAGAAAGCAGCCAACGCCAGGCGCCGCGGGCTTACCTATGTGATCGAGCTGAACGCCTGGTCGGAGAACGCGAAGAAGTCCGCCCTGATCGCGAATACGTTCGCCGACATATATGTCGCCGAGCAGGTCGCGGCGAAGACAAGCGCAACCACAAAAGCCAATCAATGGCTCACTGCGCGCGTCGAGGAGATGCGTGTGCGCGTCACCGCCTCCGATGAAGCACTCGAAAAATACAAGGCCGAGCAGAGCCTGTTTGATCCGGGCGGCGAGAACCTCTCCAACCGCCAGATCCAGACGTTGAACGAGCAGCTTGTGGACGCGCGCGCAAAAGCGGCGGCAGCCCGCTCGAAATATGAACTCCTGAAGCAGATCACGCCCGAACGCCTGCGTTCCGCGGCCGCCTCGGCAGACGTGCTGCAATCCCCTGTCGTCTCCGCCCTTCGCGCCCAATACGCCACGGCGGCCCAGGCCCTCGCAGAGAAGAATGCGCGTTACGGCGGCGAGCACCCGCAGGTCGTCGCCGCCCGCGCTCAGGTTGGGGACGTCGAGCGGCAAATCACGGCGGAGATCAGCCGCATCGTGACAAGTGCCGGCAACGATCATCAGCTCGCCAAAAGCCGCGAAGAATCGCTCATTGCGAGCCTGGACGATCTCAAGGAGAAGGCCGGGAACTTCAACCACGCCGCAGTGAAGCTTCGCGAACTGGAGCGCGATGCGCAGGCAAACCGCGATCTCTTTCAGTCTTTCCTGAACCGGGCAAAGCAAACGGCGGAAGCAAGCCTGCAAATACCCGATTCGCGCGTCGTCTCCGCGGCGGCGGTTCCGCTCTCCGCAAGCTATCCCAAACGCGCGCTCATGATCGGGCTCGGCTTCTTCGGGATGCTGGGCCTGAGCGTCGCGCTTGCGCTCGGCCGCGATTCCTTCCGCAGCGGCTTCCGGCACGTGCTGGACGTCGAGAATGCGCTCGGCCTGCAACCGCTGGCGACGATTCCCTTCGTGCGGATGAGCGACACCAAACATGACGCCAAGGGCGCAGGACCGAAGCTGCTTCAGCTACCTCCGCCGAACGCGAAAGTTTCGGTGCCGTTGCGGCAGGATACGATCGCAAGCTCGCGGCGGCTTGCCTCTCTCGTTCTCGACGATCCGGACTGCGTTTATGCGGAAAGCGTGCGCTCGCTTTACTTCGCGTTGCGGCGGCAGGCCGACGGCGCACCCATCGGCGCAATCATGGTCACCTCCGCCCTACCCGGCGAGGGAAAATCCACGGTTGCTGCAAGCCTCGCGCGCGTCGCAACCGAATCCGGTGACCGCGTCCTGCTGATCGATGCCGACCTGCGCCAGCCGCGGATTGCCAGCATTCTTAATCTCGAGGGCGAGTATGGCCTGCCCGAAATGCTGCGCGACCCTTCGGATCTCCGATCCTGTGTCCAGTTCGATCCTCGTTCCGAGCTTTATGTCGTCGGCGGCTACCATCGCGTGCCCGGCCGGGAAGCGCTGCGGCTCCTTTCCTCGAAACATATGACGCGCTTCATCAAGCTAGCGCGTGAGAGTTTCGATCTTCTCGTGATCGATGCGTCGCCCCTGCTCCCGGTCGCCGATCCACGCGCGCTCATCGAGCACGTGGACGGGATCGCGCTCGTTGTCGCCTCCATGAAAACGCCGCGGGACGCAGTGGAAACGGCGTTGCATGAATGCCCGGAACTACAGGGAAAGCTAATCGGCGTCGTTCTGAACGGCGCCGCAGACGACGTGAACCGCTACTACCGCGAGCGCGATCCGCGCGACGCCTTCGAAACAATATGAGAAGGAGCGATAGCGGCATGCTGAGCAAAACCGATGTAGCGTCTGATAGGTTTTCCGATCAGACTTCTGCCGCATCAACCGCCAACAGGCATGCGAAACCTGCAACCGTTCTCGATGGAAGAAGACTTCCGCTCGCAGTCCTGACCGTCGAGTTTCTCGTTGTCTCGCTCGCCGTCTTCGAGGCGAGCGCGCTCTATCACTTCGCGAAGTTCGATAATTTCGCCTATTCGCGCTTCTACGCTCTTACCGCATTAGCCCTTGCTGGCGCCTTCGTCGTTTCAGCCGCTTTTGCGCGCGACTATTCGATCAAGCGCCTGCTGAACCGGCGCGAGCAACTCCGTTCGATCTTCTGGCGCTGGAGCATCGCCTGCTCGCTGTTCGTATGCGTGCTGTTTCTTTCGCAAGCGACGGACTTCTATTCACGCGGCACCCTCATCGTGCAATACGCTGCGGGACTCGCCGCCGCCTATGCAATCCGGTTTCTCGCCCTTTCGTTTGTCAGGCGAGGACTGCAAAGCGGCCATCTCGCCGGCAGCAATGTCATTGTTATCGGCGAATCCCCGCTCGTTCGTCATATGCTGCGGCGCCTGCGTAGCGACCGCCGCGGCACGCGCATCGCCGGCGTCTTTCCGCTCGCCTCGCCTTCGCTTGCCACCTCGCTCGATCCGCTCCTGCGCGATCCAGCGCAGGTGGCGGACGAAACCGCCCAGGTTCTGGCGCGCGTGAATGCGCTCGCGAGGCGGGTCAGCATCGACGACATCCTGCTCTGTCTGCCCTGGTCGGAGAACGAACGCATCCGAACGTTCATGGAGGGGCTTGCCACCATCCCGGCGGCGACCCATCTCGCGCCGGATCATAACTGGAACTGGACGCGGTACCCGGTTCTGGCTCGCGTGGGAACCATGCACACGATCCGGCTCGCGCGGGCTCCGCTTACGCTGAAGGATCGGGTCCTGAAGCGTGCATTCGATATCGCAGCAGCATCCGCCCTGTTGGTCGCGGCTTCTCCCTTCCTTCTGCTGATCGGCGCGCTGATCAAGCTGGACTCTCCGGGCCCGGTACTGTTCCGCCAGCGCCGGCACGGCTTCAACCAGTCAGAATTCCGCGTGTTCAAGTTCCGGACGATGACGACACTCGACGACGGGCCTGTCGTGCGGCAGGCAACGCGCGGTGATGCGCGGATCACGCGCATCGGACGCTACTTGCGGAAGTTCAATCTCGATGAAGTGCCGCAGCTCATCAATGTATTGCTGGGCCAGATGTCGCTGGTCGGCCCCCGTCCGCACGCGCTGACCCACAACGACCAGTACGAAGAGCAAATCCGGCTCTATGCACGACGGCATAATGTGAAACCCGGCATCACGGGCTGGGCGCAAGTGAACGGCCTTCGCGGCGAAACGCGAACCGTGCGGGACATGCAACGCCGCGTGGAGCACGACTTTCACTACATCGACAACTGGTCGCTGTTCTTCGACGTGAAGATTCTTCTTCTGACCATCTTCTCTCCGAAGACTTACCGCAACGCTTATTGAGGATCGCGGTCATGCAGGCGCAAACCAAATTCAACCATCGACGCGATCTCGATTATGCCCGGCCGGGATATATTCCAATCGCCGTGCGGCAGCCGAAGCGTAATCCGCTGCGGCTCGCCTGGCTCGCGGTCAGAAGCCGGCTGATCGCGCTGCGCCGCCTTTATTACGTGAAAGTCTGGCGAATGGATATTGATCCGACTGCGTGGTTCTCGTTGCGGGTCGAGTTCGACCGCACGCACCCGAGCGGCATTCACATCGGGGCGGAAAGCTATGTCGCATTCGGCGCGGTGCTGCTGACCCATGACATGACGCGCGGGATTTACGCGGATACGCGCGTCGGCACGCGCTGCTTCATCGGCGCGCACAGCATTCTAATGCCCGGCGTAACTGTAGGCGACGGCTCGATCGTGGGGGCCGGCAGCGTGGTCACCCGCGACGTTCCGCCGGGAACGATCGTCGCCGGCAACCCGGCACGCATCGTCAAAGAAGGGATCAAGACCTATCGCTTCGGCTGCCTGTGGGATTGGGAAACGCTCTCCAAGAGCGGCATTCCCCGCGACCCGTAGCACAGCCTTTTTCGAGGGCCAGGGGCAAACCACTTTCCACGGAGAAACAAAAGGCCGTTTCTCCGAACGGGAGAGGTTTGCCCGAACAGAAGGAGAGTCTGATGCGGGCGGAATTTCTCGGTACACCAATCGATCTTCTAACGCTCGAGCAAACGGTCATTCGCGCCGTGGATGCGATGCTGATGCAAAAACCGACGCATCACGTTGCGCTCAACGTCGCAAAGCTCGTGAACATGCGGCGAAATGACGAGCTAAAGCGCGACGTCAACGAGAGCCACATCGTCGGCATCGACGGCATGGGGATCGTCTGGGGTGCACGCGCGCTCGGCATAGACGTGCCGGAGCGCGTTTCCGGCGTCGATCTGATGGAGCGACTGCTCGAAGTCTGCTCGCAGCTCGATTTCCGCCCCTACTTCCTCGGCGCGACGCAAACGGTGCTTGAGCGCGCTACTCTCGAAGCACTGGACCGCTGGCCGGGCCTGACTTTCGCAGGTGCGCGCAACGGCTACTTCTCGCAGGAAGAAGAAACGGGGGTCGTCGAAGAAATCCGTGCGGCGAAACCCGATTGCCTCTTCATCGCAATGCCGACGCCGCGCAAGGAGCGCTTTCTCCGGAAGTATCGCGACACGCTGAACATCCCATTCATCATGGGAGTCGGCGGCAGCCTCGATGTGCTGGCGGGCCACGTGAATCGCGCGCCCCTCAAGATGCAGCGCGCGGGCCTTGAGTGGCTCTACCGCATCTATCAGGAGCCGCGCCGCATGTGGTGGCGCTACGCCAACACCAATGCCGTCTATGCCGGATTGCTTGCCCGCGAATGGCTCGCCCGGCGGATGCGTACGAACCGCACCGTGAACGCCAACTGACGCCAATCAAGGGAAATACAAATGAACATTCTTGTTGCGATGGGTACTCGTCCCGAGGCGATCAAGCTCTTTCCGGTAATTCATGCCTTGAAGCGCGAACCGAATTTCGACGTTACAGTCTGTGTCACCGCGCAACATCGCGAGATGCTCGATCAGGTATTGTCGATCGCCGGCATCGAGCCCGACGTCGATCTCAATCTGATGCGGTCGAACCAGTCATTGCCGCAGATTACGTCGCGCATTCTCACCGGCATCGACGAGGTGCTGACAGCAGCGAAGCCGGACCGCGTCCTGGTGCAAGGCGATACGACGACGGCGATGGCCGCCGCCCTCTCCGCCTACTATCACAAAATCCCCGTGGACCACGTCGAAGCGGGTTTGCGCTCAGGAGACATCTATTCTCCGTTTCCGGAGGAAGTGAACCGCAAGGTGGTCGGCTCGCTTGCCTCGTGGCACTTTGCGCCGACCGCCCGCGCGGCAGACGCTCTCATACGAGAGAACGTCTCCCCCGACCGTGTCATTATCACCGGCAATACCGTGATCGATGCGTTGCTCGAAACCGAGAAGCGGATCGGCAGCTTCAAGGACATCAAACGCGCGATCGATAGCGAGCTGCCGCAGCCCGGCGAAAACCGCCGCGTCGTGCTCGTCACCGCGCATCGCCGCGAGAATTTTGACGGAGGCATGGACCGGATCGCTTCCGCAATCCTGAAGCTCGCGGAAAACGACGACGTGCTTATTGTCTATCCCGTGCACCCGAACCCGAATGTGCGTGAACTGATGCACAAAACGCTCGGCGGCAATGCGAATATCCGCCTGCTTCCACCACTCGAATATGTCCCCTTTGTTTATCTCCTCTCCCGCTGCGATTTCGTGCTGACGGATTCCGGCGGCGTGCAGGAGGAAGCGCCGGCGCTCGGCAAGCCCGTCCTTGTCATGCGCGACACTACGGAACGCCCCGAAGGCATCGATGCCGGCACCGCTCGTCTGGTCGGCACCGACCCGGCTCAGATTTATTCCGAATCGATGCGCCTTCTGCGCGACCGCAGCCACTACGAGAAGATGAGCCATGCGCATAATCCCTTCGGCGACGGGCACGCCAGCGAGCGCATTCTCGACGTGCTCGCCTATGGCCAGGATGTCCCTGCCGCCGAGCGCCGCGATGCATTCGTCCAGAGCCTCGATGATCTCCCGCAAATCAACGGAGCCCCCGCCCATGCGTCGTAAGGACATTCGTGTCTGCGTCGTCGGCCTTGGCTATATCGGCCTGCCGACGGCCGCACTCATCGCCAGCCGCGGGGCAACCGTCATTGGCGTCGATATCGACCGTGATGTAGTTGCCACGATCGCCCACGGCCGCATCCATATTGCCGAGGCCGATCTCGACGGCCTCGTGCAGAAGGTCGTGTTCTCGAACAAGCTGCTTGCGCGCAGCGAGCCCGAACCGGCCGACGTCTTCATGATCGCGGTGCCGACGCCGCTATCGGGCAACAAAAAGCCGGTGATCGACCATGTGCTTGCGGCCGCCAGATCGATCGCGCCCCATCTCGCGAAGGGCAATCTCGTCATTCTTGAATCGACATCTCCGGTCGGCACCACGGAGCAGATCTGCGACCTGCTGGCGACGTTACGCCCCGATCTCACCTTCCCCGGCTATGACACCAACGAGATGGAGCCGGATATATCGATTGCCTATTGTCCCGAGCGCGTGCTGCCCGGACGCATCCTGATCGAGCTGGTCCAGAACGACCGCTGCGTCGGCGGCATGACGCCGGGATGCGCCGTCAAGGCACGCAATTTCTACGAGCTCTTCGTCCGCGGAAAATGCATCGAAACGAGCGCGCGCACCGCAGAAATGGTCAAGCTCACGGAAAATGCCTTCCGCGATACCAACATCGCCTTCGCGAACGAGCTTTCGCTGATCTGCGACCATGTCGGCATCGACGCCTGGGAAGTCATTCAGCTTGCGAACCGCCATCCGCGCGTCGATATTCTGAAACCCGGGCCCGGCGTCGGCGGACACTGCATCGCCGTCGATCCCTGGTTCATTGTGGACGCCGCTCCGCATCAGGCGCGGCTTATCCGCACCTCGCGCGAGGTGAACGACGGCAAAGCCGACTACGTATTCTCGCGCGTCCGGGAATTGATCGACGCTTATCCGGAACGGAAGGTTTCCTGTCTGGGCATCACCTTCAAGGCGAATGTTGATGACCTTCGCGAAAGCCCGGCTTTGGAGATCGTCGAACGTCTTGCCGAAAGCTGCGGGCCGCGCATTCAAGTCGTGGAGCCTTTTGTCGAGGACCTGCCACGGGAACTTGCCAAACACGGCGCGCGCAAGATCGAGCTCGAAGAAGCGCTCGATCAATCCGGCATTCTCGTCGTGCTGGTCGATCACGACGCATTCCGGCGCGTAAGCGCCACAAGGCGCAACGGAGCGATCGTCTATGATACGCGCGGCATCTGGCAGCACACGCCGCCGGCGCCTAACCGCGAGATCGCCGCGCAACTCGCGTGAAGGTCTCACGGTTTTCGCCGGAATGCCGCTCCAGTATCTGCCGGTAGTTCTCCGCAATCCCCGAGCGACGCAGCGGCTCGAATAGATTTTCGGCCTGAAGGTGAGCGATATTCGCCTTCAGACGCCGCTCGTTTGCGAGCAGGAATTGAATGCCTTGGCCGACGCTCCCAGGCGAGTTGGGGTCGCAACGCGCGCCGATATCGTGCCCGTCGAAAAGTCCGTCCACACCCCTGTTCTCCGACCAGAGGATCGGCACGCCTGCCAGCAATGCTTCGACATGCACCATGCCATAGGTTTCGCGGCGAGGCGCCATCACGAAAGCCGTGTAGCCGTTCATCACCCGCTGCACATCGCCATGCGGCAACGTACCTTTCAGCCGCACGCGGGGAGCCACATCCGACGCCTGCACGAGCCCCGTGACTTCGAGCAGCGACTTCGGCGATCCCGTGCCGTAGATGTCGAGAACGATATCCGGCCGCGACCGCGCGGCGATTGCGAGCGCCTCCAATAGCGTGTCCAGCCCCTTCCTGCGCCACGCATCGAGCGCGAAAACGCTGATCAGCCGCTGCGGGTGCGTGAGCACGGGCTTGAACAGCTTGTCGCCCGCGGTCATCACCGGAAGCAGCTGAAAGTGCTGATCGTTCAGGCCAAACGCTTTCCTGAAATAGCGCTCCGTCCACGGCGCCGCCGGAAGCAATTGCTCTGCCTGGCGCGCCAGACCGCTGAAGCGCGGCTTCATCCTGCGCTTGGCCTCGACGATCTTGATGTCGGTATCGCCCCAAAGGCTTGCGACAAACGGAATGCCCGTCAGTTCCGATACGACGCTCGCCGCCAAGCCATCGACGGAGAACTTATGCGCATGGATCAAGGACGGTGAGATGCCTTTTCGCTCGATGTCGCGCGCAACCGCCTCGCCCACCGGCCCCAGAAAACGCTCGAGCATTACGCCATAAGGCGGCGCGCCGTAAGCAATCGCCGTTCGATCCTCTCCGAATGCCAGCATCGCGATATTCTGCCGCCAGCTCACGCGATTGAGAGAATAGACGACGTGCCGAAAGCCGTCTGTCTCCGCGAGCAGATTCGCGACGGCCTTGGTCTTTGACGGCACCAGCGGATCAGGAAAATCGGCGCTGATATGAAGGATGGTTTGCATACTGTATTCCCCTCGAAGGTAGCGTGACGGCAGTGGCGAAAGCGAGCGTGCAGATATTGGCAAGCGTCGTGAAGCCGCTCGATTCCGTAACGCCGTTCAGAAGAACGAATGCGAGCATCGCGAACATCACGCGATCGCCATGCAGAATGGCGCGGGCGCCGACACCGGCAATCGTAAGCGTGAAGAGGATGAAACCGGTCCAGCCGGTCGTCAGCAGAAGCTGAAGCGCGAGATTGTGGGCGTGCGAAGTCTCAAAGCCGATCGAGTTCGCATATTCCGGAAGCACGAAAACGGAGCTGGCATAGCCATATCCCGTCCATGGCCGCTGCTCGACGAGCTTAAGCACGGTGTACCAGATTTCGGTTCGACCCGTAAGCGAAGTCAGCTCTTCGGCGCCTCCGCTTCGCGATACAACTTTCAGCAAAATCTGCTCGCTGAAAGGCAACAGAACCGACGCCGCAACCAAACCCGCCGAGACAAGCAGCAGCGCGATATGCAGCCGGCGCCAGGTCAGCGCATAGGTCGCGAAAAGAATAACCACGACCATAGCCAGCGGCGTCCGCGAGTTGGTCATCACGAGCGCGGCACCGCAAATGATCGTTGCAAGCGGAACGAAGGACCAATGCATGCGGTGAAACTCGCGCGCATACAGCCCGATCACGACCAGTGCAAAGGCCGCGATCAGCGCCATGTTGTTCGCGCTGCCTGCAATCCCCGCGAGGCGGCCGCTGACGAATTTCTCTTCGTTGAGCCAATAGACGTAGCGGCCGAATTCCGGGATCGCAAAGTAAACGACAATCGAGATAAGGCAGAAGGCCACGATCGCGAGCACGATCGTCGTGAACACTTCAAGCGGCTCGAACATCGAGAATACGTAAGCGCAGAAGATGACGCAGGCGAAGACGGTAAAGGCCGAAACCAGCGTATAGATCGGGTTCGGTGACACCAGCGCCGTCGCAAAGAGCCAAATCAGGAACAGAACGCAAGGCAGGTTGAATGGCGTCAGCATGTTCTCCAGCCAGCGCCGCGCATGAAGCGTCGCGACGCCGGCAACCGTCGCCCAGACCGCGATCTTCAGGATGACCTGAAAATCCACATCCTTGTCCTGATAGCCGCGGATACGGAACACCGCCTGCATCAAAAACACGGCAACGAACAGGTGCATGAGCGTGGAGAGACGATGCCCGCGCAGGATCCCCCAAACCAGAACTGCCATCAGCGTCACCGCCGGCAACGCGACCAGCACCGGCAGAGAGCCGGGATCGACGATCAGGATCGAACCCATTACCGCCGCGAACAATGCAGCGATGAACAGCCCGGCATTGCGGTCGGCAATACTCATTGCGCCGTACTCCGGCGCAAAAGCATTACACCCGTCCCGACAACGGCGATGAACCAGCCGATTGCACACGCCGCAATCGCACCGATCTCCGCGTACCAATGAATCAGGGGAAACGCGGCAGCGATCGCGACAGCGGACGCAATTCCGCGAATCGTGAAGTACGCCGCAAAGCGATTCTGCGCATAGATGAGGGACTCAAGCGGCATGGAAATGCTGAGCAGCACATAAGCCGGAACCCAGGCGATGACCGCAGCGCCATAGCCAGCGAAATTCTGCCCATAGGTGAGCGAAAGCAGGCGCTCAGCGCCGAAGCCCGCCGCGGCCCCAAATAGAATGCCGACCAGCGCGTACACAAACATGAGTTTCCAGACGAAACGGTTTGCGCGCCTCCCCTCGCGCATCTCGGCAAACAGGTTCTTGTCGGCGATATCGAAGCCGCGGAGCAGTATCTGGAGCGGCTGCAACAAGCTGCGGGCGGCGACAAAAACCGCAACATGCACGGGTGCCGCGATCGCACCCAAGATCAGGAGCGGCACGTGATTATACCCGGCATAGGTCGCGGTCGCCGCTGCGGCCCAGCCGCCATATTGCTTCGTGTCCGCAATCAGAAGACGCGCGCCGTCCCTGGGCGCTACCTTTCCAGCGAGAAACGCGACAGCAAGCGCGTGAAGCAGCATGGTCGACGCCAGGCCGCCGAGCATCCATTCATAGCGGATGAGCCCCCGCAGCGCCGCCCACGATAAAGCCGCGGCAACAGCCGCATAGACCATCGCGCCCAGCAACAAGAGCCAGGGCTTTCCGACTTTAACGAGGAACGCCCGCGCAAATTCGAGCTGCAAGTAAACCAGCAGGCAAACCGTGCTCGAAAGCGCCGCAAGAAATGCGAAACGCGAAAGCGCGAAGTAGGAGATCGCCAGCGCAACCGCGCCGGCCAGAAGCGCGAGCAGCAGCAACCATATCTGCTCCGCCGCGACGCCGCCGCGGTTCCGGCCCGCCCAGTCGGCCGTGCGCAACATCAGGGGAATGGTTACGGCGTGGCGCTGCAAGCCCTGCACCATCAGGCCGATGGAGAGACCGATGCCATAGGCCGCGAGTTCATCCGCGCAGAAAGCGCGGCCGATCGCAAACGTGAGACCGAAGTTCGTGAGGGCGACGAGAAGCTGATCGCCCACCGTTGCGAGGCGCGTCGAGGCGCGGCGCAGAGTCGTTGTCAACCGCCCCCGCTTTCGCGCCGCCGCCTCAGGCGCCCCCGGAGCCAGCGTCATGCCGGCGTCGGCCGCCGGCACAGAAAGATTTTTTCGCCTCGTGCGAGGCCATAGCGGGAAACATTCGGCTCAACCGCCGTGAACTCCGTGACCTCGAATCCCGGCGCGGCAAGCCGCAGCCGCGCGTCGCGGCCGAAGAAGCGGGCATGATCGTGCTGGCCGAAATAGAGCAGCCGATCGGCTGCCGAGGACTTGGTGCCGTCTTCGAAGGTCTGGTCCCATCCCTCGATGATCGGGAACATCGCAATCAGGAGACCGCCCGGCCGAAGCACGCGGTAAAGCTCCGGAATCGCTTTCCTGTCGTCGACGTGCTCGAGCACGTGCAGGCAAACGACGACATCATAGCTTTCGTTCTCGATCTTGAGTGCTTCGATGTTTTCCTTCCGATCCACGCCGGCGGCGAAGAGATCGGCAGTCGTATAACTCTTCGGCGCGCTTTCCTCGATCAGCTTTCTGATCGGCTTTTCCGGCGCGAAATGAAGCACGTCCTTGCCCTTGAAAAAGTCCCGCTCGGCATTCGCAATGGCGAGCAGCCGATGCCGTTCGAGCGAGCCGCATTTCGGGCAATAGATATCGCAGACATAAGGATAACCGTAGCCGAGAAAGTTCCCTTCATATCCGCATAGCGAACACTCTCGCGGGAACTTTCCAAACGCGCCGCGCACCGAGCGCGAGAGAAATTTTAACGAACGGTAGTAATTCCGAAGCATGCAAACCCTCCGCTGCCCGCCAAGCCCGGGGAGTCTTCAGGAAATCATTTTCCAATATCCGTTTGTGCAGTGGCGAAAATTCGGCGCGTATCGGCAAATGATGTGGCGCGAAAGTTCCATATGCAATTCCGGCTGCATGCCATCTTGAGGTCGCACTACGCTGACACTGAAGTTACATGCTGGCTTGCGATTCAAACAAACGCAGAACAGCGCGTGGGCGGAGCCTCTTCATTGCATTGCTTTGTCTTCAGGCAATTCTGGTGAGCGCACCGTCTCCTGCATCCGCGTTCGAAATGCGCCGCGCGATCAATGTCGCGCAATGGTTCACCTGGCCGCGCTACGAACCCGCGCCTGCCACGGGGATATTGTGGCCTCCATACAAGGAAACTCCGCGACCGCCGAACGAACGAGAACTTGCCGATCTCAGGCGCGCGGGGTTCGACACAATTCGGCTTCCGGTAGACCCCGCCCCCTTCATCGTCTTCGAGGGTGATCGCCGCGAAGAAGTTTACCGGATTCTGTTCTCCGCAATCGCGCGCATTCGCGCCGCAAATCTTAACGTGATCGTCGATCTGCATCCCAACAGCCGGCATCCGACATGGGGCCAGCATGCTGTCGCTTCCGGCGCCGATGCGCCTGCGTTCGTGACCTATCTCGAAGTCGTCCGCGAAATGGCACGACGGCTTCACAAGCATTCGAGCTACGCCGCGCTGGAGTTGATCAACGAGCCCCGCGTGAAATGCGCGGGCGCCGAACAACGGCGTTGGCAAGGTATGGCGAAGCAACTGGTCGATAGCGCGCGGGCCGGAAGCAAGAATTTGACCCTTGTGCTTACCGGCGCCTGCGTTTCATCGCTGGAAGGACTGCTCGCTCTGGACCCCGCCGCCATCGGCGACGACAACCTGATCTATACATTTCATTTCTACGACCCATTCAGCTTTACGCATCAGGGCGCAAGTTTTATTCCCTGGCCCGATAAATATCTCGATGAAGTACCGTGGCCCGCGCTGAAGCGCCCTATCGAACAGCCGCTCGCGCGGATCGAAAAGCGCGTCTCGGCGGCCCCCAATCTCGACGCAACCGCTCGTGAGCGCGCCGCGGCCGGGGCGCGTGCCAATTTGCAGAAGTACTATCGTAGCAATGCGAGCGCGGAAGTCGTTCGAACACGCTTTGAGAAAGTCGCGCATTGGGCGAAAACGCATGATATTTTGACAAGCCGCATTTTCGTCGGAGAATTCGGCGTTATTCGGAAAAAAGATGGCACCGCCGGCGCGCGTTGCGAAGACCGCATGCAATGGCTGCACGACATCCGCAGCACCGCAGAACAGTTCGGCTTCTCCTGGGCATATTTCAACTATGACGGAGCTTTCGCAATCGTGAAGAGCGATAGCGACCGCGCGCTCGATACGGACGTGCTCGCAAGCCTCGGCCTTATGCAGAAGGACAGGCTCTGCGCGACGGGCCAATAGCGCGCGCGAGCGGCGGGAGAGCAGTTCAAATCTTCATAGCATCCGAGCTGTTTGCGTAAGCACCCCCAGCGGACGAAGAGAGTCGAGACTTGTCTGGGTGGATCGTGCTAAATGAGACATGGACATCGAGCTCGCCCGCACCTTCGTGGAGATCGTCTCGACACGGAGCTTCCATAAGGCCGCAGACCAATTGCACGTCGCGCAGACAACGGTCAGCGCGCGGGTGCGCCTTCTCGAACAGCAGCTTGGACAATCGCTTTTCGTTCGTAATAAGGGCGGCGTGACGCTCACGCCAGCGGGCGAGCGGTTTCTGCGCTTCGCACCCGCATTCGTCCAGCTTTGGCAGCGGGCCCAACAGCAAGTGGCGGTACCCGAAGGCCACCGCGCGGCACTGACTTTGGGAAGCGAGGTCAGCTTATGGCAGCCGCTCCTGTTCGAATGGGTAAAGAAGATGCGGCGCTCGCATCCCGACATAATGGTTCGCGTTCATGTCGATGTCCCCCAGGATTTAATTACCCACGTAGCGGCCGGACTCATCGACATCGCGATCATGTACGCGCCCCAGCACCGGCCGGGTTTGGAAATCGATCTGTTGACCGAGGAAAAGCTCGTACTGGTAACCAGCGACCTGACTACCCATCGCACCGATCCCCGATATGTTCACGTCGAATGGGGAGCGGATTTCACGCTTCACCACGGGGTGAACTTTCCAAACGCAACACCCAGTCTGGTTTCAAATCTTGGGCCGCTAGCTCTCGACTATATTCTTTCGGAAGGCGGCTCCGGCTATTTCAGGATGCATGCGGTGCAAGCGCACCTGGAATCGGGAAGGCTTCACCTCGTCCCCGGCGCACCCCACTTCTCATTTCCGATATACGTCCTGCATTCCGTGAGCGCCGATGCCGCTTCATTGGAAGCCGCACTCGCCGCGCTTCGCGCGGTTTCTACCGCCGAAAAAAGCTGACGGCTAAACTGCCACCCCGATAGATCACGACGCGCATTAGCCTCCGGATGCAGGAGACCGCGGCAAAGATCAGCGCATGTTGTGCGAGCACTTTCTCCGCTCCGTCTCCATACTGCAGATTCGGAAACCCGCGCCCCGCCCGCGCGATCCGTTTTAGTTCATAAAAACTGCTCACAACGACGAATAACTTTCGTTTGTACGCACTGATGCGGGAGGACAAGCTTGAAAAAAGCGTAAGAACAAGGGCCTCATAATGAACGCCGACATCGTTACAACCGTGCTGACCGCCCTGATTCTGGCGGTTGTCTGCCGCACGGTTTGGGACGTGTTGGATCAATCGCCGCCGACGAACTCCGAGAATACTCCCATCTCGCGTTTTGCGGCGGTCGCGGACCCCATGACCGCCGCGAACCTGGACTTTGATATCGCCGGCCGGCCGGGCAAAAATCTCCCGGAAAACAACGCCAACCTGACCCCTGAAATCGCCCGGCAGATCGACGAACTGCGTGCGGTTGACGATTCTTTCGACGCCGACAAATTCCTCAGCGGCAGCCGTATCGTTTTCGAAACCATCGTGGTCGCGTTCGCGAATGGCGATCGGGATATACTGCGGGATCTTCTTTCGCCCGAAGTTTACGAAATCTTCGATCGCGAAATCCAGGCTCGGGAAAGTCAGGGCCAGCGCGTCGCCCTCAGCTTCGTTTGCCTGAAGAAGCCCGAGATCGTCGGCGCGCATACTTCGGGCGGCAGGACGGAAATTGCCGTCAACTTCATCAGCGAGCTTGTGACGGCCACGTACGACGGCAACGGGAACGTGGTTGCCGGCGACCCTGCGAAAGTAGTGGCGATGCACGACTGCTGGACTTTCGCGCGCGAGCTGAACTCGTTCAGCCCCAGCTGGAAACTCATCGAAACTGAATAACGTCACCCGACAGCGGAGCACCAATCTTGGCGGCCAGCAGCTTGAATAAGAGTTCCGACACACATCAAGACCGAACGAACAGCGACAACCACCCGACCGGCTGGCGGCGTTACCTCTACTCGACGAACCACAAGGACATCGGGACGATGTACCTGGTGTTTGCGATCTGTGCGGGGCTGATGGGCGGTGTTTTTTCGATACTGATGCGGATGGAGCTACAGGAGCCGGGGCTACAGATTTTCAGTAGCGCGCACACATTCAACGTGCTCGTGACATCTCACGGCCTGATCATGATCTTCTTCGCGCTAATGCCCGCGCTGATCGGCGGCTTCGGCAACTGGATGGTACCGCTGCTGATCGGCGCTCCTGATATGGCGTTTCCGCGCATGAACAATATCTCGTTCTGGCTGCTGGCGGCAGCGTTTGCGCTGCTCCTCATCTCGCTTTTCGTCGAGGGTGGTGCAGGCAGCAGCGGCGCAGGCACCGGCTGGACGATCTACGCGCCCCTATCGACGTCCGGGCATCCCGGCCCCGCCGTTGATTTCGTGATTTTTTCGATTCACCTTGCAGGTATTTCTTCGATACTGGGCGCGATCAACATCATTACGACCATCTTCAATATGCGCGCGCCGGGAATGACCCTTCACAAAATGCCGCTGTTCGTATGGTCGGTGCTCGTCACGTCGTTCTTGCTGCTGCTGTCGCTGCCGGTTCTCGCCAGCGCCATCACGATGCTGCTGACCGATCGGAATTTCGGCACCACGTTCTTCGCGCCGCGTGGCGGCGGCGATCCGATCCTGTTTCAGCACCTGTTCTGGTTTTTCGGCCACCCCGAAGTTTACATCATGATTTTGCCGGGCTTCGGTATCGTGAGCCAGATCGTCGCCACCTTCAGCCGGAAGCCGGTCTTCGGCTATCTCGGCATGGTTTACGCGCTGATCGCAATCGGGTTCATTGGCTTCGTCGTCTGGGCGCACCACATGTACACCGTCGGCATGTCCGGCGTTGCACAAGGGTACTTTGCGGCAGCCAGCATGGTGATCGCGGTACCTACGGGGATCAAGATTTTCTCGTGGATCGCAACGATGTGGGGCGGCTCGATCCGCTTTAAAACGCCGATGCTGTGGGCCGTGGGCTTCATCTTCGTGTTCACCGTTGGCGGCGTTACGGGTGTCGTGCTTGCCAACCCAGGCGTAGATCGTGCGTTCCACGACACTTATTATGTCGTCGCGCATTTTCATTACGTTTTGTCACTTGGCGCGGTGTTTGCGATCTTCGCGGGCTGGTACTACTGGTTCCCGAAAATTACCGGATACAATTATTCCGAGCGTATGGGGAAATTGCATTTCTGGATGACATTCATCGGCGTCAACCTTGCGTTTTTCCCGATGCATTTTCTCGGCTTGGCCGGAATGCCCCGGCGGATCGTCGACTATCCGGACGCCTTCAGTAGCTGGAACTACATTTCATCCGTCGGCGCATACATTTCAGGCGCCGCGCTGATCATATTCTTCGCGGCCATGGCCTATGCCTTCACCCGGAAGGAAAAAGCTGCGGATAACCCCTGGGGAACAGGTGCAACGACGCTGGAATGGACGCTCCCCTCGCCGCCGCCTTTCCATCAGTATCAGGTGCTGCCGCGCATCTTGTAAGCCGCCGATGATTCAAAGGCCGCCTTTACAGCCTGCACTCCATTCCCGATCAGATCGTCGTCGGGGCTGAAATCCGCGGCAAGCAGCTTTCGCGCAAGCATGTGGTCGGCGGGACGATTGATCGACTCGACGCCAAGTAGGCGGTTGCCTTTGAAGCGATACACCGAAAAACCGTTTGCCTCCATGGCACCCGAAACGACCTGCCGGTCTGCCGCAGTCGCCAGGCCCACCATCTGCAACTTCATGCTGCCCTGATCCGACCAGAACCACGGCACTTCCCGATAGTCGTTCTGCCGCCCCGCAATCACGCGCGCGAGATGGCGCGCCTGATCAACCGCATTCTGCACCGATTCGATGCGGCTCATCCGATCCGATTGCCAATGACGATAAGCGGCGCAGTCGCCGATCGCGTAGATGCCCGGCACCGAGGTTCTCAGGCAGCCATCGACCTCGACGCCATCGCTGCATGCAATCCCTGCCTCGCACGCGATTTCGACATTGGGCTCGGCGCCGATGCCCGCGATCACGATATCGGCCTCGATGTGCTCACCGAGCGTCGTCACAACGGCACGGACCCGCGTGTCGCCCTCCACATGGGAAATGACGGTGCCAAGGAGAAGCCTTACGCCAATCCCCTCATGAAAGCGTGCGACGTAATCCGATATGAGCCGCGAGACAGCGCGCCCCAGCAGCCTGTCTCCGGTCTCGATCACGGTTACACGCTTGCCAAGGCCGGCGAGTGTCGCCGCAATCTCAAGCCCAATAAATCCGCCGCCGATCACAACGGCTGACCGCACAGCCGGGATTGCGTCGCGTAGAATACGCGCATCTTCCAGTGACCGCAGATAATAAACGCCGCCGCCCGCGCCGCCTGCAACGCGCAACCTACGTGCCCGCGCGCCGGTCGCAAGCACGAGATGTTCAAAAGCGATAGTGGACCCGTCGTGAAGCCGAAGCCGCCGCCGGGGAACATCGATTGCAGTCACGGCGGTCCTAAAACGCAGCGCGATCTTCCTTTCGCTGTAGAGATTCTCGCCGCGCAGCAATTGCGGCCTTGCGCCCGCTGTTTTCAGAAAAGCCTTGGATAGAGGCGGCCTGTGGTAGGGAAATTCGGTTTCGTCCGAGAGGAGTGTCAGTGGCCCATCGTAGCCCTCGTCGCGCAAGCTGATCGCCGCCTGCGAGCCGCTATGGCCCGCACCGACAACAACGATGCCACCTTCCGCGCTCATTGTCCGACCACATGAAGGACGAGCCCCTCATGAGCGTCCGTAACCTGTATCTGGCAGGAAAGCCGGCTTTCGGGGCGGGCGTTCCTGGCAACAAATTCGATCGTTTCGCGCTCCATTGATTCCGGCGGATCCAGCAGCTCGATAGAACCATCTTCCACATAACAATGACATGTCGCACACATGCAGGAGCCGCCGCATTCGCCAAGGATGCCCTGGATTCCATTTCGCGCTGCCGCCTGCATTGCGCTCTCGCCCTGCTCACAAACGACCTCACGACGATTGCCGTCCGGCTCGATAAAGATAATCGTCGGCATCTACAGCATTTCCCGATCAAAGAAACTGGCGGCCGCCGTCGATGATCAAAGTCTGGCCGGTAACGAACGAACTGTGCGGCGACGCGAGGAATAATGCGGCACCGACCATGTCCTCGGCAGTGGCCGCGCGCTTCAACGCGCCTCGGGCGACACCATAATCGGCTGCATTTTCAACGAGCGCGAGGCTTGCTTCCGTCAGCGCGAAGCCGGGCGCGATAGCATTGACGGTAACGCGGTCATCGCCGAGCTCGCGCGCAAGCGCCCGGGTCATCGCAACGATCGCACCCTTCGACGAGACGTAATGCAGCCAGGATGGCGAGCCGCTCATCACGGTCGCCGAAGAGACATTGATGATCGCGCCCTTGCCGGCGCGCCGCAGAAGCGGCGCGATTGCCTTGGTCGTCATCCAGACGCCCTTGATATTGACCGCCATCACCCGGTCCCATTCGGCCTCGGCGATATCTTCAAAGCCTTTGCGCTCCAGGCCAGCATAAATAGCGGCATTGTTGACAAGCACATCGACGCCGCCAAGCGTAGCCAGCATGAATTGCGCGGCCGCGTCGATGGATTCCGCTTTCGTCACATCGACGAGTTGCGCGAAGGCGACGCCGCCGCTTGCTACAATGCGCCGAGCCGTTTCGGCGGCACCGCCAAGATTGATATCGGCTGCCACCACCTTCGCGCCGGAAGCGGCAAAGCCTTCAGCAAATGCACGACCGAGACCGCCAGCCGCACCCGTAACCAGCACACGTTTGCCGACCAATCCGAATTCACCCATTTGCCGCCTGCTCCACCAGTAGTTCGTTCGCCCAAGTGGCAGCGACTTCAGAGCCAAGCAACGCTTCCGCCATCGCCTTTCCGGATTCGGTCAGGAACGAAGGCAGCACGAAGTCTTCGAGCATCGCGAGCGTTTCTTTAGGGGTACTGCCGAACCAACCGCCGATGGTGGCGACCCCGTGCGGCGTGAACCGCCAAAGCTTGTCCGCATCCTTCATTAACGCATCGTCGAGCGAGAGCGCATGACGGCGCGTATCGTGCCCGTCGATGATCTCGATAACGCGATCAATCTGGATTTCCGGAATCGAAAGATGATCGAGTGCCTCGCGTGCGATTCGTGCACCTTCGATCTCGTGGGCGCGCTGAAGCTCCGGATATTTCGGATTTGGGCCGACCGCGGCCGCAAGCTTCTCCTCCGGAAACATTTTCCAGCCGACATCGTGAAGCAGGATCGCCGGCAGTACGACGGACTCATCTCCGTCGCGGTTCAGCCGCAACAATGCCCGGCCGAGCCGATACGAAATCAACGTGTGAACATCGTTCGAGCGCACGTTGAGCCACGGACGCGCCGCGCGCCAGACCGGAATATCGCGCGGAACGAGGAACCCGGTCATGCCAGCGGATCCTGGTAGGATAGATAAATCGTCTTGTATTCGAGATAGGCGTCGATTCCGTAGCGCCCCTTCTCGCGGCCGATGCCGCTCTCCTTCATGCCGCCGAACGGCGCGTGGTGGCTCGATCGATGAATATCGTTGACCCATACCGAACCCGCTTCAATCCGTTCCGAAAGCGCAAGCGCCGTCGCGAGGTCCTCCGAAAATACGAAACCGGCGAGCCCATAGGGTGTGTCGTTGGCGAGGCGGAGCACCTCATTGCGGTCATCGAACGGCATGATGCCGAGGACCGGCCCGAAGGTTTCTTCCTTCATGACCAGCATCGAATGATCGGTGTCTGCGATCACTGTCGGCGGGAAGAACCATCCGGCGTTATATCTTTCTCCGGTCAGGCGCGCGCCACCCGCAAGAATACGCGCGCCTTCTCTGCGCGCGTCTTCTACCTGCGCCTCGCTGTTGCGGAATACTTTCTCGTTTACCAACGGCCCAAGCGCGCAGGACGTCGTCAGGCCATCACCCACGTCGAGCAACGCTACATGCTTGAGCAGCGCATCAAGAAAGGCATGATAAACCGGGTGTTCGACGTAAATGCGGTTGACGCGATAACAAAACTGCCCGGAATTCGCGAAGCCATGCTTTGCAATCGCAGCCGCTGCCTTGTCGATGTCTGCATCGGCACAGACGATTGCCGGACTCTGCCCGCCAAGCTCCAACGTCACCCGCTTCATGGAGCCCGCTGCAGCAGCGGCGATGGCCTTTCCCGCCGCGGTGCCGCCCGTGAAAGCGATCTTGCGCGGGATCCGATGCCGGATCATTGCCATGCCAACATCGGGCCCGCGCCCGGTGACGACATTGAAGCAGCCCGCAGGAAAGCCCGCTTCATGGAATAGCTCGGCCAGCAAAAGGGTAGAAAGCGGCGTGTCCTCGGCGGGCTTCGCCACTACCGTACACCCTGCGATCAAAGCAGCGCCGAGCTTGAAGACCAGAAGATTGATCGGATAATTGAAAGGCGTGATCGCAATGACGACGCCAACCGGCTCGCGCGCGACGATTACCTTCTGCCCCGCCACGCCCGTCAGCGGCATCGCGGCTTGAAGGCGCAAGCCTTCCTCGGCGTAGACATCGAGCAAGTCCGCCGCGCGCTCGATTTCCGTGATTGAGCCGGCCAGAGGGCGGCCGAGTTCCATCGTGAGCACTTTTCCGATGTCTTGCGCGTGCTCCCGCATCCTTTGCGCCGCGCGCTTCTGAAGCCGAGCCCGGGCATCGACCGGCGTAGTCTTCCAGTTCTCGAATGCGCGCTGCGCAGCCTGGATCGCAATATCGGCATCTGCGGCATCGGCAGCGGGCACGCTATCGATCACCTCTCCGGTTGCCGGGTTGATGACGTCGTAACGACCGCCTTGCTGCGCCGGCATCCATGAGCCGCCGACAAACATCTCCATGAGCACTGCCTCTTTCCGGCTAGATCAGGTGCAGCATGAGCGCTTGCCGCGTGAGGCGCAGTTGTTCCTGTGCCATTTTCCTGCCCGCATCCGTTTCGAGCAAAGAAAACTGTTCCTCAAGACGATCGGCATACTGGCGCGGCGTCATCTTGAACCAGTCGCACGCCACCGAAACGCCGGTCACGGTGAAGCGCCAGAGCTTGTCGGCGTCCCGCACCAGCCTGTCGTTGAGCGAACGCGGTTCGGGACGCGTATCGTGGCCGTCGATGATTTCGCCGACCGCTGCGATGACTGCTTCCGGCCAGCCCGTCTTCTGGAGCACCTCGCGCGACAGACGCACCCCTTCCCGCTCGTGCAGAAAGCGAACCTCGGACTGCATCATGTTCGGGCCGAAGCCTTTCTCGATGATGTCGTTCATGTCGATCGACCACCAGCCAATGTCATGCAGCAGAATCGCAAGCGAGACGATGTCCTCATCGGCGTCTGCGTGAAGGTCGAGCAGTTGCCGCGCGAAAGCGAAGGAAAGCGGAATGTGCACATCGTTTTTGCGGGCGCGCATATAGGGCTCTGCTTCGCGCCATACCGCGTCGTACCGGCTAGGTGTCTCGGTCTTCGTCAACATTGAAACTCTTCCCGCCCGTGGCGGGCCGGAAACCGGCCCGCCTGCTTTGGTCAGGGCAAGATCGTCACGACGCCGGTCGAGCCATCGACGCGTAACATCTGCCCAGTCTTGATGGAGGAGCTAGCATTGCCGGTGCCGGTCACCGCCGGCAGGCCGTATTCGCGGCAAACGATCGCCGCGTGTGACATCATTCCGCCGATGTCGGTAACGGTTGCCTTGATCTTTCCGAACACGGGCGCCCAGCTCGGCGCCGTAACCGGCGCAACCAGAATTTCTCCCTGTTGAATCTGGCCGAGCTCGTCAGCCGACCTGATGACGCGGGCACGGCCTTCTACTGTACCCGGAGATGCCGCCATCCCTTCGAGCTTTGAACTATCGGATTTACCGTTGAGCCAGCGCTGCACGCTGTCGGTCGTGATACCCCACAGCATGATGGTGAAAGGCTCGGTGACGACTTCCGGCGGCGCGTTCAGCGCGGGCTGCGGCGCCTGCGTTGCCAGCGCAGCCATGATTTTTTTACGCTTCTCGATTTCCAACGGCCAGTAACTCGGGCCTATGGCATCGGTGCCGACCGCCCAGGCGTTGCCGTAATCGAAAAGCGCATCGCGGACTTCCTGGCGCGTCAGATAGAAAAGATCGTTCCGATCCTTCCAGAAGCCGGCTTCGTGCAGGATGCTGCTGAGCTCGCGCATCTTCCGCCAGAACACTCCCATCGACCAATGTTCGATGTAGAAGTTATGGTTCTCCACATAGGGGAACACCGTGCGCGCGAGCCCAAGCTTACCCTCGAAGGCCGCACGGGCGTCGGCGTCGAGAAGCTCGGCATATTCTTTTGTGATGCGATCGCGCTCCGCCGCGATTTGCGCGGTCGGCCGATCGATCGTTTCGCCTTTCTCGAGGCGGCCAACATAATCGCGAATATAGCCGAGCGGGATGTCGAGATTCTCGATCCAGTATTTGTCGCTCGAATAGAACCCGTTGCCCGAAGTGAAGTTGAACCATGGGTCCTGCGCGGCCTTCCAGGCATCGAGCCATTCCTGGCCGCCGGGTTTCTTGGCGATCGCCGCGAGCGCTTCGCTCGCCGAAGCCGACTTCAAGGCATCCGCCAGCTTCAGCTTCACGGCAAGTTTTGCAAGTTTCTTCAGTTCGTCGTCAGGACGGAACAGGTCTACATCGACGCCCTGCACCATCTTGGCAATCGCCTGATCGGTGATGCTCGGAAACTGCTCCTTCACGAAGCCGAAGAAGTCGAGATAAGCGGCATAGCCGAGATTCAGAAACTCGAAATGGTATTGCCACGTCTTGTAGAGAAGCCGGATCGCCCGGTCATAGGTCTCCATGAAATGGTAGGTGTTGTCCAAGCCGACACCTTCCTTGATCCAGTCGAGCGGCACCACATCGGGAAGTTTCTCGAAATGCAGCGCCTCGAGATCAGCGATATTCTTCCGGACCTTCTTGTCCCAGTTGGAAAGCAGGCTGTCCCAGTTCTGAAAGTAATAGCCCGCGCGTTCCATGAACTGCGGCACCCGGCCCGCGATGAGATCCGGCGCGACCGCGACCGGGCTCATGTAGCAGTAGCCGTTATGAATCCGGTAATCGACGCCGTTCGCAGGCGGAATGAGATAATGGCGCGTGTTGTACTGGCCTAGACATTTGACCGCGAACTCAACGGTCACGGCGTCGAATGGCTTGAACGGGCTCGGCCAGTGCTGGCTGTCGCAAAACCAGAACTTGGCTTCCTCTTTGTCTTTCAAATTGTCCTGAAACAACAGGTAATAGGGATAAAGATCCTGCCAGCCCTCCGCACCGTTCGGCGCCTTCAATTCATATGGGCTTGGAAATTTCACATGTTTCGTCATTGGCGTTTCCCTCCGCTGTCCCGTTATCCGGTGTTTCGTTGTTTGGCCTGCAACGGCGACAGCAACGTCCCGACGACGCCCTCGATCCCCATTGCGTAGGTTTTTCGGCAGTCTGCTTTCTTTCTGCTCCAGACCGTCTCCGGACGGCTCTGCAGCGCGATGACGTTCTGCCCATCGGGAAGATTGCGATCGATTGCCCATTCCACGTCCTGGGGGCAGCCCATGCTCTTCTCGAGTGACTTTGCGAGTTTCGCGACGCCGACGATCTGTGCATTGGTGAGCGAAGGGAGCGAACGCCGCTCCGCGTCCAGGGAACGGCGCATGGTTCTGCGCCCGGCGGGATCCGCTACAAGTTCGTGGTCCTTTTCGGCGATGCGCCGCTGGACGATCTCGAGAAGCACCTTGTCGACCACGAAATTGTCCGGCGTGATCTCGCCGGAGACGACGGGTTCGCCAAGGCCGAAAGCGGAGTCGATCACAATTCTAGTGCGGTCCCCATTGATCGGATCCAGCGTCAGGGCAACGCCAGCCGCAGCCGCGTCAACCATTCGCTGCACGCCGACGCTCATCGCGATATCGGTCTGCCCGATATTGTTTTTCGCGCGATAGGAAATGGCCCGGGCGTTGAAAAGGCTTGCCCAGCACGCCTTGACCTTTTCGACCACGGCATCGGCGCCGACGACCCAGAGAAAGGTGTCCTGCTGGCCGGCAAAACTCGCATCCGGCATGTCTTCCGCAGTCGCGGAGGAACGCACCGCTACGGGCTGGTCATCCCCGCCGGCGGCAGAATTATAGGTAAGGCGAATATCCGCTTCGACCGAAGCAGGCATCGGCGCGCCGATAATTGCAGCACGAATTTCGGCCGAGCGAGCCTCCTGGTCATCGACGTCGTCGACATCAAGGCCATCGAGGATACGGCCTACGCGCTCGCGCAGACTGCCGCTATCGAGATGCGCGGCATAGGCATCGGTTGCAACTGCAAACCCGCCGGGGACGCTTACGCCTGCGGCAATCATGCGAGCCAGGCTCGCGCACTTCCCGCCCATGCGAGGAAAATCCTGCACCTCCGCACTGTCGAAAGCGACGATGAACCGGCTTTTCAGTATCGTGTTCATCCAGCCGTCCTATCGCGACACGAAATTACGAGCCCATACGGAATGTTGCGCACGGCGAGCGACCTCACGACCACTCGACGTGGAGCGCCGTCGGAACCCGGAATGAAGTGTTCCGCACGAATTCGAATTTCTGATTGGGCTGAATCCGGATCTCCGGAAGCCGTCGCGTAAGCTCCTCGAGAGCGACGGCGAACTCCATCTTGGCAAGCTGCTGCCCGACGCAGAAGTGAATGCCGTAACCAAAGGCAAGATGATGCCGCGCGTCTTTGCGGGTGACATCGAACCGTTTGGGCTCGGAGAAAACAGTTTCGTCGCGATTTGCCGAACCAAGTAGCAAAAGAATATTCGCGCCCTGCGGCACGGCAACGCCGCCGATCTCTGCGTTTCGCAATGCCCTGCGGCGCCAACTGACGATCGACGGATTGTAACGCAGCACCTCGTCCACCGCCCCCGGAATCAGCGAAGGGTTTGCGATCAATTGGTCCCAATTCTCGCGATGAAGCAGAAGCTCACGCAGCCCGTTCGCCATGAGCGTCGTGGTCGTCTCATGACCGGCAAAGAGCACGCTATAGAGAACGCCGGCGATCTCATCGTCGCTGATTTCCGCGCCGTCCTTTTGCAGACGCACGAGATCGCCCGGCAGATCGTCGGTAATCGCGACGTGGCGGCGCGCGACCAGCGCGCGGCAATAATTCCAGTATTCGACCATGTTGCGGGCGTGCGGAATCTGCTCCGCATCGGAAAGATTGCCCCAGGTCAGCAGAGCGCGGCTCACTGCCCAGGTCTTCACCTTGGGAACGTCTCCGTCCGGAATGCCGACCAGCTTGAACAGGACCAGAGCCGGGACGTCGTATGCGAAGTCGCGGAAGAAATCGGCCTGCTTCTTGTCGATCAATTCGTTGATGGCGCGGGTGACGATCTGCCTGATCTGCGGTTCGATCGCCTTGAAGCGGCGCGGCCCGAAGCAGCCCTGCACCAGTTTTCGCAGCCTTGTATGTTCCGGCGGCACGCGGGCGGATAATCCGGAATAGGCCGTGAAGCTGCCCTCCTGCATGATCCGCTTCGCTTCGGCGCAGATCGGCCGCAGCGGCGCCTGCGCATTCTCCGAGGAAAAGGTCTGCCAGTCCTCGAAGACCGCTTTGATGTCGGCATGCCGGCTGACGACGTAATATTGCAGATCGTCGGAGAAGAAGACCGGCGCTTCGGCACGCGCCCATTCGTAGAAGGCAAAGGGATCGCTGATGTCGAATGGATCGAAATCGATCGACGCATTCGAGAACGGGCAGTTTCTGGCCGCAACCGCCATGACCTTCTCCCTTTCCTTCGCCCCCTCAGCGAAGCTAGAGCGAAGCCTAACCCGCGACCTTTGGTTTTTCTTTAGTCAAAAAGACTAGCCATGGCAGAGACTTGCGCCGTGACCGGCTAGTTGGCGGCGGCCAGCCTCTGATAGCTTTGCCGCAAGGCCGCGCTCTGGGGGCGGTCGTCGAAATGGGCGAGCGAGTCCAGATAGAGCTTGTATTGGCGGTCGATGGCTTCGCGCCTGCCCTGCGCGAAGAACACCTGCATCGCTTCCTCGTGCGCCATTTCGCACAATGGATCGATGGCGAGCGCCTTCTGGCAATGTGCGAGGGCGGCAGAATAATCCCCGCGCTCGCGATGGATGCGGGCCGCGTCCCGCTGCACCTTGAAGAACATGTCGCGCAGCCAATAGCGCTTCGACCAGCACCAATCGCTTTCGCTGTTGTCGGCATATTCGGCGGGAATGTCTTCGAACAGGTCGCCGGTATAAAGCCGATCCGCGGCCTGAAGACAGATGAGCGCTTCTTCATTCGCTCCCGACTTCAGATGGCTCTGCGACTGCCGGCAAAGCTGTTCATAGGTCGATATGTCGAGCCAGCTCCGCTCGGGCGGCACCAGCACATAGCGCGGGCCATCTCGTATTACGTGTTCGGGCGACTGCGCACCGCGCGAAGCACTCGAAGACAGAGCCGCGCGCAAGCATTTTACCGTGTGGTAGAGCCGGTTGCGCGCGATCTGCGCATGATCGGCATTGGGCCAGAGAAGATCGGCCAGCTCGTCTGCCGTCGCTCCCCTTCCGCCCTTTTGCAGCAAATATGCGAAGAGCGTTTTGGTCTTGCGCGTGGCGCCGCCGGAAATTTCCCAGTTCACCTGGCTGCCGTCGTTGCGATAGACGCGAAGACGCCCGAAGCAGCGGATCTTCCAGCGGTCTGGGCTTTCAGCAGGCACCGCAACGGGCTCATCGGCCGAACGCCGCAGAAGCCACATGGGATCCGCGCCTTCCGCGGCGTGACTTGCCGCCGAAGGCAATGCGCCAAAGTCCGGCGATATCTCGCCGAGCCAGTGGTCGACCCGCTGCCGCAGCGTACCGTGAGAAAGCAGCCCGGCCGGAAGCCAGTGCGGATTTTCTTTCACGCCTGCCGCCGTCAGGATTTTGGGATGGCCGTGCAGCGCCGCAAGCAACTGCTCGTCGATCAGAAGGCGGCGATTGTAGAGCGACGCCACTGATGTTCGCGAGCGGGCAACCAGACTCTCCACCAAAGCCATCCAGCTTTCGAAATTTGCGGTAGCCGACGGGGTCTGAAGTCCCCAGCTCATGTCGACGGCGAGCAGAGCCGGGCCGATGCTTTTCTTTGTATTCTCTGCGAGCCAGTCTGAAAGGCTGCGCTCGATCTCTCGAAAGGAAATCGGCACCTTCAGAAAGCCGAGCTCGCTGAAGTTCCCGTTGTCGAAGGCAATCTTTGGGCGATGCTTACGCCACGCGGATCGCGCGCTTGCCGCAACCCGATCATCGGCCGTGACGACGAAGATATGTGCCGGAGTCAGATGCCGGCTCGCCATCTCCGCGAACTCGGCAAAGAGCGCCTCCTGGCAAGACGAGAACACTGCCAGATTCGAGATCGCCTGTGATCGGGAGCCCCGCACTTTCCACTCCGTAGCCGAGGACGCGCGTAATCCTATTGCATGACGGCCAAAAGTGAAATGCTCGCCTCGAGGCTTGACGCTCCATTCAAAGCGGTCGCTCAGGAGTTATGGGCGACCTGCGAAGCTGGCCGGTTCAGTAACGATCCCTCGCAGCCCATTCGTCTGACGCAATCGGTGGCGGCGCAGCCAGCAGTCATTCCCAGCACGAAGCGCGATCTTTCGATCATGCGAGAGTTTTCCAACACCGTCATCGAGAAGCGCAGAGCGCTGATGAGATGCAAAGGGATTGTGGTGTTTGCTGCCGTTACGCTGCATAAAGTTCGCAGGCTCGGCGCCGGATCGCCTTCGCTGCGTCGCCTGCAATCTCCGCCCGGCGGCCAGCTTGTGACTTTCAAAGTCACACGGCGAAGGCGCAAACAGTCGCACAAAGACCGGCGCGTGCCGTTTTGTTCTCTTTTGGGCGTTGATTTGTAAGGGAAAACTTGGTGGGCGCACTAGGGCTCGAACCTAGGACCCGCTGATTAAGAGTCAGCTGCTCTACCAACTGAGCTATGCGCCCGCACCAATCGGGCCGCGAGGCGGACCTCGCGGAGACGGGCGGGAATAGCAAAGCACCCCCGCCCTGTAAAGGGAAACAACCCCGCGACTTTTTACTCCCGGAACGCTTCTTCCCGCTTTTTTCTGACCGCAGGCAGCAGGACCACCACGAGCGCAATCAGGGCCAGAATCAGCAGGGTCGCGCTGATCGGACGCTGGAGGAAGACCATCGGATCGCCGCGCGACAGCAACATCGCCCGCCGCAGATATTCCTCGAGCAGCTTGCCGATCACGAAACCGAGCAGGAGCGGCGCGGGCTCGCAATCGAGCTTGATGAGGAAGTACCCGACCACGCCGAACGCGGCCATCATATAGACGTCGAAGGGATTGTTGCTGATCGAATAGACGCCGATGCAGCAGACCGCGATGATCGCCGGGAACAGCACCTTGTAGGGCACGGTCATCAACCGCACCCAAATGCCGATCAGCGGCAGGTTCAGAACCAGCAGCATCGCATTGCCGACCCACATCGACGTAATCAGGCCCCAGAACAGGTCGGGCTTCTCGGTGATCACGTTGGGGCCCGGCACCACGCCCTGAATGATGAGGGCGCCGATCATGAGCGCCATGACCGGATTGGAAGGGATGCCAAGCGTCAGCATCGGAATGAAGGAGGTCTGCGCACCCGCGTTGTTCGCGGACTCCGGCCCGGCCACGCCCTCGATCGCACCCTTGCCGAACGGTATTGGGTTCTTCGAAAGCTTCTTCTCGACTGAATAGGAAGCGAACGAGCCGAGCACCGCGCCGCCACCCGGCAGAATGCCGAGCAGCGAGCCCAGGCCGGTCCCACGCAGCACCGGCATGATGATGGACTTGAGCTCGTCGCGCGTCGGAATGAGATCGCGGATCTTCGACTTGATCGGCTCGCGCACTTCGCTCCGTTCGAGGTTGCGGATGATTTCGCCGATTCCGAATACGCCCATCGCCAGCGCGGTGAAGTCGATGCCGTCTGCGAATTCATTGGAGCCGAAGGTGAAGCGCGGCGTACCCGTATAAAGGTCCTGCCCCATCGTCCCGAGCAGCAGCCCAAGCACGATCATCGCCAGAGCCTTCAGCACCGAGCCGTGCGCAAGCGCGACCGCCGCGGCAAGACCGAGCACCATAAGCGCGAAATACTCTGCCGGGCCGAACGTAAGTGCCACGTTGGCCAGCGGCGGCGCAAAGCCCGCGATCAGGAAGGTCGACACCGTGCCCGCGAAGAACGAGCCAACGGCTGCGGTAAAGAGCGCGAGCCCCGCCTTACCTTTGCGCGCAAGTTGATGACCGTCGATCGCGGTAACCACCGACCCCGGTTCGCCCGGAAGGTTGACGAGAATTGCCGTGGTCGAGCCGCCATATTGCGCGCCGTAGTAGATGCCCGCAAGCATGATCATCGCGGTCACCGACGGCAGCCCGAAGGTGATCGGAAGCAGCATCGCGATCGTCGCCACCGGCCCGAGGCCGGGCAACACGCCGATCAGCGTTCCGAGCAACACGCCGATAAAGCAATAGAAAAGGTTATTCAGGGTGAGCGCGTGCTCGAACCCGAACGCAAGGTTGGAAAAGATATCCATTCTAGAACCCGCCTACCCAAGGACCGAACAAGGAGAGCGGCAGGCCGAGCCCCTTCACGAAAACCGCAACCGAACCGGCAACGAGCACCACGGTCACACTGAGCGCGACTTTGGCATCCCACTCGTCGCCCGCGAAGGTCGAGATGAGAACCGTCAAGGCAAGCGCGGGAACAAGGCCGAGACCTTTCAGGGTCGCGCCGTAGAGCACGACAGCGAGCGTTATGATGATCAGCCCGCGCCAGGGAATTTCCCCGACCGCCTCGCCGTCGGTGCGAAAACCGTTGACCAGAATAAACAGAGAAAAGATCGTCAGCAGGCCCGTGAGCACCAGCGGAAAGTATCCCGGGCCCATCCGGTACGCTGTTCCGATCGGAAGCTCGAGCAATCCGTAGGCAAAGATTGCAGAGATCGCGAGCAGCAACAGTCCGGTATAAAAATCCTTCGGATTGCGAATCGTAAGCATGGCGTATTCCCCCCGCCAAGAAAGTCCGGCCGGAAGCTGAAACGCTTCCGGCCGAAGCTTCACCAAATCATCGAAGCCGGCATCAGTCGGCGTAAACGCCGGCCGCCTGAATCAGCGGACGCCACTTGTCGATTTCCGACTTCAGCTTCGCGGCATGCGCCGCCGGCGTGGCTTCGCCCTGCGGCACCGGCTCGGTGCCGAGCGAAGCAAAGCGCTCGATCACCTTCGGGTCCCTGAGCGCGGTCTGGAGCGCTGCCGAAAGCTTCTCCACCACATCCTTCGGCGTGCCCTTCGGCGCATAGAGACCGTGCCACACGGCGAGGTCGAAGCCCTTGAGGCCCGCTTCATCAAGCGTCGGCAAATCCGCGAGATTCTTCACGCGGGTTTTGGTGGTGACGCCATAGGCCTTCACCTTGCCGCCCTTGATGTGGCTCGTGGTGTTGGTGGTCTGGTCGCACATCAGATCGACCTGGCCGCCGAGCACGTCGGTCATCGCCGGACCCGTGCCCTTGTAGGGGATGGTGTTCATCTGCACGCCGATCGACGACATGAGCAGCATGCCGCAAAGATGCGAAGCCGCGCCGACGCCGGCATTGGCATAGGCGACCTTATCCTTGTTCTTCTTCACATATTCGATCACTTCCGCGAGGTTGTTCGCCGGGAAGTCAGGGCGGGCGATGAGCGACATCGGCGCGTCGGTGACGAGGCCGATGGTCTCGAAGTCCTTGATCGCGTCGAACGCAAGCTTGCGATAAAGCGTGGCCGTCGTTGCCATGCCGATGTGATGCAACAGCACCGTGTAGCCGTCGGCCGTCGCCTTCGAGACTTGCGCCGGCCCGCGCGTGCCGCCGGCACCGGCGACGTTTTCAACCACGATCGTCTGGCCGAGGGTCTTCGTCATCGATTCCGCGATCAGACGGCCGACCGTATCAGTCGGGCCACCGGCCGCGAAGGGAATTACCATGGTGATATTACGGGTGGGGTAGTTCTGAGCAGAAGCACCCGTGATGCCGAGCGCAAAAATTCCCGCGGCGGCGAATAGCCACTTACGCATTATCGTCCTCCCATTGAGCGGGCGCTTGGAAACGGCGCCCTTGTTTTCATTGCTCCGCCCGCCTTCCGCAGGCGTGCGGCAGTAGAGTTGCATTGGCACCATTGGCAGCCTCCCCCGTCAAGCCGAAAAGCGGGGCAAGGCCGTTAACTTCCCGCATCCGCAGCATTTTCCTCCCGCCCGGGTACCTCGCCGGAAATCCCGCCGCCGGCCGATTTGACTCCGTTTTCACTGAGGAATAATGGGTTCGCGGATTGCGAGCGAACGTTCATTCGCTTTTACCGCAGCGCAGCTAAGCCCGGTTCAGGCCGCTGCGCAGAGGACCAAGGACAATGCGCCGCGCCAGCACCAAGCGTCAGATGGACCGCCGGGAAGAGATTCTCGCGGCGGCCAAACGCTGCTTCTCCCACAGCGGATTTCACGGCACGTCGATGCAGCAGATCTGCGCCGAAGCGCAGATGAGCCCTGGCAGCCTGTATCGCTACTTCCCTTCGAAGGAGGCGATCATCGCCGGCATCGCCGAGCAGGACCGCGCGGATGTGGCCGAGAAATTCCAGGCCATCGTCGAGGCGCCGGAATTTTTCCCGGCGCTCGCAGCCGCCGCGCGGCACTACATCGTGGAAGAAAGCACTGAAGAAATCTGCCTGCACGCCGAGATCAAGGCCGAGAGCCGCCGCAATCCCGAGATTGCGAAGATCTATGCAGGCGTCGAACAGGAAGTGAAAGCGGGCATGCTGAACGTGCTTCGCGCGGCCGTGGCGCGTGGCGACATTTCGCCGGAGCTCGACCTCGAAATTGCCGCGACCATGCTGATGGCGCTCGTGGACGGGCTCTACTGGCGCAGGGCGGTCGACCCTGAATTCGATGCGGAAACGGTGCTGCCGACGCTGCTGTCGGTCACACATTTCCTGCTTACCGATCCCGGCAAACACGTTGCGAAGAATCAAACGGCGAGCCGCCAGGCCGCCAGGGAGTAAGCCATGCACGGCAATCTCGAGAGCACGAAAAAGAACATCAGCTTCGCGGCGAAGGAAGTGAAGCAGCGCTTCGTCGCAATCGGCGGCAGGCTGAAACCACTGCGCGATCGCGCCATGTCGATTTACGCGAAAAGCCCGGTGCGAGGCAGCAAGCTCCTCGCGCTGACGCTCGTCACGCTCGCGGTGCTGTGGGTGGGCTCGGGCATTCTTTTTCCGCATCAAGAGCCGCCGGCGGCAAGCGCCGCGCAACAGGCCGCGGAAAAGTTTCGCGTGGCCGTCATGACCCTGAGCACCGAACAGCATCAGCCGAAGCTCGTGCTTTCCGGCCGCACCGAAGCCGACAAGAAGGTTTCCATCGTTGCCCGCACCCAGGCCATCATTACGGAGTTGCGCGTGAAGCGCGGGGACCGGGTGAAAGCGGGCGACGTTCTCGCCGTGCTCACCGACGACGGCCGCGCCGCCCAGCTTTCGCAGGCGCGCGCATTGGTGCAGCAGCGCAAAGCCGAATTCGAGGCCCGCACCAAGCTGATCGAGCAGGGCAATCTGCCGAAGCTCGACGCCAACAGCATCGCCTCGCAGCTCCGCGCCGCCGAAGCGGCGCTCGCGCAAGCCGAAGCGGAGGCCGAACGCATCCGCATTACTGCGCCGTGGGACGGCGTCGTCGATCAAGTGTCCGCCGAGCAGGGCCAGTTCCTGATGCTGATGCCGGCGATGGGAGGCGGAACCGGCGGCAACGAGATCGCACGAATGATCGCGCTCGATCCCATCGTCGCGATCGTCGAGGTGTCGGAAAAGAAGATCGGCAGCATTCGCCTTGGCGAAGAAGCCGAACTGCGGCTCGTCTCCGGCGAGATCGTGAAAGGCAAGGTGCGCTACATCTCGAAAAGCGCCGCCGCCACCACCCGCACCTATCGCGTGGACATCGAGGCGGCGAACCCCGGCAACCGCATCCCCGACGGCATCACCGCCGAAGTCGCGATTTCGATGGCGACGTTGCAGGCGACGAAGGTGCCCCGCTCCGCCCTCACCTTCTCGGCACAGGGCAAGCTCGGCGTCCGCGCCGTGAACGGCGAAGGCAAGGTCGCCTTCATTCCGGTCGAGATTGTCGACGACGAGCACCAGTCGATGTGGGTCAAGGGCATCGCGGACGGGACGCGGGTGATCGTGCAGGGCCAGGACTTCGTGCGCGAGGACCAGATCGTCGAAGCCGTCACCGCCGACCCGCAGAACGCCCAGCGCTAAGGGAGCTTCGCAATGAACCCCGTCGATTTTGCGATTACGCGCGCACGGCTCACCATCGCCACGCTGATCTTCCTGCTGCTCGCGGGCACCGTCGCCTATGTCCGGATCGCGAAGGAATCCGAGCCTGACGTGCGCATTCCCATCGTCTATGTGCAGCTCGCCCAGCGCGGCATCAGCCCCGAGGACGCCGAGCGTCTCCTGCTCCGCCCGGTCGAAACCAAGCTGAAGTCCGTCGGCAACGTGAAGGAGATGCGCAGCCAGGCCTTCGAGGGCGGCGGCTACGTGCTGCTCGAATTCCAGGCCGGCTTCGATTCCAAATCCGCGCTCGCGGATGTGCGCGCGAAAGTCGACGAGTCCAAGCGCGACATGCCGACCGACATGGAAGAGCCGTTGGTGCAGGAGGTAAACCTCTCGCTCTACCCGGTCATCGTCGTGTCGCTTTCAGGCGACGTGCCGGAGCGCACGCTCCTGCGGATTGCCCGCACCGCGAAGAATGCCATCGAACAGGCGCCGGGCGTGCTCTCCGCCGAGTTGCGCGGAGCGCGCGACGAAGTGGTGGAAATCATCGCCAATCCCGCGCTGATGAAAAGCTACAACGTCTCGCTGGACCAGCTGCTTCAGATCACCCGCGCCTCGAACAGTCTGGTCGCCGCAGGCGCCATCGAGGGCGAGACGGGGCGCTTCGCGGTGAAAGTGCCGTCGCTGATCGAACGGCCGGAAGACGTGCTCCGCATTCCGGTCGCCGCCACCTCCGGCGCGAATGTGACGCTCGGCGACATCGCCGACGTGCGCCCCACCTTCAAGGACGCGCTTACGATCACGCGCGTCAACGGCCAGCCGGCCATGACCATCGAGGTGTCGAAACGCACCGGCGAGAACCTGATCAACACCGTCGACGGCGTGAAGAAGGTCGTCGAGCAGTTGCAGAAGACCTGGCCGGAGGCGGTCAAGGTTTCCTACACGCAGGACAAGTCGAAGACGATCCGCATCATGCTCCATGACCTCCAGAACGCGGTCGCGACCGCGGTGCTGCTGGTCACCGTCATTATTCTTTTTGCGCTGGGCCTGCGCGCGTCGGTCTTCATCGGCATCGCGATCCCGGCATCGTTCCTGACCGGCGTACTCGGCCTCTATCTCGCCGGGCTCACCATCAACATCGTGGTGCTGTTCTCGCTGATCCTTGCAGTCGGCATGCTGGTGGACGACGCGATCATCGTGTCGGAATTTGCCGAGCGGCGCATGTCCGAAGGGATGGAACCACGCGCGGCTTATTCGCTCGCGGCCAAGCGCATGGCGGCACCCGTCATCTCCGCGACCTTCACGCGCATCGCCGCCTTCTCGCCGCTCCTGTTCTGGCCGGGCGTGGTCGGCGAGTTCATGAAATATCTGCCGATCACGCTGATCGCGACCCTGTTCGCGTCGATGATCGTGGCCCTCATCTTCACGCCGACGCTCGGCGCGTTGCTCGGCCGGGCGGCACCCGTGCCGCATGACGATCGCGTATCCGACCGCGGCCCCTATATGCGGCTCGTAAAATCCGCGATCGCGCGCCCCGGCACCACGCTCATGATCGTGATTGCGGTACTGGTCGCCATTCAGGTGAGCTATGGCCGCTTGGGCCGCGGCGTCGAATTCTTCCCCGATGTCGAGCCGGATTTCGGTCAGGTCGTGATCCACGCCCGCGGCAATCTCTCGATCGACGAGAAGGACCGCATGATGCGGCAAGTCGAGGCGCGCGTGCTGAAATTCCCCGGCCTCTCCACGGTCTATTCCCGCATCGGCGAACAGCCGCGCGGCATGGACGAGCTTTCGGAGGATACCGTCGGCGTCATGCAGTTCGAATTCGCGGACTGGAAGACGCGCCCGAAGGCACGCGAGATCATGGATCAGATGCGCGCGGCCACCAAGGACATTCCCGGCGTGCTGATCGAGGTAACCGCGCCGCGCGCGGGCCCGCCGACCGGCAAGCCCGTGCAGGTGCAGCTCTCGGCGCTGAACCCGGATCTCCTGCCGGCCGCGGCCGAGAAGGTCTCGGCGGTGCTGGCGAAGCATCCGCTTGTGCGCGATCTCGACGACGGGCAGCAGCTTCCCGGCATCGACTGGACCATTCAGGTGAACAAGGCCCTCGCCGCGCAATACGGCGCGAGCGCCGCCACCGTCGGCAGCGCGGTGCAGCTCGTCACCAACGGCCTCAAGATCACCGATTACCGTCCGCCGGAAGCCGACAAGCCGGTCGACATCATCGTCCGCTTCCCGCCCGAGCTGCGCTCGCTCGGCCAGATCGACGAGTTGCGCGCACAGACCACCGTCGGCCACATCCCGCTCGGCAATTTCGTCGAGCGCGCGCCGGCGCGGAAGGTCGGCAACATCAAGCGCGTCAACGGCAACCGCATCATCACGGTGCAGTCGAACGTCGCCGCCGGCGCGCAAAGCTCGGTGGTGCAGCAGGAAATCGCAGCCGAGGTATCGAAGCTCGACCTCGGCCAGGGCGTGCTGTGGAAGCTCAAGGGCGAAGACGAAGAGCGCGAACAGGCCAGCGCCTTTCTCGTCACCGCCTTCCTGACCGCGATCTTCCTGATCTTCACGATCCTGCTCGCGCAGTTCAACAAGATCACGTCGGTCTTCGTGGTGCTCACGGCGGTCGTGCTTTCGACCTTCGGCGTCATGCTCGGCTTCATGATCATGGGCCAGCCCTTCGGCGTGGTCATGGGCGGCATCGGCGTGATCGCGAACGCGGGCGTGATCGTGAACAACAATATCGTGCTGATCGACACCTATGACAGGCTACGCGCCGAGGGCATGAAGACCTATGACGCGATCCTGCTCACCTGTCGCGAGCGTGCCCGCCCCGTGGTGCTCACCGCGGTCGCGGCGATCCTCGGCGTGCTGCCGATCGCCTTCGGCGTGAACCTCGACTTCGTGATGCGCGAGGTTGCGGTCGGCGCCCCGGCGACGCAGTGGTGGATCAACCTTTCCACCGCCATCGTCTTCGGCCTCGGCTTCGCGACCGTGCTGACGCTGGTCGTAACCCCGGCGCTCCTGATGGCCATCGAGAACATGGCCGAATGGCGCCGCCGCACCTTCGGCAGAAAACCGAACCCCGACAGCGCGAAGATCGTGCCCGCCGAATAAAGAAACGGACCGCCCAGGTCGGCTATAGCCGGCTTGGGCGCTTTATATGCTGATCCCGGATCTGTCCGGGATCGGTGAGCGGCCGTTTCTTTTCAGGCAAAGCCGCGAGCCGGGCGCACATGCGGATGCACCGCTCAGACACTCCAGATTCGGATTTCAAACAGCGCTCGACAAGGCAAGCCGATGCATGCCCGCGAAATCTTTCGAGGGTGCGGAGCGCCGCGTAGCGCCAAGCTCTTCATTCTCGCGTCCCTTTCCTTTGTGCGAATGATGCAGGCATCAAGCACGCGCGAAAAGGACGCGCATCGCTTCGCAGCGCTCCGCGACGGCGGTTTATCGGACGCGGGCCGCGCTTTTCGTGAAGCGGACTTGCCGAAGACCCTGTCTTCGCCGGCTCCGGACAAATCCGGCACCGGCTCCGCTCGCTCCGTCAGCCGTGCTCCCGGCAGGCGAGCCTAGTCTCGCCGGGCGGTGGCCCCGCGCCGTCCCGGAGCGCGGCTGCGAACCGCGCACGGAGACGCCGGCCGTTTCCCGCGATCAAGACGCCTCATGAGCGCGCCCTCGAACGAAAACGACATGCGCGAATCTACATGCGCGCCGGAAAGCGGGGATTTAGTTTTTTAGGATTTTGCGGAAGCTGCTGAGACAAAAAGAAAAACCGCGCAGGCGGAAAAGGCGGTTTCCCCGTTTTCCCGCTCCCCTCATGCGCGGGCTTGCCCTGCGCATCGCAAGCCAGATCCCGTCAGGTCTGGCTCTCAAGCCGGCTAAAACCGACTTGAGAGGCCGGGCATGACGAAGCAGAGCCTTACCCCGCCGCGGTCTGCGGGTTCACCGACTGGCGCTTCTGCGAGAGCTTGTTCAGCG